>DAITMG010000006.1:0-35028 GCA_036835265.1 Erythrobacter sp. | reverse complement strand
CGCACTGGGCGGCGCACTGGGCGGCGGTCGTCGGCACACCGTGGTGCTTGCGGATAAGATCGAAGATCACCGCCTTGATGATCGCGATCGCCATGACCAGCACCACCAGCGAAAACGGCAGCGCACCGATGATCATCGTGATCCGGATCGCCTCGATCCCGCCGAGGATCAGCATCGAGCCGACCACGAGGGCGAGCGCGCTTCCCCAGAACACGATGTGGTAACGCCGCGCCCCTTCGTCGTCGCCCGCGCCGTTGATCGTGTTGACGATCAGAATCGCGCTGTCAGCCGAAGTGATGAGATAGGTCATCAAGAGCACCACGACGAGGCCTGAGACAATCGCCGCGAGGCCGGGATCGAGCATCAGCGCGAGCGTTGCGTAGAGCTGGTCAGGCATCGGCGCATCGACGATTGCCCCTTGCGCCGCGCCGCTCAATTCAAGCTCGATTGCGGTGCCGCCGACCAGCGTCATCCAGACAAAGCACATCAGCGAGGGCACGAGGGCAACGCCAAGGATGTATTCGCGGATCGTGCGCCCGCGCGAAATGCGCGCGATGAACATGCCGACAAACGGCGCAAAGGCGATCCACCACGCCCAGTACATCACCGACCAGCCGAGTTGCCATTCGACCAGCGCCGCGGCCACCGGCGTGCCATCGTCGGCAAACAGTCTGAGCGATTGCTGCGGCAGGGTTACGACATAGTCCCACAAGCCCGTGCCGAGCAGCCGGAAGGCGAAGAGCCCCGAGCCGGCGACGGCAAACAGCGCGAGCAGGCCGAGCGAGAGCACCATGTTGATGTTCGAGAGCCACTTGATCCCGCGTCCCACGCCCGAGAGCGCGCTCAGCGTCGAGGCGCCGACCAGCACGATCAGCGCAATGACGATGGCCGTGGTCGAGGCGGTGAGCCCGGTGCCATCATCTGCCTCGGCCATCAGCCAATCGCCAAGGCCGATGCGATAAAGCCCGGCAACGAACTGCTCGACCCCGAAGGCGAGCGTGTAAGAGACGCCGAGGATCGTCGCGACCACGGCGACCACGTCGACCGCATGGCCCGGCAGGCCCGACAGGCGTTCACCCAGCAGCGGCGCAAGGCTCGAGCGGATCGTCAGCGGCAGTCCGCGCCGGTGCGCCACATAACCGATGCCGAGCCCGACCAGCGCATAGGTGCACCACGCGCCCAGGCCCCAGTGGAGGAAGGTGTAGCGATAGGCCGGGCGCACCGCCTCGGCAGAGCGCGGTTCGATCGTGCCGCGAATGATGTCGGGGTTGTTCGAGAAATGTGCCAGCGGCTCGCCGGTCGAGAAGGTCAGCATCCCGATCCCGATCCCGGCGCCAAACAGCATCGAGAACCACGAAAGCCGCGAGAACTCGGGCGCCTCGCCCGGGCCCCCGATCCTGAGCGAACCCGTCTGCGGGATCAGCGCCAGCGCTGCGCGGGTGAGGATCAGGCCGGCGATGAGATAGACATACCATCCGCTGAAGGCTGCAATGATCGTCGAATTTGCGAGCTTGAGTGTTTCCATCGCGCTCACCGGGAAGAAGATCGCCCACAGGATGATAAGCGAGACGATGATCTTGCCCGGAATGGTCACTTCGCGGCTGAAGCCGTCGTAGAAGCCGCTATCGTGGGTATCGATCGGGAGGTTCACCAGCGGCGGCGCGATCGGATGATCGGGCGGGCGTTGGGGTTGTTGCGGCGCGAGATCGCCGCGGTTCGTAGCCATGCCTGCTCCTGCTCGGCCAACGCCGCCCGCTCCTTGCCAAAGCGCGGCTGATCGCGAAACTGTCGCGGGCGTGTCAGCGCCCCTGCCCAGCGACATTGACCTGTTTCTACAATGCGCCGCTGCAAAGCGCGCTATGGCGGCGGCGCGGGGTGCATCAGGTTCGTAAGCCACCGGAGCGGGAATGCAACCCTTGCAGATTTCGCGACTTTTTGCAGCGCTTGAGCAAGAGTGTGTCGCTTTGCCGCTTGCCTCTGTGCAATTTGTGCGGATAGTGCGCGGCGCGCGAATGTCAGTTTCGCCTGGGGTCGTTCTTGTTTCGACGGGTGTTCATTTGGGGGAGTAGACTATGCCGATTTCCGAACACGTAAATCTTGAGCAGTTCATGGAAGGCGTCAAGAAGCGCAATCCGGGCCAGCCTGAATTCGTCCAGGCGGTGCAGGAAGTGTCGCAGGACATCTTCGAATTCATGGAAGACAAGGTGCAGTATCACGAGGCGCAGATCCTGCGCCGGATCGCCGAGCCGGACCGGGTGATCTCCTTCCGCGTGTGCTGGGAAGACGACAACCACAATGTCCGCGTCCAGCGCGGCTGGCGGGTGCAGTGCAACAACGCGATCGGTCCTTACAAGGGCGGCATCCGCTTCCACCCGAGCGTGACCGAGGGAACGCTCAAGTTCCTTGCCTTCGAGCAGACCTTCAAGAACTCGCTCACCGGCCTGCCGATGGGCGGCGGCAAGGGCGGCGCCAACTTCAACCCCAAGGGCAAGTCCGATGCCGAGGTGATGCGCTTCTGCCAGAGCTTCATGACCGAGCTCTACCGCCACATCGGGCCCGATACCGACGTTCCCGCGGGCGACATCGGCGTTGGCGGGCGCGAGATCGGCTACATGTTCGGCCAGTACAAGCGCATCGTCAATCGCTGGGAGGGCGTCCTCACCGGCAAGGGCCTCGAATATGGCGGCTCGGCCATGCGGCCCGAGGCGACCGGCTATGGCGCGGTGTACTTCCTCCAGAACATGCTCAAGCACAAGGGCGTCGAGGTCGAGGGGCACACTGCGGTCATCTCGGGTTCGGGCAATGTCGCAACCCATGCGGCCGAGAAGATCACCCAGCTCGGTGGCAAGGTGCTGACCTTGTCCGATTCGGACGGCTTCATCCACGATCCCGACGGGATCGACCAAGAGAAGGTCAACTGGGTCAAGCACCTCAAGAACGTCAAGCGCGGCCGCATCAGCGAGTATGTCGACGAGTTCAAGGGCGCGACCTATCACGAGGGTCGTCCCTGGGGCGTCGCGGCCGATCTCGCGCTGCCTTGCGCAACGCAGAACGAGCTCAACGAGGAGGAAGCCAGGACGCTGGTCAAGAACGGCGTCAAGGCGGTCTCCGAAGGGGCCAACATGCCGACCACGCTCGAGGGCGTCCACGTCTTCCACGAAGCCAAGGTGATGTATGCCCCGGGCAAGGCGGCCAATGCGGGCGGGGTTGCGGTCTCGGGTCTCGAGATGAGCCAGAACTCCGAGCGCGTCAGCTGGAACCACGGCCGTCTGGGCGAGATGCTGACCGACCTGATGGAAGGCATTCACTCCAAGTGCGTCGAATTCGGCGATGAGGGCGATGGCCATGTCAACTACGTGAAGGGCGCCAACATCGCCGGCTTCAAGAAGGTCGCCGATGCCATGCTCGCCTTCGGTGTCGTCTGACCTTTAGCGCATCGCGGCACCTGCCCAAACCAGAGGCCAGTTCTAGCAGAAGGGGAGCGTCTTTCATCGAAGGGCGCTCCCCTTCGCATTTGCGCCGCGCTTCGTCGCACATCAGGCTCGCTTGAACCGCCTGTTACACTGTCCAGGCATCAAAATCCGCTCGATCAATCAGCGCCGGTTTGATCGATGCGCTCGATCACCCATCCGGGCAAATCCGCCTTCGCCAAGCACCGCGAGGCACGCACGATACCAAACTGTCAAAGAACACCTCGGCCTCTACCAGAGGCTGAGCCGGTAGGAAAATCGCGCGCCCCTCCTACCGAAGCCCCGCCCCTACTGCACCCCCAGCGCCTGCGCCTGGCGTTGCAACTCCTCGCGTTCGCCGGGATTGGCGGCGATCGCTGCGGCGAGCGTGGCCTTGGCCTTGGCGGTATCGCCCAGCATCGAATGGCTGCGCATCACCATCACCCAGCGATCGAGATTGCCCGGGTCGTCCTGCAATTTGGCTTCCGCGCTCGCGACCATCGCGCGGATCTGCGCCTGCTGATCCTCGGGCGACAATTGCGATGCGGCCGCGATCTGCTCCTGGGTCGGCCCGCGCAATCCCTCCGCCGCGCCCGCGCCCGCTACCGCGCCCGAACCCGGCACCGCGAGCGGCGGGACGCGGCCTTCCATCGCCTTGGCGAGGCGCTCCTCGACCGCGATATCGTGAATCTTGCCAACTTGCTCGATCGTGCGGACGAGATCGGTTTCCCACGGCGCGCCGACGGGCGATTCGCGCAAGAGTGTGAGCCAGCCCTCGATCGCGCCTTCGTGATCGCCGGCGAGATCCTTGCGCACATTGAGGAAATAGCGCGCGCGCGGATCGGTCGGATCGAGCGAGACGGCCTTTTCGAAGGCCTCGATCGCGCGCGGCGGCAGCGGGTCGGCATCCACGCTCGCCTGGTCGCTTGCAAACACCAGCGCTTCGCCGAGCGCGGACCACAGCACCGCCTCGCTGTCATCGATCGCGACCGCGCGCTCGTAAGCCTGCGCAGCATCGGCGAATTCTCCGCGCTCGAAGTGCGCAAAGGCGAGATTGGCCCAGGGCCGCGCGTCGTCGGTTGAAGCCTCCGCGAGTTCGCGCAGCTCAGCGATCGAAGGCGCGCCCTCTTCGGCGATCACCGGTGCGTCGTCGCCCCCGCTGCTCGACCAGATGTTGTAGCCGATTGAGCCTGCTGCAAGAATGAGCGCCGCTGCGAGCAGCACCCATGCAGCTTTTGCACCAGTGCCCGCCGGGGCCTTGTCCGAAGTCTGTGTTGTCATAGAAAATCTCTACCATCGGCTGCAAAATCGGGCAATTGTCTCTGGCATATATTGGCCGCATCATTATGATCGAACGCGCTAGGCTCTATCCAAAGGGGGGGATAGATTGTCGGACTTGTATAAAGTCGTCATCGTCGGATCAGGACCTGCGGGTTTGAGCGCAGCTGCGCGTGCGGCTGCCTTGGGGCTCAGCCATGTCCTGCTCGAGAAGACCGATCACCTCTCGGACACGATCTACAAATACCAGAAGGGCAAGCACGTCATGGCGACGCCCTCCAATCTGGTGTTGCGCTCCGATGTCGATTTCGACGCGGGCAAGCGCGAGGTAATCCTGGGGACCTGGGACGAGCAGATCGCAGGCCACAAGGTCAACGTGAAATATCACGCCGAGGCCAAGGCGATCCGCGGCACCGGCGCTCCGATCGAAGGCAGCGTGCAGACCATCGTGATGCGCGCGCGCGATGGCACCAAGTCGGTCAAGGAAATCCAGCGCCACGCCCCGCCCTATGCGATCGAGCTCACCAATGGCGAGACGATCATGGCGGAAAACGTGATCCTCGCGATCGGCACGCAGGGCAACCCCAACCGGATGCGCTGCCCGGGTGCCGATCTGCCGCATGTCCAGTATCAGCTCGACGATCCGACTGAATATGTCGACGAGCATATCGTTATCGTCGGCACCGGGGATGCCGGGATCGAGAACGCGCGCGGCCTTGCCGAAGACCCGGCGCAGCGCAACACCGTCTCGATCCTCAACCGCGGGACCGATTTCCCCACGGCGAAAGATGCCAACGTCAAGGCGCTGCTGGCCGATGACGAATCGGGCAAGCTCAAGATCCGCACCGAAAGCGAGACCAAGGCGATCGAGCCGGGCTACATCACGCTGACCACGCGCGATGGCGAGGAGCGCATCCGGTGCGACCGGATCATCGCGCGGATCGGCTCGGCCCCGCCGCGCATGTTCGTCGAGGAATGCGGGATCGAGTTCACGAGCGAGGATCGCGGCGCCTTCCCGCGGCTCTCGCCGGTGTTCGAATCGACCGCGCCCGGGATCTTCGTGATCGGCGCGCTCGCGGGCTATCCGCTGATCAAGCACTGCATGAACCAGGGCTATGACGTCATCGAGTTCATCAACGGCAACACCGAGCTCAAGCCCGCCGACGAGCCGATCATCGCGGCCCGCTTCGCCGGGCTCCCCGGCAATCGCAGCACCGAGGAATGGCTCGAATTCCTGCGCCAGGGCGTCTCGATCCTCAACGGCATGAACCCTTTGCAGATGCGCGAGTTCATGCTCGATTCCGATGCGAAGTTCTTCCGCGCGGGCGAGGTGATCTTCGAGCGCAACGCGCCGGGATCCTCGCTGTTCGGGATCGCCAGCGGCTCGGTCGGAGTGGAGGTCAACCCGACCGATCCCTCGATCACGATCCCGATCGAGGCGGGCTCGATCTTCGGCGAGGTCGGCCTCATCTCGGGGCGGCGGCGCGGGGCAACGATTCGCGCGGCGGAAGACACGATCGTGGTGGAGATCTCGCGCCTCGCCGCGCTTAAGCTGCAATCGCAGGTGCCCTCGGCAAGAGCGGCGATCACGCGGATCTCGATCGAGCGGCAATTGCTGCAGATGTTCGGCTCGGGATTGAAGCGCGAGGATGTCGCATCGCTGGTCGATGCAGCGCAGGTGCAGGAGAAGCGCGCGGGCGAGATCGTCGTGGCCGAAGGGGCGGGCGACAAGGACGTGTTCATCGTTCGGCGCGGCTCGATGATTGTCGAGAAGATGATTGGCGATCGGCCGGTGTTCCTCTCATATCTGCCCGCAGGCAGCTATTTCGGCGAGATGGCGGTGATCGACGGCAGCGTGCGCTCCGCCACCGTCAAGGCCGCGATCAAGTCCGAGGTGATCCGCCTGCCGGGCGACGGCTTCCTCGATCTGCTCGCGCGCAACCCCGCTCTGCGCGAGCGCGCGATGAAGGACATGGCAGGCCGGCGCGCGACCAACGCCTTTATCGAAAGCCGCAAGGACAGCTTCGGCAGCGCGGTCGACATGTATTCCGAAACCGCGCAGTTCCTGGTCGACAACGGCATCGGCGAGGCGACCGATGTGCTCCTGATCGACGAGAAGCTGTGCATCGGCTGCGACAATTGCGAGAAGGCCTGCGCCGACAGCCATGACGGGCTCTCGCGGCTCGACCGCGAGGCGGGGAGAACTTATGCGCATCTCCACGTGCCGACCTCGTGCCGCCACTGTGAGCATCCGCACTGCATGGCCGATTGCCCGCCCAACGCGATCAAGCGCGGGCCCGATGGCGAGGTGTTCATCGACGAGACCTGCATCGGCTGCGGCAATTGCCAGCGCAACTGCCCCTATGGCGTGATCCGGATGGACGCCAAGCCGCCCAAGAAGCCTTCGCTGATCCAATGGATGCTGTTCGGCACCGGCCCCGGCCCGGGCGAGGCGTCGTATGACTGGCGCAAGAAGGCCGCCGAAAAGGAAGGCGTCGCTAAGGCCAAGCTCGCGATCAAATGCGACATGTGTTCAGGCATCGACGGCGGCCCGGCCTGCGTGCGCGCCTGCCCGACCGGGGCTGCGATCCGCGTCAGCCCGGACAAGTTCCTGACCTACACCAAGCTGATCGAGGACGTCGCCTAATGGCGACGGTCGATCAGAAACGGGCGCAACAGGCCCGTTTCCGCACCGCCGAGCGGCGGCGCGACAGCGACCATGTCAGTTTCCTCAGGCACAAGGGCTACCGGTTCCTGTGGGTCGCCCTGATCTTGTGCGGTGTCGCGATCGCGGGCTATGCCCTGATCGACCAGGAGCCGCGGCCCAATGGCGGGACGTGGTATGGCTATACGCTCGGGACGATCGGCGTCCTCCTCATCGTCTGGCTATCGCTGCTCGGCATCCGCAAGCGCAAGATCACCACCGGCGCATGGAGCCTCAAGGCCTGGACCAGCGCGCATGTCTATCTCGGCCTCTCGCTGATCGTCATCGGCACGCTCCACACCGGGTTCCAGTTCGGGTGGAACGTTCACACGCTCGCTTATGCGCTGATGATGCTGGTCATCATCACCGGGATCTATGGCGTTGCGGTGTATGCGACGCTGCCCGCCCAGCTCAGCTCGGGACGCGGGGAGATGACACGCCAGCAGATGATCGAGGCGCTCACCGCGATCGACCGTCAGCTCGAAGCCGCCGCCCAGCCGCTCGGGCGGGCCGATGCCGATCTGGTGATCGCGGCGCTCCAGCAGGACGTCTTTCATGGCGGCGCGTGGGGCCGGCTGACGGGCTCCTATCCCGCCTGCACCACCGCCATGGCGCTGCGCCGGCTCGACCGCACCAAGAGCGCAGAATCGAGCGCGGACGAGATCGCGCGGGTCCATGCGCTCCTCACCCGCCGCTCCGAACAGCTCGCCCAGATCCGCCGCGTGCTGCGGATCCGCGGGCTGATCGAGGTGTGGCTATTCATCCACGTGCCAGCGACGATCGCCTTGCTCGCTGCCCTGCTCGCGCATGTCGTGAGCGTGTTCTACTATTGGTGAGGGGCCCCGTTCGATGTCGTTCCTGATCCGCACCATCGACACCACGGCGACGGGCCGCGAGATCGTGCGCGATCGCACGCTCGAGCAGCGCTCGCTCACTGTCGGCCGCGCGGCCGAAAACGACATCCACCTGCCCGATCTCGCGGTCGAACAGCGCCATATCAGCATCGTGGATGCCGGCGACGGTTCGCTTCAGGTTGAGGCGCTCGGCACGCTCGGTTTCGCGATCGACGGGCGCACCGCCACCAGCGCCACGATCGATCTGGCAGCGGGCGCCGAGATCGAGCTCGGCTCCTCGATCCTTGCAATCGCGCAGGAAAGCGCCGGGGGCGCGCCGGGACCGATCGCGATCACGATCCGTCAGGCAACCGAGAAGGGCAGCCACACCGATGCCGTGCGCGGCTTTGCGCTTGGCACCGCGCTGCCCTCCAAACGCGCGATGTCGTGGGCATTCTCGCTCGTCATTCTCGTGCTGCTGCTGGCAGTGCCGATCATCACGCACCTCACCCGCACGCCCGTCGAATACGATCAGGACTCCGCGCGCGATGGCACCATGATCAGCCAGGTCGCGCTCGACAGCACCTGGAGCTCGGGCGAGCTCAGCCTCGCGCACCACGATCTCAAGGACAATTGCGAATCCTGCCACGAAACCCCGTTCGTGTCGGTCCAGGACAAGACCTGCCTCACCTGCCACGAAGAGCTCGGCGAACACGCCAAGGCCCCGCGCCTCAAGGCCGGCATGGCTCCGCTCCCCGCGAGCGAGGCGTGGCAATGGGCGGTCGCCGAAACGCTCGGCAAGGAGGGGCCGGGCTCGTGCACCTCGTGCCATAGCGAGCATGAAGGCCCGGTCCGCCAGCAAGCCTCGACCGAGGAGTTTTGCGCCGATTGCCACGACGCGCTCGATCAGCGGCTGACCAACGTCGCCTTCAGCAATGCCAACGATTTCGGCGGCAAGCACCCGCAATTCCGCCCGACCTTCTACACCGCCTATGGCAAGGACATCGCGCCCTCGCGCGTCTCGCTTTCGGGCAAGCCGGTCGAGAAAAGCGGGCTCAAGTTCCCGCACGACATCCACATGGACAAAAACGGCGGGGTTGCCCGGATGGCGATCAGCCTGCCCGATTATGACGGTCCGCTCGAATGCGCGAGCTGCCACGAGCTGACCGACGACAAGATCGGCTTCAAGGAGATCGACATGGAGCCGGCGTGCGAGAGCTGCCACAGCCTCGTGTTCGACGAGGTCGGCGGCGAATTCCGCTCATTGAAGCACGGCAAGGTCGCCGAGATGCGCGAGGACCTGCTGCGGATGAGCCGCGCGCCGCGTCGCCCGGTCGCCACGCAGCGGCTCGCGGGGCGCGCGCGCCCTGGCCAGTTCGCAAGCGGGGGAACCTATTCGGTCGATTTCGGCCGGCCTGCCTCCTCGCTCATCAGCATCAATCGCGCGCTCCTGCCCGGCGGCGTATGCGGCGATTGCCACATCCCCACGCGCACGCGCGGCCAGCCCGACGTGATCCCGGTGAACCTGCCCGATCGCTACATGATGCACGGCTTCTTCAGCCACAAAGCCCATGAGGAAGAGAAGTGCACCGATTGCCACGAGGCAACCACCTCGAAGGCGGCAACCGACCTGCTGCTGCCCGATCTTGAAAGCTGCCGCGATTGCCACAAGGGCGCAACCGCCGTCAAAACCGCCAAGATCGTGCCTTCCGGTTGCGCGATGTGCCACGGCTATCACACCCCGACCAATCCATGGCCGGCTGATCACCCGATATTGCAGAACAAGCCGAAGGGGATGGAGGATGCAATTGCATCGCTTTCGGCATTGATGAAGGAGTAAGGGAATGGCGAAGCGTGAAGATAGCGTTCTTATTGCCCAGATAACCGACACACATGTGGGCTTCGATGCCGATGCGGGTGACGAGGAATTCAATTATCTTCGGTTTGTCGGGGTGGTCGATCACATGCTCGGCCAGCCGGTCCAGCCCGATCTCCTCCTCCTCAGCGGTGACGTCGCAGACAAGGGCACGCCCGAGAGCTACGCCCGGATCAAGCGCCTGATCGAGCGGATCCCGTGCCCGGTCCACATGATGGCCGGCAATCACGACAATCGTGACGAGATGATCGCGGCGTTTCCCGAGTGCCCCACCGCCGATGGCTTCGTGCAATACGCGCTCGAGGTGAACGGGTTTCGCATCCTGTGCCTCGACACGCTCGAACATGGGCGCCATGGCGGTGCCTTCTGCGAGAAGCGCGCCGCCTGGCTCTCGGCCGAACTCGCGGCGCATCCCTCGACACCCACGATGATCGCGATGCACCACCCGCCGATCGCCACCGGCATTCCGTGGATGGACCCGCGCCCGCACGAGCCTTGGCTTCACCGCTTCGAAAGCACGATCGCGGGGCATGACCAGATCGTCTCGATCGCCTGCGGCCACCTTCACCGCCCGGTCTGCACGGTCTTTGCCGGCCGGCCGCTCAGCATCAGCCCTGCGGTCGCCCCCGCAGTCACGCTCGACCTGCGCCCGATGGATTACCACCACGCCGACGAGCGCGGGATCGTCGATGCCGAGCCGCCGAGCTATGCGCTGCATTACTGGCACCACGGCATGATGGTGACGCACTTCCAACCCGCAGGCGACTGGATGCGGCTCGCGAAATACACCGCGAACCTCGTCCCGATGATGGAAAAGCTCGACGCCGAGAAAAGCTGACGCGCGCGCGGGCGGGTGGGGGGCGAGAGCCCCCGCGGCCGCCAGCAGCCGAATGTCATGCAAATGGCCTCACGGGAGGGCGATTGTGGCGCTTCCCGGTCCGCTCAACCTTGTCGGTTCACTTGCCAATCGATCTCACGCGACCGCGCCCAAGGCGCCCTCAGGCGCGTTCGACCTGACGCTGAATTGCCTGAAAGGCCTCGCTGCAGGTGCCCATTACCCTGCCCGGGGGCCTCAATCTGACGCCAGACCGGCCAGATGGCTTGCGGAACGCGCGCCAAAGCGCATCCCGGTACCTTCAACCTGACCTCGCACCCGCCAGCGGCAGCGAAAGCGGCAGTGGCTATTGCGCGCCCGCCGGCTGCTCGAACCCGGGCTCCTCCCGGCGCGCACTGCGCGGAGCTGCCTGCTCGTCAGCCGCCGGCTCGCGGCCGACCCAGCGGTTCATGTCGACCTCGTCGCGCGCCTTCCAGGGGACGCCCGAGCGAGTCATGAACAGCCGCTCCATCTCGCTGCGGGTGAAGGGCCGCGAGCCGAGCCGGCCGAAGATCGCCATCTGCCCGCCCGTCTCGTCAACCGCGCGGTCGCGGTCGAGCCCCTTCGACAGCGCGATCGCAGGCGTCGGTGTCGAGGCATAGGCGATGAGTTCGGGAACGGGCGCGGGGCTGAAGCCATAGAAGTTTTTCTGGCTATCCGGGCTGGTCAGCTGAAGCACCTTCAATCCGTTCACCCCGTCCGCGACATAGGCGAACAGCGAGGCATTGGTCGAGCCGACGATCACGTCCTCGGCATCGTTGAGGCTGCCGCCCAGCGTCACCTTCTGGTCCACGCGCGGGCTCAGTGGATTGGTCACATCGAGGATCACCAGCCCCTCGGATTTGGCCGCGACGTAGGCATAGGTGCGCGCGATATAGAGCCGCCGGGCATCGGCCAGCGGGACGCTGCCCTCGGGGCGCGCGATCGGGTTCTTGAGGTCGGTCACGTCGAACAGCTTCACCCCGTCCGCGTCCGTCACCCAGAGATAGCGGAACTGGATGGCGCTCGCCCGCGCATCGGTAAGCTCGCGCACCGCGGTGATCCGCGGGTTGGCAGGGTCCGCCAGATCGACCACGACCAGCCCGCGATCCGCCGTGATATAAGCGATTTCGCCTGCGAGCTGGATGTGGCGCGCGCCGGTGAGCACGCCATCGGGGTTCCACGCATCACGCCCATCGGCATAGGTGAAGCGCTCGAAGAAATTGTTGCGGAATTCGGCGTCGGCCAGCGTGTCGACGTTGACGAGGATCAGGCCCTCGACCGCGTCGGTGATCACCGCGTAACTGTAGATCGGCAGGAAGGGCTGCTCCTGGTTCATCTCGCGCAGCTCGGGCGTCGAGCGGCTGGGCGCGATCGGCTGGTTGGTCGCAAGCGCCATGCAGGTCGCGTTACTGGTCTTGATGTGAGTGTCATGGCCAAGCGGCGAGAACGGCGCCTTGATGATGCGCTCGGAGATGCCCTTGTTGGCGATCGAGGCCACATCGTAGGCGCGGAAACCGCCCTTGCCTTCAGCGACGAACAGATACTCGCCGCGCAATTGCAGACAGCCGACCCGGTCGCGCGTGCCTTCGTTGACATTGACGAATTCCTCGAAGGCTTTCGTCTCGCCCGAGAGATCCGCGTCGAATGCCTTGCCGCGCACCCAGTTCTTGAGCTCGCGTCCGTTGTCCTCGACGTGGGCACGCCAGTAATCGGGATAGGCATAGCGGTGGAGATAGGAGCCGAGCACGGCTTGCGGCTCTTCGTATTCGGTAACGCGCACCGCACTGATCCCGCCTTCGAGCCCGGTCCAGGCATGCATCCCGACGAAGTTGACGTAATTGGTGCCGAGGAGCAGCAGCTGCGCCATGATCGCGTTGTTGTCTTCCTTTTCGGAAAGGTGGCAATCCGAGCAGGTCTTGGTCTCGGTCAGCCGCACGGTGTGCGGGAAGTGCGGCGCGAAGGCCTGGCTCGAGAACCCGATCGAGCTGATCGGCGGCTGCTGCACATAAATGCGTTCGCGGTTGATGTTGGTCGAGGACAGGATCAGCGCCGAGGACGAGCGCACGGGCGCGATCTGGTTGCCCTTGGTGGTCTGATGCTTGCCCAGCTGGAACATCTGATCGCGCGCGACCTGCGGGTTGTAGGTCGCGAAATTGCGCGTTTCCTCGCCGTCATAGCGGTGCGACTTGGTCTTCCAGTTGGCCTCGATCGGGAGGTGGCACCCGCCACACGATGTAGTCCAGGAAAGGTGGCAGGTGAAGCACGCCATCTCGCCATCGCGGTGCGCGCGGTCGTCGGCCTCGATCCCGGGGCCGAACTCGAAATTGCCGGTCTCCGCGCCGTATCTGCTCATCAGTTTGGCGCGGGCGGACTTGGCGTTGAAGGTGGGCGCCTGAGGATCGACCGAGTCCTTGACGAGGCTCATCTCCCATTCAAGCTTGGGATCGACCAGCGAGCGCTGGATCAGCTTGCGGCGGCCATCCTCGCCCTCGACCCACTCGAACCGGCGCTGGCCATCGGGATTGCGCAGCAGCGAGAGATCGTGGCCCTTGGGCGGTGCGGCGGGGCCGCTGGTGCGCAAGCTGGGATAGGCATCGGCGGTGCCGTGGCAATCCTTGCAGCCGATCTCGATCGCATTGGCGACCTCGCCATAGATCAGGCCGTTGCCGTGGGTGTCCTGCTCGAAGTGGCAATCGACGCATTGCATCCCGACTTCGGCGTGGATCGACATCATGTGGACCGCCTTGCCCGGATTGGTGCCGGGTTCGACGAACTTGCCCTCGCCCTTGCGCCGCCACTTCTCGGGATCGTCATTGGCGACGATATTGCCATCGGCATCGAGCAGATTGCCGTCGCGGTCGCGCTTGAAGATCGCGCGGAAATTCCAGCCGTGGCCGTGATAATCGGCAAACTGGGTGTCCGAAAGGTCGGGGTTCAAATCATAGACATTGCGCAGGAAATCGAGATCGGCCCACTTGCCGCGCGGCGCGGCGCCTTCGGGGTTGCGATCGATCACCGCGCGCACTTCTTCGGCGGTGGGATATTTCTGCTGCTCGGGCCACATATGCGGCGCGTCGCTTTCATAATCCCACATCGTGTAGCCGAGATAGCTGTTCAGGAAGATGTTGGGCTGGTGCATGTGGCAGTTCATGCACTGCGCGGTCGGGATCGAGCGGGTGAAGACGTGCTGGAGCGGGTGGCCCTTCTCGCGCTTCTTGCCCGATTTGGTGAGAAGCGAATCTTCAGCCGATTTCATCCCCGGCGCTGCATCGAGCGCGGGCTCGGCGGCATAGGCGACCGCATCCGGCTTGTCGCCCGGCTGCTTGACCGGCGCATGGCTGCCTGATGCGCCATGGTCATCGGCGCCGTAATCCTTTTCGTACTTGTCCGCGATCGTCGGATCGACCGTGATCGTCTGCCCGTCGCGGCCGTACTTGGCATAGATCAGCGAATGGCGCGGCTCGCGGTCATTGGCGTAGACCACGTGGCACGAGGCGCAGCCCGAATGACGGTAATCGCCCGGCTGATCGTTGGTGCCCATGAACCAGGTGAACGGATCGTTGAGCCGGGTCTTGTGGATGTTGAGCGCGGGGATCGCCACGCGAAGCCCGGTGGCGGGGCCACGGTTCGATTGCTTGAGATCGGGCCGGCCGGGTTCTTCGAGCAGCTGGGTGCGCCCGGTCGAGTTGGGCAGGCCGATCTCGGGGAATTGCGAGTTGATCGTGCGCCCGCCGCGCTCGAACACGCGGAACACATCGCCCGGCGGGATCACGTGCCAGGTCGGCAGCGGATACATCGTCGCCAGCACGCCGCGATCGATCTGCGCCTTCGTCAAGCCGTCCGGGCCCATCGGCGAATCGAGCTTGGCGGGCTTGCCGTTGCGGGTGTAGGCCTCGCCCAGGAGGTAGTTCTTGAACGGGAGAATGCCGTTGTTGTAGCTCGCCCCGCCCCACAGCATCGCGCCCGTCGCCATGATCGAGCGCTCGGCCGCCTCGATCGCCTGGATGTGGCACGATCCGCAGGCCTCGCGCGCGGCGCGATAATCCGACGGGTTCACGAACTTCACGTATTCGGGCGATTCCTTGTTGAGCAGCGCATAGGAGCGCTTGGGATTGGCCGAGCTTGGCCAATACCAGCTTTCGGGCAGCGTCGGCAAAACGTGCGCTGAATCGCGCGCGGCGACATAATCGGGATGATCGTGCGGCAATTCGCTGTTGCCGCGCACGCTCGCATCGCCGCCATGGCAATCGGTGCAGCCCAGCCGCACCGCGGGCGTCGTGTGCATGGTCGGCGCATCGGTCTTGACGTGGCAGGTGTTGCAGCCTTCGCTTTTGGCGTCCATCTCCGCGACCGACTGGCGCGCGGGCGCCGGCGGAGCGATCACTTTCGAGTAATCGCGTTTGACCGGTTTCTCCTTCGCTGCCTCGACGCTTGTAGGCTGCATCAAGGCAGCCCCCAGCAGGAGCGCTGCGAGAGCAAGGAAAAGGCGCGAGAGGCGGTTGGATTGCAGCATCAGTAGGTCAACGTCACGTTTGCGAGCACGGAATAGTACTCATTTTGCTTGCCCAGATTGTCGAACAGGTTCTGGAACCCGTCTCCAGCGACCAGCGCGGCGGCGGAGAGGCGGAAGACGATGTTCTGGTTGGCCTTGGGCCGCCAGATCGCGCTTGCCGAGAGGTCAAACCCGATATCCTTGGGGATGCTGCCCTCGATCCGGAGGTTCTGCAGCGTCGCGGTGTTCTCGAACCACAGGTGGTTGGCATTGCCCGTCAGCCGAAACTCGGGGGTGAGGTCGAAATCCGCGCCGAGGCCGACCAGCATCGTGCCCGGATTGTTGAAATTCGACTGGCCCTGCTCCTTGGAGGAGCGCAGCGAATTGAGGATGCCGTTCCTGCCATTGACCGAGACCGCGCGCCCGCCGCCTGCAAACGGGATCGTCTGGCGAATCCAGTAGGAGGTATCGGCGCCCGCGAAGATCGGGTTCTCGAAGATCGCGTCGAACCCGGTCTCTTTATCGTCGAACGGATCCTTGTCGCCCGAAGCATAGAGGCCCGAAAGGCGGAAGCGGATCCAGTCGCGATCGTAGCTGAGCTCGGCGGCGGCGAACTGCGCGTTGATATCGGCCGGGCGATCGGTGAAGAAGTTGTTGCGATCCTCGCCCAGCGCCCAATAAGCGCTGCCCGTCACATTGATCCGCCCGATCCGGCCATCGACATTGTAGCCCAGATAGAACACGTCGTAATCGCGCCCGCGCAGGGAGCCGAGCAGCGCCGGCCGCACCGGGAAGCCATTCGTGTCGATCTCGATACCGTCGCCCTCGCGATTGCGATTGTAGACCAGCGTGATCTGGCTGGTGAGCGCGGGGATCAGGAAATCCTGGCGATAGGCGTTGGCGATGAAGACATAATCGTCGCGCGGGCGCTTCACGACCGAATTGAGGCCCGAATTGGTGTCCTTCTCAAGGCGGCGGAAGGCGGCGAGATTGAACTGGAAGCGGTTGTTGTCGCGATTGCCGAACAGGCGAATGCCCAATTGCTGATCCTGGAACAGGAAGCCGCGGAAATCGGACTGGAACGGCTGGATCCCGGCGCGGATCGAGATGAAATCGTAGCGGTCGGTGTCGAACCGTTTGAAGTGATAATCGACGAACGCTTCCTGCACGCCGAGAAAATGATCAAGCCGGGTGGTCCCGCGCGAAGGCTCGACGAACAGCACGCGCCGTTCGGGCACGGTGACGTAGTTGACGTTGTAGGCGAGCGTCAGGCGGTATTCGATCGTGGGCGGCATATAGGCCGTGCTGCCCTTGAGCAGCGCGGCGCCCGCGATGAAGGTCTGCGAGAGGACGTGGCTGACATCGTTGCCGAACACGTCGATCCGGTCAGGGTCTTCGGTCGTCTGCACGCCGACCGGGATCGGGAAGGTGCGCGGCTCGTAGACGGTGTCGGAGATCAGGTTGGCAACGAAGAACCAGTCGTTCTCCTTGATCGGAAGCCACGGCACCTTGGCGCGGTCGATCGGGCGGTCGCCCTTGTAGGTGTTCTGGTTATAGGGATCGAGAATATCCTCCTCGACCAGCCCCAGCCCCTGGATGAGCCGCCAGCGATCGGGGATCGGCACCTGATCCTGCGGAAAGGCCTGCGGCGGCGGCGCGCGGATCGCGCCTTCGTTGGTCTGATCGATCTGATCGGGCAGCTCGGAATTGAAACCGGGCCGTTCGCGCCCCTCGATGATCTTGGGATCGAGCGGCTCGCCGGGGTCCAGCTGGATGGTGTTGAGACCGTCGGGCCGCTCGTAGGGCTCGGGCGCAGGGGTTTCCTCGGGAGCCTGCTCGGCCTGGTCTTGCGCCTGTTCCTGGGGCGGCGGCGCGGGCGGCTCCTCGGGCGGCGGGGCGGCCTGAAGCGCAAGCGCGGTGGGGATGAGGAGCAGCGTCATCGCCTAGAGCCCCTCGCACACATTCTGCTGGGCGGTATCGAGGAACGGCGCAAACGGGCAATTGACATAGCGCAGCCGCACCTCGCGATTGCCGACCCTCACCAGGATCCGATCCGCCCGGATCTCGCGCGGCGCATTGCCGATCCCGCCGACGCGCTGCCCGGCATTGTTGACGCCCAGAAAGCTGATCATGTCATCCTGGTCGATCCCGTCGCCCGAGACGCCAAGCCCGCCGACGAGCTGATTGCCGCGATAGACCGGAACCGAGCCCGGGAAGATCTGGATGCCGTTATCGAGCCGGCTGCCGCCCGATGCCGTATCGGGCAGGCTGGTGCAGCGACGCGGCGTATCCTGATCGCTCGCGCCCAGCACGAAGCCGAGATGCTCGGCGAGATTGCCGATGATGAGATTGGACTGGAGCCCGGTCGAAAACGGGTTGAACTGCTCGATCGGGCGCGAGAGCGGCCCGTGCGGCTGCCCCACCTCGCCATCGGGGAAATAGGGCCGCGAGAGATTGCCATTCGAGCGGTCGGCAAAGGCGAACTGGCCGGTCAGCGCGTTCGGATCATCGAGGAAATCCCGCAGGTCCGTCACGAACTGGCGCGGCCCCGGCCCGGCCATGTTGAGCTCGGCCGCCGCGAACGGGCCCGAAAAGAAGCTCGCCGTGCGCGCCTTTTGCAACGACACATCGGTGCCGAAGATCGGCGCATCGGGTGAGCGCACGATGCCCAGCACCCGCCCGCGTGTGTCGACGAGGCTGATCGTCACCTGCGCGGGGCTATCGAGCGGGCGGCGGATCTGCGCGCGCGCCCGGCTCATCACGATGAAGGCTTCTTCAAGGATCGCGCGCGCCTCGCCCTCGCTGATCGCGCCCGCGAAATCGCCGGCATCGGTTCCGCTGCGGATCGGGAAGCGGTTCACTCCGATGCCGTTTGAAAGGACGAAGGCATCGCGGTTGGCAAAATCCGCAGGGGTTGAGGGGCGAATGCCCGAGGCTTCGGTGCCGTACGCCGCGCCGGCAACGAGCCCCGCTCCGTTGTAATAGCCGCGCACCGCCACGAGCGAGCCCGGCGTGCTGGCAAAGGAGGCGCCGGCGACACTCGTCAATTGCGAGAACTGGATGTCCGAGAAGCGCAAGGCCGTGCCGTCGGCCGCGATCCGCTCGGCGCGGATCGATTGCGGCGCTTCGAAGCCGACCGTGCCCGCCAGCGCGATCGCCTCGTCGCGATCATCGTCAAAATCGAGCGTGTTGGGATCGAACCCGTAGACCCCGTCGGCCATCACCCCGATGCCGCCGACCACCACGCCGTTCTTGTAGAGCGGGAAGCCGCCCGGGTCCGCCGCCAGGCCAAGCGGGGCGCGCTTGGGGCCGATCATGCCATCGCCGAACCGCCGCACGAGATCCGAGCACGGCAATTGGCTGAACTGCACGCCGAACAGCGGCCCGCTTTCAAGCCCGATTGTTGTGGGCGCCGGCGGAAAATGCTCCTGCACGATCTGGCTCGCTGTGCGCGAGGAGAAGGCATTGCCACCGCTAGAGAGATAGGCTCCGGTGATCGCCTTGGAGATCGCGGTCGCGGCAGAGGGCACTTCGAGCCCCTGCGCATCGACATTGTCGCCATTGGGCGCTGAGGAAATGCGCGCGGTCGGCGGCGCACCCGGCATCACGAACACGCCGAGCACATTGCCCACCCGGTCGACCACCGCGATCGTCGCCGCATCGCCCTGCGCGCTTGCCTGGCGCGCGGCCTGCGCGATGATCTGCCCGACTTCGGCCGCGCTCAGCGCTTCTTGCGCGGGGATGCTGAAGACGTTGCCGGGCGGCGGCGCGGAAGGAGGAGGCGTGGGCGGCGGGTTGCCGATCCCCGAGCCGGGCTGGGGCGTGCTCGACGAGCCGCCTCCGCCGCAGGCCGCGACCAGCAGCAGCGCAGCGCTCGCCGCGGCCGCTGTTGCCCGTTGCCTGATTGTCGCCCCCCCGGCCATGTGTCAGCTCAGCCTTTGGATCGCGCCGGCCGCCGAGGCGAGCGCGCTTCTGAACGAGGCAGGCTTGTAGGAGTTGGGCTCCTTCACCGCTTCATAGGCGCGGTTGATGTTGGCGCGGATCCCCGCTGCCGCCGCCACCGTCACCCGCTCTTCGCGCACCAGCGCATTGAGCAGCGTGTCGATCGCCATCACCGCCTGCACCGAGCCCGAATAGTCGGTGAATTGCGGCGCTGTCGCCTTGCCCGCGATCATCGCGATCACCGCGAAGGCATCGGCATTGGCATAGGCGCGCTGGCTCAGCGCGTTGGACAAGGTCGCGGCACGGCGGCCGAGCTGGACTGCTGCCGCGCGCGCATCGCCCGGCCCGCCCGCACCCATCGCGGCGTGGAACTCGCGGCTTGCCTTCAGGAAATCGTCGGCCTGCCCGGGCACCAGCGCCTTGGCGACCGAGGAGAGCATGATGATGTTCTCATCGTTGAACGGCGGATTGCCGAACGGGATGGGCCGGCCCGGATTGGTCTCGAACGAGAGCTTGCGGGCATCGGCATCGGTGATCGTGCGGTGGCACGAATGGCAATCGTAGAAATAGAATTGCGGGAAGGCGCCTTCCATGCCGTATTTCGCATCGGCGAACAGGCTGGTCGAACGCTTGACCGCTTCGGCCTGGCCGACCGCCCAGAAGCGCACCGAATTCATCTTGCCCTTGCGCGCGCGATAATCGTCATCCTCGTTGTGATGCTGCTGGAGCGCGCTGAACAGATCGAGCTCGAACGAGACGCGCGGATGGCCCGCCGCCATCATCGAGTGCGTCACGAACTGGCCGCGGTTGGTCGAACCGTAGTGGCAATCGAGGCAATTGTTGGCGCGCACCTGCGGCTGGTCGAGCGCGACCAGCCCATCAGCGATGTTGGACGCATGGGTCGCGGGGCGGGCATAGTGCGTCGCGAGCCACTTTTGGGCAGGGCCATGGCAGCTCTCACAGCTGACCCCGTCGGAGAGCAGGAAGCGCGGGCCGCGCTGCGCTTCGGGAGCGAAGGTGGCATGGCAGCCAAGGCAGGCGGGTGCCTGCGTGGCCGCACCCAGCCCGAGCGAATCGGCGATCTGTTGGCCGCGCCGGCCGGCGAGCACGGCATAGGCGCGCGAATGGGCGCCGGCCTGCGAAGAGGGCTCCTGCCAGGTCGCGATCTCGTCCTGCCGCACGACCGGGCCGTTGCCTTCCGCCCGGCCATGACAGGTGGAACCCGCACAGGTGGCGACGCCTTCGTAGCGGGCCGAGGACGACATCGAATTGCTGTTGGCGCTGGCGAGTGGATAGAGCAGCGCGAGCCCGAGCGCGAGCGTCGCACGCAGTGCATGCCCGCCACGGCCCAGCGCAAACAGGCGCCCCCTCGCATAGGCCACGAGACGCGCCGCGAAGGCAGCCACTTTTCCGTCTGATCGTGACGCTGCGCCCCGCGCATCGCCGCTTGCACCCTTGTGTGTCATCTCAAACCCCCCGAGATGCCATTCCTGCCCGTCTGGCCGGCCATTGCTTAGCCTGAGCACTGGCCCCTGTCACTGGCCAGATTATCACTCGCCAGATTCTCACTGGCTAGATTGTCACTCGTCACAGTGACCGGCCCGCGCGTTGGCTCGTATCTCACACCCTGGCCCCGCCCGATCAGCCGCTTTGCAGCAACCGACAGCGCTTTTCCCTGGCGCCCTTGTCCTGTCTTGTGAGAGCTACCAGCCCCGCAGAAGACCGAATTGTACAGTCCCGACACATCGAACCCTGCCGGTTCGACTCTTCTCTTATTCGACCCGCGCCCTTTTCCCAATTGTTGCGCCAAGATGCAACCACCAAAGCAACAAAGCGCCCCGGCAATCTTCCGCAAGTTCAGTTTGTTGCGCGCCGCGCATCACACCGGGAGCCGTCCCGGCCCCGGAGCGCACGCGCCAACCCCGCGCCGCGCGGGCCAATCGCGGTGAGACTGCGCTTCAGGGCTTCGACCACATCCGCGAAAGATTGGCGATCGTCTTGTCGAGCGTCAGCATTTCAGGGGATTGGAGCTCGAGCCTGCTGCGCAGCGCGGTGCGCAGGTTTTCCATATCGAACAACAGCTCGCGCGCGGCGGGATCGGCGATCAGGCTCTCGATCCAGCCGATCGCGACAACCCGTTCGCCGCTGGTGACCGGCCTCACTTCGTGGATCGAGGTCGAGGGATAGAGCACCAGTTCGCCCCAGTTCCCCGTCAACTCGTGGGTCATCCCGGCGGTGTGGATCACCAGTTCGCCGCCTTCGTAATCGCAGGCGTTGCTCAGATAAAGCGTGAAGCTGAGATCGGTGCGCAGGCGCTCGCGGCCCCTGCCCATGAGCGCATTGTCGACATGCGCGCCGTAATACCCGCCGCCCATGGTCTTGCTGATCATCAGCGGCGAGAATCGGCGTGGGCGGGCCGCAGCCTCGAGCACGGAGTTGTCCGACAGGATCGGCATCAGCGCCGCCGCGATCGCCCGGCCAGCGGCATTGTCCATCCGCGCCTGGAGATTGCGCTTCACCGCCCGCGCGACCTTGCCCGCCGTCGCGCCGCCGTCGCGCCATTCGAGCGGCGCAAGCTTGGGCGCGAGCGAGGCGATCGTGGCAGGGTCCGAAAAGGCGGCGATCTTGAGGATCATGCCAGCGCCTTAGCGCAAGGCGACAGGCGGTGGGAAGCCGCGGCTCAATCGCGCTTCCACGAAGCCTTGATCGCGCGGCGCGCGCGGAAGTGAACGACGCCCAGCGAGGGGATGACGAGCATCAGCAGCATCGTCCCGATCAGCACGCCAAAGCCAAGGCTCGCGGACATCGGAATGAGGAACTGCGCCTGCTTGCTCGTCTCGAAGGTGATCGGGGCAACGCCGAGAAAGGTGGTCAGCGCGGTCAGCATGATCGGGCGAAAACGCGTCTTGGCGGCATCGATCATCGCCTCGTTCTCGCTCATACCCTTGTCGATATTCTCGTTGAAGAAATCGATCAGGACGAGGCTCCCGTTGATGATCACCCCCGCAAGCGCCACGATCCCGAGCGTCGAGAGGATGCCGAGCGAGATGCCCAGGAGCAGATGACCGAACAGCGCACCGATCGCGCCGAACGGGATCGCGGCCATGATCACGATCGGCTGGGTGTAGGATTTGAACGGGATCGCGAGCAGCGCATAGATCGCGATCAGAGCGAGCCCGAAGGCGGGGCCAAGATCGCCGAAATTCTCGCCCAGTTCCTCCTGCTCGCCGCCGATCGCATATTGCAGCGTGGGATAGTCGGCGGCGATCTCGGGCATGATCCGCTCGATGATGATCTGGGTCGCCTGATTACCCGAGACGACATCTTCATAGACTTCGGCCGAGATCACCACCTGGCGCCGCCCGTCCTCGCGCCGGATAACCGATGGTGCTCGGGTGAACTCCGCCTCGGCGACCGTGCTGAGCGCAGTGAACCCGCCGGGCACACGCACTCGGAAGTTGTCGATATCGGCGATCGAATTGCGCTCCTCCTCGGGCAGGCGGACATAGACGCGCACATCCTCGCGCCCGCGCTGAACGCGCACCGATTCGGCACCGAAGAACGCCGCGCGCACCTGGCCTGCGAGCTCTTCCAGCGTCAGGCCCAGCGTTCGCGCTTCGGGCTTCAAGCGCAGGTCGATCTCGCGCATCCCGCCATCCTGATCGCTCTCGATGTCGTAGGTGCCGCTGATCCGCCCGATCCCTTGCATCAGCCGCGCGCTCGCCTCGCCAAGCACGCGCTCGTCGGTGTCGAACAGCTTGACGCTGATCGGCGCGCCGAAATTGATCGTCGAGGCGGACACGGTGAATGACCTTGCATCGGGCAAGGCACCCACTTCCTCGCGCAATTCGCGCTCGATCGCCGCTCCACCCGGATTGCGCGGATGGCCTGCAACGAGCGCGATCTGGAGCGAGGCGAGGACCGGGCTGAGCGTGGTCTGGTCAGAGCCGGGCCCGGCATCGATCGTCTGGCTGCCGATCGTGGTGTAGACCGCCTCGACGAAATCGGGGCGCTCGCCTTGGTCCTCCTCGGTCGTGTAGCGCGCCAGCACGCGGTCGGCGGCGGCGATGATCTTCTGCGCGGTCTCGCCGGTGCGCTCTACCGTGGTTCCGGCCGGCATTTCGAGGTTGGCGGTCACCACGTCATCCTCGATGAAAGGAAACGGGCTCACCTTGATGATCCCCGCCGGGATCAGCGCGACCATCACGATCAGGAGCGCAAGCGCGCCCGAAAGCACCACGGCCGGGGCGCTCACGGCAAATTTCAACGCCTTAT
The DNA here is from genome assembly GCA_036835265.1 of Erythrobacter sp. Classification (GTDB taxonomy): domain Bacteria; phylum Pseudomonadota; class Alphaproteobacteria; order Sphingomonadales; family Sphingomonadaceae; genus Erythrobacter. The sequence continues at coordinate 11,323 of DAITMG010000006.1, read as the reverse complement.
CGAGCGGCCCGTCGAGAAAATCGCGCAAGCGATCATCGACGACCTTTTGCACCCGCTCGAAGAACCGCGTCACCGAGTTCTTCGCGGCGACCCCGGCGGCGGGCAGCTGGGAGAGGTGATGCGGCAAGACCAGTAGCGCCTCGATCAGCGAAAGGCCCAGCACCGCGCTCACCACCAACGGAATATCGGCCACCACCTTGCCGATCGTCCCGCCGATCGCATAGATCGGAGCGATCGCGGTGATGGTGGTGAGGACCGCGAAGATGACCGGCAGCTTGACCCGCTGCGCTCCCTCGATCGCGGCGCCGAAGGCCGAGCGCCCGCCTTCGCGCTCGGCATAGATGTTCTCGCCCACCACGATCGCATCGTCGACAACCAGGCCGAGCGCCAGAATGAAGCCGAACAGCGAGAACATGTTGATGCTCGAGCCCGCCAGCTCGACCAGATACAGCGCGCCCACGAAGGTCGCCCCGATGCCGACCGCAGTCCACAGCGCGAGGCGCAGATCGAGAAACAGCGTCAGCGCGATGAGCACCAGGATCAGCCCCGCGCCGGCATTGTTCAGGAGCAGGCTGTAGCGATCGTTGAGGACTTCCGAGCTGTCGTTCCAGACGGCGTATTCGATCCCGGTGGGCGGATCGTAATCCTGCGCGAGATACGTCTTGACCGCGGCGGCGACGTCGAGAACGCGGTCATCGCTGGTGCGGTAGATATCGACGAAGGCGACCGGTTGTTCATTGAACCGCGCGATCAGCTCGGCATCCTCGAACCCATCCTCGACGCTTGCGATATCGCCGAGCGTCAGGAGATCGCCTTGCTCGGTCGTCAACAGCACGATCTGCTCGAAATCGGCCTGCGCATAATTCTGCCCGACGGTGCGGATGCGCACCTCCTCGTCATCGGTGTCGATCGAGCCCGCCGAGCGATCGAGGCTGCCCGAGCGGACCAGCGCGGAGACATCGAGCAGCGAGAGATTGAGCGCTTGCAGCCGCTCTTGCGGCACGTCGACATAGATCTGATAGTCGCGCACCGACGAGGTCTCGACATAACTCACCCCCTGAAGCGAGGAGAGCCGATCCTCGAGCGCGATCGCGCTTTCCTTGAGCGAGCGCTCGGGCACATCGCCATAAAGCGCGATACGCATGACGACCTGGCGCGTCGTCAATTCGCGGATATCGGGCTCATCCGCCTCGGCAGGGAAGGTCTGGATCTGGTCGACTTCCGCTTTCACCTCGTCGAGCGCGCGGGCGATATCGGTGCCCCGCTCGAATTCGACGTTGACCGTGCCCCGGCCTTCCGCCGCGCTCGAGGTGATCGTCTTGACATTCTCGACCGCCGCCACCGCTTCTTCGACCACGAGCACGATTGACTGCTCGATCTCGTCGGGCGTTGCGCCGGGATAGGAGACGCTGACCGAGACGGTATCGAGGCTGCTCTCGGGGAACACCTCCTGCACGATCGTGGTGAAGGCGAAGAAGCCGGCGGCAAACATCGCGATCATCAGGAGATTGGCGGCAACCGGGTTGCGCACCATGAACGGGATGATCCCGCGGCGCTCGCTCGCGCGCTCCTCGGGCGGGTGACTGGAGGCGGCAGCGGCGCGGTCGTCGGGCTCCGCCGGTCCGCCGGTGGCGGTGGTCTCGTTCATTCGCCGCGGCCCCGGCGCGGGGCAGCCTGGGGCTTGGCCGAGGGACTGGCCGTGGGCTTGGCCGGGGATTTGGCTTGCGCTTGGCCGACCGGGTCGCGGCGCACCTTCATCCCCGGGATCGGAGCCGTCAGATTGCTCACCACCAGCCCGCCGCCCTGAGCCAGCGTGGGGGTGGTGATGTAAGCCGTCTTGTCGGTGCGCTGGATGATGCGCACCGGCAGGATTTCGAGCTTGCCTGCGCGCACCACCCAGATCTGGTTGCCCGGCCGCACGGCAATCGCGGGAACGGCGGCATAGCTTTCAAGGCTCGCGCCGGTGATCTCGGCCTTGACGAACGCGCCCAGCAGCAGCGGCGGCGCTGGCGCCCGGCCGTTCCCTTGCGCGCGCCCATCTGCGAGTTGGCCACCTGCGAGCCGGCCACCTGTCAGCGGCGCGGGCACGCGCAGGAACACATCGATATTGCGCGTGGCCGAATCGAGGATCGCGTCCGCCCGGTCGACGAACGCGTCCCATTCATAGCTGGTGCCGCCGAAGTTATAGATGATGCGGGCCGGGATCCGCCCGCGCGAGGGCAACAGCAGGCCCGGGATCAGCGCGGCTTCCTCGGCGGTGAGCGCGATGCGCACTTCATAAGCGTCGGTTGCAACGATCGAGCCCAATGACTGGCCGACCTGCACGAGCGTTCCCACTGCGGCGCTCTCCTCGCGCACGACCCCGCTGAACGGTGCGGTGATGCGGGTTCGCCCGAGCAGCAGGCGGGCATCGGCCAGCCCCGCGCGGGCGCGTTCGCGCGCGGCCCTGGCGCTGCGCAATTGCGGCTCGCGCGTCGCCAGTCCGCGCTGGGCCGCGGCCTCGCCGGGCTGCGCGCCTGCCGGCGTTGCCAGCTCGGCGAGTTCCCTCGGCGGCAGGATCCGCGTCTCGCCGCCGCCGCCGCCGTCGCGCGCAAGATCCTGTTCGCGCGCGGCGTAGCGCGCCAGCTCCTCGCGCGCGATCTCGACCTCCTCGCGCGCCTGGAGCACGGCCACATCCTGCGCCGCAACATCAGCCTGCGCGATGCGCACATCGTTGCGATAATCGCTCTCCTCGATCCGGAGCAGCGTCGCCCCGCGCGAGATCGACGAACCCTCGCGGAAGCTGGGGTTCACATAGGTCAGCCGCCCCTGGACCTGCACCGCGATCGTTAATTCCTCGCGCGGCTCGACCGTGCCCGAACCGATCACCGGGATCGGCCCGGAAGTGGCCCTCAAGGGCACCGTCTGCACCAGCGGCGCTTCCTCGATTTGTGGTTCCTGCATCGGCTGGGGTCGCAGCATGGCGAGCACGCCTGCGATGAGCACCGCGCCGCCGATCAGGGCGAGCGACCACAAGAGCTGGCGGTTCATGGCAATTCTTCCCCTGTTTCCCCTTGGGCGCGCTCGCCCCCAGGCGGTTCGACCGCGCGCATGTCGACAGAGCGCATGTCGAGCGCGGGCGCGGCGGCCCCACCCTCGTCCCCAATCCAGTCGCCCCCCAGCGCGCGGTGGACCGCAAGCCTTGCTCCCGCCGTGCTGCGGGCGGCCTGCGAGAGCGCGATCTGGGTCGAAGTGACGTTTCGCGAGGCATCGAGATAGGCGAGATAGCCGCCCGTGCCCGCGGCGAACCGGCGGCGCTGGAGATCGAGCGATGCCTCGGCCTCGGCGAGTTGGCGGATGACGAGGAGATAGCGGGCGCGCTGCTCGCGATAATCGACGAGCGCGCTTTCGACCTCGCCGAACGCGCCCAGCACGGTGCGCGCATAGGCCGCCGCCTGCTGGTCGTAGGTTGCCCGCGCGGCGCGGATATTGGCGCTGATCCGTCCGCCGTCGAAGATCGGCGCGGTCAGCGAGGCCACGAGCGATGATGTCCAGTTGTTGGCGAAATCGAACGCATTGCCCGGATTGCCGCCTTGCGTGCCCAGACCTGCGGAAAAGGAGAGGCGCGGGAAGCGCTCGGCCCGCCGCGCCCCGATCCGCAGCCGCGCCGCCTCGAGCCGCGCCCACCCGGCCGCGACATCGGGGCGCTGCGCGAGCAGATCGATCGGCAGGCCGGTCGGCACCGCGTCGAACACGAGCCGCGGCGTCAGCGGACCTTCGAGGCGCTCGCCCAGCGCTTGCGGAAAGGCCCCGATCAGCAGCGCAAGGCGCGAGCGCGTCGCGGCGAGCGCCGAGCGCAGCTGCGGCAGCGAGGCCTCGGTCGCGCGCAGATCCTGCCGGATCTGGTAAAGTTCGAGGCTGTCGACGAGGCCGCGCGCAAAGCGCTCGTCGGTGCGTTCAGCGCGGTCTCTCAGCGTCTCGGCGTTGCGCTCGCTCAGCGCCAGTTGCCGGCTGGTGTCGACGTAATCGAAATAAGCCGCGATCGTCTCGGCCGCCGAGGCAAGCTGGACCGTGCGCAGGTCCGCCTCGGTCGCGATCGCATCGCGAGAGGCAGCGCGATAATCGTCGCGCACGCGGCCAAACAGGTCGAGCTCGTAGGATGCGGTCGCATCGAGATTGTAGACCTCGTTGTCGATCCGCTCGATCGTCCCGCCGCCAAGATTGCCGAACGGGAGGCCGTCGATCGGCGTGCTGGTCTGGGTCGCGCTGCCTCCGGCGCTCAGCTGCGGGAGCAGCGCAGCGCGCGCAATGCGACCCTGCGCACGGGCCTGTTCGACCCGCGCCGCCGCCTCGACGATGTCGAGATTGCTGGCGAGCGCATCGCTGACGAGGCCATCGAGCACCGGATCCTCGAAACCGCGCCACCACGCCGCAGGGCGATACTGGCCCGGGCTTGGCTCAGCGGCAGAGAAGCTCTCGGGCATTGCGCCGATGATCGCCGGCTCGCGCGGCTCTGGCGCCAGCGAAACGCAGGCGGCGAGCGTCGATGCCGCGGCACACAGCAAAGCGGGGCGCGCAAGAAAAGTTAACGAACGCATCATGCGCGTGCCGCACTACCCCCTGATTGTGGCGGCAACAACGCCAAACACGGTAACAAACTGTCACAGATGTCAGAAGTTTCCGCTCAAAAGTAATGCGCGCGCCGACCTCAACCTTCACCAAGCGCGGTCTTGCTGCAGATCACGCCCAAGGCTGCCTTGCGTCCCGGTTGCAATGCCCTCGCTGCGGAGCTCGTCACAAGGGGACAAAGCGCCATAGCGTTGATCGCGGCAGTGGCGGATGACAGCGCAACATTGCGCCCCCTTGCGCAAGCGGAATGGGAGTTGCCCTGTTCACCCGGCCGTCGTGCGCGCCAAGCCGGGACGAGGCGTGCTGGTCGGGATCAGCCGACTGGCTGACCTCGACCAGCAGATTATCGCGGTCACGAGCGAGCAGCGCTTCCTCGATCCGCTGATCCAGGAGGTGCTGCCTGGCGGTTACCCGCCGAGACGTTCTGCGAGCAGATCGATCTGGGCCATGCAGCCGCGCTGGACCAGCGCTTCGGCGAGCTGGTCGGCCTCGGGATAGTCCTCGCTGATCGGTTCGAAAGTGATCGTCGCGGTGTCGGTGCCCTCGGGACCGGCGATGGTGTAGGTCGTGCCTTGCGCGATCATCATGCGCGCGGGATCTATCGCGGCGAGCGCCTCGCCATCGTCGAAGGTGATGTCGATCGAGCTCTGGTTGCGCGTATCGACCATCCGATAGGTCGCGATACCTTCGCTGTTGGGCCGCCACAGGCGCACCGCCGAGAGATCATAGAGGCACATCGCGCCCGATTGCGAGAGGTCGACATACCACAGATTAGGGTTCGTCGGCCGCTCCTGGCCGCCTTCGGTCGCCGCGCCGCGCACGGCTCCGGTGCGCACACGGTTGGCCGCGCGCTTGCTGGTGAGCGCTGCAAAGCGGGCGCGCGTCGCCTTGGGGCGCTCGCCGACCTTGTAGGTCCCTGCCCCGCTCATCACACGCGTTCCATTGGAAGTCAGAACGGTCACGCTGTCGCCTGCCCTCAGGGTGATCGTGGCGTTATCATCGAGCTTTTTGCCGACCGGGTATGTGCCCGCCGAGGGCCCGCTTGATTTGACGACAACGCCCGCCATCGCCGCGCTTGATGCAGCGAGCAGAGCTCCCGCAAGTGCAAACCTTGAAATCCGAGCCTTCATTCTAGCCGAGAACATACGCTCCTCCTTCGCCAAGATTGGAATATCGATGCGCCAGATTACGTAGCGCCGGATCGTCCGGATGCCTAGCCGATACCGTTTGTGCGATTGCAAGAGCCTGAACCGGATCCGTGCTGGTCAAAGCTGCGGCCTTTGCAAGGAGCGTGCGATCAGCCTCCGGGAATGCGGGAGCGGGCTCCATCAGGTCAACCGGCGAAGCGCGCCCGCGCAGCACCACCCGGCCCATTTCGCGCCACCAGTCAAGGCCGGTGCGCACCGCGAAGTCGCGGCTAGCCATCACGCTGGTATCCAGCGCCTTGTTGGCCGCCTCGAGCCGCGCGGCGGTGTTCATGCTGTCGCCCAGCGCTGTATACTGGATCCGGGTTTCCCCGCCGAAATTGCCGATCACCGCTTCGCCAAAGTGCAGCCCGACCCTGGTCTTGCCGATCCGGGGCAGGTTCGGGTCCATCGCGGCGACTTCCGCGCGAAATGCCTCGCCCGCCTGCCACATGGCATAGCCGGCCTTGGCCGCGCGCTGGGCATCGTCGGCAAGCGCGATAGGCGCCCCCCAGAATGCCACGACGGCATCGCCGACGAACTTGTCGATCACTCCGCCATGATCGAGCACCACCTGGCTCAGCATCTCGAGATAGCGGTTGAGCAGCTTGGCAACCATTTCCGGTTCGATCGCGTGGCTCATCTTGGTGAAGCCCTCAAGATCGCTGAACAGCACGTAGATCGAGCGCTTTTCGCCGCCCAGACGCAGGAGTTCGGGTTGATCGATGATCTGACGGGCGATATCGCGCGGGATGTACTTGCCGAGCGCGTTCTGGGCAAAGCTGCGCTGGCGCGAACTCGATGCGCGGGCCACCGTGCTCATAGCGGTGAAGGCGAGCACCCAGCCGACCAGCCAACCCACCGCCGGCAAACCGTAAGTATCCAGATCGTTGACCTGCATGATGAACGGCGCAGCAATGAAGATCACGAACAGGACGATGACCAGCGGCGCCAGCCGCCTCGTGGGCCATTCGAGCAGCGCCGCCAGCACTGCCGAGAGGACCACGACCACGGCAAAGGCCCATTTCGCGGCCGAGGAAATCGGCGGCAGGGCTCGCCCGTCGAGCATTTGCGAGATCATTTCGGCGTGAACCGCGATCCCCGGGGGCACTTCGCCATCGATCGAGGTGAAAGAGGTCTCGACCCGGTCATAATCGACGATGTCGCCGCCGATGAGGACATATTTGCCCTCGATCTGCTCGGCCATGAAGGGGATGATCTCGGGGTCCATATCGACGAACAGGTCGATATCGAGCGAGGTGAACAGCGGAGCGGAAACGTCTGTCTCGCCGGCATCGCCCTGATCCTCGTAGAGGCTGCGGCGATATTCGATCGCGCCCTCATAATCCTCGAAGCGCTCGGCCGGGCCGCCTGCATCGCGCACCATCGCGCGGCCGAGCAGCGGCGGCAGGTCCGGCTCGATGCTCGGCCAGACCCGGGTCGCGCCAAACGCGTTGTCGAGCCGGATGCTGCCCGCCTGCACCTTGCTGCCTTCGAGTTCGCTCAGGAAATCCTGGAGATATTGCTCCTGTTCGAACACGATATCCTCTTCGTTGGTGCCGACCGAGGCATAGCCGAGCGCCACCGGGGTCTGCATCGAGCGCAGCGTCTCGATCAGTTCGGCATCCTCGTCCTGCGGCTGATCGAACAGGATATCGATGCCGATCGCCTTGGCGCCCATCTGATCGAGATTGCGCAAGGCCTCGGCGATCAGGTCCCGCGGGAGCGGCGAGCGCTTCTGCGCCTTTATCAGTGTCTGATCGGTGAACACGACCAGCACGACGCGATCGTCGGGTTCGACCATGTCGGCCGAATAATAGGCGCGCATGTCGTAGAAGGCCTGCTCGGCAGCGCTCGTCAGCGGGGTCGGGACTTCGCTGCCGGGTAAGGTCCAGCTGAACCGCGCGATGAGCAGCGCAAGCAGCACGATGAAAAGCCCGATGATGATCTGAACCGCACCGGCCTGCGCAACATTGCGATAACCCCGCACCAGCGAGTTCATCCGCTTGCGCCCCTCGGCAGGCTGGCTCGTTGCGAAACCGGTCTTCGTTCCTAGCTGTTCATTCATCAGTGCCCCCCATTTAAACCCGCGCCTGAGAAGTTGGCCGCTAGCGGATCAGCTCGATCGATCCATCGCCGACGACCGCGAAGGCAGACCAGTAGAACGGATGCGAGGTCTCGACCTCGTCCATCAGGACGAGCTGTGACTGGCGCAGCGCGCCGGCCGTCTCGTTCGCGCCGGTCTGCGCGCCTTGCGCATCTGCAGGAGCGAACAGCCCGCCGATGAGCCGCTTCGTCGCATCGAAATCGTCGGGCACCGGCCAGTGGCTCGCGAGGATCGTGCGTCCTCCGGCACCGACAAACGCGCGCACCAGCCCATCGAGCGCAAAATCTCCACCAGATGTCACACCCGCCTCGCGGGTCGCTCCGATCGTCGCTTCACCGGCGGTGTCACAGGCCGAGAGGATCACCAGATCGGCATCGATGCGCAATTCGAAAATCTCGGCGAAGGTGAGCAGGCCATCCGAATCGGCTTCGCCGAACGAGGTCAGCAGCGCCGGGCGCGGCGGGCAATCTGGCCGCGGCGCGGTAACGAGCCCGTGGGTGGCGAAATGCAGGATGCGGTAATCGCCAAGGTCCTCGCGCGCGCCGATCGCGGTGTCGGTGAAGTCCTCCCCGGTCACGACCGCGCTACCGCCGCCCAGAATGCCTGCTGCATCGAACAGTTCATCGGCGCGGATGGGGCTTGCCCAAAGGCCGGGCGACCACAGGCAGTTCTCGCTTCCCTGTAAGGCCGAGCGCGTGCGCGAGCGCTCAAACGCCTCCTCGCCGACAGGTGCATTCTGGCCCATGCCAAGATACGCTTTGGTACCGTCCGATGGGCGCGACTGGCGCACATCGCGAAACGCTGCGGGCGCGACCGAGGTGCTGATCTGCGATGATCGCCCGAGCCAGGCGGTGCCGGTGAAATCATATTCATCGCTGTCAGCCTGCGCGATCCGCTCGTTGTACGACGCAACGCTTTTATCGTCGGTCACCAGGAGATTGATCGGCAACTTGAGCATCGCGCCGTCGGGCTCGAAGATGATGTGGCGGTGGCTCGGCAGGCGCTCGGCAATCGGTCCGAACAGCTTGAGATAGAGCTCGCGTGCGCCGGCTATGTCGAAGGGGAAGGTCAGGATTTCGTCCCCCTCGGCGATGGCGATGCTCTCGCGGATACGCTTGACGTAAGCTTCGAGCTCGGCCGGGCCGGCCTCGGCCTGATATGCGCGCGCCTCGCCTGGCGTTGCGTAGATGATGAAGCTGCGATCTCCGAGCGTCACCAGCTTCACATAGGCTTCATCCTCGCGCAGGATCGACTGGAGCCCGGCCAATTCGATCGCCCCGTTCGTCACCGCACGGTAGCGCGGATAGGCTGCAAGCTGCTCGAGCAGTTCGGCCTGCTGGGCCTGCAACTGGGCGAGCTCGGCTTCGCGCTCGGCCTTCACTTTGGCCGCTTCCTCGGAAAGCGTCTCGACCGTGTTCATTCGCGCAACTTCGGCGCGCAATTGCTCGATCGAGCGGCCTAGGTTGGTTGTCCTGCGAAACAGCTGCGCTGCATCATCATCGCCGCTCGACAATTCGCGCGCCAGCACCGCCTGGGTCTGGGCGAGACCAGGCCGCTGCAGCAGCTGGCTTGCCGCGAAGATGTCAGCCGCAGCGGATGGAGAGCCCTCCTCGAGCAGAAGCGAGAAGTAGGGCACCATCAGCCCGCGCAGGATCGGAAGCGAGCGGCCCTCGGATTGGTCGATGATCGAGCGATACAGGCTGGCAGCCTGATCGCTGCGACCGCTGCGCACGTAGAACCCGGCAAGCTGCGCGCGCCCGCTTTGATAGGCGGGGCTGTTGGGATAGGTTTCAGCGAGCAGATCGATCCCTTCAAGGTGCAGCTGTTCCGCCTCCGCCGCGCGACCGGTGCGCTCGGCGACTTCGGCGAGTTCGCTCAGCACCTGCGCGCGCAGCCAGATGATCGAGAGCACCCGGCCCTCGCGCACCTGGGCGAGCGCGGTGTTGGCGCGCAGCAAAGAGGCGTTCGCCGCTTCGACTTCGCCGGTGCGCCGCAGCGCCGCTGCGCGCAGATAATCGGCCTGGCCATCGAGCAGTTGGGCCCGCTCGAGCGGCGTCAGACTCATGATCACGCCCGTATTCGCCGAGCGGTCCTGCTCGGCCACCAGCCGGCGGGCCAGCGCCGGCCCGATCTGCAATTCACGAAGGGCGCCAAGATCAACGAACTCGGCCTCGATCGGCTTTGCAAGCGCTGCAATCGCTTGATCGGGTTGGTTCTGATTGAGCGCGTCGATGGCCTCATAATTGCGTTGCAGGCGCGCAAGCACCGGATCGAGCCTCGCGCCGGGGCGCGTGATCTCGAATATGCGCTCCGCTTCCACGTAGTTGCTCAGATTGGATTGCAGCAGGCCATAGTTGAGCTGCGCTTCGGTCTCGCTGTTGCCGCTGAGCGCCTGCGCGCTCGCGGCGAAGAACTCGGCCGCCTCGGCAAACTCGCCGGCATTGCTGCGGCGATAGGCCTCGATCAGCGCCTGATCGGTGGAGATCGCTTCGGCCTGCTGGCGCGCAAAAGCCAGCGAATCAGTCGTCTGGGTGAGCGGGATATCGACTTCGCCGGGCACGGGTTTGTCATCGACCAGCGAGGCAAGACCAAGCGCAAGCGCCTTGTCATAAGCGGCGAGCCCGCGGGCCGCATAGGTCCGCCCGCCTGCCTCGCCGACCAGCAGTTCGGTTGCGATCGCGCCGTTGCACCGCAGGCTGCGCACGCTGTCAAGCCGCCCCGCGACCAGTTCGGGTACGCTTGCCGCCTGATTCTCGTTGCACACGGTATCGCCTGCGCCAAAGCGCTCCACAGCTTCCCCGGACAATTTGCCGCGCACCACCCACAAGGTTCCGACAGGCGCTGCAGCATCGCGGCAAATGATCGAATAGCGCCGGTCGAACAGGCTCCCGCCGGGTTCGGGATCGAGAATCTGCGCTTCGCACAGCGCATTGGTGCCGACCGGGAAAGTATCGCGCAGGCTGATCGGGCTTGCCAGCTGGAGGGGATCCTTGGACCGCTCTTGCGCAGCGCTCGGCACGGCCAGCGCGGCTCCTGCGCAGATCAGCAAGAGGCGGCCGAAGGCCCGCGCCAGGCGCGCGGGCGCGGGGAGAGGGTCAGTCCTCATCTTCGGTTTCCTCTTCGGTCTCTTCGCTCGCCGGCTCGCCGGCAGTGCCGGTCTCGGTATAGCCATAGAGCACGCTGTCCCCGCCGCTTGCGACCGGGTTTTCGAGCGATGGGTCCTCGGTCATGAGCGGCGCTTCGATCAGACCGGGGAAGTCCGCTCCGAAATCCGCATTGGCGGATTGTTCGGTTGCGGGCCCGGTTTGAACGATCTCGATCGGCGACCGGATGACATCGCGGTTCATCGCTGCCGCAATCGCCATGGGCGGCGGCGGCGGCGGCGGCGGCGGCGGCGGCGGCGGCGGCGGCGGCGGCGGCGGCG
>DAITMG010000005.1:59069-83717 GCA_036835265.1 Erythrobacter sp. | reverse complement strand
TGACCGCGTCGAGGACCGCCAGATCCGCCGCAACGCATTTCGCAGCGGCGTGCGCGCCGAGCGCTACAGCAATGCCCGCGCATACAGAGGTGGCGATTACCGCCGGTGGGATCGCGGCTGGCGCGGCAACAACCGCTTCGACTGGCGCGGCCATCGTTTCAGCAATCGCGGCATCTATCGGCTCGGTCGCTACCACGCGCCCTTCCGCAGCGCGTTCTACAGCCGGCTCGGCGTAGGGCTGTTCCTCGATACGCAGTTCTTCCAGCCGCGCTACTTCATCAACGATCCGTTCGCCTTCCGCCTGCCGGAGGTTTACGGACCCTATCGCTGGGTGCGCTATTTCGACGATGTCGTGCTCGTCGATATCTACTCCGGCGAAGTGGTGGACGTGATCCACGATTTCTTCTGGTAACACCTCGTCTGGCAACAGGGCGCGCCATCCCGCGTGTCAGAGGCCCCGTGCGGTTCGCCGCGCGGGGCCTTGTGTTTGATCGTCGGATATGCGAGCGGATGGCCATATTTCATCAGCGCTAGACCCCTTTGCCATGGCCACCACCAACATCAAGACCCACCCCGATGCCGATGCGCTCAAGCGCCTGGGCAAATCCGTGCGGGAGCGGCTGATGGCCGATCCCGGCATCTACAAGGTGCCGACCGACAAGGCCGAGCTGTTCGCGGTCGGCAACTTCCTGAGCGAGGCCGAATGCGAGCGGCTGCGAACCATGGTCGACGACACCGCCCGCCCCTCGACCTTGCACGAAGAGAGTTACGTCGCCGGGTTTCGCACCTCCTATTCGGGCGATCTCGACCAGAGCGAAGCGCTCGTCAAAGCCGTCTCGCGCCGGATCGACGATCTGCTCGGGCTCAATCCGATCATCGGCGAGCCGATCCAGGGCCAGCGCTACTTGCCGGGGCAACAGTTCAAGCCGCACAATGACTGGTTCTACACCACCGAGAAGTACTGGCCGCTCGAGCGCAAGCGCGGCGGTCAGCGCTCATGGACGGCGATGGCCTTTCTCAACAAGGTGGAGGAAGGCGGCGAAACGCATTTCACCAGGGTGGGCATCAAGATCGTCCCCAAGCCGGGCGTCCTGATGATCTGGAACAATGCGCTCGATGATGGCAGCCCCAACCTCGATACGATGCATGCCGGAACGCCTGTGATCAAAGGGGTGAAGTACGTCCTCACCAAGTGGTATCGCACACGCCGCTGGAGGTAGGAAAGCGGGTTTCTTGCTGGAGCGGGTGACCAGTCCTCGGATCACCCCCGCGCCAGTGCCTCGGCGATCAGCCCGCGCGTCTGCTCGATCCCGTAAAGCTTGATGAAGCTCCCCATCCGTGGCCCCTGTTCGCTCCCGAGCAGCGTCTCGTAGAGCGCGCGGAACCAGTCGCGCAAGCTTGCAAACCCGAACTCCTCGCGCTTGCCGATCTCGTAGACCAGCGTCTGCAGCGCCTCGGCATCGGCATTGGCGGGCGCGGCGGCGAGCTGGGCATCGAGCTCGGTCAGCGCGAGCACCTCGCCGCCGACTGGCGCGCGCTTTTGCAACGTCGGCGCCAGGAAGTCGCGGTTGTAGGCGACCGCGCACTCGATCAGCTCGAGCAGCTTGGGATCGGCCACGGGCGCGCCGGTGTAGCTTGCGACATAATCGGCAAGGTTCTGCGCGGTCGCCTCGAGGCCGAGCACGCTGACGAGGTTGAGCAGCAGCGAGTAGGGCACGCTCAGCGCGTCGCCCGCGCCCGGTGCCTCGGGCCCCTCATGCCGTTCGTTGGCGCGCAGCAGGTGCCACACCGGGTTGCCGAGCTGCTTGTCGAGCGCCTGTTCGGGCAGGCGTTCGCGAAACTGCCAGTAATCGTCCACCGCCTTGGGGATGACGCCGGGGTGGAGCTGCTTGGCGCTCTTGGGATTGGGGAAGATGTAGAAGCCCAGGCTCTCCTGCGAGCCATAGGCCAGCCATTCCTCGATCGTGAGGCCGTTGCCCTTGGACTTGCTGATCTTCTCGCCGTTCTCGTCGAGGAACAGCTCGTAGATCAGCCCCTCGGGCTTGGCGCCGCCCAGCACGCGCGCGATCTTGCCGCTTTGCACCCCGCTATCGGTCAGATCCTTACCGTACATCTCGTAATCGACGCCGAGCGCCACCCAGCGCATCGCCCAATCGACCTTCCACTGGCACTTGGCCTGCCCGCCAAACGCCGATTGCTCGACTGTGCTGCCATCCTCGTCGGTGAAGCGGATGATGCCCGCCTTGGCGTCGACCACCTCGATCGGCACCTGCAGCACCGCGCCGGTGGTCGGCGAGACCGGCATGACGGGCGAGTAGGTCTGGCGCCGCTCCTCGCCCAGCGTGGGCAGCATGATGTCCATGATCGCATCGAAGTGGGTCAGCACCGCGCGAAGCGCATCGTCGAAGCCGCCCGAGTTGTAGCGCTCGGACGAGCTGACGAACTCGTAGTCGAAGCCGAAACGATCGAGGAAGGCGCGCAGCTGCGCGTTGTTGTGGCCTGCAAAGCTTGCATGCTCGGTGCCGAACGGGTTGGGGATGCGCGAGAGCGGCTTGCCCAGGTTCTCTGCGAGGAGCGCTTTGTTCGGCACATTGTCGGGCACCTTGCGCAAGCCATCCATGTCGTCGCTGAAGGCGACGAGCCGCGTGGCCTCGCCGGTCAGCGCCTCGTAGGCGCGGCGCACGAGGCTGGTCCGCAGCACCTCCTGGAAGGTGCCGATATGCGGCAGCCCCGAGGGGCCGTAGCCGGTCTCGAACAGCACGGGTGCGCCGCCTGGCTTGCCGCCCTGAAGGCGCTTTGCCACCATCGCCTTGTGCAGCCGCTGCGCTTCCTGAAAGGGCCAAGCCTTGGAGGTGCGGGCGGCCTCGGCGAGAACGGTGTTCATGGGCGCGGTGTCGATGGTGGCTGGATCGGTCATGGTGGCTTTGCGTCTTGAGGGCTTGCGAGACCCGATGCAAGCGCGCGAGCCTCCGATCCGTTCCCGCGCCGCACCTTCCCGCGTAACCGCTCGCTTCATCGCAGCTGGCGAACGCTTGAACCGCCTGTTACACAGTCCAGAAGCAAAAAAGCCGATCCGCACAAACATCCCCCGCGCATCCCCATCAAGCGCCCCGAGGGCTGCAATCGGCTGAGCATTCTCCATCTGCACGAGGCGTAGCGCCCGCCAGCGCAGTAGGAAAGCGCCCCCCGGACCCGCCGTTCGACGAATAAGCACGCACCTTTAGCCCTCCCTCGATTTACATTGCCGCCGGGCTCGCCCATTTTGGCTCAGCCGTGACCACCCCCACCCCCGCCCGCTCCCCCCAGCCGCTCCCGCTGCCTGCGCTCCATGCGAGCCATGCGGGCAACTGGCTGAGACCCGCGACCGGAGCGACCGGCGCTGTGTCCAAGGGCGATGCGATCATGGCCGCGTCCGACACGCCGCTGGTGATGCTCAACGCGCCGCTGGTGGCGACACGGCTGGGCTATCCCGATCTCTCGGGGCTCGATCTGCTCGAGCTGTTCGCGTTCGTTCATCCGGCGCGCTTCTGCGTGCCGACCGCGCGCGGGCTGGCGCAGGCGCTGGGGCTCGCCGAGCCGGCCAGCGATGCCGACATCCCCGCCTTCCTCCAGCGCGCGGGCGGCGCGTTGGTGGCCGCGTGCGAGGAGCCCGACTGGTTCGAGCGTTCGGGCGCATGGAGCACGCTCTCTTCGCTCGAGCGGCTGCGCTGGCCGTGGGCGCAGGTGCTCAAACCCCATGTCAAGCGGCCCGAGCGCGCCGAGAAGTGGCTCTTTTCAAGCCTGCCCGAATGGGAGGAAGCGGGCGAGCGCGCGCCCCCGCGCCAGGTCGATCTGCCCGAAGACGAGGTGCTCGCGCGGCTCGCCGAGCTGACCGGCGAAGGCGCGGAACAGCGCGCGGGCCAGGGCGAATATGCCCGCGATGTGGCGCGCATCTTCGCGCCGCGCGCCCGCAGCGAGGTGCCGCATATCGCGCTCGCCGAAGCGGGGACGGGAATCGGCAAGACATTGGGCTATCTGGCGCCCGCATCGCTGTGGGCCGCGCGCTCTGGCGGGACAGTATGGGTCTCGACCTTCACCAAGAACCTGCAACGCCAATTGCGCGCCGAGAGCCGCCGCGCCTGGCCGCAAAAGCGCCCCGACGGCACGCCGCCGGTGGTCGTGAGGAAGGGCCGCGAGAATTATCTGTGCCTGCTCAATCTCGAAGACGCGCTGCAAGGCGGGTTTTCCGGGCGGCCCGCAGTGCTCGCGCACCTCGTCGCGCGCTGGGCGAGCTACACCCGCGATGGCGACATGATCGGCGGCGACCTGCCCGGCTGGCTCGGCACGCTGTTCCGCAAGCGCGGGATCGCCGCGCTGACCGATCGGCGCGGAGAGTGCATCTATGCCGGCTGCCCGCATTACCGCAAATGCTACATCGAGCGCGCCAGCCGCGATAGCGCCAAGGCCGATCTCGTAATCGCCAACCACGCGCTCGTGATGATTAACGCCGCGCGCGCGGGTTTCGGCGGGGGCCGCGACCATGCGCCTCCCCCGACGCGGGTGATCTTCGATGAGGGCCACCACGTGTTCGAGGCGGCCGATGCGACCTTCGCCGCGACGCTTTCCGGGCAAGAGGCGATCGAGCTGCGGCGCTGGATCATGGGGCCAGAGCGCGCGAACCGGGGCCGGCGGCGCGGGCTGGCCGCGCGGCTGGCGGATATTGCGAGCTATGACGAGGAAGGCGGCGCGGCGATTGCAGCGGCCATCGCGGCTGGCGCGGCGCTGCCGGGCGATGGCTGGCTTGAGCGGCTTGTCGAAGGCCAGCCCGCCGGCCCGCTCGAGCGACTGTTCGCAGCGGTGCGCAGCCTCACCTATGCGCGCGACGAGAGCGGCGGGCAGGAGGCGGGCTACGGCATCGAGACCGAGGCGGCGGGCCTGCCGGGCGAAGTGATCGAGGCGGCGGGCGAGGCGGCGGGCGCGCTGGCGGCAATCCGCAGCCCCCTGATGCGGCTCGGAGCCCGGCTCGAGGCGTGTCTCGCCGATCCGCCCGACTGGCTCGACAGTCCCGGAGAAAAGGGGGGCCGCGCACGGATCGAGGGTGCGCGCTTTGCGCTGTCGTGGCGGATCGACCTGATTGCCGCATGGCAGGCGCTGCTCGAGCGGCTGGGCGGCCCGGCGGACCCCGAATTCATCGACTGGTTCGCGGTCGATCGTTCCGATGCGCGCGAATTTGATGTCGCACTCCACCGCCGCTGGCTCGATCCGATGAAGCCGTTTGCGCGCGCGGTGCTCGAACCCGCGCACGGCGTCATGCTGACCAGCGCCACGCTGACCGACCGGATCGAGGACCCCGCAGCCGCGTGGGAGGCCGCGATCGAGCGCTCGGGCGCAGGCCATATCGCAGCAGCGCCCATGCTTACATCGGCGAAGAGCCCGTTCGACTATGGCGAGTGCGCCGAGGTGCTGATCGTCACCGATATCAAGCGCGGCGATCTGCCTGCGCTGGCGGGCGCCTATGCACGGCTGATCGAGGCTTCGGGCGGCGGCGTGCTGGGCCTTTTCACCGCGATCAGACGGCTGCGCAGCGTGCATGGCCGGATCGCCGACCGGCTCGCGCGCGGAGGCCTGCCGCTCTATGCCCAGCATGTCGACCCGATCGACACCGGCACGCTGGTCGATATCTTCCGCGACGATCCGCGCGCGAGCCTGATTGGCACTGATGCGCTGCGCGACGGCGTCGATGTGCCGGGCGAGAGCTTGCGCTGCGTGGTGCTCGAGGCGGTGCCCTGGCCGCGGCCCGATATCCTCCACAAGGCGCGCCGCGCGGCCGCTGTGCAATCAGGCGGCGCTGGCCAAACCGCAGGCGGGCAGTATGACGACCGGATCATCCGCGCCCGGCTGGCGCAGGGATTTGGCCGGCTGATCCGCGGGCGCGGCGATCGCGGGCATTTCGTGGTGCTCTCCCCCGCCTTTCCCTCGCGGCTTTTGAGCGCGTTTCCGCAAGGCACTGCGGTGCACCGGGTGACTCTGGACGAAGCGCTCGCGCGGATCGAGGGCGGCCTGATCGGTGAACACCTCTTGTGCCCCGCTCAAAGCGCTGGAAAGCTGGACGATAAGGTACCAGATACACTGCCATGATCGAACAGATCGATTTCCAAGTCCGACTGATCGCCATCGGCACGGGTCTGCTGTTGCTCGCGCTCGTCATGGCAAATGAGGTCCGCGCCAAGATCAAGTGGCCGCTTGCCGGCATGATCGTCGGTGCAATCTTCTACCTCATCAACGCCTCGCCGCTGATGTCACCGGGCCCGTCCAATCCGTTTCTCGATCTGGTATCGATCAGCACGCCGTTCTGGATCTGGCTGTTCGCACGCCGCCTGTTCGAGCGCGAGCCTGAGCCACGCCTGATCTACGCAGCTTTGGCCCTGTTGGCACTGGGTTGGACCATGGGCCATTTCGTGCCCTGGTCGTGGCCGGCCGGGTTTCTGATCCTTCATTTTGCTCTGCTGGGGCTGCTGGCGGATGTTGTGCGCGTGGGCCTGTTCGACCGCGAGGATGACCTTGTCGAACAGCGCCGGATCATCCGCTTGTGGCTTCCCGCGTTGTTCTCGGCCCAGGCGGCGGGGATCCTCGTCTATGAATTGTTCGAGGTGTTCGCGGGGCTCGAGGGGCAATTGCCGCTGGCAAATCTCATAAACTCGGTGCTGATCCTGCTCATCAACCTGTTTGCGGGGCTAGCGCTCTTTCGCACCGACCCGGTCCTGGTGGTCCAGACGCAAGCGGATTTGCCGGGCGAGGAGAGCTTGCCCAAGCTCGACCTCTCGCCGAGCGAAGCGGTGCTGTTCGAAAAGTTGACCGCAGCGATGGCAGGCGGCGCCTATCGCACCCCCGGGCTCACCATCGCAGCGCTCGCAGAGCAGCTTGGCACGCCCGAACACCGCCTGCGCGCGCTCATCAACCGGCGGCTTGGCCACCGCAACTTCTCCGCCTTCCTCAACCGCCACCGGATCGCCGAGGCGCAAGGCATCCTGGCGAGCCGCGAGCAGGTCGACCTGCCGATCCTCACCATCGCGATGGATCTGGGCTACAATTCGCTGCCCCCGTTCAACCGCGCGTTCCGCAGCGAGACCGGCACCTCCCCCAGCGAGTTTCGCAAGCGCGCGCTGGGCGAGGGCTCGTCCGAGCCGGTGGCGCTGGCGGTCGGTCAGAACTGAAAAAGCGCGCTCGATTTCGGAATCGAGCCGCGTTTTTCGCCAGCGAGCAGATTGGCGCTTCGCTTTTCGCCATGGCGGGGGCATCACTTTCGAGGGGAGCGCCGCGATGATCGATTCTGCCAGCCAGTCCACGCTTGATGCCGTCTCGGCCAAGATCGCGGAGCATTTCCTCGATGTCATGTATTTCGATGGCAGCCGCTATCTTATCGCGGCGGGCGGGTTGACGCTGTTCCTGCTCGTGTTTCGCAGCTGGGCGGCCAATCGCCGGATCCAGCGCGGGCGCGCGGCGGACCTCAAAGATTATCGCCGCGAATTCCTCTCCTCGGTGCGCACCGTATTCGTGTTCGGGGTGACGACGCTGGCAACGCTCGTTGGGCGCGAATTCGGGGTGATCAACTTCTCGATCGACGATGCCGCGCTATTCACGGTCGCCTGGCAATTCGCGCTGATCGTGGTGCTTCACGATGCCTGGTTCTATTGGATCCACCGCGCGATGCACACCAAGGCGCTGTTTCGCAGCACGCACCTGCATCACCACAAATCACGCACCCCCACGCCGTGGACCGCCTACAGCTTCACCACCTTCGAGGCCGCAATGGAAGCCGCCTTCATGCCGCTGTTCCTGCTGGTCACGAGCCTTGCTGGCATCACCTATGCCGGCTTCGCGATCTTCCTGTTCCTGTGGCACATGATCCTGCGCAACGTGATGGCGCATGCCGGGAGCGAGCTGTTTCCCGCCGGCTGGGTCGACAATCCGCTGACCGACTGGATCGCAACCACCACGCATCACGACCTTCACCATTCCGACCGCGCCAATTACGGGTTCTATTTCACCTGGTGGGATCGCTGGATGGGGACCGAGCATCCGCGCTACAAGGAGGAATTCCGCAAGAATGCGCGGCCGCTCGTGATGCTGGGCTCGCGCGCGCCCTCGGAAGCGGCTGCGCGGGCCGGCGCGGGCGCCGAGGCAGGCTGACCTGCGCCAGCGCGCGCTTCCTCGTCGCGTTCAAGAGCCTCATCGACTTACGTTACCCCCGTTTGCTTTACTCCCATTTGCATTAGCGGGCGCGCGTGGCATGGTGCGGCGCGCGGTGGCCTCGGGTGGGAGACAATGGGCTTGGCAAAACTTCTGGGGATCCTGCGCCATGCCAAGTCGGAATGGGGCGCGGAGGTGCAGCGCGATTTCGACCGCGGTCTCAACGATCGCGGGCGCCGCGGCGCGGCGCTGATGGGCCAGCATATCCGCGAGAACGGGATCCAGTGGGACGTGTTGATCGCCAGCCCCGCCGCGCGGATCAAAGCGACGCTCGAGATCACGCAGCTCGGGATCGAGCCGCGCTATGACGACCGGCTGTATCTCGCCAGTTCAGAAACCGTGCGCGAGATCATCGAAGGGCTGGGCGGCCAGAACGAGCCCGACGCGGTGCTGATCGTCGGCCATAATCCGGGCCTGCAGCAGACGGTCATCGATCTGGTCGCGCCTGCACGCGAGAACGACCTGTTTCGCGAGGCGGTGATCAAGTTTCCGACCGGCGCGTATGCCGTGCTCGAATGCGACATCGAGAGCTGGAGCGAGCTGAAGCTGCGCTGCGGCGAGCTTGTCCAGTTCACCCGCCCGCGCGATCTCGATCCCGAGCTCGGCCCGCAAGGCTGAGCCGGGCTCAAGGTTGGGACGCGCCTAGCCTCCCTCGCCGAGGATCGTGCGCGGCCCCGGCCCGCCCGCGCTGAGCGCATCATCGGGATTGTAGATCGCGCATTTCTCGAGGCTGAGGCAGCCGCAGCCGATGCAGCCATCGAGCCGGTCGCGCGTGCGCTCGAGCGCGGCGATGCGCGCATCGATCCGCGCCGCGATGCTCGCGCTGATCGATCGCCAGTCGCGCGCAGTGGGGGTGCGGCCGAGCGGGAGGGCGCGCAGGGTCTGGTCAATCTCGCCGAGCGACAGGCCCAATTGCTGCGCGATTCTGATGAAGCTCACCCGGCGAATGTCCGAGCGCAGGAAACGGCGCTGGTTGCCGCTGGTGCGGATCGGCTCGACGAGGCCCTTCGCCTCGTAGAAGCGGATCGCGGAGACCGTCAGCCCAGTGCGCCGTGCAACCTCGCCGATGGTGATGACATCGCGGTGCGAGAGCTTGGTTGCGGGCATTTACGGGTGGTAGCGCGATTATAGCTTGAGCTCAAGTAAGGTTGAGGTTGCATGATCGCAAGCGAGGGCGATTCGGGCCACGGCAGCCCCCCTGTCACGCGGCCCGACTCGCCCCACCACAAGCAACCACAGGAGACCCGTATTCATGCCCACAGGCTCGCTTGAACATGCCAATCTCACAGTCACCCGCCCCGAACGCAGCGCCGAGTTGCTTAAGCAATTGCTTGGCTGGGAGGAGCGCTGGCGCGGCAAGTCGCAAATGGGCGGCGACACGATCCATGTGGGCGCGCCGGGAAATGGCGGTCCTTACATCGCGCTCTACACCGATGACGAGGTCCGCCGCGAACCCGGACGGCGCTATGCCAAGGGCCAGCCGTTGAACCATATCGGCCTCATGGTCGATGATCTTGGCGCGGCCGAGCAGGTCGTCATCGCTGCCGGGCTCACACCGTTCGGACACGATGGTTACGAGCCCGGCCGGCGGTTCTATTTCTTCGACTGGGACGGGATCGAGTTCGAGGTGGTGAGCTATGCAGGGGCGCCCGCATGAACGAGCCGATGCCGCGTGCGCCGATGTTCGCTCCTCGGCCGCGCGGCGGCGGGGGCGGCGGGCGTTACAGCAGATCCTGCTGGACCGCGGTCCGCTTGCTCCAGGGCTGGTCGGTGCGCTCGATCCTGAGCTCGCCGGTCCACGCTCTGCACAGGCTTTTCGCCTCCTCGGACGATCCCGTAACCCAGCGCTCGTGGTCCCCGGGCGCGAGCAGCACCGGCATCCGGCTGTGCACCGCCTCAGCCGCAGAGCCTGCGCTGTCGGTCATCACCATCGAATAGGCGAGGCCGAATTCGTCGCTCCTGCGCCACACGCCAGCGGCGGCAAACAGCTCGGCATCGGGCAGCGAGAGCCAGGTGCGCGTCATCGCGCCCCTGGCCCCTTGCGCCTCGGCCCAGGCGGTGAGCGGGATGAGGCAGCGGCGCTCGATGAACGAATGGCGCCAGAAGAAGCTGCCGAGCTTGTCAGTCCGCGCATTGTTGACCGGCTTGGGCTTCAGCGGCTGGCCGCTCTTGCCCTTCATGACGAGCGGGAAGCCCCAGACCATCTGGCGCACCTCAGCGCGGCCCGCTTCGCCTGCAGCGACGACAAGGCCGGGATAGCCGGGATAGACCTCTTCGGCATAGTTCGCCCCGCCCAGCGCTTCGACCGCGTCGAACCACTTCGCGACCTCGTCCTTGTTCTTCGTCATGCGATAGAGATTGCACATCAGGGCGACCCTGCATTGCCGACGACGAAACACGCCGCCGCCATCAGCGCGCCGGCGAGCCGGTTGGAGCGGAAGCGCTCGAGCGGATTGGCGCTGTCGGCGGGATCGAGCGTGGCGACCTGCCAGACAAGGTGGCCAGCGACCGGGATAAGCGCGAACAGCGCGATCCAGTCGCCCCGGTAGAGCCAGAAGCCCAAGCCCCACAGCGCGATGGCTCCGGCATAGAACCCCGCGATCCCCGGCTTGACCCGCTCGCCCAGCCTGAGCGCCGAGCTTCTGATCCCGACCAGCGCATCATCCTCGCGGTCTTGCAGCGCATAGATCGTGTCATAGCCGATCACCCAGCAGATGCACCCGGCATAGATCGCGCCAAGCGCGTCCCAATTGTCGAGCCTGAGCGTGCTCCAGCCGACCAGCAGCCCCCAGTTGAACACCATGCCGAGCCATGCCTGCGGCCACCAGGTGATGCGCTTCATGAACGGATAGGCGGCGACCAGCGCGAGGCTCGCAAGCGCGACGAGCTGCGCCTGCCACCGCAGTTGCACGAGCACGACGAGCCCGACGATGCACAGCGCGGCGAGCCAGGCCCACGCCGCCTTCTTCGAGACACGCCCGCTTGCGACCGGGCGCGATGCGGTGCGCGCGACGCGGGCATCGAGCTCGGCATCGACGATGTCGTTGTAAACGCACCCCGCCCCGCGCATCGCGATCGCACCCAGCAGCAGCCAGGCGAGCAGCTCGAATTGCCAGCCCGCGCCTGCGAGCCAGACCCCGAAGGCGCAGGGCCAGAACAGCAGCCACCAGCCGATCGGCCGGTCGAACCGGGCAAGCTGCGCCAGATCGCGCGGAAGCTGTGGCAGGCGCGCGACGAGGCCGCCCGAGACAGTGTTGGTCTGGCTGTCGGGGATGTTGTGCGGGCGCGCCTGCTCGGTCATGGCCGCTCCCTATCGCGCCCGAGCGCCGCGCACCACCCGGCGGGCGCGATCATGCTGGCCGGTGCAAGCAGCGCCCAGCCGCCAAGAACATGGAACACAGCGGCGATGGAAGATTGTGCGAGACGCGCTGTCATGGCCTTGCTCTCTAGCGCCGCGCGGGCCTAGGGGAAAGCCATGCCCGCCACGCACCAACCAAGGGTTCCGGCCTGGCCCCCCAGAAGCGCGCCGCGCCTGTTCGTCGAGCCGCAGTTGGCCGCAGGGCTTGCGCTCACGCTCGAAGGGCAGCCGGCGCACTATCTCGGCAAGGTCATGCGGGTGCAGCCGGGCGACGGGGTGATCTTGTGCGACAACGCCACCGGCGAGTGGGCCGCGCGAGTGGTCGAGGCGGGCAAGCGCACGATCACGCTCGAGGTGGCCGAACGTTTGCGCGCGCGCGAGGCGGTGCCCGATCTGTGGCTGTGTGCAGCGCTGCTCAAGAAGGACCGGTTCGATCTCGTGCTCGAAAAGGCGACCGAACTGGGCACAGCCCGCATCCAGCCGGTTCTCACGCGGCGCTGCGTCGCCGACAAGCTCAACCTCGAGCGCGCCCGCATCATCACCACCGAAGCCGCCGAGCAATGCGCGCGCACCGCGCTGCCCGAGCTGGCGGGGCCGGTGAAGCTCGATGCGCTGCTCAAGGATTGGCCGCAGGGCCGCGCGCTGTTTTTCGCCGACGAGGAAGGCGGCGAGCCTGCCGCCGCGAGTTTCGCCTCGCAGGCCTATGCTACCGGGACAGGCCCGGCTGCGATCCTGATCGGCCCCGAAGGCGGGTTCGACCAGGCCGAGCGCGCCGCGATCCGCGCTCACCCGGCCGCGCGCGCGATAACGCTGGGCCCGCGTATTCTCAGAGGCGAGACCGCCGCGATCGCCGCGCTCGCGGTGTGGATGGCGACCAGCGGTGACTGGTGAGCAAATCGGGTTAGCAATTGGCAAGCGCAATAGAATCCCTTCGCACAAGGATACTCAGTTTGTGCTTCCCACGTTCCAATGGGTTTCCTAGGGCAACTTTCCATACAGCCAGAGCCGAGCAAACATGAGCACACGCGAAGTTTCCGCCGCCGACGAGCCCGTGATCGAGGGGATGGACGATCTCGTCGCCCCGATGATTCGCGGCGAAAAGGTCAAGGCGGACTGGCGGATCGGCACCGAGCACGAAAAGCTGGTCTACAAGCGGCTGAAGGAGGGGCAAACCCACGGGCTGCGCCCTGCGCCCTCCTATGACGAGCCCTGCGGCATCCGCGATCTGCTGATGAGCCTCACCGAATTCGGCTGGGAGCCGGTCGAGGAGGGCGGTCACGTCATTGCGATGAAGGGCTCGGACGGCGCGGTCAGCCTCGAGCCTGCCGGGCAGCTTGAACTCTCAGGCGCGCCGCTCGAGACGCTGCACGAGACCTGCGCCGAAACCGGGCGACACCTCGCGCAGGTCAAGCAGATCGGCGAGCGCTGCGGGGTGGGCTATCTCGGACTTGGCATGTGGCCCGACAAGACCCGCGAAGAGCTGCCGATCATGCCCAAGGGCCGCTACAAGATCATGCTCGACCACATGCCGCGCGTCGGCAATCTCGGGCTCGACATGATGCTGCGGACCTGCACGATCCAGGTCAATCTCGATTATTCCTCCGAAGCCGACATGGTGAAGAAATTTCGCGTCGGCCTCGCGCTGCAGCCTCTGGCAACCGCGCTGTTTGCCAATTCGCCGTTCACCGAAGGCAAGCCCAACGGCTTTCTCTCTTATCGCAGCCACATCTGGTCCGACACCGATCCACACCGCACCGGTATGCTGCCCTTCGTCTTCGAGGAGGGCTTCGGGTATGAGCGCTGGGCGCAATACATGCTCGATGTGCCGATGTATTTTGTCTTTCGCGACGGCCGATAT
This sequence comes from Erythrobacter sp., assembly GCA_036835265.1. Lineage (GTDB taxonomy): Bacteria > Pseudomonadota > Alphaproteobacteria > Sphingomonadales > Sphingomonadaceae > Erythrobacter. Next base: position 70,272 of record DAITMG010000005.1, on the reverse strand, counting down.
ATCGATGCGGCCGGGCTCTCGTTCCGCGATTTCATGGCGGGCAAGCTGTCCGTCCTCCCCGGCGAGCGGCCGACCGCTTCGGACTGGTGGGATCATCTTTCCACCGCCTTTCCCGAAGTGCGGCTCAAGAGCTTTCTCGAAATGCGCGGCGCGGATGGCGGGCCGTGGAGCCGGATCTGCGCGCTTCCGGCGCTGTGGGTGGGGCTGCTCTATGACCAGGGCGCGCTCGATGCCGCGTGGGATCTCGTGAAGGGCTGGTCGATGGAACAGCGCGAGCGGCTGCGCAACGATGCGCCGCGCCTCGCGCTTGGTGCGCCGCTGCCCGGCGGCAAGGGCACGATGCAGGATTTGGGGCGCGAAGCGCTCGCCATCGCGCATCAGGGTCTTGCCGCGCGCGCGCGCCTCAATGCGAGCGGCGACAACGAGACCGGCTATCTCGAAACGCTCGACGAGATCGTCTCGACCGGCAAGGTTCCTGCGCAGCGCCTGCTCGATGCCTATCACGGCGAATGGGGCGGCGATGTGAGCCAGGTCTATCGCTATTCGTTCTAACCGTTCGAGGGAGGCAAGTGCGCCATGCTGATCGTTCTGGGAACCGCGCGGCTGGGCGATGATGCGCTGGCCGAAGGCCGCGCCGCGCTCGAGACCATGATCGCGGCCAGCCGCGCCGAGGAAGGCTGCATCGACTATGCCTATTCGGTCGACCTGCTCGATCGCGGCGTCCTGCGGATCATGGAAAAATGGGCCAGCGAGGCCGCGCTCGCTGCGCATTTCACCACGCCGCACATGGCCGCCTTCCAGCACGCGCTCGGCGAGCTCGAGATCACGATCAGCGAAGTGGTGAAGTTTGCCGCCGACGACGGCACAGCCTTGATGTGAGCGCGAGCGGGCGCTGCGCCCGGCGCGGTGCTATTCCGCCGGTTCGACCGCACCGCCTGGTTGCGCGGCCGATGGCGCCTTTTGTTGGCCCGACCCGCGCGCCAAAATCCGGCGTTTCAGCCGGCTGAGCGGCGCGGTGATGACGCCGTTCTGTTCCATCCAGTCATAATATTCGCGGTATTTCGGGTCTTCGGCGAGGAGATGCGCCTCCTCGGTCTTGGCGCGCCAATAGTAGATCGCGTTGACCACCGCGAGGAAGAAGCAATTGCGGATCGCGTCGACCGGCGAGCCGCTCGTCACCAGGAACGGCATGATGATGCACCACCAGTAGAGGTTCTTGGAGAGATAGGCCGGGTGGCGGGTGTAGCGATAGGGGCCGTTGGTGATCACGCCGCGATAGGTGAGATTGGAGAAGCGGATCCCGAAGATGAAGGTCGCCCAGGCATAGGCGCCGGTCAGCATCACGAGCCAGGCCGCCCACAGCCACAGCAGCGCCTCGCTGCCGCCGAGCCAGTAATCCCAGTGCCCGATGTTCTCTTCATACCACAGCACCGAGCCATTGCCGAGAATGCCCCAGTTGAACGGCGGATAGCACAGCAGCGCCGCGATCCAGCCTGCGAGGAACGGATTGCCCGAGCGGATGTGCGAATCGAGCGGGCGCAGGGTGCACAGATAGCCGACCGTGCCGATGATCACGTCGATCATGAAGAGCAGGTTGATGAGGAGCATCCCCAGGGCGACCGGATTGTGAATGATCGCCGCGGGATCGGCCTCGACCACATGGGCAAAGCCATTGGGCAGGATCGAGATCATGAAGGCGGTGAAGAAGCCCTTGATCAACCAGGCGCGCCAGTGCTTCTTGATCGGCTCCGCTTCAAAGGGCTCGCGCCCGATCAGCATCGCGCCGAAATGCCAGGAGCCATCGCGCTGGTCGACCATGAAGCGATCGAGCCAGATCGTGTAAGGCACGCTGAGCACGATCATGGGCACGATCGCATAGCCCAGCACCTGCATCGCGAAGAGATAATCCCCGTTCCAATACCACCGGCACAGGCCATAGAGCGCGCCCAGGATCGCCCAGGTCGTCCACAGCCCGGCGATCTTGGTGATCGAGATCGGCATCACCTCGGCGACCGGGCGCTTCAGGCTCCAGTCGAGCCCGGTCGAGGGGCGCAGATGCACCCGGTCGACCAGCACCGACCACACCGCCATCGGCACAGCGGCAAAGACAAGCGCCATCAGCGCTGCATTGGGCCCCGAAAGAACACCGCGATCGCTCGGCAGGCCGACAACATCCTCGATCAGCGGGAAGGTGCGGCAAAACAGGATCCACACGACCAGGCCGAGCAGCCCCGCAATGCCCACGCCTGCCGAAACGTCGCTCTTGGGAAGCGTCAGCGGCGCAGCGGGGGGTCGGCCGGCGGTATCGGCGCTGGCGGGTGAACCGGACGGCGAAGGGGCTTGAGCAGGGGCTTGATCCATAGCCGCATTGCCATAGCGGCAAAGGGTTAACCGCGCGCTTGCGTTGTGTTCGCTGTCCCGCGCGCGCACAGCGCGGCGGGGAAGGTTAATCGCGCAAGGCTCACGTCGCGCCGGCTTCAGCGAAACGCGTGGATCGTCCCGCCGTCATCGAGCACGTAGAGGTGCTCGCCCGCGACGATGGGATGAAGGCTGATCGGGCTGTCAACCTCGGTCAAAAGTTGCGCCGAGCCTTCGCTCGCGCTCACCCGCCAGATCTCGCCCTCGGAGCTTGCCACCCACAACTGACCGCCCGCAAGCACCGGGCCGGTCCAGAAGATCGGGCCCTTCTTGTCCTTCTCGTCGCGCCAGCGCGCCAGCTGGGTGATCCAGCGCACGCGGCCTGTCGAACGCGCGATCGCAAGCAGGCGCGCATCGTCGGTCAGCGTGAAGATCCATTCGCCCGCGATCGCCGGGGTCGAGATACCGGCGAGGTTCAGCTCCCAGATCCGCTGACCGGTGACAAGCTCGTAGGCCGCCATGCGCCCGCCCTGCCCCAGCGCATAGACCCGGCCCGAATCGATGATCGGGTCGGCGTCGATGTCGGTGAGCGAGCTCACCTGGGTGGAGATGTTCGTGCGCGCGAGCGCATCGGACCACAAGGTTCGCCCGTTCTCGTAGCGATAGGCCGAAAGCTCGCCGCTCGAATAGCCTGCGATGATCGTGCCCTGCCCGGCGGCGGGCGAGGCAACGCCGAACACGCCCGATTGCGCGATCGAGCCACTCTCGTTCCACAGGATATCGCCGTTCTTCGCATCGAGCGCGAAGATCTGGTTGTCCTGCGTCATCACATAGACCTGCCCGAACGCGATCGTGGGCGATCCGCGCAAGGGTCCCCCCGGCCGGACCCTCCAGATGAGCTCGCCGGTCTGCGCGTTCTTGGCCTTGACCTCGCCCGCGCCATTGGTCGCATAGACGATGCCGCCGTCATAACTGACCCCGCCGCCAAACGCGCTCGGGCGCAGATCGTCGCTCATGTTGTCTTCGGCGCGCGCCCACACCTTTTCGCCGGTCAGCTTGTTGAAGGCGTGGACCACGCCCAGAGTGTCCTCGGCGAAGAGCAGGTTGCTGCCGATCACGGGCGAGGCCGCGAGGCGCTCACGGTTGTTGGAGCCCGCGATGTTCGCGCGCCAGACGAGCGTGGGGTTTTCAGCGAGCGCCAGGTGCCCGTAGGAATTGCTGGCCGAGCCGCCGACCTGCGCCCATTCGGCATTCACGACCGGCGGCGGCAGAACAACCCTGACGCCTGCAAGCGCGGGGTCGACCTCGGTGCCGCTCTCGATGCGAGAGAGGATCGGCATCCGCTCACCGACGGTCGGCGTGGTCTTCTTGGCCGACTTGAACAGTCCGCCGCCCGCGCATCCCGTTAGCGCCGCAGCAAGCGCGCCCGCGGCAATCGCCCCGCGCGCAGCCTTCATTGGAGGGAAGGCGGAAAAGCCCCGGGGCCGATCTCGTTCTGTCATGTCTTTGTCCAAGTCTGTTCCATTTCACCCTTGTGGCATTCGCCAGCGCGCCATGTCGGCTACTCGCCCGCTCTGCCCGCAGCCCCCGCTGCCTGATCCACTGGCTGCTCCACTGGCTGCTCCACCGGCTGTCCTGCTCCAGCGCCCCCGCCCGATGGCACAGCGCCCCCCTCTTCGAGCAGTTTCTCGACATCCTCGATCGCATCGACCCCCAGCAGCCCCGCCATCTGGCGCGCGCGCGAGCGCAGGCTTTCGGGCAGCTCCTCATCCTTGGCAATCGCGGCAAACAGCGCGCCTGCCTGATCGCGGTTGCCCGCCTCGAGCTGGGCGATCGCGGTCAGTTCGCCCGCGCTGCCGAACAGCGCATTGCCGGGCACCGCAATATCCTTGAGCCGCGCGATGATGTCCGCTGGCTGGCGCTGGTCGAAGCTTGTGGCCACCTCGCGCACCCGCGCAAGATCGCGCAGCGCCTGCGGGGCGTCCGCATCATCGGCGATCTGCGCGAACAGCTCGACGGCTTGCGTGGTCTTGCCCTGTTCCAGCGCGGCGTTGGCCTTGAGGAAGCGCGCCGAGGTGCGGATGCCGGGCGTGTCGGAATCGAGCAGCGGGGTCACGCGCTCGTCGACCGAGCGATAATCCTGCGCCTGGGCGAAGTCGAGCACGCTCACCAGCGCCTCGGATTCGGCCTCGAGCGCGGCTTCGTTCTGCGAATTCCAGAAGAAATAGCCGCCCAGCCCGAGCAGACCGACCGCGATCACCGCGCCGACCGCCACACCATATTTGCGGAAGAAATCGAGCGTATCCGCCTGCCGCACCGCCTCGTCGATCTCGCGGATCATCACCGTGTCTTCGGCTGTGGGCTTGCGCGCACCGGGATTGGGCTGGGCTGGGAGCGGGGTTCTGGTCGGAGGTTGCGCCACGGCTGGTCAGGATCCTGATCGATGGTTGTCGCTAAGGGGTCAGAGTGTGCGCGTCTTTAGGGATGCACGCTGCGCTAGGCAATGGCGCGCTGTGCGGGCTCGCCCTTGGCAACGGAACGGAGCGATGGCGCCATATGGGTGAACCGGCCATGAAGCGGCCCTAATGCGGCCATGAAGCGATGAGCCAACTCAGAAACCGCGCCCGAGATGGCGGGCATACAGCGCGTGGTAGCGCTCGATCATCGCAGCCTCGTCGAATTGCGCGCGCGCCTTGGCCTGGTTGGCTTTTCCGAGCTCGGCGCGCAAGCCGGGATCGCTGGCGAGCTCGCCCAGCGCTGCGCCCAGCTGGGCCGGATCGCCGGGCGGCGTGATGAAGCGGGCGTTCTCCTCGGCGACGATCGCGCGCACATCGCCGACATCGGTCGCGGCGACGGGCAATCCTGCCGCCATTGCCTCGACCAGCGAGAGCGGAAACTGCTCGCTGCGCGAAGACAGCGCGAAGATATCGAACAGCCCGATGACGCTGGCGGGATCGCTGATGTTGCCGGGCAGGTGCACCCGGTCCTCGATCCCGCAGTTGCGCGCCGCCGCGCCGATCGTCTCGCGCGCCTCGCCCTCGCCCAGGATCACCAGCTGCCATTCGGGCGGCAACTGCGCGAACGCTTTGACGAGATGATCGAGCTGCTTGACCGGGCGCAGCGCCGCGAGCGTGCCGACCCAGCGCTCGCCCCGGCGCTTGACCACGCGCAGGTTGGCTGGCTTGGGCTTGGCGGCAAACGCCTTGGTGTCGATCCCGTTGGGGATGCGGATGATGCGCGCGGACGGCTGATGCCAGCGGGTCAGCGCAATCGTCTCGAGCGTCCGGCTCGGGACCACCAGCGCATCGGCTTTCTCGAGCGCAACGCGGCGATAGGCGCTGCGCATCCGCCGGTTGCGCTCGCTGCCATCGGGCCCATCGAAGCCGTCCTCGTGGTGGATCAGCGGGGGAAGGCCGAAGGTCTTGCCGAACACGGTGTGCGCCATCACCACGTCCATCGCGCCCCAATTGTAGGTGAGGATGAGGTCATAGGGTTTGAGCGCCTGCGCGATCGTGACCAGCCGGCCGGGCGCGGGAAAGCCGCTGAGCTTGGGAAAATCCTCAGGATAGCGCACCTTTATCCCGCGCCAGACCAGCTCGCGCGCTTCGAGCCGGCCTTCTACGCCAGAGACGATGGTGTGCTCGAGGCGCTTGCCAAAGGCGTTCATCAACTGCACCGCGCGCCGCTCTTTCCCGCCGATCGCGAAGGTCGAATGGCAGTGCAGGACGCGCGGCGTGGCTGCGGGATTGTTCATCCCAGGCTGTCGAGCAGCGCATCGATCGCCGCGCGCGCCTCGGGCTCGTCGAGCGTCGGGGCATGGCCCACGTGCGGCACGGTGATCGCCCGCATCGCGGGATTGCGCACGCTCATCTGCGTCACCGTCTCGGCGGTGAGCAGGTCGGACAGCCCGCCGCGCACCAGCAGCATCGGCACATCGCGCAAGGCCTCGTAAGCGAGCCACAGCTTGGCCGGGACCGCATTCTCGGCCTGCTGGAACGGCTCGGCGATCGCCATGTCATAATCGAAGCTGATCCGTCCGTTCTGGCTCACCACCATGTTGCGCTTGGCCATCTCCAGCCAATCGTCGATCCGCCATTCGGGGAAGGCATCGCCATGAGTTTCGCACAGCGCGCGCGCGGCGTGCATCCAGGTGGGATAGCTGCGCCCCTGGCCGACATAGCCGCTGATCCGGTCGAGCCCGGTGGCATCGATCTCGGGGCCGATATCGTTCATGACCACCGCTTCGATCCGCCCGGGCTTGGCCGCCGCCATCAGCATCGTCATCAGCCCGCCCATTGAGGTGCCGATGGCGATGAACCGCGCGATGCCCTCTTCGGCGAGCAGTTTCTCGACATCGGCAACATATTGCTTGGGCGCGTAGGTCGACGAATCGGGCGCGTAATCGGAATTGCCCCGGCCGCGCATATCGGGGACGATCACCCGGCGGCGCTGGGCGAGATGCTCGGCGAGCGCGGCGAAATCGCGCGAATTGCGGGTCAGCCCGTGGAGACACAGGATCGGCGGCGCGGTGGTGTCTTCTGGGCCTTGGTAATCGCGGAAGAACAGCTTGAGGCCGTCTTCGCTGGTCCAGTATCGCTCGGTGTAGGTGTCGGCCATGATCGCTTGGTGTGCTCCGCTGTCGCGCTGCGCTTTCGTGCGGGCGCTATAATCGGGGCGATCCTGCGCTTGCAAGCAAGAGCCTTCATCCCCACACATTGAGCGGCATGCCTATTGCCCCTCAATCGACCCCCTATCGCCCCGATCCCGCAATCGCTGCGCTCGCGCAGTGGCTGGGCGAACCGGTCAGCGCGGCGGACTTTCCTGCGGCAAGGATCCGCTTTCGCAATGACCGCGCGGCGGCGAGCGTCGGGCTCGATGCGCTCGGCGATGACGAATGGATCGCCCATTTCGCCCGGTTCGAACCGCTCGGAGAAAACCTCCCCCAGCCGCTCGCGCTCAAATATCACGGCCACCAGTTTCGCGTGTATAACCCTGAAATCGGCGATGGGCGCGGCTTCCTGTTCGCGCAATTGCGCGATGGTTCGGGCCGGGGCGCGGGTCGGCTGCTCGATCTGGGCACCAAAGGTTCGGGCCAGACCCCGTTCAGCCGCAGCGGCGACGGGCGCCTCACGCTCAAAGGCGCGGTGCGCGAGGTGCTCGCGACCGAGATGCTCGAGGCCCTGGGCGTCAACACCTCCAAAACCTTCAGCGTGATCGAGACCGGCGAGGAGCTGTGGCGCAATGACGAGCCCAGCCCGACGCGCTCGGCGGTGATGGTGCGCCTGTCGCATTCGCACATCCGGATCGGCACCTTCCAGCGCCTGCTCGCGTTCGAGGAGGCAGAGCAGATGGCCGCGCTGATCGACTATTGCCTCGCGCAGTTTCCCGGCCCGCCCCCGCCCGATGATGCGCCCGCGCGCGAAGAGCCAGCGGTCATCCTGATGCACCAGGTGGTCGAGCGGATGGCCGATCTGGCGGCTTCCTACATGGTCGCAGGCTTCGTCCACGGGGTGCTCAACACCGACAACATGAACATCACCGGCGAGAGCTTCGACTATGGGCCGTGGCGCTGGCTGCCCACGTGGGAGCCGGGCTTCACCTCGGCCTATTTCGATCACAGCGGGCTCTATGCTTTCGGCCGTCAGCCCGAGGCGATCCACTGGAATTGCGGCCAGCTTGCCGTTGCCCTGCGGCTCCTTGCGGACAGCGAGCCGCTGATCGCGGCGCTCAACCGCTTCGCCCCGCTCTATTCGCAAGCGATCGCGCGGCGCTGGTGCTGGCGGCTGGGCGTGGATCCGCGCGGACAAGAGCACGACACAGCGCTCGTCGGCGCCAGTGAGAAGGCGATGCGCGAGGCCGGGATCGGACCCGATGCGTTCTTCTTCGCGCACCGAAGGGCGAACGGGGACGCCTCCGGTGAGGTCACCGCGCTGCTGAGCGCCTACACACGCGTCAAAGACACTCACCCTTACTGGCACGGCGACGAGCCAGAGGCGATGCTGATCGACGAAGTCGAGGCAATCTGGTCCCATATCGACGAGCGCGATGACTGGGGGCCGCTTCATGCCAAGCTCGCGGCGGTGCGCGCGATGGGCGAAGCGCTCGGCCCGCCCCCGCAGCCCCAGGGCCATGCGCGCGCCGATTGAACTGCGCCCCGCATGCCCCGCCCAGCGCGCGCAAGTGATCTTCCCAAGGCGCCGCTTGATGGTTTTTCCTAGGATTTGGCCGTTTGCCCGGTTAACCACCCGGATTTAGGGCCAAGCGATCAGCCAGGAGAATTGAGCGCGCAGTGACCGAGCCAGAGATCATCTCATACGAACCTGCGACCGGGCGCGAGCTGTGGCGCGGCGCGCCGAGCGATGTCGATGCCGCCGTCATGCGCGCACGGGCGGCGTGGCCTTCGTGGGCGGCGCTGGCGCTCGGCACCCGGATCGAGATCACGCGCCGCTTCGCCAACGAGGTCCGCAATCGCGCCGAAGACTTCGCCCAGATGATCGCGCGCGAAGCCGGCAAGCCGCTGTGGGACGCGCGCACCGAAGTCGATGCGGTGGTGGGCAAGGTCGACATCTCGGTGGGCGCCTATGCCGAGCGCACCGGCAAGAAGAAGTTCGACAGCGCGCTCCAGGGCACAGCGGCGGTGCGCCACAAGCCCCACGGGGTGATGGCGGTGCTCGGCCCCTACAATTTTCCCGCCCACCTGCCCAATGGCCACATCGTGCCCGCTCTGATCGCGGGCAATGCGGTGCTGTTCAAGCCATCGGAAAAGACCCCGGCGGTGGGCGAGCTGCTGGTCGCATGCTTTCATGCAGCGGGCGTGCCCGAGGATGCTTGCCAGCTCGTCATCGGCGGGCCCGAGGCGGGCAAGGCGCTGGTTGCGCATCCCGGGATCGACGGCGTGCTGTTCACCGGCTCGGCGCAGGCGGGTATCGCGATCAACCGCAAGCTCGCGGCCAATCCGGGCAAGCTCGTCGCGCTCGAGATGGGCGGCAACAATCCGATTGTCGTGATCGATACGCCCAAGCTCGAGGATGCCGCCGCGCTGATCGTCCAGAGCGCATTCACCAGTTCGGGCCAGCGCTGCACCGCGGCGCGGCGGCTGATCGTCAAGGACAGCGTCTATGACGATCTGATCCCTGAACTGATCGCGCTTGCCCGCAAGCTGCGCGTGGGCGATCCGGTCAGCGATCCGCAGCCCTTCATGGGCCCGGTGATCGACAACGACGCAGCCGACCGGCTGGGCGAGGCGTTCCTCACGCTGGTGACCGCCGGCGGCAAGGCGCTCATGCACATGCGGCGACCCGAACCTGATCGCCCGTTTCTCACCCCCGGCATCATCGACACGACCGCGCTGCCCCAGCGCCCCGATGTCGAACTGTTCGGCCCGATCCTGCAGGTCATCCGCGTGCCCGATCTCGATGCCGGCATCGCCGAGGCGAACAACACCCGCTTTGGCCTCTCGGCCTCGCTGATCGGCGGCACGCCCGAGGATTACGGCCGGTTCTGGGCCAATATCCGCGCCGGGATCATCAACTGGAACCGCCCGACCAATGGCGCAAGCTCGGCCGCGCCCTTCGGCGGGATAGGGCTCTCGGGCAATCACCGGCCCGCCGCCTATTACGCCGCCGATTACTGCGCCTATCCGGTCGCGAGCACCGAGATGGATCAGCCACGCGCCAATATCGGCGTCGGCCTCAAGGACTGAGCGCAGCGCCGCGTTCAGCGCATCTGCCAGAAGGCCAGGTCGACGTGGGTGAGATTGCCGCTGCCGGGCCGCGCGTGCACCTCGAGCGTCGCGCCGCTGCGCTCTCCCCGCACGATCCGCTCGGGCGACTCGAAATAGAGCGGCGCGAGCTTTGCTCGCTCAGCGACGTTGTAGTGATATTGCAGGACATCCTCGATTGCGGCGGGCGTCGTGTAGCGGATCAGCCGCAGCGAGCATCCGCCCGCATCCGCCGCTGCTGCCACGCGTACCATGCCGTGCGGCATGATCCGCGCCGCTTGCGGCAAATCGGCCGCGAAGGCGAAACTGCCCGTTATGCGCGTGCGGCACCCGGCCGGCACAGCGAGCGCCTCGAGCACGCCGGCAACGTCCCACACCTCGGCCAGGCTGACGAGATCGCCATCGGTGCCGGGCGCGGGAAGCTCCTCCATCGGCCCCTCCTCTTGCAGCTCCAGCCGCGCGGTTTCGCGCGCACGGTTGGCGCTGGCGTCATCGCCCCTGAACGAGGGGAGCGCGTGATCGTGGCCGATCGTGATCGCGGCATTGGCTTCGTTGCGATGCGCAAGATCGGGATCGACCATCAGCGGATCGTTGAGCGCGCGCGCCACCAGCGGATCGACCGCGTTGACGACCGAGCCCTCGCCCGGCGCATCGGCGCCGTCGCACGCGATCAGCGCGAGCATGGTCAAAACCACGATTGCGGGGCGAAGCGGGCGGCGATTCATGCGGCCGCCATGGCACGCTCGTGGTTAACAAACCAACTTGTAGGGCTACCTCGGGCCACGTGAAAACGCCCCCAAGCCCAGCACGGGCCTGAGGGCGCCTTCCGCGGCCGGTGGAAGCCGCGCCCGGGACCATTGGTGGGAATGGCCCAAGAGAAATTCGCTGGAGGAGAGCAGTTTGTTCGATGCCCCCGTCGCCTTTGTTCATGTATAGAGCTCTTAATATGAACGCTCGTCGAGCGGCGGCGAAAGCATGCGTTCACAATTGCGCAGGCCTTCACGAGCGCTTGAAGGGCGCTGCCAACCCGCCTACGGCAAGCGGCCCCGCTATGACCGCCGATCCCGCATCCCAGCCCGCCGCCCAGCCCGCCGCCCAGCCCGCCGCAAAGCTGCCATCCGGCCT
>DAITMG010000005.1:14752-58969 GCA_036835265.1 Erythrobacter sp. | reverse complement strand
CCCAGCCCGCCGCCCAGCCCGCCGCCCAGCCCGCCGCAAAGCTGCCATCCGGCCTCCCCGCTGCGCTCGGGGCCTATCTCATCTGGGGTTTCCTGCCGCTTTACCTGATGCTGGTTGCGGCGGTGCCGCCGTTCGAATTCGTCGGCTGGCGGATCATCTGGACACTGCCCTTGTGCCTCGTCATCGTCGCCTTGCGCGGTCAGTTTCCCGCGCTACGCGCCGCGATCGCGAACCCGCGCATGCTGGGCCTGTTGTTCCTCAGCGCGACGCTGATCGGGATCAACTGGTTCACCTATATCTGGGCGATCGTCCACGTCGAGGTCTACGCCACCAGCCTTGGCTATTATCTCAATCCGCTCATCAACGTGGTTCTGGGCACGCTCTTCTTGGGCGAGCGCCTCTCGAAATTGCAGTGGCTCGCGGTCGCGATCGCGGGCAGCGCGGTCGCGATCCTGGCAGCGGGCGCGCTTACCAGCCTGTGGATCAGCCTCACGCTCGCTTTCAGCTTCGGCTTCTATGGCCTTGTTCGCAAACAGGTCGATGTCGGCGCGCTGCCTGGGCTCACGATCGAGAGCGCGATCCTGATGCTGCCGGCCATCGCGATCGCGCTGTCCTATGCGCTGGGGCCGCAGGGCAGCGCGTTTGGCGTTGATCCGGTGTTGACCGCGCTGATCATTGGCTCAGGCGTCGTTACCGCGATCCCGCTCCTGCTGTTCGCGATCGCGGCGCGGCGGATGCCTTATTCGACGCTTGGGTTCATCCAGTATCTAGCGCCCACGATCGTGTTTCTTCTGGGGCTGACCGTGTTTGGCGAAGAGCTGAAACCGGCGCAGCTTGCCAGTTTCCTGCTGATCTGGCTTGCGGTCGCGATTTTCGTGGGCGATCTCCTCATCCGCACCCGCCGCGCCCGCGCCGATGCCGCCGGCGCGGCCGCGCGGGTCGCGTGAGCGGGGAGCCTGCGATGCCCCGGATCGGTTTTCTCGCCTGCGAAACCACGCTCCCGAACGCTGCCGACAAGCGGCGCAGCGATGCTTTCGAGCATGATCTGATGATCGCCGCGCTCGAGCCCGCGCTTGGATCTCACGGCCTTGATCTCACCGTGATCGATTGGGAGGCGCCGCTCGAGGCCTTTGCCGGGATCGACGCGGTGCTGCTTGGCACCTCGTGGAATTATCAGGATAAATCAGCGGCCTTTCTCGAAAAGCTCGACGCGCTCGCAGCCAGCGGCATCGGGGTCCACAATCCGCCCGAAATCGTGCGCTGGAACATCGCCAAGACCTATCTGCAGGACCTCGCGCAGGCCGGCGCGCCGATGATCCCGACGCTGTGGCTTGACCGGGTGAGCGCACAGGATGCCAGCGCCGCGATGGCCGAGTTCGGCTGCGACAGACTGGTGGTCAAGCGCCAGATCGGCGCAGGCGCGGTCGGCCAGCAATTGCTCGAGCGCGGGCGCGTGGCGGATGACTGGTCGTTCGAAGCGCCCGCCATGCTCCAGCCGTTCCTGCCCGCGATCAGCGAGCGCGGCGAATTCAGCTTCATTTTCATCGAGGGCGAACTCAGCCACGCGCTGACCAAGCATGCCAAGGCAGGCGATTACCGCATCCAGTCGATCTATGGCGGCCATGAGCGCAGCCACGAACCGAGCGCCGCCGAGCTTGCGGCAGCGGGCGCTGTCCTCGCCGCCTTGCCCTTTCCCGCGCCGCTCTATGCGCGCATCGACATGGTGCACCTCGAGGCCGATGCGCTTGGCGTGATGGAAGTCGAGCTGATCGAGCCCTATCTCTATCCCGAGCAGGGCCCGCGATTGGGCGAGCGCCTCGCTGCAGCCCTTGCACGGAGGATCGAATGACTATGCCAACGCATCTTGCCAAGCGCGCGCTCGTTCGGCTGAGCGCGAGGAGTGTGGGCGAGGAGGATGTCCGCGCCTTTCTGCAAGGGCTGGTGACGAACGACGTGAAGGGTTCGCTCCCGGTCTATGCCGCGCTGCTCTCGCCGCAGGGCAAGGCGCTGTTCGACTTTATCGTGTGGGATGGCGGCGATGGCGCGCTGCTGCTCGAGTGCGAGGCTGCGCTGGCGGACGATCTGGCCCGGCGCCTGACGCTCTATCGCCTGCGCCGCGCGATCGATATTGCGCGCGAAGAGGCACTGTTCGTCCACTGGTCGCCCGAGCCGCGCGAAGCGGGGACGCCCGATCCGCGGCTTCCCGCACTGGGCGCGCGCTGGCTTGCACCCGAGGCGGGTGAGGCAGCCGATGCGGCATATCTGGCGCATCGCCTGGCGCTCGGCGTTCCCGAGGGTACGGATGAACTCGGCGATATCCTGTGGCTTGAGGCCAATGCGGTGGAACTCAAGGGCGTGAGCTTCGAGAAGGGCTGCTATGTCGGCCAGGAAAACACCGCCCGGATGAACTGGCGCCAGAAGGTCAACCGGCGGCTGGTGGTGGTCCCGCTCGCGCAATCGGACGAGCAGCGCCGCCGCATCGCCTATCCCGAGCTTGGCCTTGCGATTGACCATCTGCGCGTTGCCGATCTCGACCCGGCGAGCCTGCCCGGGTGGCAGAAGAGCGCGATTCCTGCCTGACCCTGGCCCGGCCTGATCCTGCCCCCGCCTGACGCTTGCCTAGCCGCGCTGATGCTCGGCGAGCGAGGCCTCGAGGTTCGCCGCCGCCCGCTCGCGCGCAGTATCGCGCGGCAGGCCGAGCGATTTCGCCAGCGCCGCCCCGATCAATGCATCACCGAGCGCGAGCAGGACGAGGCTGAGCGTGTCCTTGTGGACGTGCTTCTCATCGCCATGGGTTTCGGCTTCGCCCGGGGCGATCTCGTCGACCAGATCGTGGATCGTCGAGATGATCGGATTGAGCGCATCCTCGTTGCCGGTCAGCAGCATCCAGCTGGTGAGCGCGCCTGCCCCCTCGCGGTCGAACGCGTCGAACGCAAGATCGACCACCTCGCGCGCCGAACCAAGCCCCGCCCGGCTCGCACGCACGGCCTCGATGATCGTCTCGCACACAGTGCGCGCAAGATGCTCGGCGAGCGCTTTCTGCAGACCCGAGGCCGAGCCGAAATGGTGGAGCAGATTGGCATGGGTGCGCCCGATCCTAGCCGCGACGGCCTTGAGGGTTACTGACTGCGGTCCGGTCTCGATCAGCAGTGCCCGCGCCGCCTGGAGCGCGGAATTGCGCGATTGTTCAGGGGTTAAGCGTTTGCGCGGTGTCATCGCACGCGCTTAGTCGCAAACGCGGCCCTGAACAAGCGCACCGGCGGCGGCGGCGCGCCGCGGCGCGGTGCGGGGGGGCGGCGCGCCGCGGCGCGGCGCGGCGGTCAGGCCGCCGCGCGCGCGCTCTCGGCGGATTTCATCGCCGCTTCCCCGGCCGGACCGGCTGGCTCGGCCGCTTCACCAAGCCACCGGACATATTCGACCGTCATCGCCTCTTCGCCGCGCGCACAGCTATGGCGCAGCACCAGTCGCCCGGTCCGCTCGAAGCCGAGCTTGCGCAGCACCTGGCCCGAGGCCGGATTGTCGTTGAAGTGCGAGGCGAAGACACAAGCGTAGCCAAGCGTGCGCGCGATCTCGAGCACCGCACGCCCCGCTTCGGTGGCATAGCCCTGGCCCCAATGCGCGCGCGCGATCCAGTAGCCGAGCTCGACCGCGCCATCGGCCGAAGCGGGCTCGTCCCCGGCAATCGGACCGATCCCGATAGAGCCGACGACTGCGGCATCCGCCGCGCGCGTCATCACAAAGCGCGGATAGCGCGGCTCGCACGGCCGGCTGGCAAAGGCGCGCGCATCGTCCTCGCCATAGGGCCAGGGCGCCGTCGCCAGATTGCCGACGATTGCCTGGTCGGCGATGCCCCCCAGAATGCCTTGCCAATCCTCGGGCCAGACGGGGCGCAACAGCAATCTTTCACTACGATGGAACACGAGCAATCCCTCTCTCGCCCCGCTTGTGCAACTAATGCACGGCGGTGACATTTTGATGGCCGCTCAATCATCTAAAGCGGCGAAACGAGGGAGAAATGCGAAGAGGGAGACGGCTCCCCCGATTGTGGCGGGGTGGCCTGTCTCCCTCTGTGATGCCGGCTTTCGCGTGCCGGCCAGGACCACCCCGAAGGACGATCCTGTCAGTGAACCGTCCGGTTATTCGGCTGCTTGCGCAATCGTGTCTACCGACACATATTTGCGGCCAAGCTTGCCTTGGTGGAAACGCACCACGCCTTCGCCGAGCGCGAACAGGGTATGGTCCTTGCCGATGCCGACATTGGCGCCGGGATAGAACTTGGTGCCGCGCTGGCGCACGAGAATGTTGCCGCCGATCACGTCCTGACCGCCGAACTTCTTGACGCCGAGGCGACGCCCGGCCGAATCGCGGCCATTGCGCGATGAACCGCCTGCTTTTTTATGTGCCATGGTTCAAACGTCCTTTGCTTAACTGTCTTTGCCCGAAGCGGCTTCGGCCTGGTCGACCTTGGCGCGCGGCGGTTTGCCGTCGAGCAGTTCCTGTGCCTGCACCGCCCACTCATCATTGATCGGACGATTGGCGAGCTTCAGTTCCTCGTTCCACTTGTTCGCGGTTTCCTCGTCCCACGCAGCGATGGTTTCGAGGCTCTCGATGCCGGCGGCGCGCAGCTTCTTCTCGATGCCCGGGCCGATGCCCGAGATGAGCGAGAGGTTGCCCTTGTCGATGCCGGCGTCGGCGGCGGTGGTCGCCGCAGCTTCGGCCTTGGGCGCATCGTCCTGCTTGGGCGCGGCGGCCTTCTTCGGCGCAGCCGCCTTGGCAGCGCCGCCAGTGCCGACATCGGTGATGCGCAGCAGCGTCATCTGCTGGCGATGGCCGTTCTTGCGGCGATAATTGTGACGCCGACGCTTCTTGAAGACGATGACCTTTTCGCTCTTCGCCTGGGCGATGATCTCGGCCGAAACGGTGATCTTGGAAGCATCGGCGATCGTGTCGCCCTCGCCTGCAAGCAGCACATCACCCAGCGTGATCGTCTCGCCGGCTTCGCCCGCGAGCTTTTCAACGGCAATCTTGTCTCCGGCGGCAACCCGATATTGCTTGCCGCCCGTGCGCACTATCGCGAACATGGCTATAAACTTTCAATTCTGCAGTGGTCCACCCACGAGCGAGAAGGATGCGCGCTGTGCGGACTGCTTCGTCATACTGGTTCGCAGCGCCGCCGAAGGCCGCGCCGGAAAGACGGGTGCCGTTAAGCCAACGCGGCAGCCAAGTCAACGCTCGTGAACGGACAATTTCAATTCAGCCACGCGCCCGCCGTCAGCTTGCCGCCTGCTGGTCAGCAAAATGTCACTCTGGCTTGACACATTGCTTTGATTCAAGGCGAGTGCATGATAATTCGGGCGCGGGATCATGGATAAATCAGCAGCTCTTGCCTTCTTGACTGTCATCGCGAGCGGAGCGCTCGCGGGTTGCGCGGGCGATCCGGGCCGATATCCCGGCTTCGAAATCCCGAAGAGTCAAGGCGAGCGGGTGCGAGGGACGCTTTCGCCCGGGTTGGACACCGCCCTGCCTGATGCTGCGCAGTCGGCCCCGCCGCTGCCCGATAATCTCGATGCGCGCATTGCTGCGCTCGCCGAGGCGGGCGAGCAAGCCCGGCGCGCCTTCGACGAAGCGAGCAGTGATGCAGCGCCACTGGTGCAAGCCGCGCGCGGGGCGGATTCGCAGAGCGAGCGCTGGATGCGCGCGCAGGTTGCGCTGGCCGACCTCACCGCCTATCGCAGCCAGACGCACATCGCGCTCGCCGATATCGACATCATCGCCTCGAGCGCGCAGGTTGCCGCGCTCGAGGATCCCTCGGCCGCCGCAATCGCGGCCGCGCAATCCCGCCTGGCCACCTACGTTTCCCAGCAATCGCAGCGGCTGGCCGAACTCTATTCCGTCCTCGAGCTGTGAGGAAACCTGCGATGGCTACCCAACAACTCGTGTGCGCCGAATGCCCGGTCCGCGAAAGTGCGGCCTGCGCGGTGCTGACCCGGGAGGAGCGCGACGCACTCGCCGCCGCCGGGCGCACCCGAGAGCTTGCCCGCGGCGAAATGCTTTATGCAGCGGGCGACGAGGAGGCCGCCTGCGCCACGCTGGTGAGCGGCGCGCTCAAGGTTTCGGCGATCGATGCGGACGGCAACGAGCAGATCCTGGCGCTGGTGCATCCAGCGGGCTTTATCGGCGAGCTGTTCGCACCCTTCGCCCATCACGATGTCGTCGCGCTCACGCCGAGCCGGCTCTGCACTTTTGCCCGGCGCGACATCGAGGCTGCGATCGACAATTATCCCGCGCTCGCCCGGGCGCTTCTGCGGCGCAGCCAGGAAGATCTGCTGGCATCGCGCGCGCTCCTCGAACTCACCGGGCATGCGAGCGCGGAGGCGCGGCTCGCCGCGCTGCTGCACGATTTCGCGATGGCCGCGAGCCAATCCTCCTGCCACCCCGCGATCAGCTACGAGCTTCCGCTCACCCGCGGCGAAATCGCCAACATGCTCGGCCTCACGATCGAGACGGTCAGCCGCAAGCTCGGCGAGATCGAGGAAGCGGGCGCGATTGCGCGCAAGGGCAAGCGCGGGATCGATGTGCTCGATGCAGCGCTGCTGGCTGACCTCGCCGGGCGTTAGCGGCGCGCTGCCCGCACTCAGGCGACGACCGCTGTGATGATCGCGATCGCGCAGCCCCAGGCCACCACCAGTGCGGGCAAGAGCAGCATCTGAATGCTCGCATCGCGCGCGCTGCAGCGCCCGGTATGGGTCATGATCCCATTGAGGCGAAACCGCCCCATCGTCATCGGCTGCGAAGTGTTCCCCTTGAGGCGCACCCAGATTGCAGGGACACCGAAAGCTGCAAGGACAACGCCCGCGATGATCACCATCGGGATTGCCAATTGCGGTGCGGAAAAGCTGGCGAGCATGATGCCCAAAAAGCCGAGGTAGCACGCAACACTCGCGGCAAACAGCGCGCTCGGCAGCTCGAAACTGCGGTCGATCTCGACCTGATGGCGCGGCGCATTGGCGATTGTGTGAGGCGCCGCGACGATGCGCGCCTTGCCGGTATCGAGTCGGTTCTGGATCTGGTCGGTCATGCTGGCTCTCCTTGAATTGAGAAGAAGCTAGCCATCCGCTGGGCCGCGTCTTTGATTTTGCTCAAACGGGTAACAAACCTTCGGCGCTCAGCCCCAGCGCGCGAGATCGGCGTAATCCTCGGAGCGCGGCTCGATCCAGTGCCAGGCGCCGCTGCGCCGCTCGCGCTTCCAGAACCAGGCGGCGCTCTTCAGGTGATCCATGCAATAATCGACCGCTTCGATCGCACCTCGCCGGTGGCGCGCGGCAGCGCTGACGCATACGATCGGCTCGCCGGGACGCATGAGGCCGACGCGGTGGACCATGAGCAGCCCCATCAGGCCAAACCGCGCAAGCGCCGCGTCCGCCAGCGAGTCCATGCCGGGGAGGGTCAGCGGCGGGTAATGGGTGAGCTCGAGCGCCTCGATCTCGGCACCCTGCCCTGCGCGCACCTCGCCGACGAAGTTGCACAGCCCGCCAAGCCCGCGATTGGCCTTCGTGAACGCCTCGATCAGCGCCGCCGGAGCGAAGGGCTCATCGAGCACGCGGACATCCTTCATCGCGCCCGGAGCCCGGCCAGCCGCGTCACCCGCCACTGACCGGCGGCAGCAGGGCGACCTCGTCCCCCGCCTCTGCCGCAAGGCTGGTCTTGTCCGCAAGCACGCGCCCGCGGCAGGCGACATGGACGCGCGGCTCGCGCAACTGGGCAGCGACCTCGGTGCTGACAGCGCCGAGCAGCCCTTCCCAATCGAGCGGCGCGGCAACCTCGCGCGAAGCCTCGCCCGCAAGATCGCGCAAGGGGCCAAGGAACACGATGGTGACCTGCCCGCTCACCCGCTCAACCCCCCGTCAACGACATGTGGCGCGGCTGGGCAGGGGCGGCGCCGCGCTGATCCATCCGGAAATGGTGCCGCTCGGGCTTGATCCGCATCGCCTCGTCGAGCGCCTGCGCGAGGCCGGCCGCAGGATCGCCCGAGCGCAAGGCGGCGCGCAGGTCGACCCGCTCCGAGCCCCCGAGGCAGGGGTAGAGCTGGCCGGTCGCGGTCACCCGCAAGCGGTTGCAGCCGTCGCAGAAATTGTGGCTGTGCGGGGTGATGAAGCCGAGCCGCCCGCCGGTCTCGGCGATGTCGAAATAGCGCGCCGGGCCGCCGGTGGTGGCATCGCTTGGCGCGAGGCTCCAGCGCTCCTCCAGACGCGCCTTGACGCGCGCGAGGCTGAGGAACTGGTCGAGCCGGTCCTCCTCGATCTCGCCCAGCGGCATGACCTCGATCAGCGTCACCTCGTGGCCCTCGCCGTGCGCCCAGGCGATGAGCCCCGGCAATTCATCCTCGTTGGTGCGCTTGAGCGCCACCACGTTGAGCTTGACCTTGAGCCCGGCGGCGCGCGCGGCGGCGATCCCTTCGAGCACCTGTGGCAGGGCATCGCGCCGCGTCAGCTGCGCGAACTTCGCACGGTCGAGCGTGTCGAGCGAGACGTTGATCCGCGCGATCCCGGCGCGCGCCAGATCATCGGCGTGACGCGCGAGTTGGGTCGCGTTGGTGGTCAGCGTCAATTCGCTGAGCCCACCGCCAAGCTCCTTACCGAGCGCGCGAATGAGGTCGACGACGCCGCGCCGCACCAGCGGCTCGCCCCCGGTGATGCGGATCTTGCTGACCCCGCGCGCGATGAAACCCAGCGCCAGCTCGTGCAGCTCCTCGAGCGTCAAGACCTCGCTCTTGGGCAGGAAGGTCATACGCTCGGGCATGCAATAGCTGCACCGCAGATCGCAGCGATCGGTGACCGAGAGCCGCAGATAGCTGATCCGGCGGGCAAACCCATCGACGAGCGGCGCGCGCGCGACATCGAGCCGATCGATCATGCGGGGGCCAAGCTCACTCATGCGCCGCAAGGTAATGCCCGGTGACGCCCGGTGCACCCTCTAAATAGCCGAGCAGCGCCGCCTCTGCCTCGCTGCTGCCCGCCGCGACCAGATTGCAGCGCGTCGGCGCGAAGCGGCGCGCCAGATCGCCCGCGAGCGCGCGGCGCCAACCATCGTGGTCCGTGCCCGCTGGCGGCAGGCACACAGCGAGAGCTTGCGGTGCAGGATCGTCCGCGCGCAGCGACTCAAGCACCCGGTCATGATGGCGCGCGAAATAGGCCGCCGCTGCCTCGAGCGGCGCTTGCGGCAACTCCTCGATCCGGCAGACGAGCTGGCGCATGGCCTTATTCCGCCAGGCGTTCACGATGGAGCGTGATGCCGATCTTTTCCGATCCTTGCGCGATCGCGAGCTTGATGATCTTCACCGTCACCGCCTCGACATTGCGATCCTGCACGAACAGCGTCTCGCAGATGTGATCGGCCACCGCCTCGATCAGCTTGAAGTGGACGCCCTGGGGCAGCCCTGCCGACATGGCGTGCTTCAAGTCCATGTAGTTCTTGCTCGCATCGAGCGGGGTATCGGGCGCGTAATGCTCGGCCACGCGGTAGCGCGCATCGACGCTGATGCGCAGCGGCTGGGGCTTGCCGGTTTCCTCGGAATAGATGCCGGTGAGGACATCGACTTCGAGATCGGCGACCTGAAGCGTAAGCGAATCGGTGTGTGTCATTGCCATTTGGCCTGCCCCTTAGTCCGAATTGCTCCAGCGCGCGAAGATCGCGGTCGGCAAAAGGCGCGCGCCCGCATGCTCTTCGGCCCCTTGTTCCTTGGCTTCTTCCTCGCGCACGGCAAGCTCACCATGCTCGATTGTGCCGGGGAGATGGCGCAGCGCCTCCTCTAGCAGACCGCCCAGCGCAAGGCTGCTCATCCGCACGGCATAGACGGTGAGGAACAGAAAGCGGCTCTGCTCGTCCAGCAGCGCCGCGCAATCGCGGATGAGGTCCGGGAGGCCCTCTTCGAGCCGCCAGGTCTCGTTCTTGGGCCCGCGCCCGAACTTGGGCGGATCGAGGATGATCCCGTCATAGCGCTTGCCCCGCCTGACTTCGCGCGCGGTGAACTTGGCGGCATCGTCGACCAGCCAGCGGATCGCGCGCTCCTCCATGCCCGAGAGCGCGGCATTGGCGCGGGCCTGCGCGACCGATTTCTTGGAGGCATCGACATGGGTGACAGGACCATGGCGGCTGAGCGCCAGCGTGCCAAGGCCGGTATAGCCGAACAGGTTGAGCGTGTGCGCCTCGCTGCGTCCCTCCAGCTGCGCGCGCATCCATTCCCACACCGGCGCCATATCGGGGAAGAACTGGAGGTGGCGAAACGGGGTGGGCTGGGCCTCGAAGCGGACATCATCCCAGGCAAGCTCCCACCCGGCCTCGGCCCCAGGCGTCTCGATCTGCCAGCGCCCGCCGCCATCCTCGTCGGATGCAGGCACGAATTCGCCCGCCGCAGGCCAGTGCGCGAGCCGGGGCTGCCACATAGCTTGCGGTTCGGGGCGGATGAAGGCGTGCGGCCCGAAGGCCTCGAACTTGCGCCCCGCGCCGCTATCGAGCAGGCGATAGGCGTCCCATCCGCGACATTCCATGATCGTCGGCGCTGCGACCAGGTGAGCCATCGTCAGGCGGGCACATCGGCCGCTTGATGACCGCTTGCGTTCTCGAGCACGAATTGCCGCGCCGCCTCGTATTCGCCGCTGATCGCGGTGAACTGCTCCTCGCGCCCGAACAGATCGCCGACGCGCGAAGGCAGCTGCGGGCGGATGCCGATCGCGCGCTCCACCGCCTCGCGAAACTTGGCCGGGTGGGCCGTGGCCAGCGTGACGATCGGGGTGCCGCGCGGGACCATGCTCTCTTCGGCGCACACGAGACTGGCGTGGAGCCCCACCGCGGTGTGCGGATCGATCACCTGAGCGGCGCTGCGATGCGCCCATTGCAGCGCCGCCGTGGTCGCCTGAGGATCCGCGCTGACGCTGGTGAAGAGCCTGGCTGCGTTCTCGCGCTGGCTGTTGGTCAGCTGCATCGCGCGGGTCTCCTCGAAGCCGTGCATCTGCTGTGCCAGCGCCGCGCCATCGCGTCCGCCGCAATCGAACAGCAGCCGCTCGAAATTGGAGCTGACCTGAATGTCCATCGAGGGCGTGATCGTGGGAGTGACGCTGCCGGCCGAGTAATCGCCATCGCGCAAGGCCCGGTGGAGGATGTCGTTGACATTGGTGGCCACGATCAGCCGCTCGATCGGCAGGCCCATCTGGCTTGCGACATAGCCTGCAAAGACATCGCCGAAATTGCCGGTCGGCACCGAATAGGCCGCCGCCCGATCGGGCGCGCCCAGCTGGAGCCCGGCGTAGAAATAATAGACCACCTGCGCCATCAGCCGCGCCCAGTTGATCGAATTGACCGCGCCCAGCTTGAGCGGCCCGCCCAGCGAATGCGCGATGGCGGGATCGCTGAACATCCGCTTCACGTGGCGCTGCGCGTCATCGAAGCTGCCAGCGATCGCCAGATTGTGGACATTGGGCGCGCGCACCGTGGTCATCTGGCGGCGCTGGACCTCGCTCACGCGGCCTGCGGGATGGAGCATGAAAATCTCGACCCGCTCGCGCCCGGCAACCGCGTTGATCGCCGCAGAGCCCGTATCGCCGCTGGTCGCGCCGACGATGGTGAGCTGGCGATCGCGCCGCGCAAGGAAAGTCTCGAACAGGTGGCCGAGCAATTGCAGCGCCACATCCTTGAAGGCGAGCGTTGGCCCGTGAAACAGCTCGAGCAGCCAGTGCGTCTCGTCGAGCTGCACCAGCGGGGTGACCGCCTTATGGCCGAAATCGCCATAAACTTCGGCGCACAGCTGCGCGAGTTCCTCCGGCGTGAGGCTGCCTGCAACGAACGGCTGCATGACCAGCGCCGCGAGCTCATGATAGGGCTTGCCGCGCATCGCCTCGATCTCGGCGCGCGAGAAGCGCGGCCATTCGCGCGGGAGGTAAAGGCCGCCATCGCTGGCAAGACCTGCCAGGGTGACCCCTTCGAAATCGAGTGTGGGCGCGCTTGCGCGGGTTGAGACATATTCCATAAACCGGGCCGATTAGCTTGGGCGACGTGTCTGGGCAATCGCTGAGACGCGGTGCGGGTGCGATTACCCCTCGGAGCTGGCGCGTGAGCGCCCGCTCGTTCTTGCCCTTGCGCGCAGGGCAAGCGCGTAGATGACGAGCGCGGTGATGGCGAAGAAGAACCATTGCCCGGCATAGGCCAGGTGATTGTTGGGCAGATCGTTGGGATCGGGCTTGGCCAATGGCTCAAGCCCGGCCTGCGGCGGATCTGCGACCAGCCGGGGGCCAGGCGCGATCGTGCCCGAGACCGTGGCGGGCTGCCAAGCGGGAACGTCGAGCTCGCGCTGGAAGCCGAGCTCGACCGTGACTTCCTCGCCCGCGCCCGTCTCGCAGAGCGCGCGGATCGCCCAGCCCTTGGCGCCAGTGGCGGCCGTGCCTGAGACCGGATCGAAGCGCTTGACGCCCGCACACGCGACACTGCTGCGGCGAAACCAGACCTCCTCGCCCTCGCCGCTGAGCGGGAACGGGGCCTCCACGCTAATCCCCTCGGCCTGAGAATAGCGCGCGATCTGGCGCGCCTTCTCGTCGGCGCGGCCAAGCTGCCACACGCCGAGCGCCACCATGATCGCTGCAGCGGCAACCACGATGATGGTCGCGATGATGGGCACACGGGCCATCACCGGCCTTCGCCCGCCTCGAGCCGGCGCTGATAGTGGCGCCAGACGTTCGCGGTCTTGACCAGCCGCAAGGCAAACAAGACGCTTCCCACAGTCACCGGCACCCACACAGCGACCATCAGCCACAGCGGCAGCTGGACCACGGCTTCAAGCGCGAGCGCAGCGGTGGCGAGGAGCGCGGCGAGCGCGATGGTGAGCAGGCCCGCAAGCCGCCCCCCACGCTCGAGCGCGGCGAGGTCCAGCCCGCACGCGCTGCACTCGCCTGCGACCATCGCGGGCGCTTCGAACAGGGTCCTCGCGCCGCAGCGAGGGCACAGCCCCCGGATTGCCGCCGAGACCAGCGCAGGTTCAGGCCCGGGTTCAGGCCCAGGCTCAGGCGCTGCCGACACACCAGGGATCGGGCTTGTGGTCCACCGGCGGCACAGCGACGCCCGGCGGAGCATGGCAAGTCTTGAAGGTGAAGGCCTTCTCGGTCGGGCCGAAGCGGTCAAGCAGCCAGAGCTTGGCAAGCCCCTCCTCGACGCTGGGGCGATGCCCCGCAGGCACCCACCAGAGTGCCTGATATGAGCTGTCGAAGCGCTCGAAGAATTCCTTGCGACGCGCCATGAACGGCGTGTGCGCGCTCCTGTAGACGTATTCGAACAGGCTCTCTGCATCCACCCACACCGACAGGTTCACCGCGAGCAGCGGGTCCGGGGCGTATCTGACATCCATCGCGTCATTGCCCTCGCCGACCAGCCGCCACACGAAACCGGGGCTCTGTTCGGCAAGGGCGTTGATCGCGTCAAGCGCTTCGATGAATGGCCTTATCCGCGGAGCGTCCTGGGGCGCGGCGAGCCGCCCGATATTGATCTGCGCAAGATGCCAGCGCTGCAGCGTCTTCGGCGCCCCCATCAATGGTATTCAGCGCCGAAGCCGCCCCAGACATAGATCGCGACGAACAGGAACAGCCACACCACGTCGACGAAGTGCCAATACCATGCGGCGGCCTCGAAGCCGAAATGCTGGCGCTGGGTAAAGTGGCCGATATAGGCCCGATAGAGGCACACGGCGAGGAAGATGGTGCCGATCAGCACGTGGAAGCCATGAAACCCGGTCGCCATGTAGAACGCGCTCGAAAAAGTGTTGCCGCCAAAGGCGAACGGGGCAACTGCATATTCGTAGGCCTGGATGAAGCTGAACAGCACGCCCAACGCAACCGTCGCCCACAGCCCCTGCTTGAGGCCCTGGCGATCGCCCTGGATCAACGCATGGTGTGCCCAGGTGACCGTCGTGCCCGAGCACAGCAGGATGATCGTGTTGAGCAGCGGCAGCGCGAAAGGATCGAGCACTTCCATGCCGCTGGGCACGCGTTCACCCAAAGTGGTGACGCCTTGCGTGATGAACAGGTTGGTCGTCTGATCCCCGGTTTCGCCGCGGACGAATTCAAGCGGTGCGGGAAACAGCGTGAAGTCGAAGAACGCCCAGAACCAGCCGACGAAGAACATCACTTCGGACGCGATAAACAGGATCATGCCATAGCGCATGTGCAGCTGCACCACCGGCGTATGATCGCCGCGCTGCGCCTCGATGACGATGTTGCGGAACCAGAAGAAGAAGGTCGCGATAAGCCCGGCAAGCCCGGCCCACATCACCACCGGCCCGGCAACGCCGAACTGGTCGGGATAGAAGTTGAGCACCATGCCGCTGGTAAAACCAAGCGCGGACAGCGAAGCGATCAGCGGCCAGGGATCCGGATCGAGAATGTGGTAATCGTGGTTTACTTGACCGCCCATGATGCGTTTCCCGTCGCTGTGAGTGTTGGCTAGTTGGTGCTACGCGCGAAGCCCGATGTTACGGGCTCTTTCGCGCGGTGAAAAGTGTAGGAGAGCGTGATCTGCTCGACATCGGCGATCAGCTCGTCCTCGAGGATCGCCGGATCGATGTAATAGAGCACCGGCATGGAGATTTCCTCGCCGGGCGCAAGCGTCTGCTGGGTGAAGCAGAAACACTGGATCTTGTTGAAATAGATCCCGGCCTGTGCGGGCTCGACGTTGAACGTGGCGGTGCCGGTGATCGGCGTGCTGCCATCATTGCGCGCCACGTAAACGGCGAGGTCGCGCTGGCCGATCTTGACGGTCTGCGTCGGCTGGGCCGGATGGAAGCTCCAGGGCATGTTGCGCGCGGTCGACCCGTCGAAGCGCACCGAGATGGTCCGCCCGCTCGCCTGCGCCTCCGCTTGAGCGGCCTGTGTCTCGCTGGCGATCTGCGTGGTGCCGCCAAAGCCGGTCACCTGGCAGAACAGGCGATAGAGCGGGACCGAGGCAAAGCCGAGGCCCACCATCGCGGCTGCGAGCGCCAGAGCCATCAGCCCGGTGCGCGCATTGCGCCGCTGCGCCGCTCGATCGAGAGTTGCCGAGGCGCTCATCCCTGCGCTCCGATGCGCACGATCGTGATCGCATAGAACAGCACGACGAAGAACAGCAGCGAGCCTGCGATCGCGATGTTGCGCGCCTTGCGGCGGCGCTTGAATTCGGCTTCTTCTTGCGGAGACATGGTCATGCGAGGAACCCCTCGCCGATCCAGCCGCGCGCTTCCAGCACCCGGTCGGTGACCAGCGCACCAAACAGGATGAAGAGATAGAGCACGCTGAACTTGAACAGACGCTTTTCCGGCGCGAGCGCGTCAAAGCCTGTGCGCGCCTCGCGCAGAACCGGCAAGGCAAGCGCGGCGAACAGCGCCGAGAGCACCACCGCCACCGAACCGTAGACCCAGCTCGTCCCGCCGATCGCCCACGGGGCAATCGCGATCGGGGCAAGCAGCAGGGTATAGACGAGAATATGCTGGCGCGTCACCCGCTCGCCCGCGACCACGGGCAGCATCGGGATGCCGACCTTGGCATAATCGGTCTTCACGAACAGCGCGAGCGCCCAGAAGTGCGGCGGCGTCCAGAAGAAGATGATCGCAAACAACAGCACCGGCATCGCGGTGATCTCACCCGTGACGCAGACCCAGCCGATCAGCGGCGGAAACGCGCCCGAACCACCGCCGATCACGATGTTTTGCGGGGTGCGCGGCTTGAGCCACATGGTGTAGATCACCGCGTAATAGACGATCGCGCCCGCCAGCAGGCCGGCCGCGAGCCAGCCGATCGCCACCCCCATTAGCGCGACCGACACGCCCGAGAGGAACACGCCGAAATCGCGCGCATCCTCGCGCCGCATGCGGCCGGCAGGCAGTGGACGGTTGGCGGTGCGCTTCATCCCGGCATCGAGATCGGCTTCCCACCAATGGTTGAGTGCGGCCGAACCCCCTGCGCCCAGCGCGATTGCAAGAATGGCGGTGAAGGCGAGCACCGGGTGCAACGCTCCGGGCGCAGCCAGCATGCCGCAGATCGCGGTGAAGATCACCAGCGTCATCACCCGCGGCTTTGTGAGCGCGAGGAAATCGCGCCACTCGGCGGGAAGGCTGGCTGCTTGCGTGGTTGCGGTCATAAAGTTCAATTCATGTTGCCAGAAGAGCGCGCCCCGAAAGGCGCGCCCCCCTTTTCCTGTGCTGCTGCGCGAGGCAAGCCGCTTGCCTGCCCCCGCGCTGCCCCTATTCGGCCGGCTGGGCCAGCGGCCGGTGATCGTGATAATCGTGATGGTCTTCGATCACGGGCAGGGTTTCGTATTGGTGGAACGGCGGCGGGCTCGGCAGCGTCCACTCGAGCGTCGTTGCGCCCGGACCCCACGGGTTGCCCTCAGCCCGGCGTCCAGCCGCGAAAGCGTAGACGAGATTGACGAAGAAGAAGAGCATCGAGCCTGCGGTGATCCAGTAGCCGATCGTGCTGATCTCGTGCCAGAAGGTGAAGGTGTCGACATAATCGGGGTAGCGGCGCGGCATGCCCTGCATCCCCAGGAAGTGCTGCGGGAAGAAGATCACGTTGACGCCGATGAAGAAGGTCCAGAAGTGGAGGTGGCTGAGCAGCTCGGAGTGCATCCGCCCGCTCATCTTCGGGAACCAGTAGTAGAAGCCAGCGAAGATCGAGAACACCGCGCCCATCGAGAGCACGTAGTGGAAATGCGCCACAACGTAATAGGTGTCATGCAGGTTGGTATCGATCCCGCCATTGGCGAGCACCACCCCGGTGACCCCGCCCACGGTGAACAGGAAGATGAAGCCCAGGGCCCACACCAGCGGCGACTTGAACTCGAGGCTGCCGCCCCACATCGTCGCGATCCAGCTGAAGATCTTGACGCCCGTGGGCACCGCGATGACCATCGTGGCCGCGGTGAAATACATCTGCGTGTTCACGTCGAGGCCGACGGTGAACATGTGGTGCGCCCACACGATGAAGCCGACCACGCCGATCGCAACCATGGCATAGGCCATGCCGAGATAGCCGAACACCGGCTTGCGGCTGAAAGTCGCGACGATCTGGCTGATCATGCCGAAGCCGGGCAGGATCATGATGTAGACCTCGGGGTGGCCGAAGAACCAGAACAGGTGCTGGTAGAGCACCGGATCGCCGCCGCCGGCCGGATCGAAGAAGGTCGTGCCGAAATTGCGATCGGTCAGCAGCATGGTGATCGCAGCCGCCAGAACAGGGAGCGCGAGCAACAGCAGGAATGCGGTGACCAGCACCGACCACACGAACAGCGGCATCTTGTGCAGCGTCATGCCGGGTGCGCGCATGTTGAAGATGGTGGTGATGAAATTGGTGGCGCCAAGGATCGAGCCGGCGCCTGCAAGGTGGAGCGAGAAGATCGCGAAATCGACCGCCGGCCCGGGCGAACCGCTGGTCGAGAGCGGCGCATAGACCGTCCACCCGGTGCCCGCGCCAAGTCCGCCCCCGCCGGGGACGAACATCGAGAAGAGCAGCGAGAAGAAGCCCGCCACGGTCAGCCAGAACGAGACGTTGTTCATGCGCGGGAACGCCATGTCCGGCGCGCCGATCATCAGCGGCACGAACCAGTTGCCAAAGCCCCCGATCATCGCTGGCATCACCATGAAGAACACCATGATGAGCCCGTGCGCGGTGATGAAGACGTTCCACATGTGGCCCGCTGCTGCGAGATCCTCGGGCGAGGAATTGGCCCACCAGTGGAGATACTGGATCCCCGGCTCGGCCAGCTCGGCGCGCATGATGCCCGAGATGGCGCCGCCGATGATCCCCGCGAAGATCGCGAAGATCAAATAGAGCGTGCCGATATCCTTGTGATTGGTCGACATGAACCAGCGGACGAAGAAGCCCAGCTTGTGATCCGCGCCATGATCGCCATGCGCATGATCATCGTGGTGTGCCTGAAAAGCGTCAGCAGTGGTGGCCATGGTTCATTTTCTCTCGACTTTGATTTCTCAACTATCAGCTACGCGCGCCGGCGAAGGATGGCTCAATTGGCCAGCGCAACCGCTGGCGCTTGAGCAGCTTCACCCTCGGCGCCTTCACCCGCGGCAGCAGCCGCTGCGGCACCGGGCAATTCGCCGCCCTGCGCCAAAATCCACGCCTCGAAGTCTTCCATCGACAGCGCCTCGATCGCGATCGGCATGTATCCGTGCAGCGTGCCGCACAGCTCCATGCACTGACCGTAATAGACGCCGGGCTCCTCGATAACGAGCATCTTCTCGTTGAGCCGGCCCGGGACTGCATCCTGCTTGAACCACAAGGACGGGATTGCGAACGAGTGGATCACGTCGGCACCGGTCGTCTGGATCCGCAGCGGCACGCCGGCGGGCACGACCATCCTGTTGTCGACCGCCAGCTGGTAGGGCTCCCCATCGGCGAGCGCCTCGGGCTTGCTCTTCATGTTCGAGACAACCTCGAAACCGCCGTGGTCGGGATATTCATAGCCCCAGTACCATTGATAGCCGATCGCCTTGACCGTGATCGCATTCTCCGGCGGGGTCTCGTGCTGGCGCGCAAGCAGCGTGATCGAAGGGACCGCGATGACGACCAGGACCAACACCGGCACCACCGTCCAGATGACCTCGATCAGCGTGTTGTGCGTCGTCCTGGAAGGCTCGGGATTGGCCTTGCGATTGAAGCGCGCGATCACATAGAGCAGCAGCACGAGCACGAGGAGCGAGATCGCGGTGATGATCGGCAGCAGGACATAATCGTGCATGCCGAGCGCGTAAGCGCCGTCGAGCGAGTACTGGTCCTGGAAGGTCATGCTCTTCACCACATCATCCTGATAGGCGGTCGGCATGCCTTTGCCCTCGGTCGGGGCCATCGGCGTGTAAGTGCTCTCGGGCGCCGCTGACGCTGCATCAGTGCCCTCGGCGATCGGCCCAGTCTCAAGCGCCCGCTGGCCCTCCTGAACCTCTTGCGCCGCGCCGTCGCCGGCCGAATCCTGCGCCGCAAGCGCGCCGGGCATGGCGAGCGCGGCAAGGGCTGCCAACAGGACAGCAAGCTTCAAGCGGATGCGGCCGATCATATGACCCATATCAATGTGTCCAAAACCTCTGAATTTAATCCCATGCCGCATGGTAAGGACCACTAGGGGCCGCGATACCCGACAGCTTCAAACCAACATTTCTGCTAGATTCATGGACCCTTTAGCCCTGCTTGCCCGCACCCTCAAGCGCTTCTAGGGAGAAATTTATGCAAACACCCATGCCCCCTGCGCAAGCTCGCTTGGCGCAAACTGCGATCCTCGCGCGGATTTTGGCCGTATGAGCGCTCCTGCCGATATCCCCCGGACCCTAGAAGATGTGCTCGCCGAATTCCGTGCGAGCGGCGCGCTGCTCGAAGGG
The DNA here is from genome assembly GCA_036835265.1 of Erythrobacter sp. Classification (GTDB taxonomy): domain Bacteria; phylum Pseudomonadota; class Alphaproteobacteria; order Sphingomonadales; family Sphingomonadaceae; genus Erythrobacter. The sequence continues at coordinate 39,576 of DAITMG010000005.1, read as the reverse complement.
CACTTCAAGCTCTCCTCGGGTCGGCACAGCGCGCATTATCTCCAGTGCGCCCGCGTCCTCATGAACCCCGCACGCGCGGAGCGCCTGGCCAAGGGCGTGGTGGCGGGGATCCCCGAGGCGGTTCTCGCGCAGATTGATGTCGTCGTCTCGCCGGCGATGGGCGGGATCATTATCGGGCACGAAGTCGCCCGGGTGCTCGGCAAGGATGCGCTGTTTCTCGAACGGCCCGAAGGCGTCTTCCACTTGCGGCGCGGCTTTGCGTTGGAGCAGGGCGCGCGCGTGCTGATGGTCGAGGATGTGGTGACGACCGGCCTGTCGAGCCGCGAGGCAATCGCGGCGGTCGCCAAGGAGGGCGGCGAGGTGATCGCCGAATGCGCGCTGATCGATCGCTCGATGGGCGCGGCCGATCTCGGCGTCCCGTTCTTCCCGCTCGCCGCGTTCGATTTCCCGACCTATGATGAAGCCGACATCCCCGACAGCCTCGCCCGCGTAGCTGTATCAAAACCCGGCAGCCGCAAGGATTGAAATAGTGACTACCCTCCTTCGGATGCTCCTTGTTAACGGTGCGATGGTGATCCTTGGAGCGGCCCAAGCAGCTGCGCAGGTCACTGCGTCACCGCCTCCGATCGATGCAGCGGCAGTCTCCGCCGCGCTCGATCCGGTCGCCGCACCCGGCACGATCCTGATTGCGCGCGGCAATACCATAGTGTTCGAACGCGGTATCGGCACGCTTGCCCCTGAAGGCGGTGCATCGCACGAATTGGGACAGGTGTGGCGCTGGGCGTCGGTCACAAAGCAGATCACTGCCACCATCGCCATGCAGGAAGCCGCCGCCGGGCGGCTCGATCTCGATACGCCGATCACGCGCTATCTGCCCGAAAGCAAGGCGCCCTATGCCAGCCGCATCACCGCGCGGATGCTGATGCAGCATATCTCGGGTTTGCCGCGCACCGACGAAAGCCCGCTGGGTGTCGATGATTGGCCAACGTTCTATCTTGTCGAATCTGCCAGCCCCGCAACCGGGCGCAGTTGGTGCGAAGGGCCGACCACCCGCGAACCGCTGTCCGAATTCTTCTATGGCGACTGCGATTTCATCATGCTTACTGCGGTGATCGAGGCTACCAGCGGCAAGCCGTTTGGCGCCTTGTTCGACGAGCGCATTGCGCAACCGCTCGGCCTTGCCAGCGTCGGCCTGTTCCCGCGCGCCGCCCCCACGGTCGCCGGCTACGAGAACGGCAAGCTGGAATCGCAGGCCTTCCGGCTCGAGAATTTCGGCGGCGCGGGCGCATTGTATGGCACGACCCACGATTTGCTTGCCTTTGATCGCGCGCTGATGACCGGCAAGCTGCTGCCCGACGGAGAGCGCGCGGTGATGTGGGAGGGTAAACCGGAATACGGCTTTGCTGCGCTCGGCCAATGGGCGTTCAGCGCGCCCTTGAGGGAGTGCGGCAACGCGCAGGTGCGGATCATCGAGCGACGCGGGGCGATTGGCGGCGTGGTGCTGCGCAACATCATCCTGCCCGAGCTTGACATGGTGATCATCATGACCTCGAACCGGGCGGAGGCTGATGCAGCCTATGGCGAGATCTGGCAGCAAGCCGGAATCAGCCATGACGTGATGCGCGCTGCTCTGTGCACGACAGGAGCGCCGCTATGAGCGAAACCTTCCACCCGCGCCCTTTGCGCCTTGGCGTCAACATCGATCATGTCGCCACCATCCGCAATGCGCGCGGCGGGGATCATCCCGATCCCGTGCGCGCGGCGGAAATCGTTGCGAAAGTCGGCGGGGACGGCATCACCGCCCACCTGCGCGAAGACCGGCGCCATATCCGCGACGAGGATCTCGCGCGGATCCAGGAGGCCACCAGCCTGCCGCTCAACCTCGAAATGGCCGCAACGCGCGAGATGCTTGCCATCGCGCTGCGTCACAAGCCGCACGCCGCCTGCATCGTCCCCGAAAAGCGCGAGGAGCGCACCACCGAAGGCGGGCTGGACGCGGCCGGGATGGACAACACTCTTGCCCCCATCGTCGAGGAACTGCGCGCCGCTGGCATCCGGGTCTCGCTGTTCATCGAGGCGGACGAGCGCCAATTGGACGCCGCGCTGCGATTGGGCGCGCCGGTTGTGGAATTTCACACCGGCGAATACGCTCACGCCATGCTCGATGGAGACCAGGACAAGGCCGCACGCGAATTGCGCCGGATCACTGAGCTGGCCGCGCTCGCCGCGAAAAACGGGATCGAGCCGCATGCCGGCCACGGCCTCACCTTCGACAATGTCGCACCCATAGCCGCGATCCCCCATATCGCCGAGCTCAATATCGGCCATTACCTGATCGGCGAGGCCGTGTTTACCGGCCTTGAAGCCGCCATCCGCACCATGCGCGAGATCATGGACCAAGCCCGCTGACGTGACGAACGAGAGCCCCTCGCAAGTCACCCGCGAGCAGACCCTGTGGGCGGCTGCCGCGGCCGGCCTGTTCCTCATCGCGCTCGCCCTGTTGGGCTATGCGCTTGCTTCAGGCGTTTTACTGCCATTCGCGATCGGATGGGTGGCGTTGCAGGGCTTCGGCTATGCCGGGTCGTTGCGCTTTGCCAAGGGGGATCTTGCCCATCCGCTGTTCAAGAGCCAGGTCATGCTGCACTTCATCGCGCTGATCCTGTTGCTAGCGCTGCTCACGCGTGGTTGAAGCGAGCGTTTCAATGAGGTGTCCTGCATGATCATCGGCCTTGGCTCTGACCTGTGCAATATCGAGCGGATCGCGCGCTCGCTCGAGCGCTTCGGCGAGCGGTTCGAGCACCGGGTGTTCACCGAGATCGAGCGCGCCAAGGCCCGCCGCAGGCCCTACACGATCGCGGGCACCTATGCGAAGCGCTTCGCCGCGAAGGAAGCGTTCAGCAAGGCGGTGGGGACCGGATTTAACCGCGGCGTCTTCATGAAGGATATCGGCGTCATCAACGCTCCCTCCGGCGCACCGACCCTTGCGCTTACCGGCGGAGCGGCTAAGCGGCTTGAACAATTGATCCCCGCGGGCCATGAGGCACTCGTTCATCTGACCCTAACCGACGATCACCCATGGGCGCAGGCGTTTGTGATCATCGAGGCACGGCCCTTGTGAACGGGCCCTTCTGAAGGGCTTCAGGAGAGCGCCGACCACCCGCATCCGCAAATCGAAACCGAAGCAAGGCACGTGAGCAAAACCGAAATCAACCCAGTCAATCCCGCCTCCGAAGCGGTCCTGCGCGCGCAGGCGCCCCATGATGATGGCGCGCGCGGCAATCCGGAGCGGCCGGGCGCTGCGGGCGAAGGCGATGGCAACGAAGGCTCGAGCGTCAACTGGCTTGCCGAGATCCGCGGGCTGTTGCTTATGCTGCTTGCGGTGCTGGCATTTCACTCGCTGGTCGCTAAGCCGTTCTACATCCCTTCGACCTCGATGATGCCCACGCTCTATGTCGGCGACCGCCTGGTAGTGAGCAAATATCCCTATGGCTGGTCGTGGGCTTCGGCGAGCTTCCATGTCCTGCCGCGTTCCGACTGGCGGATCATGGGGGCTGTTCCCGAATATGGCGATGTCGTCATCCCGGTTCATCCGATGCGCAACGAGGATTACATCAAGCGCGTCGTCGCGCTGCCGGGTGATGTGATCGAAGTGAAGGAGGGGCGCATCATTCTCAACGGCGAGCCGATCGCACGCGAAGTTGTGCCGCCGGTGCGCATCCCGTTCGAGCCCGAACTGCTGTGCGGCGGCCCCGATTTCCAGCAGCAATGCCTCACCAGCTTCGAGCGCTATCGCCGGCCCGATCCCAGCGGCGCGCAGTTCTACGAGCCGCCGACATACCGCGAGACCCTGCCCAATGGTGCGACCTATCTGGTGATCGACCACAAGGAGCAGTCGCTCGATAATTACGGTCCGTATATCGTCCCCGAAGAGAGCGTGTTCGTCATGGGCGACAACCGCGACGAGAGCGCCGACAGCCGTGCAGCGGCGATCGATCGCGGGCTTGGCGGGGCGATCCCGCTCGAGAATATCGGCGGGCGCGCCGAGTTCATCACCTTCAGCCTCGATGGCTCGACCACCTGGAACCCGGTTTCCTGGTTCACCAGCCTGCGCCCCGATCGCGCCTGGACGACCTTGCGCCCGCCGCTCGCTGAAATCGGCGGGCGGGTCACTGAACGGGAATAGACCGAGAAGCGAGCGAGAAACCGACCGGTAAAATCGCACAGCAAGGCAACACACAATGGCGAAACGATTTCTCTATCTCGTGGCGATCTGCATCGTTGTGTTCCTCGTCGGGCGCATCGGCTACGAGATCTTTCAGGACGAGATAGCCGAGATCGCGCTGGTCCCGACCGCCGAATTTTCCCCGCAAGCCCCGCTCGAAGCCAACGCCTACCAGGATCCGGGCCTGTGGATCTCGCGTCCCGGGATCGGCGTCAAGGATCCCGCGCGCTGGCAACCCGCTTATCGTCAAGAGGCAGAGCCTGCTGCCGCGCCTGCTGCTTCGGCCCGGCCGGCGCCGGGCGCTGGGGGTGACGAGAACGACGAGGTTTCGGGTTCCGCTGGCCTGCGCCCGGGCGCACCGCCCGAGACGCCCGATTTCGCGGTCTTCTTCATCCATCCCACGAGCTATATCAGCCGCTCCAACTGGAATGCGCCGCTCGGCGAGAACAGCGACGAGGAGGCGGATCGCATCGCCCGGATCTATGTGCGCGGGATGGCGAGCCCGTTCAACGCCGCCTCGCAGATCTGGGCCCCGCGCTATCGCCAGGCGACGATGGGCGCGTTTCTGACCGACAAGCCCGAGGGTCAGGAGGCGATCGCTGCGGCCTATGCCGACGTGCGCGATGCGTTTGCCTATTTCATCGAGTCGATCGACGAGGATACCCCGATCGTCCTCGCCGGCCATTCGCAAGGCGCGCTGCACCTGCTGCGGCTGCTGCGCGAGGAGATCAAGGATACAGCGATCGCCGATCGACTGGTCGCGGCTTACGCGATCGGTTGGCCGATCTCGGTCGAACGCGATCTGCCGGCGCTCGGCATCGCCGCTTGCGCGACCCCCGCGCAGACCGCGTGCCTGATCTCATGGTCGAGCTTTGCCGAACCTGCCGATCCCTCCAGCGTGATGGAGACCTACGCCAACTCCACCGGGTTTGACGGACAGATGCGCGGCGACAGCCAGATCCTGTGCACCAATCCGATCCTGGGAACATTCGGCGGCGAGGCGCCCGCTTCGGCCAATTTGGGAACGCTTGTTCCCGATGACAGCATCTCGAACGGCGAACTCGTCCCCGGCGCGGTGCCCGCTCGGTGCGACGAGCGCGGCATCCTGCTGATCGGCGATCCGCCCGAGCTTGGCTCCTACGTGCTGCCGGGCAACAATTATCATGTCTACGATATCCCGCTGTTCTGGTCGAACACGCAGGCCGATGTCGCGCGCCGTGTGTCCGCCATGACGAGTGCGGGAGCGAGTGCGGAGCCGGGGACGAACGCGGGGGCCTCGTCCTGATCTTCGATAGCGCCGGCGGGTTCGCCGAAACGCTGCCCGAGGGCGGCGTGCTGCTGGGGCTCGATCTGGGCACCAAGACCATCGGCACCGCGCTGTGCGATGCGGGCTGGCGGTTTGCGAGCGCGGGCAAGACGCTCGCGCGCGGCAAATGGTCGCGCGACCGCGCGCTTCTGGCAGCGCTGATCGCCGAGCGCAGCGTCAAGGGGCTGGTGATCGGCCTGCCGCGCAACATGGACGGGACCGAAGGCCCGCGCGCGCAGGCCTCGCGCGCCTATGCCCGCAATTGCGCCGAAGCCCTCGCGCTGCCAATCCTGCTGTGGGACGAGCGCTGGTCGACTGCTAGCGCACACACCGCGATGATCGAACAGGGCAAAAGCCGCGCCAAGCGCGCAGAGGCGATCGACGCGCATGCCGCAGCGGTGATCCTGCAGGGCGCGATCGACCGGCTGGCAGGCGGAATCATCTGACGCTCGCTCCTCGCAGCCGTTACCTAGCCCCTTGCCACCCAATTGAAGCGCGCGCATGGACCGCGCCATGAGCAGCCAGGAACCCCCCTCGCCCACGCCGGCGCTGCCCCCGTTCAATCCGGCGGAGGCGAGCAAGTTCTTCTTTCGCCATGGCCACACCGGCTGGCTTGGCCTGCGCTATCGCGATCACGGGGAGAACTGGGTCGAGCTCGAGCTGCCCTGGCGAGAGGATCTGCTGGGCGAGCCCGATCGCCCGGTGCTCGCCTCGGGGCCGATCGTCAGCCTGATGGATATGGCGAGCGGCATGGCGATCTGGCAGACGCGCACGGTGTTCGTGCCGATCGCGACGCTCGATCTCAGGGTCGATTATCAGCGCCCGGCGCGTGCGCGCTCCAGTGTTTACGGCAGGGTCGAGTGCTACCGCACCACCCGCTCGGCCGCGTTCGTGCGCGGGATCGCGCATGATGGCGACCGGGATGATCCCGTCGCGCATGTCGCCGGCGTGTTCATGACGATCGCAACCGATCCGCGCGCCAAACCGGCGGCCAAGGCTGCATCATGAGCGGGACCGTGCCCGGACTGCCTGAACTGCCCGCCTATGCGCGCTCGCTCGGGATCGCGCTCGATCGTTTTGAAGCGGATGTCCCGGTGCTCCGGGTCGATTTCGGCCCCAATGTCGAGGGGCGGCCCGGCGCCTTTCACGGAGGGGCGACCGCGGGGCTGCTCGAGAATGCGGGCTATGCCGCGCTGCGCCACCGGCTGGCGAACGAGGGCCGCCATCCGCAGCTCAAACCGATCAACATCACGGTGCAATATCTCTCGGCCGGCAAGCAGAAGCGCGCTTATGCGCTCGCCCGGATCACGCGGCTCGGGCGCCGCAACGCCAATGTCACCGTCGAGGCGTGGCAGGATAACCGCGACCGCCCGATCGCGACCGCAGTGATGAACATCCTGATGGCCGACCTTGACGAGGCGCCGCCGCAGGACGCCGCGCGCGCCTAATCGGGCGGGACCGGCTCGAGCACCAGCCCCTCTTCGCCGACGCGCGCTTCGATCGACTGGCCGTCGACCTCGATCGAGAGCGTAACCCCTTCGGCATCGAGGCGGATTTCACCGCCCCGCTCGTCGATCGGAATGGTCGCCCCATCCTCGAGGTCGAACGGCACGATCGGGCCTTCGGGATCAGGCGCAGCGGTGGGGCGGGGAGCGGGCTTGAGCGAGAGCGCGCCGCGCATGAAATCCTTCCAGATCCGCGCCGGAGTGCTGCCGCCGGTGATCCCGGTCATCGGCGAATTGTCGTCATTGCCGACCCACACGCCGACCACCAGATCGCCGGCATAGCCGACGAACACCGCATCGCGCGAATCCTGCGAAGTGCCGGTCTTGCCATAATTGGCGATCGGAAGCATCGCCGCGCGTCCCGTGCCGCGATTGATGCTGGCGCGCAGCATCTCCTCGATGTCTTCGTGGACCCGGCTGCCGAAACTGTCGCGGCTGGTGGTGAGCCATTCGAACCATGATTGCTCCTCGTCGGCGAAGGCGCGTGGGCGGACCGGAAATTCATTGTTCGCAACGCCGCCATAGGCCGCGGTCAACTCAAGCAAGGTCATGCTTGATGTACCCAGCGCGAGGCTCGGATCGCCCTCGGCAAGTTTGGATTGAACGCCGAGCGCGCGGGCCATGCGGATCACCCGCTCGCTGCCGACCTCGTTAAGCAATCGCACCGCTGCAACATTGCTCGAGGTCGCGAGCGCATCTTCGAGGGTGATCGTCTCGGAATATCTGCCCCCATAATTCTTCGGCTGATAGCTGCCTGCTTCGAACGGGGTGTTGGGGATCGTGTCGGCCGGGTCCCATCCCGCCTCGAGCGCGGCGAGGTAGACGAACAGCTTGAAAGTCGAGCCGGGCTGGCGCCTCGCCTGCGTCACCCGGTTGAACGGGCTCTCGCCATAGTTCTTTCCGCCGATCATCGCGACGACCTCGCCATTGGGCCGCATCGCGACGAGCGCGACCTGCGCCTTGCCGAGCCGCGCTTGCCCCGTGACCCGGTTGGCAAGCGCCTGGAGCCGCGCATCGAGCGTGGTGGTGATGACCTGGCTGGCATAGCCCGTCTTGACCCGCTCGCGCGCGATCGGGAGCGCCCAGTCGGCGAAATAGGTGCCCGTCGGCAGATCGTTGCGCGTGCGGCTGTCGATCCGCGGGGCGGGCAGCGCGGCGGCCTCGGCCTCGGTGAGATAGCCCTCCTCGACCATCGCCGCGACGACCTGGTCCATCCGCGCCTTCGCCCGCTCGTAATGCCTGGTCGGCGCGTAGCGCGAAGGCGCCTGCAACAGCCCCGCCAGCATCGCGGCCTGCGCGGGCAGGAGATTTTCAGGCTGACGGTAGAAATAATGGAGCGATGCGGCGCGCAGGCCATACTGATTGTCGCCGAAATAGGCGTTGGAGAGATAGCGCTCGAGGATCTCCTCCTTGGTCAGCCAGGTCTCTAGCCAGAACGCGATGAGCGCCTCGCGGGCCTTGCGCGTGAGGCTTTGCTCGGGGGTGAGGAAGGTGAACTTGGCGAGCTGCTGGGTGATCGTGCTCCCCCCGCCGCGCCCGGTCCACGCCGCGCGCGCGATCCCGCGCGGATCGACCCCCCAGTGCGAATAGAACCGCCGGTCCTCGATCGCGAGGAAGGCCTGGGGCACGTGTTCGGGCAGGTCTTCAAGCTCGACCGGCTCGGCCACCATCGCGCCCGAACGCGCGATCGGCGTCCCATCGCTGGCGAGCAGCGTGATCTGCGGCGGAGCGATCGGCTCGAGCGATTTGGACAGCGGCGCGGTGATGACCAGCCAGGCGATCAGTAGCATGAACAGCGCGAGCGTGGCCGCGATGGCGCGCACAGTCCACCAGATCCACCCGCGATCGCGGTAATGCGCCGGGCTCCAAACCGGCGCGCGGCGGCGCTCTTCGGCGGCGATATCGCCGTCGAGGCGCGAGAGCTGCGTGTCCCATTGCTGGAAATCGGGCCGCCCGCTCTCGCCGAAGCGCGGCGTGCGCCCGCGCTCGAACTCGAGCTCGTCCTCTGCAAAATCGTCGCGCTGCGAATCGTAGAGCGCGTAATAGTCGTTGCCGCGAGGCTCGCCCTTGCCGGGATCACGTCTGAAGAATCGCTCGAACAACGCCATCGCACCTACTGTATTAGCAGGCTAACACGCTCCTGCACAAGCGTCCGCCGTCAAGCCCCGATCGCCGCGCTCTCGGGCAGGTCCTTGCCCATCACTCGCTGGTAGTATTCGCTCACCAGCGTACGCTCGGCCTCGTCGCATTTGTTGAGGAAGGAGAGCCGGAAGGCAAACCCGATCGAGCCGAAGATCTCGGCGTTCTGAGCCCAGGTGATGACGGTGCGCGGGCTCATCACGGTGGAGATATCGCCGTTCATGAAGCCCTGCCGGGTCAGTTCGGCGACCTTGACCATCTTTGCGATGGTTGCCTCATCGGTCTGGGGCGTTTTCGATCTGACGATCTGCTGCTCTACCTCGGCCGACAGATAATTGAGCGCCACGACCACGTTCCAGCGGTCCATTTGCGCCTGGTTGATCGCCTGGGTGCCATGATAGAGCCCGCTCGTATCGCCCAGACCCACGGTGTTGGTGGTGGCGAACAACCGGAACCACGGGCTTGGTGTGATCACACGGTTCTGGTCGAGCAGCGTCAGACGACCGTCAAACTCGAGCACGCGCTGAATCACGAACATGACATCGGGGCGCCCTGCGTCATATTCATCGAAGGTCAGCGCGACCGGGTGCTGGAGGGCCCAAGGCAGGATGCCCTCCTTGAATTCGGTCACCTGCAAGCCGTCTTTCAGCACGATCGCATCGCGCCCGACGAGATCGATCCGGCTGATATGCGCATCGAGATTGACCCTGATGCTCGGCCAATTGAGGCGGGCTGCGACCTGTTCGATATGGGTCGACTTGCCGGTGCCGTGATAGCCCTGGATCATCACCCGGCGATTGTGCGCAAAGCCGGCGAGGATCGCGAGGGTGGTATCGGGATCGAACACGTAGTCCGAATCAAGCTCGGGGACATGCTCGGACGGCGCATCGAAGGCGGGGACCTGCCAATCGACATTAACGCCGAACGTCTCGCGAACATCGACCTTTGCATTGGGCTCGGAGGGAAGCGCGCTCGCGCCAGCGGGATGTTTAGTGTGCGGGTGGTTCATTGCGGCCTTCGGTTAGAACGCATGGATCAAGGCTGCAAGCCTTGCGTTGCAGGGCCGCGACCGAAGATGCGTGCGCACCGGATTGCGCAAGGATGGGCTCCGCAAAGCCTGCGTCGATTTGCCTGTGGAACAAAGCTGCACTCCCTCGCATTATGTAGCGCGCCGCGTCTCGCAATCTGCGATCGCACTGATTATCTTCGTGTTCATGGCCGATCCCATCGAAACCGTCCGGTTGAAGCTCGTCGAGCAGGTTCGCAATGTGTTCAACGAGAGCGGCCAGCAGCCGGTGCCGCCGTCTGACGAGGCGTTGTTCGCCCGTGATACGCCGATCCGCTGCGTTCATGCCGATCTCATCGGAATGATGACCGGGGGGATGCGCGGCCTGCTGTTGCAGATGCTTCATCCCCATGCGCTCCAGGGCGTGCTCGACCATTCCAATTTTCGCGAAGACATGCACGGGCGCCTCCAGCGCACCGCCCGCTTCATCGCGGTCACGACCTTCGGCCATCGTGACCGGGCGCTCGCCTCGATCGAGGCGGTCAACCGCATCCACTCGCGGGTTGGCGGAACGCTCCCTGACGGTTCACTCTACACCGCCACCAATCCGCGCACGCTTGCCTGGGTCCATGTGGTCGAGGCGCAGAGTTTCCTGGCGGGCTATGTTCGCCATGCCCGGCCCGACATGCCGGGCGCCGAGCAGGACGAGTATTTTCGCCAGTTCGCGGTGATCGCGCGCGGGCTGGGCGCTGATCCGGTGCCCGAGAACAGGCGCGAGGCGGACGAGATCTTCCGCACCCTGCGCACCGATCTTCGCGCCAGCCCCGCCGCGCGCGAGGTGGCGCAACTGGTGCTCACGGCGAAGCCGCCCGGAACACCGCCGGGCCTCCAGGCGATCCTCGGCGCAGAAGCGGTCGCGATGCTGCCCGAGTGGGCCCGCTCGATGCTCCATCTGAAGCGTCCGCTGCTCACCGCGATCCCTGCGCGCGCGGCGACCTGGGGCATGGGCCAAACCTTGCGCTGGGCCTTCCGGCAGCGCGGCTATCGCTCGCAGAATTGACAGCACTCGAGGCGCCGATCTGGTATGATCGCTGCGAAATCGCGCGAGAGGATAGAACCAGATGTATATCGCCCTGGCCGCATTGTCGGTCTCGTCAGCCAACCGCGAGGCCTATCTCGAGGCGGCCGAGTTTATGGCCCAATGGTCGATCGCGCACGGCGCGCTTGAAGTGGTGGAAGCCTGGGAAAGCCATGTGCCCGAAGGCGTCAACACCGATTTCAGGAAAGCGGTTGCCGCTCCGCCCGGCGAAAAAATCGTGACCGGCTGGGTGATCTGGCCGGACAAGGCAACGCTCGACAAAGCCAAGGCGGCAATGGAAAAAGGCGAGGGTTTCGAGAATTATCCCGAGGGCGATCCCCCGTTTGACGGATCGCGCCTCATCTTCGGCGAATTCGAACCGATCCTCATGAAGAAGCGAGACCCAAATGGCTGAATTCACGTTCTACACCGTCGCCATGAGCCGCGGGCAGATTTCGCGTTGGGCGCTGCATGAAGCGGGTGCCGATTACGAGCATGTGATGATGGATTGGGAGACGCGGCCCGAGACTTTCAGGGCGATCAACCCGATGAACAAGGTGCCGACTCTGGTGCACCACCACGGCGACCACGATCACGTCGTCACCGAGGCGGCAGCGATCAATCACTATCTCGCCGAGGCCCATCCTGATGCGGGACTGCTTCCCGATATCCATGAAAAGGCAAGCTATTTCCGCTGGCTATTCTTCGGCGCAGGACCGCTCGAACAGGCGATCGTCGCCCGTTCGATGGGTTGGGAAGTGCCGCCCGAGAGGGTTGCGATGGCCGGGTTCGGCACGTTCGAGCTCGCGGTGGACGCGCTCGACAGCTGGCTATCTTCTCACGATTTCGTCGCCGGGGCGCGCTTCACCATGGCTGACACCTATGTCGGCAGCCAGGTGCTCTGGGGCCTTCAATTCGGCAGCATTTCCGAGCGCGCTTCGTTCAAGGCCTATGCCGACCGGCTCTCCGAGCGACCCGCTTACATCGAGGCGCAGGCGATCGATGCGAATCTGATGGCGGATGCAGCGGGCGGCTAGCCGATCGCGGCGCACTTGCGCAGCAGCTGGTAGGCTTCGACGACCTCGCCGAGCCGCGCCTCGTGGCTGCGATCACCGCCATTGCGATCGGGGTGGTAGCGCCGCACGAGCTCGCTGTAGCGGCGCCTGAGCTGCCGCCGATCGGTGTTCGAGCCAAGCCCCATGGTCTCGAGCGCTTCGGCCTCCTCCTTGGAGAAACGCCCGTTCATCGCCATCGCCGCGGAGCGCTCGGCGCGGCTGCGGATGCCCCCGGCGCGCGCCGCGATCGCATCGAGCGGATCGTCGAAATCGGCCCAGCGCGGCATCCCGTCGACCGCGGCGCGCGGCGAAAAGGCGGCTGTCTCGGTGCGCCAGCCCGAAACGGGCGATTGCGCCGCGAGGATCTCGTCGGCGCTCATCCCTTCGAACCAATCGTAGCCGGCGTTGAACTCGCGCACATGTTCAAGGCAGAACCAGCGCCAGTCGCCCGGTCCGTCAAAGCCGTTGGGACGGTGGCCCGGCGCGCGAAATTCGCCGGCCTTGCCGCAACCGGGCCATTGGCAATCCCGGTCGGCATTTTCGTAGCGGCCATGAAACTTGGGTTGAACCATCAGGGGTTGAGAATGGCGCTTGATGGCCCAGATTCCAACCCTTGCAAAACCTGCAAAAAAGGAGCCGTCACTGATGTCCCAACCGATTGCAGAAGAGATGCGCACGCTGCTCGAAGAGGCCTTTGGCCCAACCCGCCTTGCCATCATCAATGACAGCGCGGCCCATGCCGGACACACCGGCGATGATGGCTCTGGCGCATCTCATTTCACGATCGAGATCGAGGCGCCCGCGTTTGCCGGGATGAACCGGCTGGCCCGTCAGCGCGCGGTCATCGCGGCGCTGGGCGATATCGTGGGCGAGCGGGTGCATGCGGTGGCGATCAAGGCGAGCGCACCCGGCTGATGCCCGCGCTTCGAGTTCGCCGTGCTGCCCGGATCATCGTGCTCGATCCGGAAGGACTCGTGCTGATGTTCCGCTATGACGTCCCCGGGAGGCCGCCCTTCTGGGTGACGCCGGGCGGCGAGTGCGAGCCGGGCGAGACATTCGCGGACGCCGCCCGGCGCGAGCTGTTCGAAGAGACCGGCATCCTCGCTGAACCCGGCTTCGAAATCGCGCGTCTCACCCCCGAATTCGTCACCGTCGAAGGCGAGCCGGTCCAGGCCGACGAGCGCTATTTTATCGTGAGGGTCGACGAGACGAGGATCGAGACAAGCGGCCACACCGCGCTCGAGCAGGCGCTGATGACTCGGCACCGCTGGTTCACCCTTGCGGAACTCGCCGACTGGCCCGAAGCGGTGTTCCCGGCGGATTTGGCCGCGTTGATCGGCATGCAAACAGCAACCTGATTGCCCTTGGCTGGCCCGCTCGCTAGTCCTCTGGCACGAACGGGAGAGCGACATGGACTACACCGGCAAGGTGGCGTGGATCACCGGGGCCTCCTCGGGCCTCGGCGCAGCGCTGGCGAAGGAGCTGGCAGCGCGCGGCGCACATCTGGTGCTCTCAGGGCGCGACGAGGCGCGGCTTGCAGAGGTGGCGCAGGATTGCGGCGAGGCGCTCGTTCTGCCGTTCGACGTGCGCGATGCACACGCGCTTGCAGACGCGGTGGACAAGGCGCTCGGCTGGCACGGCGGGGTCGACCTCGCCTTTGCCAATGCCGGGATCTCGCAGCGCAGCCGGGCCCTTGCGACCGACATGCAGGTCTATCGCGACATCATCGAGATCGACCTCACCGCCCAGATCGCCTTCAGCCAGTCGCTGATCGGCCACATGGCAGAGCGTGGTTCAGGCGCGCTCGCCTTCATCTCCTCGATCGCCGGCAAGGTCGGCGTGCCGCTGCGCACCGCCTATTGCGCAGCCAAATTCGGGCTTGCAGGCTATGCCGATGCACTGCGCGCCGAGCTCTCGATCAATGGGGTGAGTGTGCACACGATCTATCCGGGCTCGGTTGCAACCAATGTCAGTCGCAACGCGCTGACCGCCGATGGCAGCGCGCGCGGCCGCTCGGACAAGGCGATCGACGAGGGGATCGCGCCCGATGAAGCTGCTCGCCAGATGCTCGACGGCATCGCGGCGGGACAGCGCGAGATCATCGTTGCCGAGGGCATGGAGCTGGCAATGGGCGAAATGCGCCGCACGCCCGATGCCCTGTTCGACCAGCTCGCAGGCCTGGTTGCCAGCGGCTACATGGACAAGATGGAAAGTGAGGCTTGAGCAAATGGATCAGAAGCGTGTTCATCTGGCAAACGGCATCAGCCTCATGTGCATCGATGAAGGACCGGTCGATGCCCCGGCCCTGATTTTTCTCCACGGCTTTCCTGAAAGCCACCGCACCTGGCGGCATCAGATCGCGCATTTCAAGGATCGCTTCCGCTGCATCGCGCCCGATCAGCGCGGCTATCGCGGCTCGTCCAAGCCGCAGGAGGTGGAAGCCTACACGCCCGACAAGCTGATCGGCGATGTCTTCATGCTCGCCGATGCGCTGGGCATCGCGAAGTTCACGATCGTCGGGCACGATTGGGGCGGCGCGATCGCCTGGGGCGTGGCGATCGCCGGCCAGCATATGCGGGTGGAGCGCGCGATCATCGCCAATGCGCCGCACCCCGTTATCTTCCAGAAGCTGCTCTACACCGACCGGGCGCAGCGCGAGGCGAGCCAATACATCCGCGGCTTTCGCGACCCGGCAAACGATGCGCTGATTAAGGACCAGGGATTGACCGGCCTGCTGCTCAAGGAGGTCAAATGGGACCGGCCGTCGCAAATGGAACCCGAAGAGCGTGATGCGCTGCTGCTCGACTGGCAGAACCGCGATGCCGCGTTCGGCATGATCAACTACTACCGCGCCAGCCCGATCGACGTGCCCACCATGGACAAGCCGTTCGAACTGCCCGGCGATTTCGCCCCGCCCGCGCTACCCAGGCTGACGATCCCCACCCTAGTCATCTGGGCGATGGACGATCTTGCACTGCCGGCCTCGAACCTTGAGGGTCTCGAGGCGATCGTCGAGCCGCTGACGCTCAGGCAGGTGCACGATTGCGGCCATTTCGTCCCGTGGGAAGCACCGGATGCGGTAAACGCGGCAATGGACCAATTCCTGCAATCTTGATGCTCTAGCTCTGAAGGGATCAGCCAAGCCGGAGACCCCTGATGAGCGACGAAGTTGAGCATGGGCGCGACGTCACGAAGACCTATTCGACCAATCAGAACATTCAGAAGCTTGAGCGCCTGATCGAGTCGCTGCGCGAGGGCAAGGACTTCACCATCCAGGTCGACAACGAGCTTATCATCGTGCCGGCGGGAACCGAGTTTTCGATCGAGCACGAGCAGGAAGGCCCGATGCATGAGCTCGAGTTCCAGTTTCGCTGGCGCACCGACGAGGCCTGAACGGGCGCCTCAGCCGCCGCGCCACTCGATCCAGGCGCCATGCGGATGGGCAATGGCCAAAAGCTTTGCTTCTCCGGCGCCGCCCGGCCAGTATCTGACCTTGAGCTCATGCCGGTGGGTGTCGCGATCAGCTTCGACTGACACCCAAGCGAGTGGGCTTTGCGCCTCCGCGTTCGCCCCCGCCATCTCGATCGACCGGGTCACAAGGTCACGCTGGTCAGCGGGAATATATTGCCACACCACCGAATGCATGATCACGCGGGTGATCCCCGGTGTTGGCATTTCGCCGAGCACGCGCGCGACAAAGACGTCCGCACTCTCACGCGCGATCTCGGGCGGATCGGCGCGGGCCGCTTCAATCGCAGCGTCGAGGCGCGCGAAGCGTTCGGCGAATTCGGGCCAAATATAGGCGCGCAAGCGATCGGCCTCGCTCGGATCGGTGAGGTCGAGCGGGGCGATGTCGCACCCGCGCGCGGCGGCGATCTCGATCGAGCGCGCTGGCGGCGGATCCCCGCGCCACTCGGGCACCAGCCGCATTCGCGCGCGCTCCTCCCCGATCCGTACGCCGCCCAGATCGTAGAAATAGCGCGCCATCAGGAGGTTTGCCCCCGCGCTAGATCCGATCTCGCTCAGCGCAAAGCGCGCCGGCAATCCCTTCTCGGCCAGCCACAGCATGGCCGCGGCAAAATTGCTCGACCGGCCCGCCTCGTTGGTCTGCGGAGGGCTGTCCAGCCATCCCAGCAGATAGGCTTCATGGCGCTCAAGCGCTTCGGCGATAATTGAGGCTGCATCGCTCGCCGGGTGCGCCTCGTAAACCGCGGCGAGCGCGGGCGCATTGCCCGTGTGGTAGAGCCCGTGCAATCCTCCCGCCACGCGTAGAGGCAACGCATCGGCGAGCGGCGCCCCTGGCCACTCGCGCACCCGCTGCATGACCGCGCCGCCGCGCTCGCTCGCGATCTGATCCAGCAGCGCCTGGCAGACATTGGCGGTGATCGGCGCGCCATTGTCGCGGCAATAGGCGACCTGGTTTTCAAACGCGCAGGTGATTGCCTCCCGGCCCTTCGCTTGCGGGTCGATCACCCGGTAACGCGCATCCTTGCTCCCCATCAGCCGTTCTCCTCCTCATTGCCGAGCGCCTAGTGCATTGCCCTTTGGGCGCCCAGAGCCTAAATCCCGCCGCGCAATGACCACCCACCCCGATCCCAATGCGCTCAAACCGCTGACCTTTGCCGTTCCCAAGGGGCGCATCCTCGACGAGGCGTTGCCGGTGATGGAGCGTGCGGGCGTGGTGCCTGACGCAAGTTTCTTCGACAAGTCGAACCGCTCGCTCTCGTTCAGGACAACCCGCGCGGACATGCGCCTCATTCGCGTGCGCGCGTTCGATGTGGCGACCTTCGTGGCGCATGGCGCAGCCGAGATCGGGATCGTGGGATCAGACGTGATCGAGGAATTCGACTATGCCGATCTCTATGCCCCGGTCGATCTCGATATCGGCCATTGCCGCCTGTCGGTCGCGCGCCTGAAGGATGATCGGGCCGAGCAGCAGTCGGCGAGCCACCTGCGCGTTGCCACCAAATATCCCAATCTCACCAGTCGCCATTTCGAGCGCGCCGGGATCCAGGCCGAGTGCGTCAAGCTCAATGGCGCGATGGAGCTAGCGCCCTCGCTCGGGCTCGCGCGGCAGATCGTCGATCTCGTCTCGACCGGGCGGACCTTGCAGCAGAACGGCCTGATTGAAACCGACCGCATTCTAGAGATTTCGGCTCGGCTGATCGTCAACCGCGCCGCCTTCAAGACCGACCGCCGCGTCGCCGAGCTCGTCAGCGCCTTTCGCAAGGACGCGATCGAGCGGGCGAGCAGCGGCGATGCTCGATCGGGCAGCGCTAGAAAGGATGCAGCCTGATGCAACGGCTCTCCACGCTCGATCCCGATTTCGAAGTGCGCTTCACCCGCTTGGTGAATGCACGGCGCGAGGCGGATAATAATGTCGCAGGCCAGGTCAGCTCAATCCTTGCTGACGTCAAAGGCTCGGGCGACAAGGCGCTGGTCGAACTGACCCAGCGCTTCGATGGCTATTCGCTGATCGACGAGGCGGACTGGATCGTCACCCGGGAACGGATGGAAGAGGCCTACGGCCAGGTTGATCCCGATCAGCGCGCCGCGCTCGAACTCGCCGCGAAGCGGGTGCGCGCCTATCACGAAGCGCAGTTTCCGGAAAATCGCGATTACACCGACGCCGACGGGGTCCGCCTCGGAGCGATCTGGCGGCCGGTCGATGCCGCAGGGCTGTATGTGCCGGGCGGACGCGCGGCCTATCCCTCCTCGCTGCTCATGAACGCGATCCCTGCGCGGGTCGCGGGGGTCGAGCGCGTGGTCGTGGTCACGCCGACGCCCAAGGGTCATTCCAATCCGCTGGTTCTCGCAGCGGCGCATGTGGTGGGGATCGACGAGATGTGGCGCGTCGGCGGGGCGCAGGCGATCGGCGCGCTCGCTTACGGCACCGAGCGGATCAAGCCGGTCGATGTGATCACCGGCCCCGGCAATGCCTATGTCGCCGAAGCCAAGCGCCAGCTGTTCGGCGTGGTCGGCATCGACATGGTGGCGGGTCCGTCCGAAATCCTCGTGATCGCCGATGGCGACAACGATCCCGACTGGATCGCCGCCGATCTGCTCAGCCAGGCCGAACACGATCCGAGCTCGCAGAGCATCCTGATCACCGACGATGAAGGCTTTGCGCGCATGGTCGAGGACAGCATCGACCTGCAGCTCGCCTCGCTCGAGACGGGCAAGGCGGCGCGCGCTTCGTGGGATAGCCATGGCGCGATCATCATCGTCAACGATATTCCGGCGGAAGCGCCTGCGTTGGCCAATCGCCTCGCTGCAGAGCATGTGCAGCTCGCGCTCGAGGATCAGATTGTCGAAGAGTTGCTGAAGTCGATCCGGCATGCTGGCAGCGTCTTTCTCGGGCGACTGACTCCCGAAGCGGTGGGGGATTATGTCGCCGGGCCCAACCATGTCCTGCCCACCGGCCGGCGGGCGCGCTTTTCGAGCGGGCTCTCGGTGCTCGATTTCATGAAGCGCACCAGCTTCATCTCGCTCGATCAGGCAGCTTTGCAGGCGATCGGCCCTGCAGCGGTGACGCTCGCCGAGGCCGAGGGGCTGCCGGCCCATGCCAAATCCGTGCAGCTGCGCCTCACATGAGCAAGCCTGCCCGCTCTCAGGCGCGTTCGAGCGCGCGGCTAGCCGCGGTGCAGGCGCTCTACCAGCGCCACATGGAAGGCACCGCGCTGGTCCGGCTGCTCGACGAGTTTCATCAGCATCGCCTAGGCCGGCAGATCGACGATGAAGACCATGGCGAGGCGCTCTATGCCGAGGCGGAGATCGAGTTCTTCGACGATGTGGTGCGCGGGGTTTCCTCGCGGCACGAGGAGATCGACACGCGGATTGCAGCCAAACTGGCCGACGGGTGGACGCTCGCGCGGCTCGACAAGACGATGCTGCAGATCCTGCGCGCGGGCACCTACGAGCTCCTCGCCCGGCCCGACGTGCCACGCGCGAGCGTGATCAGCGAGTATGTCGATGTCGCCAAGGCGTTCTTCGATGATCGCGAGGCCAAGTTTGCCAACGGCGTGCTCGATGCGATCGCGAAAGAGGCGCGCGGCTAAAGCGGTTCGTGTCGCCAGACAATTCCGAAGCCCCGTTTCGCTTTCGCGGCGGCGCAATTGCGGGTAACCCGGCGGCGGGATCAACGGGATGTCTGAAGTCGCATGAACGAACTCGAGTTTGTCAGCCGTTTGCGCGCGCTGCCGCTGCATGAAGGCGCGCGCGGCCTCGAGGACGATTGCGCGATTCTCGAGTTCGGCGGGCGTGCGCTGATCATCACGCACGACATGATGGCCGAAGGCACGCACTTCCTGCCCGAGGCGAAATCGGCCGATGTCGCCTGGAAGCTGGTGACGATGAACCTCTCGGATCTCGCCTCGAAGGCGGCACGGCCGCTCGGGATTGTGCTTGGCGTAACGCTTGGCCGAGACGATGCCGGGTTTATCGAAGGCCTGCATGAGGCGCTGAGCGCCTTTGACGTCCCGCTGCTCGGCGGTGATACGATCGCGGCGACCGGCGCCAGCACCTTCGGCATGACCGCGATCGGCGAGGCGACCCACCTGCCGGTTCCCTCGCGCAAGGGTGCCAGACCGGGGGATGCCGTCTATGTGACCGGCATCATCGGAGCCGCGATGCTGGGCTTCGAAGGCCACAAGCAGCATGCCGATGCCTTCAACCGGCCGCGGGCGCGCCTCGGCGAGGGCTACGCGCTTGGCCCCCATGTCAGCGCGATGATGGATATTTCGGACGGATTGATGCTCGATGCCTGGCGGATGGCACGCGCGAGCGCGGTCACCTTGCGCCTCAACCCCGAGCTCATCCCGATCGCCGATGCCGCGCGGCTCGATGAGTGCATCCGGTGGGGCGATGACTACGAATTGCTGTTCACTTGTGCAAAGGAGACGCAAGCGCCCGTCCCGGCAACGCGGATCGGCTGGGTCGAACCGCCCGGCAAGGCGCCGCTTTATCTTGGGGGCACGGCGCACAGCGATCCGGCCAATCTGGGGTATCGCCACGGCTAGCCAAGCCGCGCACAGCTTTGGCCATCGAAACGCTTGCTAAGCGCCCCTTTGGCCGTAAATTGCGCCGCTCAGCGGGCCTTCCAGCAAGGAGCCGCCAAGACATAAAATCGCATTACCACATAACAGAGGGGATCGTTTGTGGAGCTTATTCTCATTTCAATCGGGTTGGGTTTGCTTGCCATTGTCTATGGCATCGTGACCAGCCGACAGGTGCTCAGCGCTGATCCGGGAAATGCCCTGATGCAGGAGATCGCCGGCGCCATCCAGGAAGGCGCGCAGGCCTACCTCAACCGGCAATACACCACGATCGCCATTGTCGGCGTGGTTGTGGCGGCGATCGTCGCCATTGCGCTCGGGATGATCCCCGCCATCGGCTTCGTGATCGGTGCAGTCTTGTCGGGGGTGGCGGGTTATATCGGGATGAACATCTCGGTGCGCTCCAACCTGCGAACCGCAGCGGCGGCCGCGAAGGGTCTGCAAGCGGGTCTCACCCTCGCCTTTCGCGCAGGCGCGATCACCGGCATGCTGGTTGCAGGCCTCGCGCTGCTCGCGATCGCGGTGTTCTTCTATGTCCTGGTCGGCCCGATGGCGCTTGCTCCCAACAGCCGCGCCGTAATCGACGGGCTGATCGGCCTTGCCTTTGGCGCCTCGCTGATCTCGATCTTCGCGCGCCTTGGCGGCGGCATCTTCACCAAGGCGGCTGACGTGGGCGCGGATCTTGTCGGCAAGGTCGAGGCCGGGATCCCCGAGGACGACCCGCGCAACCCCGCGGTGATCGCGGACAATGTGGGCGACAACGTCG
Source organism: Erythrobacter sp. (assembly GCA_036835265.1). GTDB lineage: Bacteria > Pseudomonadota > Alphaproteobacteria > Sphingomonadales > Sphingomonadaceae > Erythrobacter. The sequence continues at coordinate 18,445 of DAITMG010000005.1, read as the reverse complement.
GCGATTGCGCCGGTATGGCAGCGGACCTGTTCGAGACCTATGTCGTCACCGTCGGCGCGACGATGGTGCTCACCGCGTTGCTCTTCGGCGAAACGCTGGGCGAATTGCTGCTGCCGATGATGGCGCTGCCGCTGCTGATCGGGGGGGCGTGCATCGTCACCTCGATCATCGGCACCTATTTCGTGCGGCTCGGCTCCAGTGGAACCGGGGCAACCAACGTGATGGGCGCGATGTACAAGGGCTTCCTGGTCACCGCAGTCACCTCCATCCCGGCGATCTACGGCATCATGGCCTATACTCTTGGTGACATGACGCGGGAGATCGCGGGCGGATCGGAAGTTACCACCGGCGTGATTGACCCAGGTCCGGGCGAAGCGGCGATGGTGACCACCGTCACGCTCGGCTTCTCGGGCATGAGCCTGTTCCTGTGCGCCCTGCTAGGCCTTGCTATCACGGGCCTGATCATCTGGATCACGGAGTATTACACCGGCACCAAGTTCCGCCCGGTGCGCTCGATCGCCAAGGCTTCGGAAACCGGCCATGGTACCAACGTGATCCAGGGCCTCGCCATCAGCCTTGAAGCGACCGCGCTGCCGACGCTGGTGATCGTTGCCGGGATCATCATCGCCTATAGCCTCGCCGGCCTGATGGGCATCGCCTATGCGGCGACCGCGATGCTGGCGCTTGCCGGCATGGTCGTGGCGCTCGATGCCTATGGTCCCGTCACCGACAATGCCGGCGGGATTGCCGAAATGGCGGGCCTTGACGAGAGCGTGCGCGAGAAGACCGACCTGCTCGACGCGGTGGGCAACACCACCAAAGCGGTGACCAAGGGGTATGCCATCGGCTCGGCCGGGCTTGCGGCACTGGTGCTGTTTGCAGCCTACACAGCGGACCTCAGGGAATATTTCCCGGACGCCAACGTCGATTTCAGCCTCGAGAACCCTTACGTGATCGTCGGCCTGCTGCTCGGCGCGCTGCTGCCTTATCTGTTCGGCGCGATGGGGATGACGGCCGTGGGCCGCGCGGCGGGCGATGTCGTCAAGGACGTGCGCGAGCAATTCGCGGCCGATCCCGGCATCATGGCGGGCACCAGCCGCCCGAATTATGCGCGCACGGTCGATCTCGTCACCAAGGCCGCGATCAAGGAGATGATCGTGCCCTCGCTGCTCCCGGTGCTCGCGCCGATCGTCACCTATTTCGTGATCCTGTTGATCGCGGGACAGGAAAACGCCTTCGCCGCGCTAGGTGCGCTGCTGCTGGGCGTGATCGTGAGCGGGCTGTTCGTCGCCTTGTCGATGACCGCCGGCGGCGGGGCATGGGACAATGCGAAAAAGTATATCGAGGACGGGCATCACGGCGGCAAAGGCTCCGAAGCGCACAAGGCCGCGGTGACCGGCGATACGGTCGGCGATCCCTACAAGGATACCGCCGGCCCGGCGGTCAACCCGATGATCAAGATCACCAACATCGTCGCGCTGCTGCTGCTCGCCGCCTTGGCGGCCACTCCCTGAAACCCCATTCGCAGGGCTCCGGAACCCCGCCGCAAGCGATTGCGGCGGGGTTTTCCATTAGCGGGCGGGCTCCTGCTTGACCTCAACCAATGCTCGCCGCATGGCCCGAGACAATGAGGGATGCCCATGAGTGATACGCCCACCAATGAGGCTCTGGTCGAGAGCCTTGTCAACCTTCTCACCGTCGAAAAGCGCGCCTGCGATATCCATCAGGGTCGCCCGCAAACCGACGGCATCGGGCGGGTGTTCGGCGGCCAGGTGATCGCGCAAGCGCTGCAGGCGGCCCAGGCGAGCGTTCCTGCGCCCAAGGCGGCCCACTCGCTCCATGCCTATTTCCTGCGCGGCGGGATCGAAGGACCACCGATCGAATACCGCATCGAACGCGATTTCGACGGAAACAGCTTCGCCAATCGCAGGGTCGTTGCAGCGCAGGAAAACGAGGCAGGCGAGGCGGTCCCGATCCTCAACCTGACCGCGAGCTTCCAGGTGCCCGAAGACGGCCTTGAACATCTCGATGCGCCGATGCCCGAAGTGCCTCGCCCCGACGAGCTCGTCAGCGACATGGAGCAGCGCCGCGCGCTCGCCGATCAGCTGGGCGACAAGCTCAGCGAGGCGCAGCGAGGCCTGATGCTGCGCCCCCGCCCGATCGAGATGCGCACCGTTGACCGGTTGCACTGGATGAACTCGGAGCCAAGGGAGCCCCGCGCCCACAGCTGGTTGAGGACAGCGGCGCCGATCAGCGGCATGGCGGATACCCCCGCGCTCCACCGCGCGATCATCGCCTATGCCAGCGACTACACCCTCCTCGGGACAAGCGCGCTCCCGCACGGCCTTTCCTGGATGCGCGGCGAACTCCTCGGCGCAAGCCTTGACCATGCGATCTGGTATCACGCCGACGCGCGCGCCGACGAATGGCTGCTCTATGCGACCGACAGCCCATGGACCGGCGGCGGGCGCGGCTTCAATCGCGGGCGCCTCTTCAAGGCGGACGGGACGCTGGTTGCCAGCGTTGCGCAGGAAGGGATGATGCGAAAGCGCCGCAGCAGGCAGGTCTAGCTCTCGCGCGCGCTGCTTCCCGCAAAGGATTCTGGCGCTTTACCCGTTCTTAAGCCCGCAAGGGTTAAGCGGCCGGTAATCATGGCGAGAACCGGAGGACCTGCATGAACAAGCCGTTCAACCCCGCTGCCCAGCAAGTTACCCCGCACCTGACCCCGATCTCGCAAGATCCGTTCGCTTATTTCTCGCCCATGCTGACGATCGGGCATCTGTATGTGCCGATCGGGACGGACCTCGATAACGCGGAGATCACGCGGGCCGTGGTGGCGCGCGAGGCGGATCGCCGCTGCGAGGAGATCGGCGACACCAAGTCCGAGGATTCGCTCCTGCCTTACGAGCACCCCGAGGTCGACAAGCTGCTCGCGCGGATCGACGGTTTCGTGCGCACGCTCAACCCGTTCTTCGAGCGCCGCGAGGAGGCCGAGAGCTGGGGCCACATTCTCAATCCTGGGCAGAACACAGATTACCACACGCATATCCGCGCCGGCTGCCCCGACGGGCTTTCGTGGGCGTATTATTCGAACTTTCCGGCCAACAGCGGCGCGCTGGTCTTTGCGATGGACGCGGTGGCGCGGCGCAACATGTTCGAGATCGAGCCAGCGGTTGGCTATATCGCGATCTTCCCATCCTATGCCCCTCACTTCACCAAGCGCAACATGAGCGATGAAAAGCGCGTGTCGATCAGCGGGAACTATTTTCCCGATCCCACCAAGAGCGCCGAATTCGATGAATTCGCCTCAACCCAAGCCACGCCGCTCGCGCACATTATCGGGATCTGGCAGGATTGATCGCGGACCCGTGCGGAAGCTGCAGCCCGTCCGGCACGGCGTCGCCGTGTCGGGAATCTTGACAAGTCGTAAATCCACCTTAGCGCCGTTAACCCTCGTGAGCCTCGCAATTCCTTGAGAAAAGCGGGTTTGGCACGGCCATTGCTTTACCTTTGTCACTGACATTTCCGTAAGACTGTGACCAAGGCAAGGGGTTAGACATGCAGTACATCAAGATGACCAAGGCAGCCATCGTTGGCGTTTCTATCGCGACCGCATCGGTTGCGGCAGTCGCGCCGAGCGACGCGAACGCGACCAGCTTCAGCAAGAGCACGAAGTCGAGCAAGTCGACCAAG
>DAITMG010000005.1:0-14652 GCA_036835265.1 Erythrobacter sp. | reverse complement strand
CGGCACCACCACCGGCGGCACCCCGGTTCCGGCTCCGGGCGGCGTGCTCCTGTTCGGCGCTGGCGCTGCTGCCGCGCTTGGCGGTCGCAAGGCTCTCAAGAAGAAATTCGCTCGCAAGTAAGCGTTCAACCCGACCCTCGCGGGCTCTGGAATCGATCACCACCCGCCATGAGGGGCCGCTTGGGCTTGACGTCCATGCGGCCCCTTTTGCGTCAGGGTTTATGCGTTGTTTACCCCGCTCGCGCTACCTCGCATCCATGGTTCCTTCGCGCTGCCGCCTTCTCAAGCTGACCGCGCTGCCGCTTGCAGCCCTGCTCGTCATGAGCGCCTGCACCGAGGCGGAAAGCTCGACCAATGATGATGCTGCGCGCGCGATCGAAGCGCGCGAATTTCGCATCGCTCGCGCGCACCTTGCCGATATCTTCGAAAGCGACCGGGCCGATGCGCGCACCTATCTGTTGCAACTGGAATTGATGCTCGAGACAGGCGACGGCTATTCCGCAATGGCCGCGCTCGAAAGCCTCTCCGAGGATGATCTCGATCCCGCTCGGCGTCGCACTGCAATGGCTCATGCTTACATGCTTCAGGGAAAGCCGGACAACGCCGCCGCGCTGTTCGCGAGCATTTTGCCCGAAACACTGAGCGAGAATGATTCCTATTTCAAAATGTGGGCGCTGAGCGAGCTTGACGACATGGAACGGCTCGAGCCGGGGATGGATCTGGCGCTCGAGACCTACCCTGACAGCGCCCCGCTCAACGCTCTCGCTGGTCGCAAGCTGGTCGATCTCGGTCTGGTCGAAGCAGCGATCCCGTTCGCGGACAAGGCGCTTGCGAGCGATCCCGAGCATTACGAAACCCGTCTGCTGCTGGGCGAGATCGCCATCGCGCAAGGCGAACTGGAGCAGGCGCTGGCGAGCTACACCAAGGCGAGCAAGATCAAGCCCGAACAGGCGATGCCGCTTGCGCTCATTGCCGGTATTCAGCTCGACCTTGCGCGTTACGATGCAGCGGGCAAGACGCTCGAGCGCGCCATGAAGCAGCATCCCGACATGCCTTTCCTCGTCTGGCAGAAGGCGCGCCATGCGCTTGCCACGCGCGATCTGGAAACTGCCCGCCGCACGGCCGAGGAGGCCCGCCGCACGTTCCGCGGAAACGACGAATTCACGCTCTTTTCCGCGCAGCTCGAAGAAGCACTCGGCAATCGCATTCTCGCGCTCGCGGAATATCGGCGCTACCTGCGCGCAGTCGGCGAGGACCCGGCGATCTCGGCGCGCATTGCTGTCCTCGAAGCCGAGGCGGAAAGCTGAGCCCTGCGCCCCACCAAGACCTTGCTCAATGCGCCATGAAAATCGGCAATTGCGGATCGGTCAGGCTTCGCCGCGTCACCCCGCCGAACAGCATCTCGGCAAGCCGCGAGTGGCCATAGGCTCCCATCACGACCATCGAACATCCGAGCGCTACGCCTTGCGAGAAAAGGGTGTCTGAGATGTTCGCCTGGCCCTTCTCGATCTCGAGCACTTCGGATTCGATCCCGTGCCGGCTCAGATACTTCGCGGCGTCGCTTGAGGAAAACAGCATCCGATCACGCTTGGATTGTTCGGCAACGCTCGCTAGATGAACTTGGCTTGCCAACTGTAGCAGCGGCACAGCAGCTCGCATTGCGACACTCGCTTCGCTCGAGCCGTTCCAGGCAATGAGCACGGGCGCCGTGAGATCAAAGCGCTGGACATGGCCGGGAACCACCATGACCGGGACCGCCGCCTTGAGCGCCAGTTCGCCCGCCAACGCGGAAGGGGCCTTGCGTTCGTCATCGCCGACATCGTGCGGTCCCACGAGGATGAGATCGTGCAAGGCCGATTGTTCGAGCAGGCGATCCTCGGGGATGCCGTAAAGAAATTGCCAGTCCCACGAGACATCCTCTTTGGCGAGGCGGCTTTCGAGTTCGCTGCGCAATTCTTCGGCTGCTTCGCGGATGCGCGGGATCGCGGCGGCAAGCGCGGAACCATAAAAGTCACCCGGTGCGAAGACTTCGTAGCTCACCGTCTGGAGACAGGTGACGTGCCCTCCGGTCGCCCGGGCGAGGTCGAGCGCCAATTGCATCCGGGCGTTCATGCAGCTGTCGCTTCCGATATGGAGCAGAATCGATTTCATGATTGTCTCTCCTTGAATTCCCGTGCGATCCTATCCGGCATCGCCGGGCTCTGGTAATTGACCCTGATCAAGTTTGCCCCGATTGCCATCATGAGTCCCGGCGCTATTCTCGGCAAGCAGAGAGAGGAGCGCGCGCACCATGCAGTTCACCCGCCAGAAGCCGGTCACGGTTACCCTTCAGCCGAGCAATCATCCCTATCTTTCCGGACCGTGGACGCCGTGCCACGAAGAGGTCGAAGTCGCTGAGCTCGAGATGCTCGAGGGTGAGATACCGGGCGACATCGACGGCATCTATCTGCGCAACACCGAAAACCCGGTGCATCAACCGCTTGGCAGGCACCATCCCTTCGATGGCGATGCGATGATCCATCAGGTGAGCATTTCAGGCGGCAAAGCGAGTTATCGCAACCGGTTCGTGCGCACACATTGCTTCGCGCAGGAGCAGATTGCCGGCCAGGCCCTATGGGGCGGCCTGATGGACCCTCACGGGACATCGCTGCGGCCGGGCTTTGGCGCGCATGGCGGACTCAAGGATACCGGCTCGACCGATATCATCGTCCATGCCGGAACCGCGCTCGCGACGCTCTATCAGTGCGGCGAGGCCTGGCAGCTCGATCCGGTCACGCTCGACACGCTCGGCAAGGCGCCTTGGGGCCCGCTCGATGGCGTGTCGGCTCATCCCAAGGTCGATGAGGCAACGGGCGACCTCATGTTCTTCAACTATTCGAAACACGCGCCCTACATGCATTATGGCGTGGTCGACCGCGCCGGAACGCTCGTTCACTACGTGCCGATTCCGCTACCCGGTCCGCGGCTGCCCCATGATATGGCGATCACCACGAACTGGTCGATCCTCAACGACATGCCGCTGTTCTGGGATGAGCGGCTGCTGACCCGCAACATCCATGCAGCGCGCATCCATGAAGGTCTGCCCACGCGCTTCGCTCTCATCCCCCGCTTTGGCAAGCCAGAGGAGATCCGCTGGTTTGAGGCCGCTCCGACCTATGTCCTGCACTGGACGAATGCGTATGAGGTTGTTGGGGAGGAGGGCGAGGAGATCGTGCTCGAAGGGTACTATCAGGACAAGCCGATGCCCGACCCGATCGAAAGCGCGGGCGAATATGCTCACATGATGGCTTATGTCGACGAGCATTCGTTCCTGCCCCGGCTCCATCGCTGGCGGTTCAACCTCGCGACCGGAAAGACCCGCGAAGAACGTCTGTCGGATCGGATCGTCGAATTCGGGATGATCAATCCCGCCTTCCTGATGCACAAGAGCCGCTATGTCTGGTCAACCACGACGCGGCCGGGCTGGTTCTTGTTCAACGGGTATGTCCGCCACGATACGCTGACAGGCGAGGAGCAGGTCTACACCCTGCCCGATGGGGTATATGCCAGCGAAAGTCCGATGGTGCCGCGAAAGGGGGCGAGCGCTGAGGATGATGGCTATCTCGTGACCTTCCTGATCGACGAGAACACCGCGACCTCGAGCCTTGCCATTCTCGATGCAAGCGACATCACCAAGGGTCCGATCGCGCGCGCGGCGCTGCCGCACAAGATCTCGAGCGGGGTTCATGCGACCTGGGTCGAGCACGACCAGGTGCGCGAGGACCGCGCCTTTCATGCAAGGCGGGCCAGCGCGCTGGTGTGATACACCGCAGGAGCCTATTGCTCCCGCGCAGGTTGCGCCGCGGGCTTCTTGCGCTTTCTGCTCAACTTGGGAAGAAGGGCGCTGCCGAAAACCCGCAGGACAAGGCGCCCCTTGATGCACTCGGGTGCCACCATTCCTGCACGCTCAGCCTCGTTGCCACTGCGCGAAAAAGCATGCAGCGAGACCCTGCCGGTCCGGCTCACCGCATAGACCGATCGCACGATCGAGCCAAGCTCTGGATGCTCGACGAGCACGATATCGCCCCGCTTCGCCCCCCTGGCCGATCGAAACACGCCGATCGTGCCATGCGGCAGCCGAGGCTCCATGCTGCGACCCTTAATCCGCCTGACAAGAAATCCGAACATGTCCCATATTAGCCAGGTAAGTCTTACGCTACAACTATCGCGTTTCTTCGCGCCGATCCGGCTTCCGGCGTCGGTTCGTCGAGGCGCAGGGCGCACGAATTTTTCAAGGTCGGCCTTGCAACTTTTGTTGGCGCAAAGCATTGCAACAGCATAACACCGGTCCACCCGCACTGATGCAAGGAGCGTACAACAGATGGCTTTCAAACTGATCGACCTCCCCTACGAGGACACTGCCCTGTCGCCCGCTATTTCGGCAGAAACGCTCTCCTTCCATTACGGCAAGCATCACCAGACCTACCTCGACAAGATGAATGCCGCGATCAATGGCACGCCTCATGCCGATGCCCCGCTGGAATCGATCGTTGCAGCGGCGCGCGGGTCGAACCAGGGGCTGTTCAACAACTCGGCCCAAACCTGGAACCACGCGTTTTACTGGCACTCGATGGCGCCTGCGGAAACCGCGCCTTCGGATGACCTGAAGGCGAAGATCGAAGCGGCGTTCGGCTCGGTCGATGAATTGAAGGCCAAGCTCAAGGAGCGCGGCGCCGGTCACTTCGCAAGCGGCTGGGTATGGCTGGCCGAGAAGGACGGCTCTCTCTCGATCGAGGAAACCCACGATGGCGACACCTTGGCAGATAGCGACCTCAACCCGCTCCTGACGGTTGATGTGTGGGAACATGCCTATTATCTCGACCACCAGAACAAGCGTCCCGCTTATCTTGATGCGGTTGTCGACAACAAGCTGAACTGGGCCTTCGCGAGCGAGAACCTCGCGCGCGGCTCGACCTGGGTTTATCCGAACTAAGCCATCACCCGCGAAAGCGACGCCTCAAAGCCCCGCTGCCACCGTGCAGCGGGGCTTTTTCTTTGCGCGCCCATGCTTAGCCCACGCGCTCACATGCCCTTGGCCCCGGCCCATTCCACTAGCCGCGCACAATCGGCGAACTGCTTGATCTGCACGGCGCTGCGATCCTGCCCAAGGCGATCGCACAGGCGCTGCGTCACATGCGCCAGCGGTTCGAGCGCGCTTGCGAACAGCGTCGCAGCAGCGTGCGTCGGGTGGACCACAAGCGCTCGCCGATCAATCGGATCGTGGGTGCGGTGGACGAGATTGCGGCGCTCGAGCCGGTCGAGCAGCGCGGTGACCGAACCGCTCGTCAGACCGAGCGTGGCCTGGATCGCGCTGGGACGCGCCTCGCCCGTCTCGACCAGAAAGCGCACGCAGCGCCAATCATTGCGCCCCAGCCCCGCCTTCCGACTGGCTGCCGCATCATATTCGTCGAGCACCGCCTGGAGCGCGCGCATTGCCGTCAGAAGCGGGGGCAGAGGGGCCGGTTCCATCGTGCCCGAATGGCGCCAAGTATCTTGATCATCAAGTTAGGAGGAGCGCGTAAGCCGCCCGCTCGCTCAGCCGCCCGCATGGTAGAAATCGTAGATCTGCTGCGCGACCTTTGCGCTGACGCCGGGTGCGCGCTGCAGGTCTTCGAGCGCGGCTGCGCGCACCTTGCTGGCGGTTCCGAAATGAAGCAGCAATGCGCGCTTTCTGGAAGGCCCGATGCCCGGGATCTCGTCGAGCGGGCTGGCCGAGATCGCCCTTGAGCGCTTGGCCCGGTGTGCGCCGATCACATAGCGATGGACCTCATCGCGCAGCCGCTGGGCGTAGAACAGCACCGGCGAATTGGTCGGCAAGGTCTTCTCGCGCCCGTCCGGGAAATGGAACACCTCGCGCCCCTCGCGGCCATGATGCGGGCCCTTGGCGATACCGACCACCGGGATATCCTCCGCCAGGCCATATTCCTCGAGCACGCTCATGACGCTCGAGACCTGGCCCTTGCCCCCGTCGATCAGCATCAGGTCAGGCAGGATGCTCTCATGCCCCTGTTTCCCCGTTCCCGCCGGGCCAGATCCTGCCCCCTCGGCAAAGCCGCGAAACCGGCGCCGCATGACTTCGCGCATCATGCCGAAATCATCATTGCTCTGCGCCTCGCGAATGTTGAACTTGCGGTATTGCGACTTCTCGAAGCCCTCGGGACTGGCAACGACCATCGCGCCGACCGCCTTTGCTCCCTGGATGTGGCTGTTGTCGTAGATCTCGATTCGCTGGGGCGGCTCTTCGAGCTCGAGCAATTCGGCAAGTTCGCGATGAACCTTGGCCTTGGTGCCCGTCTCCGCGAGCCGCCGTTCGAGCGCGTCGGCGGCGTTGCGCTCGGCCTGCTTCAGGAGCTTGCGCCGATCGCCGCGCTGCGGGATCGAGATCGCGACCCGTCTCTGCGCAAGCTCGCCGAGCGCCGTTTCGATCAGCTCGCGCTCGGGAAGTTCGCGATCGACCAGCACGGTGGGGGGCGGCGGAACCTCCTCGTAGAATTGCAGCATGACATCGGAGAGCACCTCCGCCTCGTCGATCTCCTTGGTGTGGCTGGGGAAGAACGCACGGTGTCCCCAATTCTGGCCGCCGCGAATGAAGAACGCCTGCACGCCGACATGGCCGCCCCTCGCTGCGAGCGCAAACACATCGGCATCGCCCAGGCCCTTGGCGTTGATCGCCTGACTGCCCTGGATGAAGGTCGCCGCACGCAACCGATCGCGCAGGATCGCGGCGGATTCGAAATCGAGATTCTCGGCGGCCTTGGCCATCTGTCGTTCGAGATCGGCCTGAACCTGGCCCGAGCGCCCGGCGAGAAACTCCTTCGCCTGCCGCACGAGCTCGTCATAGTCCGCATGCTCGATCCGCCCGACGCACGGCGCCGAGCAACGCTTGATCTGGTAGAGCAGGCACGGCCGATCGCGTCGCTCGAAGAAGCTGTCGGTGCACGAGCGCAGCAGGAAGAGCTTTTGCAGGGCGTTGAGCGTCGTGTTGACGCTGCCCGCGCTGGCGAACGGACCGTAGTAATTGCCTTTGGCCTTGCGCGCGCCGCGGTGCTTGTGGATCCGCGGAAAGGCGTGGTCGGCGCGCAAGAGGATGAAGGGAAAACTCTTGTCATCGCGCAGCAGCACATTGAACGGCGGGCGAAAGCGCTTGATCAGCTGGGCTTCGAGCAACAGCGCCTCGGCTTCGGAATTGGTGGTGATGATTTCCATCGAGCGGCACTGCGAGACCATTCGCAACAGCCGGTTGGTGAGCGCCTTGGTCTGGGCGTAGTTGGCGACGCGGGCCTTGAGGCTGCGCGCTTTGCCGACATAAAGCACATCGCCGCGCGCATCGAGCATGCGGTAGACGCCGGGAACGGGCTTCAGCGTCTTGACCGTCTCGCGGATCGCCTCGATCCCAGCCGCAAGGTCTGGCTGAGCGCGCGCGACGGTGGAGGCTGCTGCGTTCTCGTTGAAACGCTCAGCCCCGCGCGGATTGTGGGGGGTCCCGGCTTGGGTTCTCGGCATCGTCCCGAGATAGGGATTGGGGGTCATGATTGGCAATGCGGGCGGCACGCTCTATCGCCAGCTTCATGGCGAATTACGATGCGATCATCCTTGGAGGCGGCGCTGCGGGGCTGATGTGCGCCGCGCGGGCGGGTCAGCGAGGACTGCGCGTTGCCGTGCTCGAAAAGGCCGATCAGCCGGGCAGAAAAATCCTGATCTCGGGCGGGGGGCGTTGCAATTTCACCAATCTTGGCACTGCCCCTGCGAATTTTCTCTCGGCAAACCCGCATTTCGCCAAGTCCGCGCTTGCCCGCTACACGCCCGCCGATTTCGTGGCCCTGGTCGAGAAACATGCGATCGCCTGGCACGAGAAGACCCTTGGCCAGCTGTTCTGCGATGGCTCGGCCAAGCAGATCGTCGGCATGCTGCTGGCGGAATGCGGGCCCGCCGTCGACGTCATCTGCAACGCCGACATCAGCGCGGTCGTTCGCGAGGGCGACGACTTCGTGGTTTCCTGCACCGCCGGTGCGACCGCCGCGCAAGAGCACGTGTACCGCGCGCCGCGCCTCGTCATCGCGACCGGCGGACCCTCGATCCCCAAAATGGGCGCAAGCGATTTCGCTTACCGGCTCGCGCGCCAGTTCGGTCTCAAGGTGGTGCAGCCGCGCCCTGCGCTCGTCCCGCTGACGCTGAGCGACGAGGATATCCTCTTTCGCGAACTCTCGGGCGTTTCGACCCGCGTCCATGCGCGCGCCGGCAAAACCAGTTTCGAGGAAGCCGCGCTGTTCACGCACAAGGGGCTGTCAGGCCCGGCGATCCTGCAGGTTTCGTCCTATTGGCACCATGGCGAGGAGGTGGGGATCGCGTTCGTGCCCGATGCGCCGTCCGACTGGCTGCTTACCGCCAAACGCGATCGCCCGCGTGCGACGCTCAAGACGGCTTTGCGCGAACACCTGCCCGAGCGCCTCGCCGACGCCCTTGCCGCGCGCCTAGGGATCGCGGGCGAACTCGGCACTATGCCCGACAAGGCGCTGCGCACAGCCGCCGCTCGCCTTGCCGACTGGCAGTTTCGTCCGACCGGAACCGAGGGTTACGCCAAGGCCGAAGTCACCGCGGGCGGCATCGCAACGAGCGAGCTTTCGAGCCGGACGATGGAAGCGGCCCATGTCCCCGGCCTGTTCGCGATCGGCGAGGCGGTCGATGTGACGGGCTGGCTTGGCGGATACAACTTCCAGTGGGCCTGGGCGAGCGGGGTTGCCGCGGGCGAGAGCCTGTGAGAACTGGTCAAAGCGGCTCTAGAACAGCTTGCGCAGATCGATCCCGATGAACCGGCCAACCGGATCGATCAGGAACGGCTGGTAGTTGATCGGCGTCTCGCCGTTCTCGTCGCGCACCGCAAGTTGCGCATCGAACACGTTGTCGACACGCAAGGAGACCCGGACATTCTTGAGGAGCGGGCTCGAACTGCCCGTCAACTGGTCGATATTGGTGAACACGCGAAGGTCGAATGTCGCTAGATCATCGAAGAAGATGTCGGTGGAGCCCGGAAGATCCGAACCGTCGAGCCTCGCTGGACCGGTGTAGCGCCCTGAAAGACGCATGCCCACGCCCTTGCCGAACACGCCCGCCTCGAGGCGGGTGGAATGGCGCGCGAGGCCGAACTGCCCGGTCGCATCGCCATCGAGCTGATCGAGCACGGGCACGCCGGGCGCGATCAGGATCTCGTTCTGCAATTCGATCGTGTGTGTAAGGTTGGCGAAATAGCGCCACCCGCTATCGCGGCCTTGCCCGAAGGGGTTGAAGCCCGGCCCGCCCGGCCCACCCTGTGCGCTGGCCTGTCCGCTGGCCTGTCCGCCGCCCGGTGGACGGCCCTGCTCCACGCCACCCGCGCCCGGCGGGGTCTGAACCGAGCAGATCCGCGTGCGAAACTGTTCGAGCGCTGCATCGGGGATCGTCCCATCGGGAGCGCGTGCACGGTCGAGCGCGAACTTGATGAACTCGCTGTTGACCCCCGGGAACATCGCGGAGACATCTTCGCCCGCCTCGATGCGGGCGACGAGCGCGCGCATTTCGGCAAGGCCGCCATCGGCGCACAGGCGCGCGCGAACAGCTTCGAACTGCTGCCCGCCTGCGCTTCCTGCCAGCCCGCCGCCGTCCGCCGGCACCCCCCCAGCGCCAGCCCCGTCGAACATCGCGGGATCAAGGCTGCACACCTGCGCGCGAAACTGCTCGATCAGCTCGGGCTTGATCAGGGCATCCGGGCCGCGCACCCGGCTCAGGATCCGCTGGACCTGCTCGGGCCGCGCGCCGGGCAGGATCGCCTCGAGATCCTCGCCCCGGTTGGCCGCCTCGACCAGCCGGGTCAGGAAGTCGAGCCCGTCATCCGCGCACACGCGCGAGCGAAACGCCATGAAGGCGGCGCGGCGATCGACGGTCTCGCCGCGCGCCTCGCCGCTTGCTCCGGCTGGCGGGCCGCCGCGCTCTCCACCCGCGTCAGCCGGGCCGCCGCGCCCGCCACTATCGTCGCTTCTGGCGCCGCCTCTGGCACCGCCTCTGCCGCCGCTGCCGCGACCGCCAAAGCCGCCGCGTTCCTCCGAGCCTGCACCAAAGCTGCCGCGGGTCGAAAGCTGGAACTGCAAGCGATCCGCCCGCGTCTCAGCAAAGCTGACCGATCGCCGGTCGAGCGCGATGAGCCGTCCGGTTTCATCTCGGGTAATTCGATCGGGGAAAGCCGCCTCAATCGCGGACGTGATCTGCGGGAAAGCGCTGACGACGTTGTCCGATCGGTTGCGAATGTATTCAACGGTGAAGCGCGTATTCTCGATGAACGGCAATTCCCAATTCGCAGCGAACTTCCAGTCGCGCTGGGTTTCAGCCAGGAGGTCGGGATTTCCCCCGGTCGTGACGCTCGCCAGCACCGTTTCGCCGGTCGTGAAATCGAACACGGGCACGTTGAAATTGGTGATCTGGGGATTGCCGAGGTTCGCCAGCGACGGGGCCACTTCGCGCAGGATGTAGGTGGCGGAGAGATCGAGATTGTCGGATGGCTGCCAGTTGAGCGAGACGTTGTAATCGCCCAGCGTCCCGAAATCCGACAGCTGTTCAAGGCCGACCTGCGCATTCAACGTGAAGCTGCCGAGCGCATCGGCCACGCCGGCGCGGCGGCTGGTCAGCGGAATCACGAAGTTGGCGCCGGTCTGGATGTTGCCGCGCGTCAATCGGTTCGCCCCGCTCGACCGGGTGTCGAAACTGTCGATCCGGTTCCAGCTGTAGCCCACATCGAATGTCGCCAGAAGCTCGCCCGCCGGCAGATCGGCGATCGGTCCGCTCAGGGTGTTGAGGTTGACCGCGTCCAAGATGCGCGCGCGCGCCGTGTCGGACCCGGCGGGCGCAAGGCTCGGCAATTCGCCGTCGATAGCCAGCGCGCCCTCGAGCGCTGCAAGCTCGAGTTCGCTCGTATCAAACCGCCGATCGATCTCGGTCGTGTTCTCGGTCAAGGTCGCATCGATTGTGCTGGTGAGGCGAAAGGCGTTGACCGGCGCGGTGAGCGAGCCGGCAAAGGCCGCCGTATCGCTCGAGAAGCGCCGTTCGAGCGGATCATCCTCGCCGAAGGTTCGAAGCAGGCTTTGCCCGTCGGCGTCGGTCAGGGTGACGAGATTGAGGCCGTCGAGGCTGAGGCTGTCGTTGCGCTGATAATTCGCGTTGGCGCTGAGCGAGATCCCGCTGGCGAGGAAGGCCTTGGCCCAGCTGACATTGGCCTCGAGCTGGCGACTGTCAGCCACAAGGCTGCGAAACTGCGCCTGGTCGGGATCGCTTGCCAGGTCCGAAATCGAGCCTTGCGTCTGGATGATATCGCGCTCTTCCTCGGTCAGCAGCGAGGTATCACGCGCGGTGAAATTGACGTTGATCCGTGCGCCATCGGCGATCTGGAGATAGCCGAACTCCTGCTCGCGGGAGTAATTGCCGCCGCGCGCAGGCCCCTCGAATTCCAGTTCGATTTCGCGGCTGGCATAGTCTTCCTTGAGGATCAGGTTGATCACCCGTTGATCGGGGGGAAACCCGAACCGCACCGCGACTTCTTCGGGAAACACCTCGACCTTGGCCAGCGCCTCGGGCGGATACTGAAACAGCTCGCGAAACGAGCCGGTGCGGATCCCGTTGACGAGAATGATCGGACGCCCACCGCCGCCGCGCCCGCGGGCCGAGCCGGTCTGATTGGTGATCTGCGTAACCAGTTCGGCGATCGAGGCGACGCCTTCGGCGGCTATATCTTCTTCGCCCAATTCGAGCAGCGGAGCCTGCGGGACATCTAGCTGACCGCGCAGGCGGACGCCCGAGACGACGATCTCGCTGTCCGGCTGCGCTGCGCTGCCCGTGGGCTCGCCGCCTCCGGTATCGGTGCCGAAGTCCGAATCAGGATCGACCTGCGCGTCGCGCGCGCCCTGCGGTCCGGCTTGCGGGACGGTTTGCGCTCCCTCGCGCTCCGGGACGACACCGATTGCCTGCTGCGCGGTCGCCGGATTGGCAATGCATGCTGCCCACCAGACAGGCAGGCACACACCGGTCATCAGGCGCCGCGTCAGCAGCGAGGGGAAGGAACGTTGTAATATCATTTCAGGAATTGCCTTTGAGCGCCGCTCGAGGGATCGAAAACGCCTATTGTGTAACGGTTTGCACCCTTAATTGTCACTGACCGAGCGGATACGGCTGATCCGGAGCACCAACCGCCTTCCAATGCACGAAAGCGCAGTTTGCTCCGCTCAATCAAGATGTCTGGTCTTTTTAAGATGTGATCGCTAAAGCGCGCCCTCAGATCGACGGAACGCGTCGTGTCGCAGCCAATTGAAGGAAATGCATGGCAAAAGAAGAACTCCTCGAAATGCGCGGGCGCGTGGTGGAATTGCTGCCCAATGCGATGTTCCGGGTTGAGCTTGAAAACGGCCATGAAGTGCTCGGCCATACGGCGGGCAAAATGCGCAAGAACCGCATCCGCGTGTTGGTGGGCGACGAGGTACTGTGCGAGCTGACGCCCTACGATCTGACCAAGGCGCGGATCACCTATCGCTTCATGCCAGGGCGCGGCGGGCCCGGACCGCAGTAAACCGCGCATTGCACAGCGAGGCGCCCCGATTGCCGCACCTCACCCTTGCCTCGGCTTCTCCACGGCGGCGTGATCTCCTTGCCCGCTTGGGCATCTTGCCCGATGCTGTGACGCCCGCCGATATCGACGAGACTCCGCTCGAGCAGGAGCGGCCGAACGACTATGCGCTGCGCATGGCGCGCGAAAAGGCGCTGGCGGTCGAGGGGGCCGGATACGTGCTTGCAGGCGACACGGTGGTTGCAGCGGGGCGCCGGATATTGCCCAAGACCGAGGATGAGGCCGAGGCGCGCGCCTGCCTTTCGCTGATCTCCGGACGGCGCCACGTCGTGCTCTCCAGCATTGCTCTTCGCGCGCCTGATCGCACTGTGCGAACCCGGCTGAGCGAGAACATCGTGCGCTTCAAATCGCTCTCGGCAGAGGAAATCGACAGCTATATCGCTGGCGGCGATTGGCGCGGCAAGGCGGGGGGTTACGCGATCCAGGGATCGGCCGAGAGCCTGATCCATTGGATCAGGGGCAGCCACTCGGCGATCATGGGCCTGCCGCTTTATGAGGCACGCATCCTCCTCAAGTCGGCGGGTTTCGCCCTTGTCTGAAGGCGCGACAAAGGCTTGGCTGATCGAAGAAGGCATCGGCGAGCATCGCGCGCTGTTGATAGAGCACGGCCGGATCAGGGCAGCGAAGATTCATTGGCCCGGCGAGCTCGTTGCCGATGCGATCGTCAGCGCGGTGCTCAAGATCAAGCCAGCAGGGGCAAGCCGCGGCGTGGTGCTGCTCGAAAACGGGGCAGAGGCCCTGGTCGACCATCTTCCCGCAAGCGTGACCGAAGGCGCAAGCGGCCAGGTGCGCATATTTCGGGCAGCCATTGCCGAACGCGGGCGGCTCAAATTGGCGCAGGCTCGTTGGATTGCGCCGGAAACCGACCCACTGCCCAAGCATGAGGCAAGTGCGCAGCGCACGCCACTTAGGAGTTTGCCTGCAGCCCGGGTGGTGCCTGCTTTTGAGGCAGGGCTGTGGGAAGAGGTCTGGCATGCGGCTTCCAGCGGCAGCATTGCCTTTGGCGGTGGTGAAATTCTGTGCAGCGCCACGCCGGCCATGACGTTGATCGATGTGGACGGCGCTGCAAGTGTCCCCTCGCGAGCATGCGCCGAGGCGATCGCTCAGGCGATCGGCTGGTTCGATATCGCAGGCTCGATCGGGATCGATTTCCCGACGCTCAAGACCAAGGCCGAGCGCAAGGGCTTCGATGCCGCGCTGGGCCATGCCCTGCACGATTGGCCGCACGAAGCCACCGCAATGAACGGCTTCGGCTTTGTCCAGCTCATCGCCCGGCTCAAGGGGCCCTCGCTGCTGCATCGCTTTGCCAGATCGCGCGTGGGCCTGTGCGCACGCTCTGTGCTGCGCTTGGCCGAGCGCTGCACGGGTACGGGGCCCATCTTGCTGCTGCGCATCCACCCTGCGCTCAGCCCCAAACTCAAGCCCGAATGGCTCGCCGAACTGACCCGCCGAACCGGCAAGGAGCTGCGGATCGAGACCGATCCGGCCCTTGCACTCGAAGCGCCCAGCGCCCAACTTCTGGCCCGATGAACAGTTCGTCCCGCCCCTGCCCGATCTGCCGCAAACCCCGCGTGCCCGATCTTGCGCCGTTCTGCTCGCAACGCTGCAAGGATCGCGACCTTGCCCGGTGGTTCGGCGATGGCTACGCCGTGCCCGGGCCTCCTGCAGGCCCGGACGACCTGGCGAGCGAGCAATGGGACGAGCAAGACTGATTTACCCCTTGCCAAGCCAGTGTCACTTCGCCATAGGCGCGCTCTCATTTGCTCGCCGTTGCACCTCTTCAGGGCAAAGCCAGTGTGACGTCGCCGCAGCGGATGCCCGGGTAGCTCAGGGGTAGAGCAGCGGATTGAAAATCCGCGTGTCGGTGGTTCAAATCCGCCCCCGGGCACCACGCGTCACTTGAGGGGCGTCAAAAAAAGGGGCCGTGAAAAGGGGTTCGTGCCATGTCGCGTCGCCGTCAGATCTACGAAGGC
>DAITMG010000004.1:64271-94683 GCA_036835265.1 Erythrobacter sp. | reverse complement strand
CCGAAGCCGAGGCCGCCAACGAACTGATGCGGCTCGCGCGCCAGATCGCGAAGCACGATCGGCTCTATCACGCCGAAGATTCGCCCGAGATCTCGGATGCCGAATACGATGCGCTGGTGCGCCGCAATGCCGAGCTCGAGGCGGCCTTTCCGCATCTCGTCCGGCCCGACAGCCCGTCGCGCAAGGTCGGCCACGAGATCGCCGCCTCGCCGCTCAGCAAGGTGCGCCACGAGGTGCGCATGATGAGCCTCGACAATGCCTTTTCCGCCGAGGAGGTCGCCGAGTGGGCCGCGCGGGTCCGGCGCTATCTCAATCTCGCCGAGGCCGAGCCGATCGCGTTCACCGCCGAGGACAAGATCGATGGGCTCTCCTGCTCGCTGCGCTATGAGGCGGGCCGGCTGGTGCGCGCGGCGACGCGCGGGGATGGCGAGGTGGGCGAGGATGTGACCGCGAATGTCGCGCATATTGCGGATATTCCCCAGCAGCTTCCAGCCAGTATCAGGGGGGGCGTGCCCGCGATCTTCGAGGTGCGCGGCGAGGTCTATATGGAGCGCGCGGCCTTTGCCGCGCTGAATGCGCGAGCCGAGGCCGAGGAAACGAGGCGCTTTGCCAATCCGCGCAACGCCGCGGCAGGATCGCTGCGGCAGAAGGACGCGGCGATCACCGCGGCGCGGCCCCTGCGGTTCTGGGCGCATGGCTGGGGCGCGGCGAGCGCGGTGCCGGGCGCGGCGCAAAGCGAGGTCGTCGAAACCTTGCGCGAGTGGGGCTTTCCGGTCTCCCCGCTGTTCACCCGCGCCCAGGGCGTCGAGGCGCTGATCGCGCATTACGAGGCCATCGGGAAGGCGCGGCCCGGGCTCGGTTACGAGATCGACGGGGTGGTCTACAAGGTCGACCGGCTCGATTGGCAGGCCCGCTTGGGCGCGGTCGGCAAGGCGCCGCGCTGGGCACTGGCGCACAAGTTTCCCGCCGAGCGCGCCGAGACCATCGTGCAGGGCATCGACATCCAGGTCGGGCGCACCGGCAAGCTGACCCCGGTTGGGCGGCTCGCCCCGGTGCTGGTCGGCGGGGTGACGGTCACCAATGTGACGCTTCACAACCGCGACGAGATCGCGCGGCTCGGCGTGCGCCCGGGAGACCGGGTGGTGATCCAGCGCGCGGGCGATGTGATCCCGCAGGTGGTCGCCAACCTCACGCGGGAGGAAGACCGGCCGCCCTTCGCGTTCCCCGATTACTGCCCGGAGTGCGACAGCGAGGCGGTGGCCGAGGAAGGCGAGGTCGATGTGCGCTGCACCGGCGGGCTGATCTGCCCCGCGCAGCGCACCCAGCGGCTCGAACATTTCGTCAGCCGCAAGGCGCTCGATATCGAGGGGCTGGGATCGAAAACCATCGCGCAGTTCTTTGCGCTGGGATGGCTTGAAAGCCCGGCGGACATCTTCCGGCTGAGGCACCGGCGCGCCGAGATCCTCGCGCTCGAAGGTTGGCAGGACAGGTCTGTGGACAACCTGTTGAAGGCTGTGGAGAACAAGCGCGCGCCCGATGCCGCGCGGCTGCTGTTTGGCCTCGGCATCCGCCATGTCGGCGAGGTCACCGCGCGCGACCTGATGAAGCACGTTCACACGCTCCCCGCGCTGCGCGCCATCGCCGAGCGCGCAAGGGCGGGGGACGAGGATGCGGGAAGCGAACTGACCGCGATCGACGGCATCGGCCCGAGCGTGACGCAGGCGCTGGGCGATTTCTTTCACGAGCCGCACAATGTCGCGGTGTGGGAGGATATCCTCGGTGAAGTCTCCCCGCCGCGCTACGAGGTCGAGACGCTCGATTCGCCCGTTGCCGGCAAGACCGTGGTGTTCACCGGCAAGCTTGAAACCATGAGCCGCGATGAAGCCAAAGCACAGGCCGAACGCCTGGGCGCCAAGGCAGCGGGCAGCGTCAGCGCGAAAACCGACCTGCTGGTCGCCGGACCGGGGGCAGGGTCAAAGCTCAAGAAAGCCGCCGAGCTCGGGATCGAAGTGATAGATGAGGCGGGCTGGGCGGCGATCGTCTCAGCAGCGCGATAACATAGCAAAGGGGCGCGAAATGGAACTTGCCGCTGCACAATCCGATCTGCGCCGAGCTTACACCGACGCGGGGCCAGGCATTATCGTCTCGGGCCTGGTCTGGCTGATCGCGGCCTATGCCGAAGCCGCCGAGGGTTTGACGACCGGCTTCATCGTGCTGTTTGTCGGCGGAATGTTCATCTATCCCGGCGCGCTGCTCGTCAACCGCGTGATCCTGCGCCGCGCGAAAGAGCAGGCCGGCAACCCGGGCGGTCCGCTGGTGCTCGAGGGAACCGTCACGATGATCGCCGGGCTGGTCGCTGCATGGCTGTTCATCCCGTATCGCCCGGATCTCGTCATGCCGATCGCCGCGATCATGGTGGGGACACACTATCTGGTGTTCAAAACTGCTTACGGGATGAAGGAATATTACCTGCTCGCAGCGCTTGTGACTCTCGTAGGCTCGGCTGCGATCTTTCAGTTCGTCGCCTTGCCGATCGAGGTGACCTTGCTTGTGGCCATTATCGAGCTGGCGTTTGGCGGCTTCATCACGATCCGCGCGCTGCGCCGTGCTTGAGGATGTTCATCCCCAGGCCGTGCGCATTGCGGCATGCTTGCGCACGCGCGGCGAAAAAGTCGCGGTGGCCGATGGCGCCACCGGAGGGCTCATCATGGCGAGCCTGCTCACCGTGCCGGGCGCGCTCGACTTCTTCGTGGGCGGCGGGGTGGTCTATTCGCTGCGGGCGCGCGACGTGCTGTTCGATCTGCCGCGCGAGGCCTATGCCGGGATGCGCTCGGCGAGTGAGGATTATGCGCTGCTCCAGGCGCGCGCGATCCGCGATCGAATGGACGCGCAGTGGGGGCTTGCCGAAAGCGGCTCGGCGGGCGCGAGCACGCATCCGATGGGGGTTCATTCGGGCCGCAGCGTCGCCGCGATTGCCGGGCCGGGCGGGTTCGAGCGCGCCTGGGTGATCGAGACCGGCAGCGATGACCGCATCGCCAACATGCAGGCTTTCACGCGAAACGCGCTCGGGCTCGCGGCGAGCGCGCTCGCCCAGGCCTAATCGTTGGGCATGATGTAGATCTCGCGCACCGCTGCCGTCGCAGGCTGCGAGAGCGCGAACACCGCCGCATTGGCGACATCTTCGGGCTGGATCTTGGTCGGCTGGGGTTCATCGAAGAACGGTGTATCGACCATGCCCGGCGCGATCACCGTCGCGCGGCCGCCCCATTCGCGCATCTCCTCGGCCAGGTTCTCGCCGAAGCCGTGAATGAAATGCTTGGTCGCTGAATAGACCGAGCCCTTGAAGGTGTCGCGCCCCGCCTTGGAGCCGGTGATCAGGAAGTGCCCCTTGGTCTTCCTGAGATACGGCATCGCGAGCTTGGCGGCGTGGAGCACGGCGAGGATGTTGAGTTCGATCACGCTGCGCCATTCGGCAGGATCGCCGTGTTCGATACCGGGCGTCTTCACGCCCATGCCGGCATTGGCGAAGACCGCATCGATCGTGCCGAACTGCGCCTCGACCTTGGCGAAGGCCTGATCAAGCGCGGCAAGATCGGTGACATCGCAGGGCAAAGCGAGCGCGGCATCGCCGATCTCGCCCGCGAGCGCCTCGAGCTTGTCCGCCGAGCGTGCGAGCAGCGCGACGTTCCAGCCCGCCTGTGCCGCGGCTTTGGCGGTGGCAGCGCCGATCCCCGAGGATGCGCCGGTGATGATGAGGGTCTTGGCCATGGATGGCTCCTGTGGGGTTGGAAGACGTCTCATCAAGGGCCGGGGGCCGCTCAATGTTCCGAGATTTGTGCTCGCGGTGTCTGACGCGGCGCTCAGACCTAGTCGGGTGAACCCGAGCCCGCCGGCACCCATTTCATCACCCCGCCGGGGAACGGCGTCCACAGGCCCGTCCTCACACCTGCCGCTGCCAGCCGGTCGCTCGTCCACTGGTTGCAGGTGTTGCCCAGATGATAGCTGCCCCGCGCGCTGTAAAAGGCATCGTGCGTGCCGTAGCCGGGCAGCACAGCCACGCCCGGTGCGACATGGCGCGCGATCTGCCGGGTGAGCTGCGCATATTCCGCCGGTCGCAGCCGCAACACACGCTGGTCCTCCGCAGGCTGCGGGTCGGCATAATGCGCCACATGAAGCACCGCCTCGCCGCCGATCAGCGCGCGCGCGGCGGTGATCGGATCAAGGTCGCTCCAGCGCGATGTTTCGAGAAAGAACGCGCGCTCGCCCCAGCTCACCGAGACATGGGTGTAGGGTTGCTGCGAGGCTGCGATGTCGGGGGCCGGGAAGGTCTGGCGCCAGTCGCGCGCCCCCGCCTCGAGCGGCATCACGATCTCGGTGTGGACCCCGTTCGAGGCGATCAGGATCGCGATCCCGTCAGCCGGCTCGCGCCAGTCGGCGTTGCGCGGGAAGGCAGAGCCGAGCCACCCGGCGAGCGCGAACAGGACATACGGCGCGGCGAGAGCGACAATGCTCCAGAGCGCGAACCGGAGCGCGCCGCTAGCGGGCACGCCGCCCCTGCCAATTGCGTTGCTGGCGCCGCTTGCGCAGCCATAGGATCGCCCAGTCGCCGCGCTGAGCCCGCGCGACCGGCATCAGCCCCGCCCGGCGATAGGCCCGGCGAACGCTGCGCTCCTGCTCGCCCGCCAGCAGCCCGGCGAGCAGCACCTGTCCGCCCGGTGCGAGCGCGGCGGCAAAGCCTTGCGCAAGCTCGATCAGTGGTCCTGCAAGGATGTTGGCGATCAGGAGGTCGTAGGGGCCGCGCAGCCGCAGCAGCGCATGATCGATCCCCGGCGCGATCACCATCGTCAGTTCCCCCGGCCCCGCGCCGAGCGGGACGTGGTTGAGCAGCGCATTCTCGATCACCACCTCGCCGCAAACCGGATCGATGTCCGAAGCGGTCGCCTCGGCGATCGGCCAAAGGCGCATCGCGGCAAAGCCAAGCAGGCCCGTCCCGGTGCCGACATCGAGGATCCGCCGCGCAAGCACGCCGCGCGCCTTCATCGCCCCCAGCAGCTCGAGGCAGCCTGCGGTGGTGGCGTGCTGGCCGGTGCCGAAGGCTTGCGCTGCGGGAATGGTGAAGTCGATCGCGCCCGGCTCGGGCGGGAAATCCGGAGTATGGACATGGAACCGGCCCGCGCGAATGGGCTGCGTCCCTTGCTGGCTCAACACCAGCCAATCCGTCTCGGCGAGCGGCTCGGCGGTGATCGACGGCGGATCGCCGTCAAACAGCCGCGCGAGCGCGCTGCGCTGCGCTTTGCCCGGCTTGCGCGGATACCAGCCCTCGAGCACCCACTCGCCGGGCCGATCCTCGCTCACCTCGCGGCCAGCGATCACGAGCTCGGCATCCCAATCGTCGATCTCGTCATGTGCGAGCAAGGCCGCATGGATCACCGGCTTGGACGCATGGGCGCTCAGTTTCCAGATTGTGCTGCTCACTCGAAGCGCGCCTTATCTGACAAAGCTGGCGCCGTTGGCATCGATCACCGCGCCGGTCATGCTGGGCGGGGCGTCAAGCGCGCAAAAGGCGATGATGCGGGCGATCTCGTCAGGCGTGGCCACCCGGCCGAGCGGGATGTCCGCCAGCAGGCCTGCGCCGCCGCGGCTTTCGAGGTAATCGCCCGCCATCGCGGTGTCGGTGAAGCCCGGGGTGATCGCGAAGCTCAGGATGCCCTCGCGCGCGTGTCCCCGAGCAATCGTCTTGTGCATCGCGACCATTCCGCCCTTGGCTGCGGCATAGTGCCAGTGCGCCGGGGAATCGCCGCGATAGGCGGCGCGGCTGGCGACATGGACGATCCGCCCGCCCGGCGCTGCCCCATGGCCGGACCGCTCCTGGAAATGCCGCACGGCAAAGCGCGACAATTGCGCCGCCGCCGTCAGATTGATGCGCAAGGTGTCTTCCCAGGCATCGAGCCATTCGATGTCCGAGCGCTCGATCCGGTTGGCCTCGAACAGGCCGGCATTGTTGACGAGCACGTCGATCGCGCCGCCCGCGCGCTCGAGCGCCTCGTCCCACAGCATCTGCGCTGCGAGCGGATCGCGAAAATCGGCCGCGATCGTCGCCTCATCGGCGTTGCTGGTCGCATGGCCGATCACGCGGGCGCCGCGCGCCTCGAGCAAGGTCTGCGCCGCCTGTCCGATCCCGCGGCTCGATCCGGTGATGAGAATGGAGGTCAAAAGCGCATTTTCCTTGCCAACAAGCCGGCTGCGTCGAAATCTTGCAAGTATCTATCCGAAACTTTGCAAGGATTGTCGACCCTCAGCGCTCTTGCGCCGCGCGCGCCGCGCGCATAGACAGCACGAAGGGGATATCTCAGGACAACACACGCTTATGGCACAACGACCGCTTTCGCCGCACCTCCAGATATGGCGCTGGGGGCCGCACATGCTCGTATCCATCCTCCACCGGGCGACCGGCGACGGGATGGCGCTCGTCGGCCTTGGCATCATGGTGTGGTGGCTGGGCGCGCTCGCGAGCGGGCCTGAGGCTTATGCGACCTTCCTCGCGGTGGCGGGATCGCCGATCGGCTATCTGTTCATGATCGGGCTGACCTGGGCGTTCTTCACTCATTTGATGAGCGGGCTGCGCCACCTGGTGCTGGATGTCGGCGCGGGCTACGAGCTTGATACCAACCGGTTCTGGTCGGTCGCCTCGCCGGTCATCGCGATTGTCCTCACGCTGCTGGTGTGGACCTACATCCTGCTTCGCGACGGAGGGCTCGGCTGATGGGACAGGGTTCTTCACTCGGGCGCGTTCGCGGCCTTGGGCCAAACCATGAAGGCGGGCATCACTGGCTGCTCCATCGCTTCAGCGCGATCGTCAATCTTGTGCTGATGAGCTGGTTCGTGGTCAGCCTGCTGATGCTGCCCGAATACAGCTACGAGACCGTCTCGGGCTGGCTCGCGCAGCCGCTTTCGGCGGTCGCGATGATCCTCCTTTTGGCCAATGTGTTCTGGCATGCGCGGATGGGGCTGACGGTCCTGATCGAGGATTACATCCACAATTCCGGCTCGAAATACGGCCTGCTTGCGGTTCTCAACATGGCGGCGATCGGCGGGGCGGCGTTCGGCATATTCAGCGTGGCGAGCCTCGCATTGGGAGTTCAAGGCTAATGGCAACCAAAGCGGCAAACGATCGCGGACCTGCGCTCAAGGGCGCCTACACGATCATCGACCACACCTATGACGTTGTCGTGGTGGGTGCGGGCGGCTCGGGCCTGCGCGCAACGATGGGTGCCGGCGAGGCGGGTCTGCGCACCGCGAACATCTCCAAGGTCTTCCCGACGCGCTCGCACACCGTGGCCGCCCAGGGCGGCATCGCGGCGAGCCTGGGCAACAATTCGCCCGATCACTGGACCTGGCACATGTACGACACCGTCAAGGGGTCGGACTGGCTGGGCGATCAGGACGCGATCGAGTATCTCGCCCGCGAAGCGCCCGCAGCGGTCTACGAGCTCGAACACGCCGGCGTGCCCTTCAGCCGCAACGCCGATGGCACGATCTACCAGCGCCCGTTTGGCGGGCACATGCAGAACATGGGCGAGGGCCCCCCGGTCCAGCGCACCTGCGCCGCGGCCGACCGCACCGGCCACGCCATGCTCCACGCGCTCTACCAGCAGAGCCTCAAGTATGACGCGGATTTCTTCATCGAATATTTCGCGCTCGATCTCATCATGGCCAATGTCGATGGCGAGCAGCGCTGCGTCGGCGTGATGGCGATGTGCCTCGACGACGGCACGATCCACCGCTTCCGCGCGCAAAGCGTGGTGCTGGCGACCGGCGGCTATGGCCGCTGCTATTACACCGCGACTTCGGCGCACACCTGCACCGGCGATGGCGGCGGCATGGTGCTGCGCGCCGGGCTCCCGCTGCAGGACATGGAATTCGTCCAGTTCCACCCGACGGGGATCTACGGCGCGGGCGTGCTCATCACCGAAGGCGCGCGCGGCGAGGGCGGCTATCTCACCAATTCCGAGGGCGAGCGGTTCATGGAGCGCTATGCGCCGTCTGCCAAGGATCTCGCGAGCCGCGATGTCGTCAGCCGTTCGATGGCGCTCGAAATGCGCGAGGGGCGTGGACACGGGCCCGAGGGCGACCACATCCACCTCCACCTCGATCACATCGATCCCAAGGTGCTCGCCGAGCGCCTCCCGGGGATCACCGAGAGCGGCAAGATCTTCGCCGGCGTCGACCTCACCCGTGAGGCGCTGCCGGTCACGCCGACGGTGCACTACAATATGGGCGGCATCCCGTGCAATTATCACGGGCAGGTCGTCACGCTCGGCCCCGATGGCAATCCCGACAAGGAAGTGCCCGGGCTTTACGCGGTCGGCGAGGCGGCGTGCGTCTCGGTCCACGGCGCCAACCGCCTGGGCTCGAACTCGCTGATCGATCTCGTCGTGTTCGGGCGCGCCACCGGCCACCATCTGCGCGACACCCTCGGGGCCAACGCCGCGCAGCCCGAATTGCCGAGCGACAGCGCCGATTTCGCGCTCACCCGGCTCGACCATTTCCGCTATGCCGAGGGCGGCTCGCCGACTGCGCAGATCCGTGCCGAGATGCAGAAGGCGATGCAGAAGCACTGCGCGGTGTTCCGCGATCAGGCGCTGATGGATGAAGGCGTGACCAAGCTCGCCGAGCAGAACAAGCGGATGGAGGACATCCACGTCACCGACAAGTCGCTGATCTGGAACTCGGACCTCATCGAAACGCTCGAACTCGACAACCTGATGGCGCAGGCCAACGTGACGATGGCGTCCGCCGCCAACCGCAAGGAAAGCCGCGGCGCCCATGCGCACGAGGATTTCCCCAACCGCAACGATGCCGAATGGATGAAGCACACCATCGCCTGGTTCGACGGCTGGGGCGGGCGCGGCTCGAACATCCGGATCGATTATCGCCCGGTCCACGAATACACGCTCTCGGACGATATCGAATACATCGAGCCCAAGGCACGGGTCTATTGATGCGGCGCCCGAGGGGCCACGGGTAACGATGCGAAGACGGGTCGGGCCTGAACGCAGCGAGGTCGCTGCGCCAACGCGAAGGGCTTGACCCGGCCGCCCCCGCCGAGCAGCAATGATGCCATGATCAAGGTCTTGCTCATCGTCGGACTGGTCGGAGCCCTGCTCGCCGTGCCCGATGCGCCCGATCGCAGCGCGCCTGCCGCAAGCCTCGGGGCGAGCGGCGATCCCAATCAGCCGCCCCCGCACACCGCGCCTTATCCTGACCTGGGCACCGGCGAGACCCGCAGTGAACGCCGCGCGAGTTTCGCAGGCGGCCCGCAAATGCAGCGCGGCGTGCCGCTGCGCGAAATGCTCGAGCAGCGACGGCGCCTCGATACAGCGCTCGCCCGGATCGAGCCGCAGCGTAAAGGTCTGATCGATGCCTATGTCGTGACGATCGCGCTCGACAGCGATCCGGTGTTCGCGCGCGAGGCGCGCGCGGCGGGCGCGGTGCTCGAGCGGCGGTTCGATGCCAAGGGGCGCACGCTGATCCTCGCCGGGCCCGATGGCACTCGCGATGATCGCCCGCAAGGCTCGATTGAGGCGCTGCTGGTTGCGCTCGCGCGGCTCGCCGAGGTGATGGACCCGCGCGAGGATGTGCTGGTGCTCTACACCACGAGCCACGGCCTCGATCTGGGCCTTGCCTATCATTATGGCGACACCGGTTATGGTGTGCTCAGCCCGCAGCGGCTCAAGTCCGCGCTCGAGGAACTGGGGATCGAGCGCCGGATCATCATGCTGAGCGCGTGTTTCTCGGGCGTGTTCGTGCCCGCGCTCGCCAGCCCCGACACCGCGATCCTAACCGCCGCCGCCGCCAATCGCACCTCGTTCGGTTGCGCGGCGGAAAACGACTGGACGTTCTATGGCGACGCCCTGATCAACACCGCGCTGCGCGAGCCGCAAGGGCTGGCCGCAGCCGCCGCGCAGGCGACCAGCCTGGTCGCCAGGTGGGAAGCGGACCAGCGCCTCCTCGCCTCGCTCCCGCAGACGCGGATCGGCGCGGCGGTGAGCGAGTGGCTGCCGCAGCTCGAGGCCCGCATGCCACCAACCGCCACCGCACGGGTCGGCCGTCCGGCTGTCGCGCGCTCGGGGCGCTAAGGCGCGCGGCGGGCGCGCAGGATTGTCACCGGCTGCGCCAGCATCTGCCCCTTCATCCAGCCTTCGCCCTTGGCGGGATCGATCGGGCGGCCATGGATCGCGGCGACCACGTCCATTCCGTCCGTCACATAGCCGAACACGGCATAGCCGTTGCGCCAGACCGCTTCGGCCGCGCTTGGCTGGGCATCGAGCCCGGTCTGATCCTGGAGCATGATCGAGAAATCGCCCGTCGCGCTCCCCGGCTCGCCCATCGCCATCGAGAGCGCGCCATTGGTGTGGCTGAGGCCCGTCGCGGTGGTCGGCTCATGCGCGATCGGCGCAAGGATGCGCTTGGGATCGAACTGGGTGCCACCTTGCAGGAGCCCGTTGGGCCGGGGTTCGCGATCGAGCCGCATCGCGCGATAGAACACCGTGGCGTCAAAGCGGCCCTCCTCGACATAGCGCAGGAAATTGGCCGCGGTGATCGGCGCGCGCTCGGTCTCGAGCGCGATGGTGATCGCGCCCAGCTCGGTCTCGAGGATAACGGACACGGTGTCATATTGCGGATCGGGCTCGGGCGCGTTGGGCGGCGGGGCGGGCATGGCCTGGGGGTCGTCGATCTCGAATTTCACCAGCAGCGTGCGCTGGCATGTGGGATCCTTCACATAGGCACAGTTGCGCAAATTGTCGTCGGAGACGAGGTAGAGATAGGTTTTGCCGTATTGCTCGCGCACCGCAAGGCCCTCGAAATTGTCGATGCTCACCTCGGGCGTAAGGACACCGAGCGTCTGTGAGCCTTGATCGGTGAGTTCGACGATGGCGGCGCGATTGCCGTAGCCCGGGCGATAGCTGCGAAAGAGGATGTAGCACACGGCATCGGAAACGCAGGCCGCATCGACCGGGGCGCCGCCATGCTCGGCAAGCTCGGGCGGGGCGGCAAGCTCGAAGGTTTCAGCGCCCGCATCGTTGATGCGCACGCAGTTCGCCCGGCCCGCCTCGGCCCATTCGCCGCAGGCGAGCATCGCGCCGCCCGGCAGGGTCTCGAAGGTTTCGAGCCCGCTATTGGCCGGCGCCCCGGCGACGAGATCGTCGGCAGCGGTCGGGAAGGGGAAAGCCGGGCCATCCAGCGCTTCGTAGCGCCAGACGCGGTGATTTTGCTCGAAGCTCACCAGCCATTCGCCGTCCGCGCCTTTGGCGATCGCTTCGGCATCGGCCTCGGCCTTGTCCTTGAGCTTGCGGCCGCGCTCGTCGCGCAAGGTGCCCATGGTGATGCCGGTGAGATCGAGCAGCCTGCCATCGATCTCGTCGGGCGTGATGACGAACCAGCGCCCATCGTCGCTCACCGCGTAAAGATCGCCCTCGTACCAGGTGAGCCCGGACAGCCCGCCGATCCGCGCTTCGCCGGGATCGATCGCCACCCCGCCGCGATAGATCAGCCGGCCTACCGCCGCTTTCGCGGGGTCACTTTCGTCGAGGGCGAGCGCGGCGGTGATCGGATAGATCTCCTCCTCGGCGAACGCCGGATGAACGGCGCCGAGCGCGAGCAACGCAGCGAAGATCGGGCGAAACCATGTCATTGGGCGAGTGATATCGGCTGCTCGCCGAAGCGCAAGCGGGCAACGGCCTGATTCATCGCGGAGCAATGTTTACAACCGTAGTCGCTGTGACTACAGACGTAATCACTCGCTCGCGCAAGCCCTGTCCGCGAGCGGCTCAAAAAGGGGATTCGACGATGGCGCTGGAGAAGCCTGCCCAGGATAGACCCGATCGCATCAGCGAGGCCGAGCACGCCGTGATGGAAGTCCTGTGGGATCGCGGCCCGGCGAGCGCGTCCGAAGTGTGCGACGCGATCTGCACCGCGCGCGACTGGAGCCTCGCGACCGTCAAGACGCTGCTCTCGCGCCTCGTCCAGAAACAGGCGATCGAGGCTGAGCCCGATGGTCGGCGCTTTCGCTACACGCCGTTGATTGCGCGCGCGGACTATGTCGGCGGCGAATCGCGGCGGCTGGTTGACCGGCTGTTCGGCGGCAGCGCCGCTTCGCTGGTCGCGCATCTCGCCGAAAGCGAGGCGCTCAGCGAAGCGGATCTGAGCGAGATCGAGGCGCTGTTGAAGGAGCTCAAGCAATGATCGGCTGGCTCATCGAAACGCTGGTCTGGACCGGTGCGCTGATTGCGCTGGTGTTGCTCGTGCGGCGGCCGGTGGCGCGCTGGTTCGGGCCGGGGGTGGCTTACGCGCTGTGGGCGCTTCCGGCGCTGCGGCTCGTCCTGCCGCCGATCGTGCTCCCCGCCTGGATGGGCGCGCCCGAAGCCGCACCGGTGGCAGCTTTGCCGAGCGCGCGCGCGCCGGACATGGTGATGCTGGCGAGCGCCGAGGAGGGGGTCGCCTTCGCGTCGCCCAGCGCAGCACCATCGCTTGGAGAAACCCCCGCAAGCGAAGTCTTCGCGCTCGATCCTGCCCTCATGCTCGGCGCCCTGCTCGCGCTCTGGCTGATCGGCGCGCTCGTGTTCCTGACCTTGCGCTACTCGACCTATTTCCGTCTGCGCGACGATCTGCTCGATAGCGCGCGCGAAGTCGGGCGGCACGGGAAGGTGCGCCTGCTCGAGACCCCGGCGATCGATGCCCCGCTGGCCTTCGGCGTGTTCGACAAGGTGATCGCGCTGCCGCAGGGCTTTCTTGCGCAGCCCGACCGGCTGGCGCGCGACCTGGCTCTGGAGCACGAGCTGGCGCACCATGATGGGCGCGACCTGCTGGTCAACATCCTCGTCCAGCCGCTGTTCGCGCTGCACTGGTTCAGCCCGCTTGGCCATTATGGCTGGCTCGCGCTGCGGCGCGATCAGGAGGCGGCGTGCGATGCGCGGGTGATCGCCGCCCGGCCGCCCGCCATGCGCGAGGCCTATGCCAATCTCATCGTCAGCTTTGCAGCCGGCCCCCGGATCGCGCTGGCAGCACCGATGGCCTGCCCGGTGTTGGGCGAGAAATCGATCATCCATCGCTTGAGGAGCCTTTCGATGTCGCAGACTTCCACCACCCGCCGCCGCACCGGCCTTGCTGTGCTCGGCGCCGCGATCCTGGCGCTGCCGCTGACCGCGACGATCAGCTATGCCGCAACGCAGGGTGGTGTCGCCGCGCCCCAGCCGCCTGCGGTGCCCGTGCCGCCTGTGCCGCCGGGCGCGGTGAATGTGCCGCCTGTGCCTCCCGTGCCGCCCGTCGGCGTCCCTGCACCGCCTGCGACCCCCGCAGTGCCGCAATCGGGCAGCGCGATCCTCCAAATCGATCCCGACACCGAGGCCGAGGTCGAGCGCTCCGAAGAGCGCGCGCAAAGCGCGGGCCTAGCGGACGAACGCGCCCAGGAGCGCGCGTGGATGCCCCATCAGCGCGCATGGAGGGTTCACGGCACCCGCAGCTTCGCCGGGCGCGAGCGCGGACTGAGCGACGAAGAGATGGACGAAATGCTCGAAGCGATGCGCGAGGGGCTCGCGCAAGCCAACCGCGCGATGGCGGAAATCCCCGCGATCATCGAACAGGCGCTTGCCGAGAGCGAAGCGGCGCGCGCTGCCGGTATGCGCACCATGGTCATCATGGAGTGCGACGACACTACGGACGCGGTCTCCGAGACGATCGAGGCCGACGACGGAACGACGGTGGTGCGGCTGTGTCAGAGCCGGATCATGGAGCAGGCCCGTAAGGGGCTCAAACAGGCGCGCGCCGAGATCGCCCGCAGCCGCGATTTCTCGCACAACCAGCAGAAGCGCATCCTGCGTGAGCTCGATCGCCAGATCGATCAGTGGGACCGCGCCGCGCGGTAAACGCGGTGCTTACGAAGCGGGTTTGGGCCGCGCGGGATACTGGCACCCGCGCTCCAGCCCGAGCCCCTTGAGGAACCCGCGCCGCACCATCCCCCCCATCACCGCCGCGCGCAGCTTGCGCTGATCGCCCGCCGCGCCCGAAACCTCGCGCACGACCCCGCGAAACGGGATCAGCGAGCCGACGATGCTTTGCGCGATCCGCCCTTCGCTCAGCCCGGTCTCTGCGCCGGTCGAGATATCGTAATCCGCGCCCAGCACCCGGTCGATCGCCGCGATCTCGGCGACGATCGCGTTGCAGGTGGCGAGCCCCCCGCTGGCATAGGGGTTCTGCTCGGCGGTGAGCAGGACCAGCGGGATCTCGTCGCGGTCGATGTTGAGATCATCGAGCGGGGTGCGCGCGATCGCCTCGGCATCGGGCTCGGGCTCCTGCATCTGCGCGAGCGCCGGGGTTGCAGCGAGAAGGGCCGCCAGGGACAGGGCGGCAAGGGCGCCCCTAGTCTTCGAAGTAGACATTGCACGCAGTGACATCGCCGCTCTCCAATCCACGCCGCAGCGCCTCGCGGCGCTGCTGGCTGGTGCCATGTGTGAAATTCTCGGGGTTGATCCGCCGGCCCGCGCCGCCTGCAATCCGGTCATCGCCCACCGCGCTCGCCGCCATCATCCCCTCTTCGATATCGCCTGCCTCGATCGCGGCGCGGTTGAGCCCGGCCCACACCCCGGCATAGCAATCGGCCTGCAATTCAAGCCTGACCCCCAGCCGGTTTGCCTCGCTCGGGGATCGCTGCTGGAGGCTCCTGACCTGGTCGGACAGGCCGGTGATGTTCTGGATGTGGTGGCCGTATTCGTGCGCCAGAACATAGAGCCGGGCGAAATCGCCGCGCGTGCCCGACATCTGCGCAAGCTGGTCGAAGAAGCCGGTCTCGATGTAGATCCCGTTATCGGCCGGGCAGTAGAACGGGCCGGCCGCCGAGCTCGCATTGCCGCAGCCTCCGGTCGAGACCGGGCCGGGCGGGTAAAGCACGAGCTCGGGCTGTTCGAAGGCGATCCCGGCGCCGCGGAATTGCGGCTCCCACGTCTCGTTGAGGCTCTGGAGCGCGCTGCATGCCTCGCTCGCATAAGGGCCGGACGAGCACAGCTGCTCCTCGCTCGCGCCGCCCTGCTGAGTTGTGACTGGCGCGCTTTGCTGGTCTATCCCGCCGAGCACCGCGAGCGTCGTTGCCGGATCGACCCCGAACACCAGCGCGCCCACCAGCGCGATCAGCAGCGTCCCGCAGCCCACTCCGCCAGCGCGCCGCATCCCGCCGCCGCCGCCGCCCGAGCGGACCTTGATTTTCGATGTGTCGAACGGATTGAGGCGCATTCCCGTCAGTCTCCCAACAGCGCATACCTGCGCTGCAACCTGTCAAGCAAGCGCACGCCGGCGCTGCACCCTGTCCTGCCCCGCATTTCGTATTTTGCTGGACAGCCAAGACCCCACCGGCGAACAGCTCACCCTCGATGCATAGGAAGGTTACAGGAGAAGGCAATGTTTCTTGAAGGCAAGCGCGCGCTCGTCACCGGCTCGACCTCGGGGATCGGCCTTGCGATGGCGCGCGCGCTGCGAGCGGAGGGCGCCGAGATCGTGCTCAACGGGTTTGGCGATGCGGACGAGATCGAGGCCTTGCGCGCCGAACTCAAGGCCGGTTTCAATGGCGCGAACCTGATGGACCCCGCCGCGATCGAGGCGATGATGCACGAGATCGGCCCGGTGGACATCCTCGTCAACAATGCCGGGATGCAGCATGTCGCACCCATCGAGGAGTTTCCGCCCGAGAAATGGGACGCGGTGATTGCGCTCAATCTGTCGGCGGCCTTCCATACGACGCGGCTTGCCGTGCCGGGGATGAAGGCCAGGGGCTGGGGCCGCATCATCAACACCGCGTCCGCCCATTCGCTCACCGCCTCGCCGTTCAAGGTGGCCTATGTCGCCGCCAAGCACGCGATGGCGGGCTTCACCAAGACGATCGCGCTCGAACTCGCGACCCACGGGATCACCGCCAACTGCATTTCGCCCGGCTATGTCTGGACCCCCCTGGTGGAAAACCAGATCCCCGACACGATGAAAGCCCGCGGGCTCACGCGCGAACAGGTGATCGAGGACGTGCTGCTCGCCAAGCAGCCGACCAAATCCTTCGTCCAGCCCGAGGATGTCGCCGCGATGGCGGTGTTCCTGTGCCGCAAGGAAGCGAACAACGTGACGGGGGCGAACTGGACCATCGATGGCGGCTGGACCGCCGGGTAAGGCGCCTTCGCAGGTGCGCTCGCCGGTGATTTCGCCGGCGATTTCGCCGGTGATTTCGCAATCGGCGCCCCTAGCGCGGCGCGCGCATCATGCCTACATGGCGGCGCACCCGAACCGCTTTTGACAGGATGCGCGCGTGCCAATCGACATTCCCTTGGGCCTCACTTTCGACGATGTCCTGCTGCGTCCGGCCGAGAGCGATGTCCTGCCTTCGATGGCGGACACGAGCACGCAGCTGACCCGCACGATCGGGCTGACCATCCCGGTCCTTTCCGCCGCGATGGACACCGTGACCGAGGCCGACATGGCGATCGCGATGGCGCAACTTGGCGGGATCGGCGTGCTCCACCGCAATCTCGATATCGAGGTGCAATGCGCTGCGGTGCGCGCGGTCAAACGGTTCGAGAGCGGAATGGTGGTCAATCCCATCACGATCGAGCCCGATGCGACGCTGGGCGAGGCGCAGGCGCTGATGCTGCAGCACCGGATCAGCGGCATCCCGGTGGTCGATTCGGGCGGCAGACTGTGCGGCATCCTCACCAATCGCGACGTGCGCTTTGCCGAAAACCCGTTCCAGCCCGTGCGCGAACTCATGACGACCGAGAACCTTGCCACCGTCGCGCTCGGCACCAGCGGGGAAGAGGCGCGCCGCCTGCTCCATGCGCGCCGGATCGAAAAGCTGCTGGTGGTGGATGATGAATACAGATGCATCGGCCTCATCACGGTCAAGGACATCGAGAAGGCCGTGACCTATCCCGATGCCACCAAGGACGGCGCCGGACGCCTGCGGGTCGCGGCGGCGACCACGGTGGGCGACAAGGGATTCGAGCGGTCCGAGGCTCTGATCGATGCCGAGGTCGACGTCGTCATCATCGATACAGCGCACGGTCACAATCGCGACGTTGCGCGCGCGGTCGAACGCGTGAAGGCGCTGAGCAATTCGGTGCAGGTGATCGCGGGCAATGTCGCGACCGCCGAGGCGACGCGCGCGCTGATCGATGCGGGCGCGGATGCGGTCAAGGTCGGGATCGGGCCGGGCTCGATCTGCACCACCCGCGTGGTCGCGGGCGTGGGCGTGCCGCAATTGACCGCGATCATGGAGAGCGCCGAGGAAGCGGCCAAATCGGGCGTGCCGGTGATCGCCGATGGCGGGCTTCGCACCAGCGGCGATGCGGCCAAGGCGCTGGCGGCGGGGGCATCCTCGGTGATGGTCGGCTCGATGCTGGCGGGGACCGCGGAGAGCCCGGGCGAGGTGTTCCTTTACCAGGGCCGCTCTTACAAGTCCTATCGCGGCATGGGCAGCGTCGGCGCGATGGCGCGCGGCTCGGCCGATCGCTATTTCCAGCAAGACGTCTCGGCGATGAAGCTGGTGCCCGAGGGGATCGAGGGGCAGGTGCCGTTCAAGGGCCCTGCTGCCGATGTGATCCACCAGCTCGTCGGCGGGATCAAGGCGGCGATGGGCTACACCGGCTCGGCCACGATTCCCGATTTGCAGGCACGCGCGCAATTCGTGCGGATCACCAATGCCGGGCTGTCCGAAAGCCATGTGCACGATGTCGCGATCACGCGCGAGGCGCCGAACTATCCGACGCGCTGAGGTGATCGATCCCGCGATTAGTTTTCCTACTTTTCGTCTGCGTGGCATGAGGCGCGGATGAACCCGTGCGCACTCCCCTGTGATCGGCCCCTCCGGCAGGACCGTTTGTGGCTCGCTGGTGCGGGGCGGAGTTTTTTGCTTCTGGACTGTGTAACAGGCGGTTCAAGCGTTCCGGACGTGCGACCAGCGGAGCGGCGCGCATGACCCCGGCAGCACGGGTGGAAGCGGCGATCGAACTCGTTGACCAGGTGATCGCGGCGGCGCGGACCAAGGGCGCGCCCGCCGACCGGCTGATCGCGGACTACTTCAAGGCTCGCCGCTATGCGGGCTCGAAGGACCGGCGCGCGGTGCGCGAGCTGGTCTACCGCGCGGTGCGCGCTTGCGGGCCGGTGCCGCGATCGGGGCGCGCTGCGATGCTGGCGCTTGGCCAAGACGACCCGGAGCTTGCCGCGCTGTTCGACGGCTCCGCGCACGCGCCAGCGCCCATCGCGCCCGGGGAGCAACCGGCGCCGACCGGGATCGCGCCCGCCTGGCTGATGGCAGCGCTTGGCGCCTCGGGCATCAAGGGCGAGGCGGCCGAGGCGCTGCTCGCGCGCGCGCCGCTCGACATCCGGGTCAACGCGCTCAAGGCCGACCGGGCGAGCCTCATGCTCCCCGAGCCGGGCGAGCCGCTCGCCGCTGCGCAAGGCCTGCGCTTCGCAACCGGCACGAGCGCGCAGCAATGGCCCGCCTTCGCAGAAGGACTGATCGAGGTGCAGGACCACGGCAGCCAGCTGATCTGCGAGGCGATCCCGGCAAAAGCGGGCGAGCTGGTGATCGACCTGTGCGCAGGCGCGGGCGGCAAGACGCTCGCGCTCGCCGCGCGGCTAGGCAACGCGGCGCGGCTGGTGGCCGCGGACACCGACAAGCGCCGCCTCGGCAACCTTGCCCCGCGCGCCGCGCGGGCAGGGGCGCTGATCGAGGCGCAAGTGCTGCTTGATCCGGGGCGCGAAATGGAAGCGCTCGCACCCTGGCGGGGCGCTGCAGACCACGTGCTGGTCGATGCGCCGTGTTCGGGCTCGGGCACCTGGCGGCGCAATCCCGAAGGGCGCTGGCGGCTCGATCCGGCCGAACTCGCCCGGCTCGGCGCGCTGCAGGACCATGTGCTGGAGCTCGCCGCCGAGCTGGCGCGGCCCGGCGGGACAATCGCCTTCGTCACCTGTTCGCTGCTCGATGCCGAGGGGGCGGACCGGATCGAGGCGTTCCTTAAGCGGCATGGCGATTGGGCGGCAGAAGAGCTTGAGCTGAAGCTCGGGCGAAAGCGCGGGAAGGGGTGGCGGCTGGATCCGTATCATGACGAAACGGACGGGTTTTTTGTCGCTATGTTGCGCCGCGCATGGTAGGAATAAAGCTTATGGCTAAGCCACCGATAACCAGGCTTGCTGAATGGAAGGAGCTTTTCATGCGTTTCGCGCCCGCCGCCGCTGCTCTCACACTGTTTCTGGCGACCACCGCGAGCGTGACGAGCGCGCAGGACCCGGCGCCCGATCCGCGGGCGCTCGCGCTCGTGGCGCAGGGCCATGCCGCGCTCGAAGCGGGCGATGCGCAAGCCGCGACCGACGCGTTCGAAGCCGCGCTGGCGGTGGACCCCGGCTACACGCCGATCTTCCTCCAACTCGCCGAAGCCGCGCGGAGCGATGGCTTGCAGGGCAAGGCGATCCGTTATTACCGCGAGGCGCTGGCGCGCGATCCCGAGAACTTCGCGGCGATCTCGGGCGAGGGCGCGGCGCTTGTCGAGAAAGGCGCGCTCGAGAAAGCCAAGCGCAACCTTGCGCGCCTACGCTCGATGTGCGGCGACGCCTGCCCCGAGACGGTGGCGCTTAGGAGCACGATCGCGATCGGCTCGCAGCGCGTCGCGGTAGAGACTACCGAGGCCGGCCCAGCGAGCAACTGAGCGGGCATCTGAGCGGGCGCTCAGGCGCGGCCCTGCTCGATCAGCGGTGAGAACTCCTCCACCAGCGCTGCATAGACCTCGCGCTTGAACGGGACGATCAGCGCGGGCAGATCGGCCGGATCGACCCAGCGATAGGAGTTGAACTCGGGCGGATCGTGAGCGTCCAGGTCGATGTCGCTCTCGGAGCCGAGGAAGCGCCCGAGGAACCAGTGCTGGACTTGCCCGCGATACTTGCCCTTCCAGACCTTGCCGAGTAGGTCTTCGGGCAGGTCATAGCGCATCGGCCGCGAAGCCCGGGCGATGATCTCGACCTTGTCGGCGGTGATCCCGGTCTCCTCGGCAAGCTCGCGCAGCGCGGCGCGCTCCTCGTCCTCGCCCTTGTCGATCCCGCCCTGCGGCATTTGCCACGTGCCATGCGCGCGCGTCTCGATCCGCTGGCCGACGAACACCTGCCCCTCGCGATTGACCAGCATGAAGCCCGCGCACGGGCGATAGGGCAGGTCGCTCATCGTGCGAGGTCCCCGAGGTGCGCCTTCATCGCGGCGATGATCCGCTCGAGGTCGGCCTGCGTGCTCGGAACGGCGCGGCGCAGATTGGTGAAGCTGTGCGTGACGCCCCGCATCTCGAGGAAGGTGAAGTCCGCGCCCGCCGCCGCGAGCGCCTGCGCATACTCCCGGCCCGAATCGCGGATCGGATCGAGGCTTGCGGTCACCAGCACGGTGGGCGGCGCCGCGCTGTGGTCGCCCAGGATCGGGAAGCCGCGCGGGTCGCTGCGATCGGCGCGGTAGTGCGCATCGAAGAACTCGATCGCGGCCTTGGTGAGGACGAACCCGTCGGCGAAGGCTTCGAGGCTGGCCGATCCTTCCGCCGCGCTCGCCAGCGGGAAGATCGGGACCTGGAGAACGACCGGCACCGCTGCGGGCTCTGCGGCGAGTGCCTGGCTGACCACGATGGCCGCGTTGCCGCCCGCGCTGTCGCCGATCGTGATGAGGCCGGTCGCCGAGCGTCCCAGCGCACCG
Organism: Erythrobacter sp.; assembly: GCA_036835265.1. GTDB lineage: Bacteria > Pseudomonadota > Alphaproteobacteria > Sphingomonadales > Sphingomonadaceae > Erythrobacter. Next base: position 73,928 of record DAITMG010000004.1, on the reverse strand, counting down.
GGCGAGGCGGCGATCCAGCGCGCGGCCGCTTCGCAATCCTCGATCGCTGCGGGAAACGGCGCCTCGGGCGCACGGCGGTAGTCGACCGCGACGAGCGGCAAGTCCATCAGCGCGGCAATCTCGGTGCACAGCGCATGGTGGGTCTCAAGATCGCCGATGACGAAGCCGCCGCCGTGGAAGAACACGATGACGGGGCCAGCCTCGCGTGCCTCGCGCGCATCGTAGAGGCGCAGCGGGATCTCGCCCGCAGGGCCTGGGCAGGCGAAATCGCGGATCACCGGCAGCGCGCGCGGCTCGCGGTCCGCCAGCGCGTGCAGCGCGACGTAGGCGCTGCGCGCATCTTCGAGTGAAAGCTCAGCAATGGCGGGTCTTGCCATGGCAGCAAGGCCATCGAGGAAGGCCTTCATGTCGGGGCGGATGAACGGGGCGGTGTCGGTCATGCGGTCTCTTTCGGGTGCTCTGTTTGGGGTGCGATAGGCGCTGAGCGGCGGCAAGACCAGAGGCTTGGGCCAGAGCCTTGGACGCGGCTTGGACGCGGCGCGGGGACGCTGCGAACAGCTTGCAGGAACCGCTGCAGGGCTGACGCGCTTCCCCTTCCATGAGCGACATCCAGATCGTGTGGTTGCGGCGCGATTTGCGCCTGGGGGACAATCCGGCGCTGCACGCAGCGGCCAGACGCGGGCCGGTCATCGCGGTCTATGTGCTCGATGACGCGGCGGCAGGGCATCATGCGATGGGCGGGGCATCACGCTGGTGGCTGCACCATTCGCTTCAGAACCTGGCCGCCGATCTGGCGAAGCGCGATGCGCAGCTGATCCTGCGGCGCGGCGATGCCGCTGACGAGCTTGCGCAGATCGCCGCGGAGACGGGCGCGAGTGCGGTCCACGCCAATCGGCATTATGAGCCGTGGTGGCGCAAAGCGCAGCGCAAGCTTGGCGAACAGGTCGAGCTTGTCCTCCACGACGGGGTTTACCTGTTCCCCGCCGGCCATGTGACGACGGGCTCGGGCACGCCGTTCAAGATCTACACCCCGTTCTACAAGGCCATGCGCAGCGAGTTCCCGCCGCGTGACCCTTTGCCCGGACCCGCAACGCTTGCTTCTCCCGATAGCTGGCCCGCGAGCGACGTGCTGGCCGACTGGCAACTGTTGCCGAGCAAGCCTGACTGGTCGGGGGGCATTGCGCAGTTCTGGGAAGTGGGCGAGCAGGCTGCGCATCGGCGTCTCGCCGAATGGGAAAGCCACGTCGGCAATTACGAGGACAAGCGCAACTTGCCGAGCGAAGATGGATCCTCGCGCCTCTCGCCGCATCTCCATTTCGGCGAGATCAGCCCGGTCCAGATCTGGCATGCGCTGGGCCACAAGCGCTCCGATGGCTGGCGCAGCTATGAAAGCGAGCTCGTCTGGCGCGATTATGCCGCCAACGTCATCTGCGAGAGCCCCGCTTATGCCAGCGAGAACTACCGCAAGGATTATGACCGCCTCGCCTGGCGCGATCCGAAAACTGACGAGGATGCCGCGCGCGACCTTGAGGCCTGGCAGCGGGGGCGGACCGGCTACCCGATCGTCGATGCCGGGATGCGCCAGCTGTGGCAGACCGGCTGGATGCACAACCGGGTGCGGATGATCACCGCGAGCTTCCTCATCAAGCATCTGCTGATCGATTGGCGCTATGGCGAGAAGTGGTTCTGGGATTGCCTGGTCGATGCCGATTACGCCTCGAACGCGGTCAACTGGCAATGGAATGCGGGGACGGGGGTGGATTCGAACATGTTCAGCCGGATCATGGCTCCGCTCAGCCAAAGCGAAAAGTTCGATGCGGCGGGCTATATCCGCCGTTATGTGCCGGAACTTTCGCAGCTTTCAGAGCCCGCGATCCACGATCCCGAAGAGCATGGAGCAAGGCCCAAGGACTACCCGCGCAAGATCGTCGCGCACAAGGCCGCGCGCGAACGCGCGCTGGAAGCGCACAAGCTGATGAAGGCGGGCTGATCAAGGCGGCTTGATCACCGGGGGCAAGCGCTCGAAGCGCCTTGCCCGAACAGGCGCTGCGCGACTATGGCCGCCGCCATGACCGCGCAAGGATCGAGGGGCGAGCGCCTGCTGAACGCCAGCAGACGCTTCGGCGCAGCGCCGAGCATCGCCTCGCGCGTGCTCGCGCCGGGTTTTGCCGCGCTGGTGGACCGGGTCGATCAGGGTCTCGCCCGCGGGACGATGGTGGCGCGCCTTCCGGACGGCACAACCCGCGCGCTGGGTGGGCGCGCGCCCGGCTTCAAGGTCGAGCTCACCGTCCATGACTGGCGCGCGCTCATCCGGCTGGCGACGGGCGGCTCGATCGGCTGGTATCAGGCCTGGGAAAAGGGCGAATGGGCGTGCGAGGACCTCGTCTCGCTGTTCGCGATCATGGGTGATAATGCGCGCGAACTCGGCAACACCGCGCGCCCTTCGGGTCCGTTCAAATGGGCAGCGAACGCCGCGCATCGTTTCAACCGCAACAGCCGCAAGGGAGCGGCGCGCAATGTCGCGGCGCATTACGATCTCGGCAACGATTTCTACGCAGCGTGGCTCGATCCGGGCATGACCTACTCTAGCGCGATGGGGCTGGCCGGCGAGCGCGAGGGCGCCGAAGAGCTCGAAATTGCGCAAAGGCGCAAGCTTGCCGCAATTGCCGCGCGGCTCGGCGACGGCAGGCGTGTGCTCGAGATCGGGTGCGGCTGGGGCAGCCTTGCTGAACTGCTCGCGCAAGAGGGCCGCGAGGTGACCGCGATCAGCCTGTCCGAGGAGCAGCTCGCTTTCGCCCGGGCGCAGCGCTCGCCGGGCATCCGCTTCGAACGGCGCGATTATCGCGCGATCGAGGGCGAATATGATGCGATCGCCTGCGTCGAGATGGTCGAGGCGCTGGGCCGCGAATACTGGCCCGCCTTCCTCGATTGTCTCGCCCGCAGCCTCGCGCCCGGCGGCCGCGCGGCGCTGCAATACATTTCGATGGCAGAGGATCTGTTCGAAACCTATGCCGGGACCACCGACTTCATCCAGGCGTTCGTTTTTCCCGGCGGCCTGCTGATCAAGTCGAGCGAGTTTCGCGCGCTCGCCGAAGCACGCGGGCTAGGGTGGCAGGAGCCGAGCGAGTTCGGCGCGGATTATGCAGAAACGCTGGCGATCTGGCGCAGCCGCTTCGAGGCCGCGGTGCGCGAGGGTCGCCTTCCGCCGGGGTTCGATGCGCGCTTCCAGCGCTTGTGGCGCTATTATCTTTCATATTGCGAAGCCGGTTTTCGCAGCGGTAACGTCAACGTCCATCAGGTCACGCTGGTCAAGCGCTGATCGCGCAGCTGGCAGGCACACAGCCGACACACAGCCGACACACAGGGGATAGGGAATGAACAGGACAATGCTTGCAGCGCTGGCCACCGGAGCGCTGCTGGTCAGCGGATGCGGCGGCCGGATGACGAACAATGTCGCGGCCGCTCCGCCGACGCTGGGTGCGGTCGAGATAACGCAGCCGCCGCAGCGCGATCCGGCCGAGCTCCAAGTGCTGTTCTGGAGCGACGAGGAGCGCAGCGCCCGTTTCCGCGAGATGGAGAAGTGGTTCCCCGGTCATGAAGTCCCACCTTCGAGCGAGCCGCTGCCGCTCGAGCGCGGCGCGCCGCTTCCCGCTGCGCTCGCCGCCGATATCCGCGATGCGATGGCCCGGACCAACGCGGCAGGGGTGATGGTCTGGCACAAGGGCAAGGTGCGATTCGAGGATTACGGTCTCGGCTTTGGCCCCGATCAGCGCTGGACGAGCTTTTCGGTCGCCAAGAGCTTCACCTCGACCCTGCTTGGCGCCGCGCTTGCCGACGGCTTCATCGCCAGCCTCGATGATCCGGTGACGCGCTACATCCCCGAACTCGAGGGCTCGGCCTATGACGGCGTCACCGTGCGCCAGCTTGCGACGATGACCAGCGGGGTCGCCTGGAACGAAGACTACACCGATCCTGCAAGCGACGTAGCGCAGACCCAGCGCTTTGCGATCGAACACGGGCCTGATGCGATCGTCGAGCAAATGAAGCGGCTGGGGCGCGAAGCGGAGCCGGGCGAGAAGTGGGTCTACAAGACCGGCGAGACCAATCTCATCGGCCTCCTCGTCGAAAACGCGATCGGCCTCTCGCTCGCCGAATACGCGCAGAGCAGGATCGTCGAGCCGGCGGGCTTCGAGCAGGGCCTGTTCTGGATGACCGATCCGCGAGGCGGAAATATCGGGGGATGCTGCCTCTCGCTCACGCTCGCCGACTACACCCGCATGGGCGTGTTCGTGCTGGGCGAGGGCAGGGCGCAGGACGGCACCGAGCTGGTGCCCGAGGGCTGGTTTGCCGAGGCGGGCGCTGCGCAGGTCAGCTTCGGCGACAGCGGCTCGGGCTACGGCTACCAGTGGTGGACCTATCCCGGCGGCAGCTTCGGCGCGCAAGGGATCTTCGGGCAATCGATCACGCTCGTGCCCGCGCAGGACCTGGTGGTCACGGTGGTGGGCAATTGGCCGACAGCGACCAGCGGCGATAATCGCGCCATCTGGCGCGCGCTCACCACACGCATCGCTGCTGCTCCGCCAGAAGACCTGCCCTGAACGCGACCTGGCCAATCAGCCCGCCCACGGTATCGCCGCGAGCGGGCCGATGGATCATGCCATCGGGCGCATGATCCCGATATTGGCGTAGCGCTGCAGGATGTTGTCGTGCACGATCGGGCTCAGAAGTTCGCTGAATGCGCACCCGACGATGCAATTGTCCCACCACACGACTTCGCTCTGCAGCGCCTCGAGGCCGGGGAGCGTGATCCAGCAGATCTGCCCGTCATGCATCCGGTTGATCGAGGCGGCCGAGTAGCCCGAGATCGACAGATCGTGGACCACCGTCTGGAATGCGCGGCCACCCGAAGCCCGCAGGGTTGCAGGAATGGTGAGTCTGGTGCGCGGCGCACAGCGATCTTCCTGGGCTGCGCGGGTGTATTTGGTATCGAAATTCGGCATGGCTTTTTAGCCCTAATCCTATCAGCAAGTGGTCTCTTGTGCGGATATGGTCGAGCTTGATAAGCACCACTTTGCCTTAAGCTATCGCTCATGGCTGTGGTTAATGATCGTGTTCGCGTGAGCGGGCTGGCGGCTAGTCGATCCGCTCGCGGTGGCCGCTCTCGAAATCGGCTTCGAGCAAGGCCACAAGCCGGCTCGCCACGGTTTCGGGCGGCTTGACCGATTGCGGATCCTCGCCCGGATAGGCGCGGGCGCGCATGTCGGTCCGCGTAGCGCCGGGATCGACGATCGCGACCCTGAGCGGGCTCAGCCGCGCAACTTCCGCCCCATAGGTCTCGAGGAGGTTGTCGAACGCGGCCTTGGTTGATGCGTAAGCGCCCCAGAACGGGCGCGGGGCTGCGCCGACGCTGCTGGTCAGGCCGATCACCCGGCCATGCTGCGAGCGCCGCAGCATGGCGTCGAAACTCGAGAGGACGGCCTGCGTGGCCACGACATTGGTCATGATCGCCTGAGTGAACTGCTTGGGATCGACCTGGCTGATCGGGGTGAGCTCTGGCAGATAGGCAGCGCTCAGCAGCATGATGTCGAGCGTGTCCCACCGCCCCGCGATCGCGGCCGCCAGCCGGCCGACCGCATCAGGCTCGGTCAGATCGACAGGGGCGATGGTCGATGTCCCGCCCATTGCGTGGATCTGGTCTTCGACCGCTTCGAGCGGCTTGACCTTGCGCGCGGTCAGGATGACATGCGCCCCTGCCTGGGCCAAAGCGAGCGCACTCGCAGCGCCGATGCCGCGGCTGGCGCCCGTAACCAGCGCGGTTCGCCCGGCGAGCGGGCCGGCTTTGGGGTCGGTTTCAATCATGGATCAGGCGGCCTTCGGATCGGCAAACGGCAATTGCGGCGAGGCTCGCTCGCGCATGGAAAGGTCGGTGAGCGAAGTCGGGTAGTCGCCGGTAAAGCAGGCATCGCAGAATTGCGGGGTGCGCGAATTGCGCCCGGTGGTGCCGACGGCGCGGTAGAGCCCGTCGATCGAGATGAAAGCGAGGCTGTCGGCGCGGATAAATTCGCGCATGGCTTCAAGCTCCATGCGCGCGGCCAGCAGCTTGGAACGCTCGGGCGTGTCGACGCCGTAGAAGCAGCTGTGGGCGGTCGGCGGGCTCGCGACCCGGAAGTGGACCTCGCTCGCGCCCGCCTCGCGCATCATCTCGACGATGTTGAGGCTGGTGGTGCCGCGCACGATCGAATCGTCGATCAGCACGATGCGCTTGCCCGCGACCAGTTCGCGGTTGGCGTTGTGCTTGCGCTTGACGCCGGCGTGGCGGGCCGAATCCGAAGGCTGGATGAAGGTCCGACCGACATAGTGCGAGCGGATGATGCCAAGCTCGAACGGCAGGCCCGAGGCCTGCGCAAAGCCGATCGCAGCAGGAACGCCGCTGTCTGGCACGGGGACCACGATATCGGCCACGCACGGCGCCTCGCGGGCGAGCTCGCTGCCGATCGCTTTCCTCGCCTGATAGACGCTCTGCCCGGCGAAATAGCTGTCCGGGCGGCTGAAATAGACGTGCTCGAAAATGCACGGCCGCGCGGGCTGCGAGCCGAACGGGCGCACGCTCTTGGTCTCGCCTGTGAAACTGGCCTGGACCAGTTCGCCCGGCTCCACCTCGCGGATCATCTCCGCGCCGACCACGTCGAAGGCGACGCTTTCAGACGCGAACAGGATCGCATCCCCCAGCCGCCCCATCACGAGCGGCCGGATACCGAGCGGATCGCGGCAGGCGATCATGCCCTCGGGCGTCATCACGATGAGCGAATAGGCGCCTTCGACCAGGCGCAGCGCATCGATCAGGCGATCAGCGATGGTGGGATAGCGCGAGGTCGCGACGAGGTGGATGATCACCTCGGTGTCCGAGGTCGACTGGAAGATCGAGCCCTTGTTGACCAGGTCCGAGCGCAGCGCCTGCGCGTTCGAGATGTTGCCGTTGTGCGCAACCGCGAAGCCGCCGGTCGCAAGCTCGGCGTAGAGCGGCTGGACATTCGCCATGTCGGAGCCGCCGGTGGTCGAATAGCGCACATGGCCCGCTGCCATTGTGCCGGGCAATTGATCGATCGCGGTCTTCGCCGAGAAGGTGTCGGCGACGTGGCCGAGCGCGCGGCTCGAGAAAAATTTGCCGCTGCGCCCATCGGGCCGTGCGCAGGAGGCATCGAAGCTGGTGATCCCGACTGCCTCCTGTCCGCGATGCTGGAGCGCGTGCAGGCCAAGCGCGGTCGCCGCAGCTGCATCAGCCGCGTTGATCGCGCCGAATATTCCGCATTCCTCGCGCAGCTTGTCGCCGCCAAGGTCGAGGAAGGGGTGAGTGAGGTTCATGCCCTTGATCCTTCCGCAGGGATCAGCCGTGTGTATTGGATGGGCTCCCAATGGCGATGTGACCGAACAATTACAAGGGCTGGCGCGGTGCCATGCCCGTCTTTTTGGTGACCCTTTTCTGACATTGTGCCGGGCAGCTTTACGCACAATTGATGCGACAGCTGCGCATTGTGCGCCGGGCAAGCTCTCCCTAAAGACAGGGTTAAGGCGCCATCTCGGAAAAAGCCCCATCTCGCCCCCTTCATCAAGCCCCCTTGTCACGGATCACCACCAGCAAGCCCTATGTTGTCACCTTTCGAAAGCATGATCGCCAAGCGCTATTTGTGGCCCGGCAAAAGCGAGGCGTTCATCGCGCTCGTCGCGGGGATTTCGGTTGGGGTGGTGATGCTCAGCGTTGCCATGCTGATCGTCGTGATGAGCGTCATGAACGGGTTTCGCGCCGAACTGCTCGACAAGATTGTGGGCCTCAATGGCCATGCGATCATCCAGGCCTATGGCGGGAAACTCGATGATTGGGAGAGCGTGCTCGCCGATGTGCGTGCGAGCGAGGGCGTCACTGATGCCTCGCCGCTGATCGAGCAGCCGCTGATGCTGGCCTATGGCGGAAGGATCGCCGGGATTCTCGTGCGCGGCAATATCGACGAAGATCTGGCGACCCTCGAGGACAAGATCGTGCTCGGCCGTTTATCCGATCTCCAGCCCGGCACGAACCGCGTCGCGATCGGGACCCGGCTTGCGCAGAACATCGGGGCGCGGGTGGGGGATACGATCACGCTCATCAACCCGACCGGGCGAGCGACCCCTTTCGGCACTCAGATCAGGCAGGTCGGTTACGAAGTTGCCGCGATCTTCGAAGTCGGGATCTACGACTATGACGAGAAGTTCGTGGTCATGCCGATCGCCGATGCGCAGTCGCTTTTGCTGATGGGCGAGACGATCGGCATGATCGAGGTGTCGGTCGAGGATGCGGACGAGGTTGGCGAGATCCTCGCACCCGTCGCGGACGGGCTTGCCGGGCGCGCCATCGTCTCGGATTGGAAAACGATCAATTCGAGCCTGTTCGAGGCGCTGCAGGTCGAGCGGGTTGCGATGTTCTTTGCGCTGAGTTTCATGGTCTTGGTCGCTTCGTTCAACATCCTTTCGAGCCTCGTCATGCTGGTGCGCGCCAAGACCCGCGATATCGCGATCATGCGCACGATGGGGGCAACGCGGCGCTCGCTCATCAAGATCTTCGTCACCACCGGGACCACGATCGGGGCGATAGGCACCGTCGCCGGGCTGGCGCTCGGGTTCGTCATCCTCCTCTTCCGCGAAGAGATCGTCTGGGTCATCGCGCAGGTGACCGGTCAGGAGATCTGGGACCCCGAGGTGCGGTTCCTCTCGACGCTGCCCTCGCGTACCGATCCATGGGAAGTCGCTGGCATTGTCGCGTTGGCGCTCATCCTCAGCTTCCTCGCAACGCTCTACCCGGCGCTGAAGGCCGCCAACACCGACCCCGTGCAGGTTCTGCGCTATGAGTGAGCGGGGTATCATCGCCCGGCTCGATGGGCTCAAGCGCAGCTTCCAGCAGGGCGGGCAGCGGATCGAGGTTCTGCGCGGGGTCGATCTCGAGATTCGCGCGGGCGAGATCGTCGCGCTGCTCGGGCCCTCGGGATCGGGCAAGTCGACGCTTTTGCAGGCAGTTGGCCTGCTTGAAGGCGGGTTCGAGGGCTCGATCATGCTTTCTGGCCAGCGCGCCGAAAAGCTGATGGTGGACGAGCGCACACGGCTGCGGCGCGAGCATCTGGGGTTTGTCTACCAGTTCCACCACCTGCTGCCTGATTTCGACGCGCGCGAAAACGTCGTGATGCCGCAGATGATTGCCGGCAAGGCGCGCGCCGAGGCGCTCGAACGGGCGGACAGCCTGCTTTCAAGCCTCGGCCTGGCCCATCGCCTGACGCACCGCCCGAGCCAGCTCTCCGGCGGCGAGCAGCAGCGGGTCGCGGTGGCACGCGCGCTCGCCAATCGCCCGGCGCTTGTGCTCGCCGATGAGCCGACCGGCAATCTCGACGAAGTCACGGCCGATAGCGTGCTCGCGCAATTTCTTGAACTGGTGCGCGGTGAGGGCAGCGCAGCGCTGGTTGCGACCCACAATGAACGCCTTGCCAAGCGGATGGACCGGGTCGTGCGCCTGCATGAGGGCGTGCTCGAATAGTGCAGCGGCCCTCGACGAAGCTCGGGCTTCGTGGCAATTAACCGCGCAATTTCTGCCGACCAGCACACAGGCCAGCACACAGGCCAGCACACAGGCCAGCA
>DAITMG010000004.1:21658-64171 GCA_036835265.1 Erythrobacter sp. | reverse complement strand
ACACAGGCCAGCACACAGGCCAGCACACAGGCCAGCACACAGGCCAGCAAACAGGGGCGCAATGCATGACAACGATTGCCGATTTCACTGTCACCACCAACCGCGGCGAGAGCCTCGATCTTGCGACCAAGAAGGGCACTGTCCTCCTCGTCGTCAACACGGCGAGCAAATGCGGGTTCACGCCGCAATATGACGGCCTCGAGAAGCTCTACAAGGATTACAAGGACAAAGGCTTTGAAGTGCTGGCGTTTCCCTGCAACCAGTTCGGCGCGCAGGAGCCCGGCAATTCCGACGAGATCGCCGAATTCTGCAAGGTGAATTTCGGCCTGAGCTTTCCGCTGATGGCGAAGGTCGACGTGAATGGGCCCGATGCGTCCCCGCTGTTCGACTGGATGAAAGCCGAGAAGAAGGGGCTGATGGGCTCGGCCTCGATCAAGTGGAACTTCACCAAGTTCCTGATCGATCGCGAGGGTCAGGTGGTCAAGCGGTATGGCCCGCAGGATACGCCTGCGAGCATCGCCAAGGATATCGAAAAGCTCCTCTGAGCCGCGCCTGTCGGGGAAGCGCCCCTTGCGCGCGAGCGGCCTACCGCTCTTCGGGGACCTCGATCGTGATTTCCTCGCCGTCGACCGTGATCTTGGCGGTGGTGCCGTCTTCGGTGACCTCGATTTGCCCGAATGCGCCCATGTCGATGCTCATTTCCTCGCCGCTGGCGCTCCCGCCAAGGGCTGCGGGGGAAGGGCCCGCCATCGCGAAGGCGATCGACCCGATGATGAGGTTGGCGATGATCGCTGCGACCACCACGATCACAGTGTAAACGACCGATTTTTCGGCAGTGACGCCCATGACGATCGGCGCGCCCTTGTAGAAAAGATAAAGGCTGTAAAGCCCGATCAGCCCGAGGATGCCGAGCGCAGGCACCAGCCCGACAATGCCCACGACCCAGGCGACGCTCATCGAATAGGCAACAAGGCGAAAGGCGCTCGGATAATCGTCCTTGCCACCGAACCGCGGGCTGAGCACGTTCGCAATGAAGGCGAGGACCCATACCGCAATCAGGCTCAGCACAAACGATGCGATCGCCTGACCAAGCGCGCCCATGAACGATGGCCGATAACTGATCCCGAAAGCGCCATAGCCGAACACTTGGCCGCCGATGAACGATGCGATTGGCCCGATCGCCACCAGCGGCACCACAAACCGTGTGAAGACCTGCATCGGCTGATCGGTCTCGGCCGCAATTATCGGCCAGGTTCCCGCCGGATCCATCGCCACCGCCTTGACGCGTGCAATGAGCCCGTGAGCATGATTTTCCAGATTTTGCTGTGTCGACATCTTGATCTCCCAACGAGTCGCGTGCTGCAAGAGCAAACACGCCCCGCCGCCGCGACACAAGGTGTTTCTCGTTTTTCCCAGCACTTTCCCCAGCAACTTCCCATACCGCACCGGCAGCACTCTTGGAAAGCTGCGGCGCCCGAAGCATAACCGCGCCATGCCCTTTGCGCCCTTCGTTCCGCTGCGGATTTTCTCGTCCTATTCGATGCTCGAAGGCGCAATCGAACCCAAGGGAATCGCGAAGCTCGCCAGGGAGCGCGGGTTTCCGGCGGCTGCCATCTGCGATCGCAACGGGCTGTATGGCGCGGTCATGTTCGCCAAAGCGTGCCGCGAGGAGGGCGTGCAACCGATCATCGGCGCGCTCCTCGGGATCGAGCGCGAGGGCGCCGCCGGCAAGGGGCAGGCGGGGCACCAGATCGATTACCTGCCGCTCTATGCGCAGGACGATGCGGGCTATGCCAATCTGTGCCACCTCGTTTCGAGAGCGCACCTTGATCGGCCGCTCGAACTCGATCCGCATGTCCGGCTCGCCGATCTGGAGGGCCGCACCCACGGGCTGATTGCCCTCACCGGCGCCGCGGAAGGGGCGCTGACCCGGCTCCTTGGCGAAGGGCAGGCGCCTGCCGCGATGGCGCATTGCACCGCGCTCGAAGCGCTTTTTCCAGGCCGCCTCTACATCGAGCTCGCGCGTTCGGGCGACCAGGTGTGCGCCGCTGCCGAGCCAGCGCTGATCGAGCTTGCCTATGCCCGCGACCTCCCGCTGGTCGCGACCAATCCCGCCCGGTTTGCCGAGCCTCACATGCACACAGCGCACGATGCAATGCTGTGCATCGCCGGATCGACCTATCTCGATACCGAGGAGCGCGAGCGTTCGAACCCCGAGAGCTTCGTCAAATCGGCACCCATGATGGAGGAACTGTTTGCCGATCTGCCCGAGGCGACGGCGAACACGCTCACCCTCGCGCGGCGCTGCGCGCTTGCGCCGCCCGATCGCGAGCCGATCCTGCCCAGTCTGGCCGGCGACCTCGAGGGCGAAGCGCGGATGCTCGAGCAGCAATCGCGCGCCGGGCTCGAGGCCCGGCTGGAAGGCTATGAAGCGCTCACGACAGAGGAACGCGAGGCCTATTTCGCGCGCCTCGACTATGAGATCGGGATCATCGCCGGGATGGGCTTTCCGGGCTATTTTCTGATCGTTGCCGACTTCATCCAGTGGGCCAAGAGCCAGGAAATCCCGGTCGGGCCGGGACGCGGTTCGGGCGCTGGCTCGATCGTCGCCTGGGCGCTGACGATCACCGACCTCGATCCCATCCGGTTCGGCCTGCTGTTCGAGCGGTTTCTCAATCCCGAACGTGTCTCGATGCCCGATTTCGACATCGACTTCTGCGAAACCCGGCGCGGCGAAGTCATCCGTTACGTCCAGCGCAAATACGGCCAGGACCACGTTGCGCAGATCATCACCTTCGGCAAACTCAAGGCGCGTGCGGTGCTGCGCGATTGCGGGCGGATCCTGCAGATGAGCTATGGCCACGTTGACCGGCTGTGCAAGCTGGTGCCCAACCATCCAACCGACCCGTGGGACCTCAAGCGTGCGCTCAACGGGGTGGCCGATTTCAGGCGCGAATACATGAACGATCTCGAGGTCAAGCGCCTCGTCGATCTCGCGCTCAACCTCGAGGGTCTGCCGCGCAATTCCTCGACCCATGCTGCGGGCGTCGTGATCGGCGATCGGCCGCTGGCCGAGCTGGTTCCACTTTACCGCGATCCGCGCTCGGACATGCCGGTGACGCAGTTCGACATGAAGTATGTCGAAAGCTCGGGGCTGGTGAAATTCGATTTTCTCGGGCTCAAGACGCTGTCCGTGCTGCGCAAGGCGGTTGACCTGTTGGAGCAGCGCGGGATCGCGATCGACCTTGGCGCGCTGCCGCTCGATGATCCGGCGGTCTATCGCCTCATGCAGACCGGCAACACGGTGGGCGTTTTCCAGCTCGAATCGGAGGGCATGCGGCGCACCCTTACCGCGGTGAAGCCCAGCAATTTCGGCGACATCATCGCGCTCGTCTCGCTCTATCGCCCCGGCCCGATGGACAACATCCCGTTGTTCGGCCAGCGCAAGGCGGGCGAAGTCCCGATCGAATACCCACACGCGAAGCTCGAAGAGATCCTCGCCGAGACCTACGGCATCTTCGTCTACCAGGAACAGGTCATGCAGGCAGCGCAGCTCCTGGCGGGTTATTCGCTTGGCGATGCCGACCTGTTGCGCCGCGCGATGGGCAAGAAGAACCAGGCCGAGATGGACCAGCAGCGCGCCATCTTCATCGCAGGCTGCGAGCGCGTGTCGGGCATCGAGGCTAAGAAGGCGAACGAGCTGTTCGACCTCATCAACAAGTTCGCCGGTTATGGCTTCAACAAGTCGCACGCTGCCGCCTATGCCCTGCTGGCCTATCAGACTGCCTGGCTCAAGGCGCATTACCCCGAAGAATTCTACGCCGCCTCGATGTGTTTCGACCTTCACCATTCGGACAAGCTCAGCGTCTTCGTCGACGACGCGCGGCGCTATCCGGTGGCCGATGGATCGGGGGGCGGGATCAGACTGCTTGCGCCCGACATCAATCGCTCCGAGGCTCGCTTCAGCGTCGAGCAGACCGACGAGGGCTACGGCGTGCGCTATGCGCTCGCGGGCATCCGTAATGTCGGCGAGAAAGCGATGGAGGCGATCGTCGCCGAGCGCAAGGCGGGCGGCGCGTTCGCCAGCCTCAAGGATTTGTGCGAGCGTTTGCCGCAGGGCTCGATGAATCGGCGCCAGCTAGAAGGGCTGATCTGCGCGGGCGCGCTCGATTCCCTCGAGCCCAACCGCGCAGCGCTGTTCGCCAATGCCGACCTGTTGCTCGCGGTCGCCGAAAGCGCCGCGCGCGAGCGGACCAGCGGGCAGGGCGGCCTGTTCGGCGGCGAGACGGCGCCGGTCGAGGAGCTGCGGCTCAAGCCGACCGACCCTTGGACGAAGATCGAGCAGATGAGCCGCGAGCGGGAGAATTTCGGGTTCTATTTCTCCGAACACCCGCTCCAGCAATTTGCCGAGATTGCCTCGGCGCAAGGGGCGCGCGCCTACGCCGCGATCATGGAGGGCGGTGCCGGGCTGGAGGGCCGCTCGAGCGCGATCTTGGCGGCGATGATTGAGGGGCTGAGCAAAGCGCGCACCAAGCGCGGCGCGCCGTTCATCAGGGCGGACTTCTCAGACCTGTCGGGCCAGTTTTCTGCCTCCTGCTTCGAGGAAGCGCTCATTGCGGAGTTCGAGCGATGGGCCAGCGCCAACGAATGCCTCCTGCTCCAAGTCGAACTCGATGCAGCCCAGCCCGGCGAAGCGCCGCGGCTCACCATCCGCAGCGCCCGTTCGCTCGCCGGCATCAGCGGTCGCACGCCGATGGTGCTGCGCGCGCACATCCTTCACGAGCGGGCCTTGCAAGAGCTGCGGACAGAGCTCTCGACCCAGGACGCAGCACCCGGCGAAGTGATCGTGGACCTCGCGCTCGCCGATGGCGGGAGCGCGAGCCTGCGGCTTGGCCGGGATTTTCGGCTGGATGGAGAACTGGTGGCGCGGCTTCGGGCGATCGACGGGATCGAGGATATCACACTCAAGCCGTTGCGCGGCGGAGGGCGGCTGAGACTGGTGGCCTGATGGCTCCCGCTGTTCGAATCAACAAGAAAGGGGCCGGATCGCTCCGGCCCCCTTTGTTCAACGCTGCGATTGCAAGCAGTTACATGCCCGAACCCGGTCCGTAGGTCACCTCGACGCGGCGGTTCTGCAGTTCGCGAACCCCGTCTGCCGTGGGCACGCGCGGCTGCGATTCGCCGAACGCTTCGCTGGAGATCCGGCCGTCCGGGATGCCGCGCCCGCTCAGGTAAGAGCGCACAGAGGCGTTGCGCCGCTGCGCGAGGCCCATGTTGTACGACACGCTGCCCGCTCGGTCGGTGTGGCCCGCGAGCATCACGCGCGCGGTGCCGCAATTGCCATAGGCGGTGACCGCATTGTCGAGGATCGTCGCCGCCTCGGCAGTGATGGTCGACCGGTCGAAATCGAAGAACACGATGTAGGGCCCCGTGTTGCACGATGCCTGCGGCGGTGGCGGCGGCGCAGGCGGGGGAGGAGGGGCTGGAGGCGGCGGGGGAGCAGGCGGCGGAGGCGGGGGCGGCGGCGCAGCCTTCTGGCCAAAACTGTAAACAAAGCTCGCCAGCACCGAATGCGCATCATAATCGACGCTCAGCGGGCGACCATTGGCCGCTTCAAGACCGAAGCGGTCGGCTCTGAAATAGCGGTACTTGAGGCCGAGATCGATGTTGTCGCTTACCGCGAACCGCGCGCCGCCGAGCAATTGCCAGGCGAAATCAGTCGCACTGTCATCGATCGCCGTGCCGGCGCCGGCGACTTCGATCGGCAATTTGAGATTGGCAAAGCCGACCCCGCCGCCGCCGAAGATCCGCAGCCCGTCATCAGCGCCGAATTCGAGGAGGCCGTTGAGCATCCCGCTCCAGATCTGAAGATTGCCATCGCTCTGGACAACCGCGCCGGATGGAATGCCCGACTGGCCGGGCAGGATGGTCGGATCGACCACCAACACGTTGCGGTAACCGTTGCGCTTGTACCCACCTTCAGCTTCAATCCGGATCGGGCCGAAATCGTACCCGATGACCACATCAGCGTCGATGCCGCGCTTGGTCTGGGCAAACAACGCCCCGTTGGGCAAACCATCGGGACGGTTGTTGTCGACATCGACGCTCACGCCGTCTTCGAAGCTGATGCCGCCGTTGACGCCGACATAGGGGCCATTTTGAGCCAGTGCGGGAGCGGCACAGATGAAACTGGCCCCTGCTAGTAGAAGTGCTGTTTTTCTCATGATATTGCCCTCGCTCTTGACATATGCCTCGCTTCTATAGGGAGCGTGCATGGCGAAGCGATGACATAGATTGTACACAGCAGCCGAGAAAGCGATCCGTCAGGAACCGCTGATGCGACAAAACTTGCATCGAAAGGTGAAGAGAGCAGACTCCTCGCTTGCGTTTGGAGGCAAGCCGCGAGCAAGGTGCCGCGCTAACTAAAACAGGAATTCGAGGGGAGAATACAGATGCCGGGAGCCATGCAGGATTGGACCATGCGGGTGACGAGCGTGATCGATCATGCCGCGCGCGAGGCCGGGACGCGCGAGATCGTCACCCGCTGGGCCGATGGCAGCGAAACGCGCACCGACTGGGCGGGCATTCGCCGCGATGCGCTCAAGCTGTCGCAAGCGCTGATCGCGCTTGGGCTGGGCAAGGGTGACAAGGTGGCAAGCCTCGCGATGAACCATTCGCGCCATCTCGTCAGCTGGTATGGCGTGGCCGGAATGGGCGGGGTCCTGCACACGGTCAATCCCCGACTGTTCGAGGATCAGCTCGAATACATCGTCAATCACGCCGAGGATAAGGTCCTCCTCTACGATGCGGCGTTCCAGCCGATCGTCGACAAGATGAAAGACCGCTGGACCACGCTCGAGCATTACATCTGCTTCGATGCAAGCCAGCACAACCGCGCCTTCGAAGACTGGATCAGCGAATACGACGGCGACTTCGCATGGGTCCCCGGCGACGAGCGCGATCCGTGCATGATCTGTTACACGAGCGGGACGACCGGCAATCCCAAGGGCGTGCAATACGAGCACCGCTCGACCGTGTTGCACGCAATGGCAGGGCTGCAGTCGGCTGCCTTCAACTTCTCGAGCGCTGCGGTGATGCTGCCGGTTGTGCCGATGTTCCACGCTGCAAGCTGGGGCCTGCCTTATGCGGGCGCGATGGCAGGAGTGAAATTCGTCTTTTCGACGGTCAACGATCCGGCGGTCCTGCACGAATTGATGCTGCGCGAGAAGGTCACCGACAGTGCGGGCGTCCCCACGGTCTGGCTCGCCCATTTCCAATATTGCGATGCCAACGGGCTCGATCTGCCCCCGCTCAAGGCGGCCACCATCGGCGGCTCGGCCGCGCCCCGCTTCATGATCGAGCGGCTGATGAAGAACGGCACGCGCGTCCAGCATGCCTGGGGGATGACCGAGACCTCACCGATCGGCACGGTCGGCGGCCCGACGTGGGACTGGGACCAGCTGAGCTTCGAGGAGAAAGTCGCCAAGACCGCGATGCAAGGCCGCCCGATCTTCGGGGTCGAACTGCGCACCGTCGATCTAGATGACATGGCAACCCCCCTGCCGCGCGATGGCAAGACCAGCGGCGCGCTGCAGATCCGGGGCCCGTGGGTCGTCAAGCGCTATTACAAGGCGAACAAGGACGCGATCACGCAGGATGGCTGGTTCGACACCGGAGATGTCGGCATCCTCCATCCCGACGGCACCTTGCAGCTGACCGACCGCACCAAGGACGTAATCAAGTCGGGCGGCGAATGGATCAGTTCGGTCGAGCTCGAAAACGCGGCCTGCGGCCATCCGGCGGTCGCCGAGGCGGCGTGCGTTGGCATGTTCCACCCAAAATGGGATGAGCGCCCGGTGCTCTTCGTCGTGAAGAAGCAGGGGGCCGAGTGTTCGGGCGACGAGATCATCGAACATCTCAAACCGCAGGTCGCCAAGTGGTGGCTGCCCGATGCGGTCGAGTTCGTCGACGAGATCCCGCATACAGCGACGGGCAAGATCTCGAAGAAGGACCTGCGCGATCGCTTCGCCGACTACAAGCTGGAGGCGTAGGGCCGCATGTCGAACCCGGTCTATCTCGATCCTTCACCCGCGAACTGGGAAGCCTTCAAGGCGCTCCCGCGCGACGAGCCGATCCACATGCTCAACCTGCTGCTCTATCGCGATCTTGCGGACTATCCCGAGGGCCACGAGCATGCAGGCAAGGGCTGGACCGGGCGGCGCGCTTACGAGGAATACAGCGCTACGAGCGGGCCCATCTTCGGCCGCGTGGGCGGCAGCATCGTGTGGCGCGGGGTGTTCCAGACGATGGTGACCGGCCCCGAGGTGCGCGAATGGCACGATGGCTTCATCGCGCACTATCCCAATGCGGGCGCGTTCTTCGAGATGGTCAAGGACCCAGATTATCAGAAGGCGGTCGTCAACCGAACCGCAGCCCTCGTCGACAGCCGCCTCATCCGCTTCGCGCCGGGCGAGGCGGGGAAAGGCTTCGGGTAAGCACCGCTTTCGGCGGATTGCCTTGCGGCCGCGGAGCGCATTGCCGCGCGCTACTGCACGGAGGCGTAGAGCAGCTCTTGGTAAGCACGCGCGCTTTCGTCGAACAAGCCGATCCAGATCGCGAGGTTTTCGACCGTGATGCCGCCATCGAGGATGACATAGGTCTTGACCACATGCTCGCCGAGCTGGTTCACCACGACCGAGGCGACGAGGCTCTCGAGCTCGAACTGACGCAAGGCTTCCTGCGCCTTGGCGGCGGGCAGATCCGGTGGGACGGGAAGGTAGGCGGTGAGCATCAGGCCCTTGCACGCCTCTTCGCTTGTGCAGGCCATGCGCCGCGCAATGCCGATCAGGCCGTCCGGAAAGGCGATCCGCAGCGTGGTCGCTTCCTCGTCGAGCGGGGTTGGGGTGGCGGAGAGTTGCGCCAGGACCGCTCGCAAGGTCGCATCGTCGAGCGCGTCGATCACCTGGGCTTCGTCAAGGGCGGGGCCCTGGTTGGTGACAGCTTCCTGCGCCATGGCGGTGCTACTCAAGAGGCTGGCGACGAAGGCGGCTGCGAGAAGGGCTGGTCGTGCGATCATGGCGAGCCTTGTTGCACCATTTTGCGCGAATGGCGAGCGCCACAATTTCCCGATCCGCACTTGAAGGAATCGCCCGCCCCAAAGCCTACAGCAGCCGCAGCTGTCCGCCGAGTTCGGGCGGGCGGAAGGCCGAGCAATCGAGCTCGAAGCGGTGCTTGCCGATCCCGGCCCGCTTGCAGGCGAGGCGAAACCGCGCCCGCAGCAGATCGGCCCAGACGCCGCGCGGCTGCATGCGGCTAAAGAAGCCGGGATCGTTGTCACGCGGACCGTTCTCGTCAGCCCGGATCGAGCGCACGATGCTCATCACCTTGCCCGCGCGCTCGGGGAAATGCACCCCGAGCCATTCGCGAAACAGCGGCGCGACCTCGTGCGGCAGGCGCAGTGGGATCCACCCGACGCTCGCGACCCCGATCGCTGCGGCGCGGGCGATGATCTCTTCCATGAATTCGTCGGTGATCGCGGGGATGATGGGCGAGATCGAGCAATGAGTCGGCACGCCCAGTTCGACCAGCCTGGCAAGCGCTGCAAGGCGTTTGACGGGCGCGCCGCAGCGCGGCTCGAGCTTGCCCGAGAGCACCGGATCGAGCGTCGTCACCGAGATCGCCACCGCCACCAGCCTCAGCCGCGCCATCTCCTCGAGCAGGTCGACATCGCGCAGAACCCGGTCAGACTTGGTCGTGATCGTCACTGGATGGCGCGCCTCCAGGCACACTTCGAGCACTTCGCGCGTGATCCGGTAATCGCGCTCGATCGGCTGATAGGGATCGGTGTTGGTGCCGAGCGCAATCGGGCGGGGGGTGTATCTGGGCTTGTTCAAGGTCTCGCGCAGCAATTGGGCCGCGTTGGGCTTGGCGAACAGCCGCGTTTCGAAATCGAGCCCGGGCGAGAGATCGTGAAAGGCGTGCGTGGGGCGGGCAAAGCAATAGACGCAGCCGTGCTCGCAGCCGCGATAGGCGTTGATCGAACGATCAAACGCAATGTCGGGCGAGTTGTTGAACGTCAGGATCGTCCTGGGATGCTCCTCGGTCACATGGGTGCGCAGCTTGACCGGCGGCCCGTGCTCGAGGCGGCGCACATGATCGCGCCAGTCGCCGTCGACTTCGCGCGCTGGCAGGCCGAACCGGATCGAGCCGCCATTCGAGGCCGCCCCGCGGCCGGGTTCGAAATCTGGATGAAGCGCGCTTTTTCGAATTGTCCCCATGGTTGAGAACATAAACAGAACACCGCGATTCGGAAAGAGGCTATCGTTCAGTCAGTCGCGGCATCAATTCGACGAAGTTGCATGGCGAGTTGCGGCTGTCCAATTGCTCGGCGAGGATCCCGTCCCAGCCATCCTTGACCGCTCCGGTCGACCCCGGAAGCGCGAAGATATACGTCCCCCGCGCGACAATGGCGCAGGCGCGCGATTGCACCGTGCTGGTGCCGATGGTCTGATAGCTCAGCCAGCGGAACAGCTCACCAAAGCCGGGAATCTCGCGCGCGCCGGCGATCCGCTGCAGCGCTTCGGGCGTGACGTCGCGGCCGGTCAGCCCGGTGCCACCGGTGCTGATGACGGCGTCAATCGCGAGATCGTCGATGCAGCTTTCGAAGAACTCCATCAGCACCGCCGCATCGTCCTTGAGGATCGCGCGCGTGGCGAGCGTGTGGCCGGCAGCCTCGATCCGCGCGGCGAGGATGTCACCGGACGTATCGGTCTCGGGCGTGCGCGTGTCGGAAATGGTGAGCAGGGCGATATTGATCGGCTTGAACGTCTTCTCCGGATCGATCGCCATGCTTGATATGTCCTCAGTTGCCCTGTTCGAGGCGGGGTTCGAGGTGGGCGGTGCGCACGCTGGACAAATGGGGGAATTCGGGCCAGCGACCCTGCGCGAGCGCGCGGCGCGAAGGCGAGGCGACCCCTGCCGCGCGCTCGTACATCCAGTAATTGCGCATCACGATCGCGACGTAGCCGCGGGTTTCCCAATAGGGGATCGATTCCATCCACAACAGCGGATCGCCGAAGTCGCGGATCTCGCTGTTCCAGCGGCTCACCGGGGTGAGGCCGGCATTGTAGGCGGCCATGATCTTGGGCAGCTTGCCTTCGGTGGCGTAGCTGTCGCGCAGCATTTCGAGGTGCTGTTGGCCATACGTGAGATTGATTTCGGGATCATTGAGATCGGCATAGCTCGCGCCGAGATTGAGACTGCGATCATGATCGCGCGCGGTGCCCGGCATGATCTGCATCAGGCCGCGCGCATTGGCCGGGCTGACGGCGGAGGCGCGAAAGTTCGATTCCTGCAGCGCATGCGCGAAGGCGAGCGCGGGATCGACCCGCCACCCGGTCTTGGGGCGCCAGCTTGCGACGGGATAGCGCAATGCCGCATCGGTCTGCGTCCCGTAGGGCGCGTGGTGCGCCATGAACAGCTGGGTTGCCGGAAGACCCAGTTCGCGAGCGAGCCGCGCGAGCGACGCATAACTGCGCGGATCGCCGATCCGCGCCTCATGCCGCAACACCTCATCGGCGAGCGAGGGGCGGCCGATCTCGACGAGGCCGACAGCGATGCGGACATTCGAGCGCGGCTCGAGGCTGCGCCAGTCGTCGCGGCTGAACGAGCTGGGCTGCGTCGTCGAGGCGAGTTCCATGCCCAACTGGTCGGATGCGAGCATACCATAGAGCGTCTCATCGTGCCGCGCGGCGGCGGCAAGGTGCTGGCTCGCGGCGCCCGGCTCGCGGCAGCGCACCAGCGAGCGGTGCGCCCAGTAATGCGCAGCGGCGGTCAGTTCGACATTGGTCGAGCCTTGCGCTGCGCGGGCGAAGGCCTCGCCCGCGAGGGCGCAATAGCCCAGGCGCCACGCGGCAAGGCCCGCGACCCAGTCTCCCTCGGCAACCCAGGCGCCGTTCCCTTCCCTTACGGTCTCGGCGAGGGCCAGCGCGCTCTCATCGTCGTTCTCGATGTAGAAGCTCCACGCGACCCGTTGGCGCCATTCCGCACGCGCCTGCGGGCTCAACTGGCCCTCGACCTCGCGCAGCGCGGTCAGCGCTTCGCCGGGGCTGTCATTGCTGATCGCGGTGAGAATGCGGCTGCTTGCGCCGGACGGCATGCTGCCATCGCCGACGGGTGTCGGGCGCACCCGCTTGGAAGCCGCCGGCTGCCGGCTGAACCCCTGGGCCGAAGGAAGGCGGGGAAGCTCGACGAGGCCGCGCTGTTGTCCAAGCCGTCCCAGCTGCTCGGCATGCGGCAGCTCGACGCCTTGGGCGAGCCACCCGGCAATCGCCCCGGCGCTGACCTTAGGGCTGCTTGCATGGGTGTAGTATTCGGCCGCGGCGATTTGGTGGAGCAGGGCGCCTTGGCTCTGTGTGAGAAGTTCCTCCACCTTGGCCCAATCCTGGCGATCGATCGCGGCGAACAATTCCTGGAACATTTGCCGATCGCGCTCCTGCAGGACCGGCACAATGGCATCGCTGCGCAGTGCCGCGGAAGAGCCTTGGCGATCGTAATGCGCGGCCATGCTGCCCGAAATCTGCGACGGCTGGGCGGCGGCCGGCATCGCCAGCGCAGCAACGCCAGCGCTGCTGGCAAACGCCAGAAGTGCACGGATAAACTTCGTCATGGATTCTGCGCCGACCATTCGATCCATCTCCGCCAAAATCGGGCCTTGAGCCGAGGCATCGCAGTGAGGCTACCCAGGGCTTCGCTTTGCAACACGCGCGGAACTAGCGAACTATGCTTATTTTCCCGTAAAGACATCTCGCCCTTTGCAGGGTCTAGCTGCATGAGCGGCGCTAGCCCAGCGCCAAATGCCAGGATTGCCTGCGGTTTCACCAGATCGACGTGATGCGCCAGGACTGCGCCCAGTCCGCTTGCGGCGAGCGCGGCAGGATCGGCCATGGGCGTATGCGCGGGAAGGGCCGAGGCGAAATAGACCGTGTCTTGCGAAATCCCCATCGCCCGCAGGATCTGCGCCATCAGCGCCCCTTGCGGACCGCTGAGCAGCGTTTCGGTGTCCTCGGGCTCGGGCTCGAGCACGAGCACCATCAGCGCTGGATCGACTTTGCCTCGTGGCGCGATCCGCGTCGACACTGGGGCGGGATGCAGAGCGGGGTCATTCAGCCAGAACTCGCGAAAATCCATGAGCGTTTGAGGCGGTGTGTCGCCGAGGAGATCCGCCGGGCCCGAGGGCTGTTCGGCCGCGTCCGCCGCTACGGCTGGCTTGCGCGCCGCCGCCGGTTCGGCCTTGCGCTCGGGCATGCCTTGGGTGGCAGCGGCGGCCGGTTCGTCCAGCCACACGGTCGCATCATCGGCGAAGCACAGGTCAACCCCCGCCGCCTCCCACCATTTCGCGGAAGCATCGAGGAGCTGGGCGAGGCTGGGGTCAAGGGCGGTCATGGGGAGCGAGAGAAACCTTGACGTTGCTTAACTCGCTTATCAAGTGGTTAGTCAAAGGGGTGCGCCAGACGGAGCGTCTCGAGAGACAAGGCAGGAAACCAGGACAATATGATCGAACGTGAATCGATGCCATGCGACGTCGTGATTGTCGGCGGCGGGCCAGCGGGCCTCGCAGCCGCGATCCGGCTGAAGCAGCTCAATGAAGAGCTCGAGGTCATCGTCCTTGAGAAAGGCTCCGAGATCGGCGCGCACATCCTTTCGGGCGCGGTGGTCGATCCCAAGGCGCTGGACGAGTTGCTGCCCGAATGGCGTGATCAAGGGTGCCCGATGGCCGAAACCCCGGTGACCGACAACTGGCACTGGGTGCTGTCCAAGAAGGGCAAGATCGGGATCCCGCACGCCGTGATGCCGCCGTTGATGAGCAACCATGGCTGCTACACCGGCTCGCTCGGCAACATGACCCGCTGGCTGGCCGAACAGGCCGAGGGGCTGGGCGTGATGGTGTTCCCCGGCTTCCCTGCCGCCGACGTGATGATCGACGAGGATGGCCGGGTTGCGGGTGTGATCACGCAGGACATGGGCGTCGCCGCCGATGGCAGCCACAAGGGGGATTACACCCCCGGTATGGAGATCCACGCCAAATACACTGTTCTGGCCGAAGGCGCGCGCGGCAACCTGACCAAGCGGATGAAGGCGAAGTACGACCTTGAGGCGAACTGCCAGCCGCAGGTCTACGGCCTCGGCATCAAGGAATTGTGGGACATCGATCCCAAGAAGCACAAGCCGGGCCGGGTGATCCACACGCAAGGCTGGCCGCTTTCCGAAAGCGACAGCTGGGGCGGAGGATTCCTCTACCATCAGGCCAACGGTCAGGTCGCTTTGGGCTTCGTCACCGCGCTCGATTACAAGAACCCCTGGGTCTCGCCCTATCAGGAATTCCAGCGCTGGAAGCAGCACCCGGCGATCCGCGAATATCTCGAAGGCGGCAAGCGCGTGTCCTACGGCGCGCGCGCAATCAATGAAGGCGGCTGGCAATCAGTGCCCAAGCTCGCTTTCCCCGGCGGCGCGCTGATCGGCTGCGCGGCGGGCTTCGTCAACGTGCCGCGGATCAAGGGCAGCCACACCGCGATGAAAAGCGGGATGCTGGCGGCTGAAAGCATCGCGGCGGCGATCGCGGCGGGGCATGAGAAGACCGAGTTGATGGATTACGACGCGGCGGTGCGATCAAGCTGGATCGCGGACGAATTGAAGAAGGTCCAGAATGCCGAGCCTGCGGTGGCCAAGTTCGGCGGCGAAATCGGCACAGTGCTGGCCGCTTTCGACATGTGGATGCGCACGCTCAAGATTGGCCTGCCGATCACGATGAAGCACCACAAGGATCACACCATGACGGGCCGGGCGGACATCTATCCCAAGATCGACTACCCCAAGCCCGACGGCGTGATCACCTTCGACAAGCTGACCAACGTCGCCTACAGCTACACCAACCACGCCGAAGACCAGCCCTGCCACCTGCAGGTGAAGGACTGGGACTTGCAGAAGGAAAGCGAGCTGGCGGTGTTCGGCGGGCCGTCCGCGCGGTACTGCCCGGCAGGGGTCTACGAATGGCTGACCGACGAAAAGACCGGCGAGCCCCGATTCCAGATCAACTCGCAAAACTGCGTCCACTGCAAGACCTGCGACATCAAGGACCCCAACCAGAACATCAACTGGGTCACGCCCGAAGGCGGCGGCGGGCCGAATTATCCGAATATGTGAGGGGCAAGGTCCTTTCCAAAACGGGGAGGGGGACCAGATGCGCGAAACCGCCTACGCCAAGATCAACCTCGCGCTGCATGTTCGCAGGCGGCGGGAGGATGGGTATCATGAGCTCGAGACCCTGTTCGCCTTCGTCGATGCGGGCGATGTGCTGACGGCGGAGCCAGCCGCCGCCGACAGCGTCACCACGCTGGGCGAGTTTGCGGGTGGGCTGGACGATCCCTTCGATAATCTTGTGGCGAGGGCGCTCACCGCTCTCCCGCGCCCGCAGGGCCTCGCGGTGACCCTTGAAAAAAACCTCCCCGTCGCGGCGGGGCTGGGCGGCGGGTCGGCGGATGCCGGCGCGGTGTTCCGGATGGTCGAGGCGCTCCATGGCTTGCCTAATGACTGGCAGACGCGCGCGGCGAAGCTCGGCGCGGATGTGCCGGCTTGCGTGCGCAGCCGCACCCATATCGGCCTTGGCACCGGCACCGAGCAGGCAGAGGTCGCGGATGATCTCGCCGGGACCCCGGTGCTGCTGGTCAACCCGCGCGTGGCGCTCTCGACCGGCCCGGTGTTCAAGGCATGGGACCAGACCGACCGCGGCCCGCTGCCCGAAGGCGCTGCCAGCCAAATTGCACGCGAAGGGCGCAATGACCTCGAAGCGCCCGCAATCGCGCTGTGCCCGGTGATCGCCGAGGTGCTGGCGGCCTTGAACGCGACCTCGCCTTGGCTCGCGCGGATGTCGGGCTCGGGCGCGACCTGTTTCGCGCTCTACGAGAGCAGGGACGCGCTTGAAGCGGCAGAGGCGGCGATCGCAGCCGAGCGACCGGACTGGTGGCGCCTTGCGGGCTCATTGCGTTAGAGTGCCGCGATGGATGAAACCCTACCTTTCGCCCAGATCGGCGCGTTCGATCCGCTCGCCGCGCAGAGCGTGCGGATCGTGTGCGTTGCCGATCACGCCTCGAACCATGTGCCGGATGACATCGCACTCGGCATCGCGCCCGAGCTTCTCGACGAGCACATCGCGCTCGACATCGGCGTTGCAGGCATCGCCCAGGGGCTTGCGGACTCGCACGGCATCCCTGCGCATATCGCCGCGATCAGCCGGCTCGTCATCGATCTGCACCGCGAGGAAGATCACCCCGCGCTCGTGCCTGTCGAAAGCGACGGGCACCTTGTCCCGGGCAATATCGGTGCGGATATCGCGCGGCGCATCGAGCGGTTTCACCGGCCCTACCATGAGGCGCTGGCGCAGTGGCTCGATCGGCTCGCGCCCGATCTGATCCTGTCGGTTCACAGCTTCACGCCCCGCCTTCAATCGCGGTCTGAAGAGCGGCCCTGGCAAGTGGCGCTGCTCTTCAACGAGGACGAGCGCGCGGCGCGCCACGCCATCCGGCTGTTTCGCGAACTGGGCTTTGTGACCGGCGAGAACGAGCCCTATTCGGGCCGCGCGCTCAACGCCACGATGAACCGCCATGCCGAGGCACACGGCCGCGCCTATTGCGCGATCGAGATCAGGCAGGACCTGATCGCGACGCCTGCGGATCAGGCGCGCTGGGCGGCGCTTCTGGCGGATGTCGGCGCAAGGGTTGCTTTGGCGCTGTGCTGAAGGCAGGAGACCGGCGACACATTCGAAAGGCAGATAATGGCATCACGGTTCGACAAGGCGAAGCTTCCCAGTCGCCATGTCTCGGTCGGCCCAGAACGCGCGCCGCACCGCTCCTATTATTACGCCATGGGGATGACCGAGGAGGAAATTGCGCAGCCCTTCGTGGGCATCGTGAGCGCAGGCAACGATTCCGCGCCGTGCAACACCACCCTGAACCCCCAGGCCGATATCTGCCGCGAAGGCGTGATCGCGGGCGGGGGCACCCCGCGCCGGTTCAACACGATCACCGTCACCGACGGGATCGCGATGGGTCACCAGGGGATGAAAAGCTCGCTCGTCAGCCGCGAGGTCATCGCGGACTCGATCGAGCTTTCGGTGCGAGGCCATTGTTATGACGCGCTGGTCGGCTTTGCCGGGTGCGACAAGAGCCTGCCGGGCATGATGATGGCGATGCTTCGGCTCAACGTGCCGAGCATCTTCGTCTATGGCGGCTCGATCCTGCCCGGCACCTTCAAGGGCAGGGATGTGACCGTGGTCGATGTGTTCGAGGCGGTTGGTCAGCACGCGGCCGGGAATTGTCCGCTCCAAGAGCTGATCGCGCTCGAGAAGGTCGCTTGCCCGGGACACGGCGCGTGCGGCGGGCAGTTCACCGCCAACACCATGGCCTGTGTCGGCGAGGCGATCGGATTGAGTATGCCGAACAGCAACATGGCGCCCGCTCCTTACAGGTCGCGCGAAGAGATCGCGATTGCTGCGGGCAAGCAGGTGATGACCCTGATCGAGCGCAATCTGAGGCCGCGCGACATCTGCACCCGCGCCGCCTTCGAGAACGCTGCCCGCGTAGTCGCGGCGACCGGCGGATCGACCAATGCCGCGCTGCACCTGCCCGCCATGGCCAGCGAGGCGGGGATCGACTTTGACCTCTTCGACGTTGCCGAGATATTCAAATCAACACCTTATATCGCTGACTTGAAGCCGGGCGGGAAGTATGTCGCCAAAGACATGCACGAGGCCGGCGGGGTTTACATGGCGCTGCGAACGCTGCTCGATGGAGGCTTCATCGATCCAGAGCCGATCACGGTCACCGGCAAGACGCTGGGCGAGAACATCGAGGAGATCACCTGGAACCCCGATCAGAAGGTGTTCTACGAGGTGACGGCCCCGATCACGCCGACCGGCGGCGTGGTCGGTCTCAAGGGATCGCTCGCGCCTGATGGCGCGATCGTCAAGGTTGCCGGGATGCAGCGGTTGCAGTTTGCAGGCCCGGCGCGTGTGTTTGATTGCGAGGAAGACGCCTTCGCCGCGGTCGAGCGCCGCGATATTGCCGAGGGCTGCGTGATCATCATCCGCTACGAAGGCCCCAGGGGCGGCCCCGGCATGCGCGAGATGCTCTCGACCACGGCCGCGCTTTACGGGCTGGGCATGGGCGAGAAGGTCGCGCTGATCACCGACGGGCGCTTTTCGGGCGCGACGCGCGGTTTTTGCATCGGCCATGTCGGCCCCGAGGCGGCCGAAGGCGGGCCGATCGCGCTGGTCGAGGATGGCGACCTGATCCGGATCGATGCGGAAGCCGGGACCATCGACCTTGAGGTCGACCCCGCAATCCTCGCAAGCCGGCGCGAGGCGTGGCAGCCGCGCAGCCATGATTATCAATCGGGCACCTTGTGGCGCTATGCCCAGAATGTCGGCCCGGCGCGAACCGGCGCTGTCACCCATCCCGGAGCGAAAGCGGAAACGCATGTCTTTGCGGATATCTAGGTGCGCTGGCTTGGTCCTCGCCGCACTTGCGGGACTGGGCGGTTGCGCGGGCGAGAGCGGTGTCCCCGAGGGTGAGCCGGTGGCTTGCGCGCTAGGCGGTGCGGCTGACTTCGCGCAAGAGTGCATCTTCGAACGGCTCGATGAGAGCGGCGCACTGTTCGCGATCCATCATCCCGATGGCGCGTTCCGGCGCTTCACCTTCGATGCGGGCGAAAACGCCTTCGCGCTCGCCGATGGTGCCGAGAGCCTGTCCGTCAGCGAAAGCACCGAGCCGGGCGAGGCGCAGCTTGCTGTCGGCCGGGATCGCTACCGGGTGAAGCGCGCATGGCTCGGCCGGTCTGCCGAGTGACCAGCGCGCAGGTTCTGACGTCGGCGCAGATGCGCAGCGCCGAGGAGGCGCTGTTCGCGCAAGGGCTGAGCCCGTTCGCGCTGATGGAGCGGGCAGCCTCGCGCGCTGCGGCGTGGGTCCAACGGATCGCGGCGGGGCGCGCGGTCACGGTGCTGTGCGGCCCGGGCAACAATGGCGGCGATGGCTATGTAATCGCGCGCGAATGCAAGCGCGCCGGGCTCGAGGCAACGGTCGTCGCGCCGCTCGAGCCGACCACAGCGCAAGCCCGCGAAGCGCGTGCCAGCTGGCTTGCGCTGGAGGGCGCAGCGGTGTTCTCGTCGGGCAAGGCGGCGGCGGGCGGGGTGCTGGTGGATTGTCTGTTCGGCTCGGGGCTGACCCGGCCGCTGATCGCCGAACACGCGCTGCTCCTGCGCGATCTGGCGCGTCGGCACAAGCTGCGGGTCGCGATTGATCTGCCATCGGGCATCGCGAGCGACAGCGGCGAAGTTCTGGCGGACAGGCTTGCCCCGTGCGACCTGACACTGGCGCTGGGCGCCTGGAAATATGCGCACTGCCTCGCTTCGGCGCGCCCGTTCATGGGGACGCTGCGGCTCGTCTCGATCGGCATAGGCGAACAAGAGGGCGCAGCGCGGCGCGTCGAGCGTCCTGCGCTCAAGCCTCCTGCGATCGCGGCGCACAAATATTCGCGCGGGCTGTGTGCCATCATCGCGGGCGCGATGCCGGGGGCAGCGCTGCTTTCGGCAAGCGCGGCGATGCGCGCGGGGGCCGGCTATGTGCGGGTACTGAGCGAGACGGGACTTGCGCACGCACCGCCGAGCCTCGTGATCGATCAAGCGCCCCTCACCGAAGCGCTGGGGGACAAACGCATTGCGGCGGCACTGATCGGGCCGGGCCTGGGGCGCGACGCGCAGGCGCAAGCGAAGCTCTCGGCAGCGCTCGAGGCGCAGCTGCCGCTCGTGCTCGATGCCGATGCGCTGGTCCTGCTCGGGCCAGGGCAGCTTGATCGCGAGCACCCCCGCCCCGTCATCGCCACGCCGCACGATGGCGAACTGGCGAAGTTATGCAGCACTTTCGCGGTCGTCGCCGAAGGGCGGATGGACCGCGCGCGCGCGCTCGCAAAGGTGAGCGGCATGGTGATTGTCGCCAAGGGGCCGGACACGTTTGTTGCCTGCCCCAAGGGTCGCCTCGCGATCGGGCCGCCGACCACGAGCTGGCTCTCGGTTGCCGGTACGGGCGATGTCCTCGCCGGCATCATCGCGAGCCGCCTTGCGACTGGCACAGAGCCGTTCGATGCGGCCTGCGAGGCGGTGTGGCTCCACGGCGAGGCGGCAAGACTGGCCGGGCCGGCCTTCACGCCGGAGGAACTGGCAGGGTCGGTCTCGGCCGCGCTGGCGCGTGCGATTGCCCTCTCCCCATGAGCGAGCTTGAGCCGATCGTGCGGATCGCTGCCAAGGGCGATGGCGTCACCGCCAGCGGGCGGCATGTCGCGGGGGCTGTTCCGGGGGACTTGGTCGATGAGCTAGGCGCGATCGAGCCGGGGCCAAACCGTGCCCAGCCGCCCTGCCAGCACTTCGGGACGTGTGGCGGTTGCACCCTCCAGCACGCCGACGAAAGCGCGCTCGCCGCGTTCGTGCAAGGCCGGGTGCTTGGTGCTGCAAAAGGCCAGCGCCTGGAGCCGCTGAGCGTGCTCGAAACCCACCTCTCCCCGCCCGGCGCGCGCCGCCGCGCAACGCTTCATGCGGTGCGCACGGCCACGGGTGCAGCGCTCGGCTTTCGCCAAGCAGGCTCGCATCGCATCATCGATCTGCGCGAATGCCCGGTCCTCGCACCTCAGCTTACCGCGCTGGTGCCCGCGCTCAGAGCCTTTCTGGGCAAGCGCGGGGGGAAGGGCGCGATCGATGCCCAGCTCGCGCTGAGCGATCAGGGCTGCGATGTCGCGCTCTCGAATCTACCGCTCGAGGGGCTGCGCGAAACCGAGGCGGCGCTCGATTTTGCGCGGGACAATGGGCTGGCGCGCCTTAGCCTCGACCAGGGGTACGGCCCCGAGACCGTCTGGGAGCCCGAGCCCGTGACGGTCACTCTTTCAGGGGTTCGCGTGCCCTTTCCGGTTGGCGCCTTTCTCCAGGCAACCGCCGATGCCGAAGCGCGCATGGTGGCCGATGCCCGCGCCTGGGCGGGCGAGGCGCAGAGCGTGCTCGACCTGTTCGCCGGGCTCGGCACCTTCGCCTTCGGCCTTGCAGAGCGCGCCAAGGTGCTCGCGGCGGAAGCCGATCTGGCAGCGCATCTCGCCTGCACGGGGGCTGCGCGCGCTGCGGGAGGACGCGTCTTTGCGCAGCACCGTGATCTCTTTCGCAATCCCTATCAGCCCGCCGAGCTCGACCGGTTCGACGCGATCCTGCTCGATCCGCCGCGCGCGGGCGCGCGGGCGCAAATCGGCGAGCTTGCCAAGAGCAAGGTTTCGAGGATCATCTATATCAGTTGCAACCCTTCGAGCTGGGCGCGCGATGCGGCGATGCTGAAGGATGCAGGTTTCGCGCTGTCGCAGGTGCGCCCCATCGGCCAGTTCCGCTGGTCGACGCAGGTCGAACTCACCAGCCTGTTCGAGCGCTGACTAGCGCCGCAATGCTGCCAGGATCCGCGCCTCGAGCCAGTCGCGCTCGTGCGGCTCGGCGAAGGAATGGCCAGCGCCCTTGCACCAGGCGAGCCGCGAATCGTCCGCGCTCCAGCTTGCGGCAAAGGCCTGCGCCGTGCGGTCGCGCTCGGCCAGGAGGATCGCGGCGGGGCCCTTGAACCGGGCAAGGCCCTCTGTCACTTCCTGCGCAAGCCCAGTGGGGGCAGAAGCCGAACGCCGCGAGGCATTGACAAGACCACGCGCGAGCTTGGCGAGATTGACCCCGCCGCTCAGCAACCGCAACACTTCGCCCGGGTTCTTGAGCTTCTGGGCATAGCGCGCCCGGATCGCGGCGGGCGGTGGCGGCGCCTCGGCTTGCTCGATCGTCCAGGGATTGGCGAGGACGAGCCCTGCAAATCCTTCGCCCCCGCTCAGCATCAGCGCCGAGGCCGCATCGCAATTGCCGAACCCCACCACCCGCTCGATCTGCGGTGCCATCGCGCGCAAAGCCTCGAGCGCAGCGGCGATGTCGCGCGCGCCCGAGCGAAAGCCGCGATCCTCGCCTTCGCTGTCACCGACCCCGCGCCGATCGAACCGGAACACCGGAAATCCGGCCTCGGCGATGCGGGCGGCGAGCAGGGATTGCCCGCGAAAGGCGCCCGAGCGGATCTCGGATCCGCCGCTGACGATGAGGAGGCCGGTGGTGCCGGGCGCGGTGTCGAGCGTTCCCGCCAGCGTCAGGCTGCCGCAGGCGAAGGTGAGCGGCAGGCGGCTCATCCGGGGAGCGCCTGCGATGTGCGCAGATCGCTGACAAGGCGCGCAGCGAGCGCGGAGGCTTGTGCGGGATCGTGCGCGGGCTCGCTGCGCAGCCACAGCCCGCCGCCGCCGAGCTCGGATTGCTCGATTGCAGCGAGCCCCGCATGCGGCCGCGCTTCGCCCGAGGCCGCCATGGCAGCGAACAGCGCAGAGCCGATCGGCCAGCCGGCAAGGCTCAGACCGCGTTCGGCGCCTTGCTGGATGAGGTCATCGCGCTCCTCGTGGCGCCCGGCTTCGCGCGCTGCCAGCAGGCGCGCGCGCACCATGCGCTGCAGCAGGGCCGAGCCCGGCTGTGCAGCATAGGCCCAGCCCGGCAGCGCAGTTGGGGCAATCAGCATGGCTGTGCGAACCGCAAGAACGTGGGTCGCTGCAACCTGCCGTGCCGCCGCCCGTGCCGAAGCGCGCCAGTGCTCCAGCGTCTGCGCCTCGAGCGGGGCGAGGCTCTCGTTGCAGCCGGGCAGGTCGGGCAGAAAGCTGTCGATCCCCGCTTGGTCGAGCAAGCGCATCACCGCCAGCGTGAACCGGCGCAGCTTGTTGGCTTCGTCGAACCAGGCGGGCAGGACCAGCACGCGCACCGCGCGGTTGCGTGAGAAGCTGATCAGCAATTCGTCGCGGGTCTCGCCGGAGATGTCAGGGGCGGGCCAGGTGCTGATCACAGGCAAGGATCCCGCATCGGCACGCTAGCTTGAGCGGGCGTGAAGGCTTGCGATCTTCGCTTCGACGAACCCCAGCAAGGCGCCATAGGTCTCGAGCATTTCGCCATCGACATCGTCATCCTCGATCACGATGCCGAGCCGGTCCTCGATCTCAGTGAGCAGCCCTGCGACCGCCATGGAATCGAGCTCTGGAAGATGACCGAACAGGCCCGTTTCAGCCCCGAACGCCGCAGCCTGTTCGCTGGCAATCCCAAGGACATCGCCCAGGATCTGCTTGAGGTCGCTGTCCAGCCGGCCCGCATTCGCGTGGCCGAGGGCTTCATCCTTGTCGGGGGCCGCAGCCGGGGTGGTCGTCATCTGTTTGATCGCTTGTCCTGCCATGGTCTCGCCCATGATGCTAGGCGCGCGCAATTAGCCATCAAGCGGCGCTTGCGCAAGGCTTGGCACTTGCGGCGAGCGCAGGCGGGACAGCGCGAGGCGCGCCAGATCCAGCCAAGCGCGCGGCGCACTCATGTCGAGACAATCGATTTGGTAGCGCGGCCGCATCGCCTCCATCCAGTCGCATTTGTATGGCTCGTCGCCGGTGCCGAAATCGATCAGCTCGGCCCGGTCGTAGTCAATCGCCCGTTCGAACAGCGCCGCCGAGAGGCAGGTGCCGGCCGAGAGGTGCTTGTGACTTTCGAGGTGGGCGAGCTTGTGGATGTAGGCGATGCCGTCCTCGAGGGTCCAGAACTGCGCGGCGATCGGGTGGCCCGCGTGATAGGCAACGCCCAGCCTCAGCCGACCCGCTTCGCCCTCGTTCATCGCAAAGGCGCGCAGCATACCGGGCTCGCCCTCGTGCGGTTTCCAGCTCGCCTGGTAGACCTGTTCGTATTGCGCCCAGAGTTCCTCCTCGAACCCATCCATGATGCGGATCTCAAGCTTCTTGGCCTTGCGCGAAACCGTCGTGCGCAGGGGGCCGGGGCGCTGGGCCCAGTATTCGCGGAAGCTGCGTCCGCGCACCTCGAGGATGTGATTGATGTCGCACCGTGTCACCTCGACGCGCCAGCCCGCCGCAGCGAAGGCGCTTGCAAGGAGACTGGCCGAACCGTCCTCTTCGGGTACAGGGGCTAGCCGCACGCGGTGCGTGCGATGCTTGAGATCTGCCGCGATCGCTTCAATCAGCTGCTTATGGGCGGGGCCAGCAGCGCCGAGCGGGCGCCAGGTGAAGCTGTACCAGTTGGTGAAGGCCTCGATCCGCCTGCCGCGCGCGCTGAGCACAAGCGCTGCATGCGCACCGTTCGCCTCGGCGACAGCGATGAGCGGCTTGATCCCGGTCGCTTCGATGAGGGCAAACCATCGTAGGCGCTCGAACGGCGAGCGCGCAGCACCAGCACCAAACAGTGCTTGCACATCCTTAACGCTCTCATGATACCGCAAATCGACCAACTCAAGGTGCTCCAAACTAACAGCGCGAGCCCGCCTGTTAACCTTCACAAAGGCCCATGTCAGAACCGCCCGACCCCATTTTGCGCCCGCTCGATCACCTTGTCGAACTCGCGCGCGAGCGCGGGACCGAAGAGCGCGCGGCGCTGGTGCTGCGGGGCGAAAGCCTTAACCACGAGGAGTTAAGACAGCGTGTGGCGCTGTTGGCCGGCTGGCTGCGGCGCGAGGTCGGCGAGCCGGGCGCAAGGGTCGCAAGCTGGGCGGCGAAGGGCGAGGCGACCTGCCTATTGCCGCTGGCCGCCGCGCGGGCGGGGCTGGTGCATGTGCCGATCAACCCGCTGCTCAAGCGCGCACAGGCAGCGCACATCCTTGCCGACAGCGCAGCAAGCCTGCTGATCGGAACCAAATCGCGGCTCGCCTCGCTGACGCCCGGGGATTTGCCTTCCGCTTGCCGGGTGCTGGAAGAAGGCGAGGCGCTCGGTCTTGCCTACGCGGCCGAACCGGCGCTGGAGCCCTCGGATGCGCCGCCCGACCAGCTTGCAGCGATCCTCTACACCAGCGGCTCGACCGGGCGGCCAAAGGGGGTGATGCTGAGCCATGCCAATCTGTGGCTGGGGGCGGTGAGCGTTGCGCATTATCTCAGGCTCGCCGCCGACGATGTGACCCTTGCGGTGCTGCCGCTCGCCTTCGATTATGGCC
Organism: Erythrobacter sp.; assembly: GCA_036835265.1. GTDB lineage: Bacteria > Pseudomonadota > Alphaproteobacteria > Sphingomonadales > Sphingomonadaceae > Erythrobacter. The sequence goes on along the minus strand of DAITMG010000004.1, from coordinate 39,065 downwards.
AGAACCAGCTGTTTTCCACCTGGTATGCCAGCGGCGCGGTGGTGCCGCTCGATTACCTGTTTGCGCGTGATGTCGTGAAAGCCTGCGAGCGGCACGGTGTGACGACCCTTGCCGCGGTGCCCCCACTGTGGGTCCAGCTCGCCGAAAGCGAATGGCCCGAGGCGGCGACCCACCATCTGCGTCGGTTGACCAACAGCGGCGGCGCGCTCACCCGCGAGCTTGTGCGGCGCCTGCGCGCGCTTGCGCCCAGCGCCGAGCTTTACCCGATGTACGGTTTGACCGAGGCGTTTCGTTCGACCTACCTTGACCCGATGCTGGTCGACACGCACCCGACTTCGATGGGCAAGGCCATTCCCTTTGCCGAAATCCTCGTCATCAATGATGCGGGCGAGGTGGCTGGCGAAGGCGAGGAGGGCGAACTCGTCCATTGCGGGCCGCTGGTTGCGCAAGGCTACTGGCGCGATCCGGCGCGCACCGCCGAGCGGTTCAGGCCTGCGCCCGCCGCCGCGCGCCAAGGCGGCATTGCGGTGTGGTCGGGCGACCGGGTGCGGCGCGATCGCGAAGGCCTGCTCCATTTCGTCGGCCGGCGCGATGCGATGATCAAGAGTTCTGGCAACCGGATCAGCCCGCAGGAGATCGAAGAGGTCGCGCTTGCGCTGGACGAGGTGGCTGAGGCGGTCGCCCTGGGTTTGCCCGATGAGCGCCTGGGCGAGGCGATCCACCTGGTGGTTCGCGGCGAGCGGACCGCGCACTCGCAGGCGGCGCTCACCAAGCTGATGGCGAGCGAATTGCCGGGCTTCATGCAGCCGCACGAGGTCCATTGGCTGGATGCCATCCCACTCAATCCCAACGGTAAGATCGATCGCGCAGCGCTGGCACAGGTGCTGCTCGATGTGCAGCAGGCGCCATCATGAAACCCAAACCGCTTGGCCCTATCCCGCAAGGTTACGAAGCGATCGAGGGCGAGCTCGCGATCGGCGGGCGCCGGGCAAGCGAATGGGCGGATGCCGCCGGCCGAACCCCTCTGTTCGTCTATTCAGCGGTGCTGATCGAGCGCCGGATTGCGCAGCTGCGCGAGGCTCTGCCGGCGCGCATCGGTCTCAATTATGCGATCAAGGCCAATCCCATGCCTGAGATCCTGGCGCTGATGGACCCGCTCGTCGAAGGGTTCGATATCGCCTCCTCGGGCGAACTTGGCCTCACCGAGGCTGCCGGGATCGCGCCTGCGCGGGTCAGCTTCGCGGGCCCTGGCAAGCGCGACGACGAGCTTGAGGCGGCGATTGCGGCCGGTGTCACGCTCAATTGCGAATCGGAAGGCGAGGCCGCGCGCGCCCTCGCCATCGGTCAGCGCCTTGGCCAGCGGCCGCGCCTCGCAATCCGGGTCAATCCCGATTTCGAGATCAAGGGTTCGGGCATGAAGATGGGGGGCGGGGCCAAGCCGTTCGGTCTCGATGCCGAGCGGGTGCCGCAGCTTGCCCGCCACATCATCCGCGAAGGCGCGATCTGGCGAGGCCTGCACATCTTTACCGGAAGCCAGGCCCTGAGCGCCGAGGCAATCTGCACAGCGCAACGCAACACCTTGGAACTCGCCGCGCAATTGGCCGACGAGATCGGCGAAACGCCGCCCAAGATCAATCTCGGGGGAGGGTTCGGCATCCCCTATTTCCCGGGCGATGAACCGCTCGATCTCGCCCGCGTCGGCGCAGCCTTGCACAGGCTCGTCGAAGCTCTGCCCGAGATCCTCGCGCCGAGCGAGCTGTGCCTTGAACTCGGGCGTTATCTCGTGGGCGAGGCGGGGGTCTATCTGACCCGGATCGTCGATCGCAAGGTCAGTCACGGCATAACCTATCTGGTGACGGACGGCGGTCTGCATCACCAACTTGCCGCGTCGGGCAATTTCGGGACGGTGGTGCGCCGCAACTATCCGTTGGCTATCGCGAACCGCTTCGATGCCGCGCCGCAGGAGGTGGTCAACGTGGTCGGCTGCCTGTGCACCCCGCTCGACCGGCTGGCGGACGCAGCGCACCTGCCGCGGGCCGAGGTGGGCGATCTGGTCGCCGTGTTCTGCGCCGGCGCCTATGGGGCAAGCGCAAGCCCAGCTGCCTTTCTGGGCCACGGGCCAGCGCCCGAGATGCTGGTCTGAAGCGCCGCTAAAGCGCTGTTAAATCGCGGGCAAAGCCCTGTCTCATATTGGGATACCGGCCATTTGAGCGCGTGATGACTAACACTATGTTCACCATTTTCAGCGAGAAAACCTGTGTACGCCGCCCGCCCGGGTGAGCAGGTCGCTCCTGCATCCGTCCCGGGCAGGCATGAACTGGCCAAGGACGAACCCTGATGCATCACTCGCTGTCCCTCTATCGAATTGCAGCAGCCGCGCTCGCAGCGGCCGGGCTTGGCGCCTGTGCAAGCGGTCCGAGCGCGCAGCTGCCCGCTGCAACCTATACCGGTGAGGCGGCCCCTCCCAAGGACGACTACATACTCGGACCGTCCGACAACATCACGATCCATGTCTGGCGCAATCCCGAGCTCAGCGCCGAAGACATCCAGGTCCGCCCCGACGGCCGAATCACCATCCCGCTGGTCAGGGACATGGTCGCGGTCGGCAAAACTCCGACCCAGCTCGAAGAAGACATCCGCATAGTGCTGGTCGAATACATCGAGCAGCCGATCGTCTCGGTGATCGTCAACGATCCCGTTGGCGATCTCACCCAGCAGATCCGGATCACCGGCGCGGGCGCGCAGCCCGCCGCGCTGCCTTACCGCACCAACATGACCCTGCTCGATGCGATGATCGCGGTCGGCGGGCTTGGCGAGTTTGCCGCGGGCAACAGCGCGACGCTGACCCGCTTCGATCCGGAATCGAAGACCAACAAGCTCTATCGGCTGCGCTTGAAGGACCTGCTCAACAAGGGCGATGCGACCGCCAATGTCGCGCTGCGCCCAGGGGATACGATCTCGATCCCGCAAAGCCGGTTTTAGGCCGAGGCGGATGGCAAGCTGATGGACGAGATTTTCGATGAGGTGCGCACAGCGCTCCATTCGGTCTGGAACCGGCGATGGCTGGCGCTTGGCGTCACCTGGGCCGTGTGCCTTGCGGGCTGGGCGTTTGTTTCGATGATCCCCAATTCTTTCGAAGCGCGCGCGCGCATCTATGTCGATGTCGACGATGTCCTGTCCCAGCAGCTCGGCATTGCGGGGGATGGCCGCGAGGAAATCGACCGGGTGCGCCAGACGCTGGCGAGCGCAGTCAATCTCGAGAAGGTGGTCAGGGGCACCAAGCTGGGCGAGGGGATCACCGACCGCCCGCAAATGAACGCTGCGGTCGCCGAGCTGACCGAGCAGGTGTTCGTGCGCAGTGAGCAGAACAGCCTGTTCTCGATTTCGGCAACGGTCGGCCGAAGCGATCTCACCGATGCCGAAAACGCCGTGCTTGCGCGCAACGTGGTGCAAAAGCTGCTCGATATCTTTCGCGAGGAGCACATCGCGGGCAGCAGGGTCGGCGTGACCAGGGCGATCGCCAAGCTCGACGAGCAGCTCGAGGAGCGCAAGCAGGAGCTCGAGCAAGCAGAGGCGCGCCGTCTCGCCTTCGAGGCGGAATACCCCGACCTTGTCGGAGGATCGGCCACGCTTTCGACCAAGGTTCAGGAATTGCGCACCGAATTGCGCGATATCGACGCGGATCTGGCGGGAGCCCAAAGCTCGCTCGCAGCACTCAGCGGCCAGATCCAGGGCACCCCGCGCACGCTTCCGGGCGGGGCAGGCGGTGCCAGGACCGCTCTGGCCGAAGCGCAGCAGCAGCTCGCAGGCCTGCGCGCGCGCGGACTCAAGGATCAGCATCCCGATGTCGAGGCGGCGCTCAAGCAAGTGGTGATCCTGCGCCAGCAGGCCGAGCGCGCCAACCCCGACGAGGAAATCGGCACGCCTAACCAGGCCTATGCCTCGCTTGTCGCGATCCGCTCTGACCGACTGGCCAACATCGAGGCGCTGCAATCGCGGCGCGCGGCAATCCAGTCGCAGATCGCCTCGCTCCAGGCGAGCCAGGCGTCCGAGCCTGCGGTCGCGGCCGAAGCCAATCGGATCAGCCGCGATTATGACGTGCTGCGCCAGAACTACGAAAAGCTGCTCCAGGATCGCGAGGACATCCGCACGCGCGGCGAGGTCGATGACGAGGCGAGCCAGTTCAAGTTCGATCTGATCGATCCCCCGGTGGTGCCGCAGAAGCCCGCCGCGCCCAATCGTCCGCTCCTGCTCATCGGCGTCCTCATCGCCGGGTGCGCTGCAGGTGCCGGCGCCGCTTACGCGATGGGCCAGCTGCGTTCGACCTACATGACCGCGCAGAAGCTCGAGCGCAGTTTCGACCTGCCGGTGATCGGCGCGATTTCGCTGACCATTTCGGACACCGCCCGCGCGCTCGCCCGGCGCCGGCTCAGGCAGTTCGCCGGGGCGAGCGCGGGGCTTGTGGGCGTGCTGGTGATCCTGCTGGCGATCGAGATGGTCTCGATCGGCTCGGTGGCGTGAGGAGGCGGCGATGACGAAGCACAGCAAGATCGATCCCTCGAGCGGCGAGCCGATGAAGCGCGATGCAAAGGCGCGGCCTTCGCTGATCGAGCGCGCGGATGCCACTTACGGGCTAGACCGGCTTGGCCCGGCGCGCGTGCCTGGCAACCTTCCCGCGAGCGAGCTTCGCTCTCCTCGTGGCCCGCGCCGCGCGAGCGCGCCCGAGCAAAGCCCCGCGCAAACCGCGAGGCCGGATATAGCCGAGCCGAGCGCCAGTCGCTCGCCCGAACGAGCCTTGCCGCCCGAGCCGCGCGTGGAGCTGTGCGGGCCCGCCCAGACGATCGACCGGGAAGCTCTTCGCGAAGCCGGCCTGATCGTGCCCGAAGACCCGGTCTCGGGGTTGCTCGAGGAATTCCGCATCGTGAAGCGCGAACTGCTCGCCGATGCGCGCTTGGGCGGAATGGCGGCGGCGCGCCGGATTCTCGTGTGTTCGCCGCACACGGGCGAGGGCAAGACCTTTTGCGCGGCCAACCTCGCAATCGCGCTCGCGACCGAGCGCGATGTCGAGGTGTTGCTGATCGATGTCGACATGATCAAGCCCTCGCTCACCCAGCGGCTCGGGATCGAGCCAGGGCCGGGCCTGCTCGATGCGCTCGCCGATCCCGCGCTGGCGCCCGAGGCGCTGGCGTGTCCGACCGATATCGAGGGGCTGTTCGTGATGCCGGCGGGCAAGAGCAGCGCGCGCGATTCCGAATATCTCGCGAGCGCGCGCACCGGCGCAGTGCTCGATCGCCTTACTCGCGGCGCGCCCAACCGCTATCTCGTGTTCGACACCCCGCCAGCGCTTGCTGCCTCGGCTGCGGCCGAGCTGGCGGCGCATTGCGGCCAGGCGCTGCTGATCGTGCGCGCCGAGCAGACCAACCGGGCAGCGATCGAGGATGCCCAGCAATTGCTCTCGGCCTGTCCTCATATCAAGCTGTTGCTCAACGCAACGAAGTTCAGCCCGTCCGGGCGCCGCTTTGGCACCTATGGCGAGCAGGAGGAATGAAGATGCGCGTCTCTCCCTTGCTGTGTCGTGCCGCGCTGATGTCGGGGCTGACGATTGCCGTCGCTGGCGGCGCGCTGGCGCAGCCAGCCAATTCGCAACCCGCCAGTTCCCAGCCAGCGCTCGATAACCCGCGCGCCGCCGCCTTTGTGCAGCCCTATATCGAGGTCAGCCAGGTGCTCACGGCCGAGCTCACGCCGGGCGACGATGTGCTCACCTTCACCCAGCTTGCCGCCGGGATCGACACCAACATCCAGGGACGCAACAGCGGCTTTTCGGTTTCGCTGCGTTATGAGCGCAATATCGGGTACGGCGATCAGGTCGATAGCGACGCGGTGAGCGGGATCGCGCGCGGATCGCTCGCGATCATCCCGCAGGCGCTGGCGCTCGAGGCAGGCGCGCTCGCCTCGCGCACCCGGATCGACAATGGTGGCGGCGTCTCCAGCAATCCGCTGGTGGCAGAAGACCTCACCAGCCAGATCTACAGCGTCTATGCCGGCCCGAGCCTGGCAACGCGGGCCGGCAATGTCGATCTTACGGCCACTGCGCGGGTCGGCTACAACCGCCTCGAAACCGACAACGCCTTGCAGGGCGAGGACGGCACTGCGCTCGATGCGTTCGACGAGAGTGTGACCTATTCCGGCCAGGTTCGCGCGGGCACGCGTGCGGGCGACGGTCTGCCCGTTGGCCTTGGCGCCACGGCGGGTGTGTTTCAGGAGGATGTCTCCAACCTCGACCAGCGCGTGCGCGATGTGTTTGTGCGCGCCGATGTCACGGTGCCGCTCAGCGACAGCTTCGCGGTCGTGGGCGGGGTCGGCTACGAGGATGTCGAGGTGTCGAGCCGCGATGCGCTGCGCGATGCCGACGGGGTGCCGATAATCGGCGAGGATGGGCGCTTCATCACCGACGAAAGCGAGCCGCGTCGCCTTGCCTTCGATGTCGACGGGCTGATCTGGGATGTCGGCGTGCAGTGGCGCCCGTCGTCGCGCACATCGCTCAGCGCAACGGTCGGGCGGCGCTACGATTCGACCACCTATTATGGCAATTTCAGCTATGCGCCCGACACCCGCAGCGCGCTGAGCGTCAACGTCTATGACGGGATCACCAGCTTTGGCGGCGCGCTCAACAATTCGCTTGCGGGCGTCTCGAGCGACTTCACTGCGGCGCGCAACCCGCTGACCGGCGATTTTGGCGGGCTGGTCACGGGAACTGACGGCGCGCTCGGCCTGGGGCTGCTGGGCTCGATCCGATCAACCGCCTTTCGTGGCAGGGGGGGGCAGGTCAGCTACCAGCGCGAGATCGGCCGGATGAACGCTGCGATCGCTGCGGGCTATGATCGCCGCGAATTCATCGGCGCCGAAGGGACGGTGTTCGAGGCGATCGACGGGCTGGCCGATGAAAGCTACTACCTCACCGGCTCGGTCAATTCCGCGATTGGCCAAAGCGGAACCTTTGGCGCCAATGCCTATATCAACTGGTTCACCAGCGGAGTCGATAACGGTGATCTGACCGGCTACGGCGCCTCGGCGGCCTATAGCCGTTTGCTCACCTCCAAATTGTCCGCTCGTGCTGCGCTCAGCCTCGACTATTTCGACAGCGAGTTCAGCGACGAGGACTTTGCCGCCGCCAGCGCGCTGGTTGGCCTGCGGTACGATTTCTGACCCACGGAGCCTCAATAATGTACGAACAATTCTATGGCTTTACCGGGCGTCCCTTCCAGCTCACGCCCGATCCTCGGTTCTATTTCGAGAGCGCGAGCCACAAGAAGGCGCTGAGCTATCTGGGCTATGGGCTCAACCAGGGCGAGGGCTTCATCGTCATCACCGGCGAGGTCGGCGCGGGCAAGTCGACGCTGGTTGCGCATCTGACCGAACGGGTCGATCCCGAAACGCTCACCGTCGCCCAGATCGTCACCAGCGCGCTTGACGGGGAGGAACTGATCCATGTCGTCGCGCAAAGCTTCGGCCTTGCGGTCGAGGGCCATGACAAGGCGAGTGCGTTGGGCGCGATCGAGCGGTTCCTCCAGGACGAGGCGCGCGAAGGTCGGCGCTGCCTCCTGATCGTCGACGAATGCCAGAACCTCGATTTCACCGCGCTCGAGGAATTGCGGATGCTCTCGAACTTCCAGCTCGGTTCGCATCCGCTGCTCCAGAGCTTGCTGCTTGGTCAGCCCGAATTCCGCCGCACCTTGGCGCATCACCCCAATCTTGATCAACTGCGCCAGCGGATCATCGCCTCGCACCACTTGGAAGCGCTCAACGCCGACGAGGTCGAGGATTATGTTCACCACCGGCTCGAGCATGTCGCGTGGCAGGGCAACCCTGCGCTCGGCCCCGATTTGCTGCCTGCGCTCTATGCAGCGACCGGCGGGATCCCGCGGCGGGTCAACCAGGTGATGAACCGGCTGTTGCTGCTCGGCGCGATCGAGGAGAACGGCACGCTCGATGTCGCGATGCTCGAGGCGGTGTGCGAGGAGATGGCCGCGGATCAAGCGCGCGGGGGCGAAGAATCGAGCGAGCGCTGGGAGAGCGCGAGCGCTGCGAGCCACCCGGCGCCCGAGGCGGCGAAACACCCGGCGAGCGCTCCCGGCTTTAAGACCGACGCAGGCTTCGACGCCGAATTCGCCAGCGCCTCGGGTGCGCGCGATGGCCGCATGGCCGAACTCGAAGCGGCGATAAGCGGGCTTAAAGCAAGTGAATTTACCGAGCAGCAACTCACCGAGGCTATCGAACGGATCGAAGACCGGCTCGAGGAACAGGAGCGCTCGTTTCGCCATGTGCTCGCGATGCTGATCGAGTGGTTTGAGGACGATGCAGCGCGCGAGGCAGCGTGACGATGAATCAGGCCCAAAGGTTCGAACTTGATGCGGATTCAGCCCCCCGGCGCCGCGTGACCAACGGTCTTTCGGTCGATGTCGAAGACTGGTTCCAGGTCGGCGCGTTCGAACGGGTGATCGACCGCGATGACTGGTCGAGCCTTGCCTCGCGCGTCGAAGGCAATGTCGAGCGCATCCTCGAATTGTTCGACGGGGCGCAGGTCAAGGCGACCTTCTTCACCTTGGGCTGGATCGCGCGCCGTCACCCCGCAATGATCCGCCGGATCGCGCAAGGCGGCCACGAGATCGCGAGCCACGGCTATGATCACACCCGCGTCTTCACGCTCGATCGCAAGAGCTTTGGCGAGGATATTCTGAAGGCCCGTCATATCCTTGAGGATGCCTCGGGCATGAGCGTCGTCGGCTATCGCGCGCCGAGTTTCTCGATCGACCAGCGCACCCCCTGGGCTTACTGGGAACTGGCGGCGCAAGGCTATCTCTACTCCTCGAGCGTGGCTCCCGTCGCGCACGATCATTATGGCTGGCGCCAGGCCCCGCGCTTCGCCTTTCGCCCCTTGCCCTGGGCTGAGCTCGTGGAATTGCCGGTCGCGACCGCGATGCTGGGCGGGCGGCGGGTCGCGGCGGGCGGAGGCGGTTTCTTCCGCGTCCTGCCCTATGGCTTTTCGCGCTGGGCGATCCGGCAGATCAATTTGCGCGAGAATCGTCCCGCGATCTTCTATTTCCACCCGTGGGAAATCGATCCCGACCAACCGCGCGTGCCCAACGCGCCGATGCGCTCGCGCCTGCGGCATTACACCGGGCTTCACCAGATGGCCGCCAAGCTCGGCGAGCTCGTGCACGAATTCAGCTGGGGCCGCATCGATGTGATCGCGCGGCGCGAGGCGCTCAGAGCCGGCGAGCTGCCGGTGCCGAGCCCTGAGCCTGACGAGACAGCGGACGCGGTCGCGCAGGGATGAACGCCCCGCTCGCCTTGAGCCACAAGGTCCGCAGCGCCGATCTTGCCTCACAGCGCGAGATTGCGCGGATCGGCGACTTTCTCGCTGAGGCGGGTGGAAGCGTCTTTCACACCCCGCAGTGGCTGCGCGCAGTGGAACGGGGAACAGGGCAGCGCGCGCACGGGCTCATTTGCGAGCAAATGGGCGCCATCACGGGCTGGCTGCCGCTGACGCAGGTGCGCTCGGTTCTGTTCGGCCGGGCGCTGGTTTCGAGCGGGTTTGCGATTGGTGGAGGAATTTGCGCTGGCTCGAGTGAGGCCACAAAGGCGCTGATCGCGCAGGCCCGGGCGCTGGCCGGTTCGCAAGGATGCGCCAGCCTCGAGCTTCGCGGAGGCCCGATCCCAACAGGCGACGGCTGGCGGTGCTGGGACGAGAGGCATTGCAGTTTCGAAGGTCCGCTTGCGGGCGATGACGAGGCCCAGCTCCTTGCAATCCCGCGCAAGGCCCGCGCCGAAGTGCGCAAGGGGCTTGGGAACGATCTCACCGTTCGCACCGGCCGCTCGCGCGAGGATTTGCGGGCGCATTATGCGGTCTACAGCGAAAGCGTGCGCAATCTGGGGACGCCGGTCTTTCCCGCCGGGCTGTTTCGCGAAATGCTCGCGGCCTTTCCGGATGCGAGCGATATCCTGACCGTCTTCAAGGCAGGCCAGCCGATTGCAAGCGTCCTCTCGTTCTATCACGCTGGCGCCGTGCTCCCCTATTGGGGCGGCGGCACTCATGCCGCGCGCGCCGAGCGGGCGAACGAGCGGATGTATTACGAGCTCATGCTCCATGCCCGGCGCCGGGGCATGCAGCACTTCGACTTCGGGCGCTCCAAAACCGGCAGCGGCCCGTACCATTTCAAGAAGAACTGGGGGTTCACTCCGGTCCCGCTGGTCTACGGCCAGTGGAGTCCATCCGGCGCGAAGGGCCGCGATATCGACCCGGCGAGCGAGGCTTATTCGCGCAAGATCGAGCTGTGGAAAAAGCTGCCCTTGCCGGTCGCGAACACGGTCGGTCCGTGGATCGCGAAGGGGCTCGCGTGAGGATGCCGACATGAGCGAAATCCTGTTCCTTGCCCACCGCGTGCCGTTTCCGCCCGATCGCGGTGACAAGATCCGCGCGCATCATCTGCTGCGTTTCCTTGCCGCCCGGGCGAGGGTGCATGTCGGGTGCTTCACCGAAACCGAGGCTGACGAGCGCGCCTTGCGCGATCTCGCGGCGATCGCGGCGAGCCATTTCGCGCCGCAGCGCACCAAGCCGCTGGCGCTCGCCGGAGCGGAGGCGGTCGTGTCGCAAAAGCCGGTGAGCTTCACCGCGTTTCATCATGCCGGGCTCGCGCAATGGGTGCGCCAGACAATCGCGGAGCGCCCGATTTCGGCGATCGTCGTCTTCTCGGGCCAGATGGGCCAATATGTGCCCGAGGATTTTGGCGGCCGGGTGATCCTCGATCTGTGCGATGTCGATAGCGCGAAGTTCGAAACCTACGCCGCCGCTGGCGAGCGTCCGTGGCTCAACCGGCGCGAGGCGCGGCTTCTTGCAGCCGAGGAGGAGCGCCTCGCCGCGCGCGCCGATGTGACGATCCTCATCAGCCGGGCCGAGGCCGACCTGTTCCGCAGCCGCCTCACCCGCCCCGAGCGCGCCCGGATCACGGTCATCGGCAACGGCATCGACGCAGGTGCGTTCGACCCTGCGCGCAGCGCGCTGCACGCTGAGCTCGCCAGCGAGCCCGGTCCGCACTTCGTCTTTACCGGACAGATGGATTACCGCCCCAACGAGCAGGCCGCGCTGTTTGCGATCGACCGGTTCCTCCCCGCCGCCCGCGCGGTCTTCCCCGGAGCACAACTGCACATCGTCGGGCGCGCGCCGCGCGCGGGGCTGATCGCGCGTGGGTCCCAGCCGGGGGTGACGATCTGGGGCGAGGTGAGCGATGTTAAGCCCTTCCTCGCAGCGGCGAGCTGCGTCATCGCGCCTTTGCTGATCGCGCGCGGGGTGCAGAACAAGGTCCTCGAGGCGATGGCGATGGCGCGGCCGGTCTTGCTCACGCCCGAGGCCGCGACCGGGATTGATGCCGAGGATGGCGCGCATTGGCTGGTCGCGCCGGCGGACCCTGCCGCGATGCTCCATCGCGCGCGCGCGATCCTCGCGGATCCGGCGGCGGCCACAGCCTTGGGCGAGGCGGCGCGCCGGTTCGTGCTGGCCAACCACGCATGGGAGCCGAGCCTAGCCCCGCTGGCAAGCCTGCTGCTGCTGAGCCCCGGAAGCGAGGCCCGCAATGCCGCCTGAGACCGCTTCTTCCCAGACCCGCTGGCCGGGCGCAGGCGTTGGAGCAGCGTTCGCTGCGAGCTGGCGCAAACCGCTCGCCGCGCTCGCTCTCGGCCTCGTCGCGCTTGCCCTCGTCACGCTGCGCGAATGGGGCGAGATGCTTCACCAATGGTGGAACATCGACACCTACAACCACATCCTCCTCGTGCCCCCGATCATCGCCTGGCTGGTCTGGCTCAAGGCCGAGGAATTGGCGCGGATGACGCCCAGGCCCTTCGCGCCCGGCCTCGCGCTCGTCGCTGCCGGGCTGGGCTTGTGGCTGGCCGGACGGATCAGCGATATCAACCTCATTGCCCATGCCGGCGCGGTCGGGGCGGTGCAGGGGGCGGTGGTGGCGGTGCTCGGCCTGAGGGTGTCTGCGTTCCTCGCGCTGCCGATCGCGCTTGGCGTGTTCCTCGTGCCCTTCGGTGACGAGATCATTCCGCTCCTCCAGACGATCACCGCCGAGATCGCGATCGCGCTTACCATCTGGAGCGGGATTCCCGCGCAGATCGACGGCATCTTCATCGATACGCCGGTCGGGCTGTTCATCGTCGCCGAGGCCTGTTCAGGGGTGAAATTCCTGATCGCGATGGTGACGCTGGCAGCGCTCGTCTGCTTCACCCGATTTCGCAGCTGGAAGCGGCGCGCGGTGTTCATGGCCGCCTCGATCATCATCCCGATCCTCGCCAACGGCGTTCGCGCCTGGGGGACGATCTACATCGCGCAGTTTGCCGGCGTCGAGTTTGCCGCGGGGTTTGACCATATCTTCTATGGCTGGATCTTCTTCGCGATCGTCGTGATCGTGATCCTCGCTGGCGCCTGGCGCTTTTTCGAGAGCGAGCCCGAAGACTACGAGCCGAGCGCCGAGTGGCTCGATGGGAGCGCTCTCATCAGGCGGTTCGAGGGAGCCTCGCAAGGCGCGGGCGCAGTGGTCGGCGCGATTGCGGCGCTGTGCATCGTGGCAGGGTTCACCGCCGCCATGTTCGCTGCCGCTGTGCCCGTTTAAGCGCGGCGCAGCCCAGCCATGTGCGGCATCGCCGGGATCTTTCGCGCCTCGAGCGAACAGCCGATCGAGCGGGCGCGGATCGCGGCGATGTGCGATGCCATGGCGCATCGCGGACCCGATGGGGCGGGGGTGTGGACCCAAGCGGGCGAGGGACACAGCATCGCGCTTGGCCACCGGCGACTATCGATCATCGACCTTGCCGGATCGCCACAGCCCATGCACGCCGCCAATGGCTGCGCGACCATCGTCTTCAACGGCGAGATCTACAATTACCGCGAATTGCGCCGCGAACTGCAAGCCGAGGGCGCGCGGTTCGACACCGAGGGCGATACCGAGGTGATCCTCGCCGCATGGCAGCGCTGGGGGATCGACTGCCTGGCGCGGCTCGACGGGATGTTCGCCTTCGCGCTCTACGATCACCATAAACGCTCGCTGTTCCTCGCGCGCGACCGCTTCGGCGTGAAGCCGCTGTTCCTCGCGCAGCTTGGCGATGGCAGCCTCGCCTTTGCCTCCGAGCTCAAGGGGCTGCTGCCGCTCGAAGGGTTTTCGCGCAGGCTCAGCCCGGCAGCGCTCGATGCGTATCTCGCCTGGGGCTACGTGCCCGATAGCCACGCGATCTTTGCAGGTGTGACGAAGCTTGCCGCAGGGCATTTCCTGCTGGCCGAGGCTGGCGCACCGTTGCCGCACCAGCGCCAGTGGTGGGACATCGGCTTTGCCGAGCGTAGCGATGCGAGCGAGGCGCAGCTCGAGGAGGAACTGCGCGAGCATCTCGCCCGCGCGGTGCGCTCGCGCATGGTCGCCGATGTGCCGCTCGGCGCGTTCCTGTCGGGCGGGGTCGATTCCTCGAGCGTGATTGCGCTGATGAGCGAGGCGAGCGATCATCCGGTCACGACCTGTTCGATCGGCTTCGACCAGGCCGCGCTTGACGAGACCGCCTATGCCCAGCGGATCGCCGAGCAATATCGCACCGATCACCACACGCGCATCGTCGCAGCGGACGATTTCGCCGCGATCGACGGGCTCGCGCGCATGTTCGACGAGCCCTTCGCCGATGCCTCGGCGCTGCCGACCTGGCGGGTGTGCGAACTGGCGCGCCGACATGTCACCGTGGCGCTCTCGGGCGACGGGGCGGACGAGGCCTTCGCGGGTTATCGCCGCCAGGTGTTCCATCACCACGAAGAGCGCGCGCGCGGGCTCCTGCCGGAGGCGCTGCGCGCGCCGGTGTTCGGCACGCTCGGGCGGCTCTGGCCCAAGGCGGACTGGGCGCCGCGTCCGCTGCGCGCCAAAGCGACCCTGCTTGCGCTCGCCGGCTCGGGCGAGGAGGGCTATGCCCGCGCCCTTGCCGCAACCCCGTTCGAGACCCGGGCGCGGCTCTATTCGGAGGGCTTCACACGCGAGCTCGCCGGAGCGCGGGCCGAGGACGCGGTGGCGGAGCTGATGCGCGCTGCGCCTGCCCGCACCGGGCTCGACCGCGCGCAATATGCCGATCTCAAGTTCTGGCTGCCGGGCGATATCCTGACCAAGGTCGATCGCACCAGCATGGCGGTGAGCCTCGAAGCGCGCGAGCCGCTGCTCGATCACCGCCTGGTGGAGTTCGCCGCGCGTCTGCCCGATCGCCTGCGCATCAAGGGCAGCACCGGCAAGGCGATCCTCAAATCCACGATGGCAGACCGGCTGCCGCACGATATCCTCTACCGGCCCAAGCAGGGCTTCGTAACGCCGATCGCGCAGTGGCTGCGCGGCCCGCTCGCGGGAGAGGCGCGCGCGATCGCGACGGGCTCGGTCCTCGCGCACACGGGTTGGTTCGATGCCGGCGTGCTCGCGCGAGTAGCGAACGATCATGTCGCGGGACGGCAAGATCATTCGCGCCTGCTGTGGCAATTGATCATGCTCGAGCGCTCGCTCGCACACTTATGCATTGAGGCATAACAATTAGTTGTTTTAACGCGACTAATCGCCTCGGCTGACCGCGCCCGGGACTCGTCTCGTCGGATAACCCGGCGTGCGCCATTGCTAAGCCCGCTCCCGAGGCCCTACAATTGTTATGAAAGCAAGAGTCGCACAGGCCGCCAAGCTTTGGGGTGAGGTCCCGCATCGAACCGTTACCGCAGGGGAGTTCGGCGACATGAAGACCAGCACGAAAGGTGCCTTCCAGCCCGCACAGGCCGGCGATCTGCGCACCGAGAGTGCGCTCCACGCGGCCATCCCCGCCGCGCTGTTCGATCTTGGCGAACTCGATGTCCTTTATGACGAACGCGAGGCGAGCTTGTGGACCTTCATGCGGCCCGCCGGCCGGCCGAGCTTCACCCCCACCATGCTCAAGGACTTCGAGCGCTGGCAGCAGCTCATCGGCCAGGGCTTCGGAGCGGGCAGGGTGCCGCTGCGCTATCTCGTCCTCGGCAGCCGCGCGGCTCAGGTGTTTTGCTATGGCGGCGACCTTGAACTGTTCCAGCAGCTCATCCGCACGCGTGATCGCGATGCGCTGATCCGCTACGGCCATCGCTGCTGCGCGATCCTCGATCGCAACATCAACACGCTCGGCATCGACATGCTGACCATTGGCCTTGTCCAGGGGGCAGCGCTTGGTGGCGGGTTCGAGGCGCTGTTGTCGTTCGACTTCGTGATCGCCGAGCGCCAGGCGGTGTTCGGCCTGCCCGAGATCATGTTCGGGCTCTATCCCGGGATGGGCGCGCATGCCTTGCTGATCCGCAAGCTCGGGAGCGCAATGGCGGACCGGCTGATCCTCTCGAACAAGACCTACACCGCCGAGGAGATGTACGAGCTTGGCCTCGTCCATGCGCTCGCGGAGCCGGGCGATGGGGTGGGCGCGGTGCGCGACTTCATCAAGCGGTCCGAGCGGCGCCATGCCGGGCTGGTCGGCGCGCGGCGGGCGACCAAGGCGGTCTGGGCGCTCGAGCTGGCGGAGCTCAACCGGGTCACCGAGCTGTGGGCCGATGCAGCGTTGCAACTGGGCGAGCAGGATCTCAAGATCATGAGCCGCCTCGTCGCGGCGCAGGGGCGCGTGGTGCAACGCTCGGCGGCGTGAGCGCCCCTCATTCCACCCATCAACCTTGCGCCCCGTGGCCGAGCGCCATGTAGGCATCGCTCTGCATCTCGTTGAGGCGGCTCACCGTGCGCTCGAACTCGAACGCGCCGTCGCCCGCCTGATAGAGCGCATCGGGCGCGGCCTCGGCGGTGGCGAAGAGCTTGACCCGGTGTTCGTAGAGCGCATCGATCAGTGTCACGAACCGCGCCGCCTCGTTGCGCTTGTCGGGGCCCATCTGCGGGATGCCGACGATGATCACGGTGTGATAGGCGCGCGCGATCGTGAGATAGTCGGCCGCCCCGCGCGGCTCGCCGCACAGCCGCCTGAAGCTGAACACGCCCACGCCCTTGAGGCTCTTGGGCACGTGCAGCGTGCGGTTGGCGCCGACCTTGAGTTCGCCCGTCGGCACGTTGGCGGCATCTTCGGGGGCAAAGTCGGTCAGCCGGAAGAACGCCTCGCGCACCTCGGCGGTCGCCTCGTCGCCGAGCGGAGTGTGCCAGGTCGCAAGGCCGCCGATCCGGTCGAGCCGGTAGTCGGTCGGCCCATCGAGGCAGACGACGTCAAGCTCGGTCTGGATGAGGTCGATGAACGGCAGGAAGTGCTCGCGGTTGAGCCCGTCCTTGTAGAGCTCGCCCGGCGCGCGGTTCGAGGTGGTGACGATCGTCACATTGCGTTCGCAGATCAGCTGGGTGAACAGCCGGCTCATGATCATCGCATCGGCCGAATTGGTCACC
The DNA here is from genome assembly GCA_036835265.1 of Erythrobacter sp. Taxonomy (GTDB): domain Bacteria; phylum Pseudomonadota; class Alphaproteobacteria; order Sphingomonadales; family Sphingomonadaceae; genus Erythrobacter. The sequence continues at coordinate 22,617 of DAITMG010000004.1, read as the reverse complement.
ACCATCTCGTCGAAAGCGAGGCACCGCACGCCCTGCGATAAGCGCTCGGCGACGACCGGGATCGGATCTCCCGGATGGTGCGTGCGCGCCTCGCGCATCGCGGCGTGGACATCCTGCATGAAGGCGTGGAAGTGAACCCGGCGCTTCTCTGCGATGCTCAGGGTATCGTGGAACAGGTCCATCAGCATCGACTTGCCGCGCCCGACCCCTCCCCACATATACACCCCGCGCGCGCGCCCCGTTCCCTTGCCGAAGAACTGCGCGATGAGTCCGCCGGGGCGGTGCTCCTCGAGCTCCTTCTTGAGCCGATCGAGCCGCATCGCCGCCTGGCGCTGGTCGCGATCGGCGCGCAGTTGGCCGTCCGCGATAAGCTGCTCGTAGCGGGCGAGCAGGCTCCTCATCGGGCGGCCGCCGCGATCGGGTCGGCGATGCGCGCCGTCATCTTGCGCACGATCCCAGAAAAGCTGGCGACGACCCGCTCCCCGCCATCGCCGTCCGCCTGCACGCATTGTCCGCGCACGAACAGCATCCGGCCCGTCTCAGCGACAATCTCGGTCACGGCATCGAGCGGGCGCGACGGGTCGCCCGCGCTCACGAACTGCGTTGAAAGCTCGACCGTCACGCAAGGCCCCGCCGCCCCATCGCCGACCACGTGCATGGTGGCGAACAGCGCGATGTCGATCAGGCCGAGCGTTGCGGCGCCATGGATGGCATCGCCCAGATTGGTGTGGCGCCGCTCCGGGAACATGCGCAGGCGGCAGCGCGGTGCGTGCGGGACGGCCTCGCGCCTCACATGCAGATCGCCCAGAACCGCGCTGTTGTAGCGGGTGCGGTCGACCAGATTCCAGCTGTACCACCCCTCCTCACCGTTCGCGTCGGCGGGGTCGATCGGGTGATAGTCGAACGGGTGATAGTCGAACGGGGCCTTCGCTAGAATCGGTGCGTTGCTCATGGACGAA
>DAITMG010000004.1:4181-21558 GCA_036835265.1 Erythrobacter sp. | reverse complement strand
CGGGTGATAGTCGAACGGGGCCTTCGCTAGAATCGGTGCGTTGCTCATGGACGAAGGCGATACGCCGGATGGAGCGCAAGACAAGCCCCGCGCCCGCACTTCGTCATCGCACATCGCGCACGAGTAGGAAAGCTCGCCCGATGCGGCCGGCGCGTCAGATCGCGCGTTCGGCCATCATCTTCTTGGTTTCCGCGATCGCCTTGGCTGGGCTGAGACCCTTGGGGCAGACGTTCGAGCAGTTCATGATCGTGTGGCAGCGATAGAGCCGGAAGGGGTCTTCGAGCGCGTCCAACCGCTCACCCGTCATCTCGTCGCGGCTGTCGGCGAGCCAACGATAGGCCTGGAGCAGGATCGCGGGGCCCAGGAACTTGTCCGAATTCCACCAATAGCTCGGGCACGAGGCCGAACAGCACGCGCACAAGATGCACTCGTAGAGCCCGTCAAGCTGCTCGCGCTGCTCGGGGCTTTGCAGCCGCTCCTTGCCCGAAGGCGTCGGCGTGATGGTCTGCAGCCACGGGCGGATCGAGGCGTATTGCGCATAGAAGTGCGTGAAATCGGGAACGAGGTCCTTGATCACTTCCATGTGCGGCAGCGGCGTGATCCGGATCTCGCCCTTGAGGTCCTCGATCGCGGTGGTGCAGGCGAGGCCATTCTTGCCGTTCATGTTCATCGAGCACGACCCGCAGATCCCCTCGCGGCACGAGCGCCGGAAGGTCAGCGTCGGGTCGATCTCGTTCTTGATCTTGAACAGCGCATCGAGCACCATCGGCCCGCACTCGTCGAGATCCAGCTCGAACCGGTCATAGCGCGGATTCTTGCCCGATTCCGGATCGTAGCGATAGACCTTGAAGCTGCGCACCCGCGCGGCGCCCTCGGCCTTGTAGACCTGGCCGGTGTTGGTGATCTTCGAGTTCTTCGGAAGCGTGAATGTCGCCATGATAGCTTAAGTCCCAGTGATCCCAGTCTGTCCTTGCCTGACCTTCTAGCGCATCCGATCCGCGAGGCAAGCGCGGCTGTGTTGCGACCTTTGGCACGGCGATTGCCCGTGCAGCAAGCGTCGTTCCGGAACGCATAATGCCCGCTCGTTTCGTCGCAGCTGGAGAACGCTTGAACCGCCTGTTACACAGTCCAGAAGCAAAAAACCCCGCTGCGGCCAAACGCGCCCGATCGCTCGCACCAGAGCGGGCAATTGAGACATCGAGGCGCGGGAACTTCAGCATTGTTGATCCGCTTTACACCCCATGCACGATGTAGGAAAATGGCCCGAGCGCGTGCCCAGCTGCGCGGCGGTGTTCGGCAGCACAGGCGGGATCGGGCGCGCGCTGTGCGATGCGCTTGGCCAGGCGGGATGCGAAGTGATCCATGCCGGCTCGCGCGCGGGGCTCAAGCCGGCCGGTCCGCGCATCAGCCCCTTCGCCTTCGATCTGACCGACGAGGCCAGCATCGCGGCCGCTGCGCATGCCATGAAAGAGCGCCCGCCCGAATGGGTGATCATCGCCACCGGCGTCCTCACGCTGGCTGACGGGACCGGCCCCGAGCGCACCCTGAAGCGGCTTTCGGGCACAGCGATGGCCGAGGTGCTGGCGCTCAACACGATCGGCCCCGCGCTGATCGCCAAGCATGTCCTGCCGCTGATGCCGCGCTCAAAGCCGTTCGTCTTTGCCGCGCTCTCGGCACGCGTCGGCTCGATCTCCGACAATGGGCTGGGCGGTTGGCACTCCTACCGCGCGTCCAAGGCCGCACTCAACATGCTGCTCAGAAACTTCGCGCTTGAAATGGGCCGCACCCACAAGGACGGCGTCATCGTCGGCCTGCATCCCGGCACGGTCGACAGCGCGCTCTCCGCGCCGTTCCAGTCGAACCTGCCCGAAACCCAGCTGACCGCGCCTGCCGAGGCGGCGGCGAACCTGCTGGGCGTCATGGCGCGGCTCGAGCCGGGCGACAGCGGCAAGGTGTTCGACTTTGCGGGCGAGCCGGTGCCAGCCTGAGTGCGGATGGATGGGGCGGGCTTGCGCGAAGTTATGACCTGTTCGGCGCGCTATACCTAAGTGATCGACCTGAATTGCCCCACGTTTTGCTGGATGTTAGTTCAACATATCTTTTCAGATTGGAGACAAGATATGAGATTGGATCGTACTTATGGACCAACATTTGGCAAGAATGCCATTCGTTTCATGCTGATCGCTGCAAGTGGAGCTTTGGTTCTTGCGCCGATTGCTGCCTCGGCCGCACCATCGCCGAAGCAAAGTTCCTTTGTCCCTCGCAAGGCGCCCGATGGGCCTGCCAAGCGCAAGACGCCCGACGGGCCTGCCACGCGCACGACTCCTGAGGTGAACCTCGATCATCGCAATCCGGTCACAGAGCCTGTAACGCGCGACGATACTTTCACCATGCCATCGCTTCCGGGCGTATTGGCAAGGTTTGTCCGCGCCAAAAGGACCTGATCGATCGCGAACGCGTCGGCCGGGCGATCGGGGGGTAAGCACTTGTGCCTGTCAACGAGGACACCCCTCCCGATCGCCCGCTGCCGTGACACTGCGCGCAGCGGCAAGCTGTTCGAGCTTGCGGGCAAGCAAATGCCGGCGTGATCGCGCGTGAAGCTCTACGGCGCCTCGATATAGCGGCGAACTTCGATGACGACCGCTGTATCACTCTCGCGGACAAACCGATCCAGATGATAGATGTGGCCAGATCCGTAGATGACAAGGACGCGCTCATCGGGGGCCACGTGCTCGCGGATGTTGTTGAAAATCATCAAGTTGCGCGCATACCAGCCACCAACCCAGGCTGCCCCGGGATTGCGGTCGTTGTCACCGAAACTGGCAATCTCGAAGTACTCTCGGTGATTTTCCAAAAGGCTCTCGGGCGCGTTCAGGTCATGGTACCATTCGACGACCGTTTGATTGCGCATCCTTTGTGACTGGCGGTCAGCTGCAGCTTGTCCTTGGCTGATAAGCGCGTTCAGCCGGTCGCCCGCACCGTTCTCGTTTGCCCACGCGAAGAAGTCATAAGCCGCCGGGTCGCCAGGCGCGCTCTCGTTCCAATCGACCGCATACACCTGCCGGTGTGCCAGTCGTCTGGCCAATCGCAGTCCGATCTGATCCCGCTCATTCGCGGTGAGCGTGAGCTCGCCGCCAAGATACTTCCGATAACGCCGATCCAGACCTGCCTGATCGGATCGATCCCATTCGAGGAGTATCTTGGTAGGCTTCCAGCGTGCAAGGTTCTCCACCAGTTGCTCGATCTCAGCCTGCCGCTTGGCCACCAGCACATCGTCGATGCGAAGATTGATGATGTCACGGTTGTTGTTGGCAAGATGAAACGAGCCAAGCAGCATAACCTGCGGCCTTTGCGTTGTGTCTGGCTCCTCGGCAGCAGCGGGGCGCGGGCTTGCAATGAGGGCGATGACCAGCAGTCCCAATAAGGTCAGGGTAAGTCTCAATGCAGCCTCGCCGAGTGTGTTGCTGAGCTACATCACTAGGGCCGCAAGAGCGCCCGCGCAACTGCAATCAGGGCCAGCTTTGCCGCGGGAAACTCCGTCAGGATAATGCAGCTGGTCCAGCAGCCAGCGCGGGCTCTGCCCCGGGAAAAACTGCGCGAGCGCCGTCACGACAACGCTGTACAAATGGGTAGGGGCGAACCGGTCAGCCCGATCCGCCCCCCATGTGAACCCGCAGCCGGCCTATTCGCCGAAGGTGCGCTGCCACCAGCCGCGCTTCCTGGGCGCGTTTTCGTCATCATCGCCGTTGGCGGGAGCGGCCTCCCTGGCCTCGGGCGCGGACTGCTGCTCGGCCATCGCTTCGGCGGTCTGTGCAGCATCGTCGGGCCCGGCGACCACGAGGAGGTCTTCCTTGACCTGCTCGGCCACTTGCGCGGCTTCCTCAGACGGGGTCAGCGCTTCGTCCGAAGTCGCGGGTGGTGCTTCAACCTCGGCTTTCTTCTTGCGCGGCGTGCGCTTGCGCTTGGGCTTTTCTTCCGCGGTCGGCGGGGCAGCCGCTGGCGCCGGAGCGTCAGCCCCTGCCTCGGCTTCTGCGTCGGCCTTTTTCTTGCGCGGGGCACGCTTGCGCTTGGGTTTTTCCGCGGTGAGCTCGGGCGGGACCTCGTCCGGCGTTTCCTGCGGAGCCTCTTGCGGGGTCTCGACCGGAGCTTCTTGCGGGGCCTCGTGCGGCGTTTCTTGCGGAGCCTCGTGCGGGGTTTCCTGCGGGGTCTTTTCGGGCGCCTCGTCCGGCGTCTGCCCCGGGGTTATTTCCGGATCCTCCGGCGCGGCTGCGCTGGCCGTGTCGCCGACTTCGGCGGCTTCGCCCTCGGACACGCCGTTGTCCTCCTCGCCCGGGCGACGCTTGCGGCCACGACCGCCGCGGCGACGGCGCCGCTTGGGCCTGTCATCGCCCCTGTCATCGCCCCTGTCATCGCCCCTGTCATCGCCATCGTCGGCCCGCTCGTCCTCGTTGTCGTTCTGGGCATTGTCGCCCTGCGCATCATCGTCCCGGGCATCGTCGTGCTCGGCGTTGTCGTTCTGGGCGTCGCCGTCATCGTCCTCATCGCCGTCGTCGTCGGAGGTGGGCGAGGTGTCGTCGCCGTCCTCGAAACGCTTCTTGCTGCGCCCGCGGCCGCCGCGGCGGCGGCGGCGGCGCTTCTTGCGGCCGGCATCGTCGTCCTCGTCACGGTCGTAGGTTTCGCGATCGTCCGCATCCTGATCGTTTCCGTCGCGATCGTTTGCGTCGCCATCATCCTCCTCGTCGACGTCCTCTTCGACAAGGTCGTCGTCGAGATCGTCGTCGTCATCGACGATCGGGTCGAACCGGGGCGCTTCGGCGGGGCGCGGGCCCGCGCTCGAGACGCTCATCTTCGCGCCTTCGTTCTCGCCTTCGGGGATGACTTCGACGTGCACGCCATAGCGCTGCTCGATCTCGACGAGATCGTCGCGCTTCTCGTTGAGGAGATAGATCGCCGCCTCGGTGCTTGCGCCCAGCTTGATGATCGTGCCCTTGCCCTTGGCCGCCTCGTCCTCGATCAGGCGCAGCGCGGAGAGCCCCGCCGAAGAGGCAGTGCGCACAAGGCCGGTGCCGTCGCAATGCGGGCAGGCGCGGGTGGTCGCCTCAAGCACGCCGGTGCGCAGGCGTTGGCGACTCATCTCCATCAGGCCGAAGCTCGAAATGCGCCCGACCTGGATCCGTGCGCGGTCGGTCTTGAGCGCTTCCTTCATCGCCTTCTCGACCTTGCGCGTGTTCGACGTGTATTCCATGTCGATGAAGTCGATGACGACGAGCCCGGCCATGTCGCGCAGGCGCAGCTGGCGGGCAATTTCCTTGGCTGCCTCGAGATTGGTGTGAAGCGCGGTCGCCTCGATCCCGTGTTCCTTGGTGGAACGCCCGGAGTTGATGTCGATCGAGACCAGCGCCTCGGTCGGGTTGATGATGAGATATCCGCCCGATTTCAGCTGCACCATCGGATCATACATCGCGCGCAGCTGGTCTTCCGCGCCATAGCGCTGGAACAACGGGACCGGATCCGAATAGGCTTTCACCCGGCGCGCGTGGCTTGGCATCAGCATTTTCATGAAGGCCTTGGCGCTCTTGTAGCCTTCCTCGCCCTCGACCACGACCTCCTCGATCTCGCGATTGTAGATGTCGCGGATCGCGCGTTTGATGAGGTCGCTGTCGGAATGGATCAGGCTGGGCGCGGTCGAGCGCAGCGTCGTCTGGCGGATCTCGTCCCACAGCCGCGCAAGATAGTCGAAATCGCGCTTGATCTCGGTCTTGGTGCGGCTGAGGCCGGCGGTGCGCACGATCAGGCCCATCGACTTGGGGAGCGAGAGATCGGAGACGACCTGCTTTAGCCGCTTGCGATCGCTCGACGAGCTGATCTTGCGACTGATCCCGCCGCCATGCGAGGAATTGGGCATCAGCACGGTGTAGCGCCCGGCGAGGCTGAGATAGGTCGTCAGCGCCGCGCCCTTGTTGCCGCGCTCTTCCTTGACGACCTGGACGAGCAGCACCTGGCGGCGCTGGATGACGTCCTGGATCTTGTAGCGGCGGCGCAGCGCCAGCCGCTTGGCGCGGACCTCGTCGACTTCCTTGGCTCTGGAGCGACCGCCCTTGCCGCCACCCCTGCCGCCCCGGTCGCTGCCCCGGTCGCTGCCCCGGTCGCCCCTGCCGCCTTGGCGGCGGCGCGAACGCCCGCGACGCATACGCTCGGAGCGACCTTCGTCGCTGTCGTCGCCGTTATCCCCGCCATTGTCGCGGAAGTCCTCGCCGTCGCCGGTCTGACCATCGTCGTCGTAGTCTTCGTCGTCGTCATCGTCGTCCGATGCGCCGTCCTCGATCGTCGAGACCTTGTCCTGCTGCGCGGTGTCGACCTCTTCCAGCCCGTCCTCGGCGAGGTCCTCGGCGAGGCGCTCGGAGCTTTCGTCCTCGGCGTCGTATTCATCGCCGGGAGAGTAGCCGTCGGATTCGTCCTCGTCGCGCAGGCGCGCTTCCTCGGCCGCGGCCGCGGCTTCCTCGGCGAGCAGCGCTTCGCGGTCTGACTGCGGGATCTGGTAATAATCGGGGTGGATTTCGCTGAACGCGAGGAACCCGTGCCGGTTGCCGCCGAAATCGACGAAGGCTGCCTGCAGCGAGGGTTCGACCCTCGTTACCTTCGCGAGATAGATATTGCCCTTGATCTGCTTGTGTTCAGCCGATTCAAAGTCGAATTCTTCAATCCGGTTGCCTTTGAGAACCGCCACCCGGGTTTCTTCCGAGTGGCGCGCATCGATAAGCATGCGCGTTGCCATGTATGTGTCTCCGGGCGCCTATCGCATCAGCTCTGTGCGAGCGATGCGGGCGCTGTGTTGGGTTTGCGGCGAGGCCGGGCTGGCCGGGCTTGCCGATAACGGTCAAAGTGGGGTTCGCGCTGCGACCTTGTGGGGGATAAAGCGCGAGGATCGTGTCTGCTGTGGCGCTCACGCACGGCATTGTTGCCGTCATTGACCCTGCTCTCGCCAGGCCGGCCGCGCTGTTCAAGCGCTGCGGGCACAAATAGGGCGAGGAAAAGCGTCGCGTCACTGCATCAACCTGTTCAATAAGCTCTTGCGGCGCATGCCGCCAGCTTGCGGGATGGCATAAGGCGCTATTCACGAACACATCCTTAAAGGCGCGTTTTTGCGTGACAACACCAGTGCCAGTCCGGTTTAACTAGCATCGTGGGTTGTCATGGGCAACTCTATTGCGCAACCGGCTTGCCGCGTCCAAGAACCGACCGATCATGAGCTTTCGTGCGCTCTTGCTGATTGTCCTTGCCGTCCCCGCGCTTCTGATGGGCGCCGCGCAGGCGCTGGGGGAGCATATCCCCGTGCCCGCGTTTGGGCGCGACTACGTCGTGCGCATCGCGCTTGACGGAGCGTCGGACGCGTTTGTCCTCCCGGCCGTCGCGGGGGCGCAGGACCCCTCGCTGCCGCTGGTCGTGATCGATCCCGGCCATGGCGGGCGCGATCCCGGCGCGAGCGGCGGCGGGGTGCGCGAGAAGGACGTGGTCCTCGCAATGGCGCTGCGCCTGCGGGAATTGCTGCTCGAGGCGGGCGGCATCCGCGTTGCGCTGACGCGCGAGGATGATTCCATGATCACGCTGGTCGAACGGCCCGAGATCGCGCGCCGGCTCGATGCCGACCTGTTCATCTCGATCCATGCCGATTCCGCCGGGCAATCGAGCGACGTCTCGGGCGCGAGCGTCTACACCTTGTCGAACGAGGCTTCGAGTGAGGCTGCGGCCCGGTTTGCCGCGCGCGAGAACAGCGCGGACCGATTGAACGGGGTGATCGTCGAGGATCAGAGCGCTATCGTGAACCAGGTGCTGGTCGAGCTGTCGCAGGGACGCACGCAGGAGCAATCGGGCGAATTTGCAGCGCTCATCGTGCGCGAAGGCGAAGGGCGCATCGCGTTCCACCCTTCGGCGCAGCGCAGCGCCGCGCTCGCCGTGCTGCGCGCGCCCGATGTGCCCGCGGTCCTGTTCGAGAGCGGCTTTGTCACCAGCCGCGAGGATCGCGCCAAGCTGACGACCGAGGAGGGGCGGGGCGCTTATGCCGATGTGCTTGCGCGCGCGATCCGGGTCTATTTCGCGCGCCGCAGTGATCCCGGCGCGCTCGATACCGCGAGCGCCGAGCGGGCGGCCACGCTTGCGGGCGCGCGTTGAAAAATCATTGCGAAGCTGACACCGGCAGTTCACCGGCAGTGCCCCGCGCCGGTCTATCCCGAGCGACTTACAAAAGCACTGGCACCCCCATCAGCGCTGTTGTAGTTGCGCGAGGACAATCATGACCGACACCGCGCAGCTCCCCCTCCTCGCCTATATCCGCTACCGCATCCCGCGCGATCTCGGGCTCTTCGGCAGGTGGCTGCGCGATACATGGCGCCAGAGCCTGTGGTCCAAGCTGCTGGTCGCGGCCGCCGCCTTGGTGCTGGCGATCTGGGTCGCGGTGTTCGTCTGGCTCGCCAGCGATCTCCCCGATGCGAGCAGCCTGCTCGAATACGAGACGCCGCTGCCCACCGTGGTGCGCGGGAGCAATGGTGAGATCGTTCATTCCTATGCGCGCGAGCGGCGGGTGCAGCTGCAATATGCCGATTTTCCCGAGCGCCTGAAACAGGCCTATATCTCGGCCGAGGACAAGACTTTCTACAGCCACAATGGCGTCGATCTTACCGGAACGGCCAATGCGGTGTTCGATTATGCGACCAAGTTCGGCTCGGGCGAGCGCGCGGTGGGCGGCTCGACGATCACCCAGCAGCTCGCCAAGATCCTGCTGCTGGGCGATGAATATTCGGTCACGCGCAAGCTCAAGGAGATGATCCTCGCGCAGCGGATCGAGGGGGTCCTCAGCAAGCGCGAGATCCTCGAGCTGTATATGAACGAGATCCCGCTCGGCCGCCGGTCCTATGGCGTGCAGGCAGCGTCGCGCGCCTATTTCGACAAGGATGTCGGCGATCTCGAACTGCATGAAATGGCGTTTCTCGCGATCCTGCCCAAGGCGCCCGAGCGCTATGGCCGCTCCGGCGAGGAGCAGGCCGCGCTCGAGCGGCGCGCCTTCGTGCTTGCCCAGATGGAAGACAACGGCTTCATCACCGAGGCCGAGCGCGCGGCGGCGGCGGCCAGGCCCCTGGGGCTCGCGCGCCAGCGCAGCCAGATCAGCGCGGATGCCGGCTATTTCGTCGAGGAAGTGCGCCGCCAGCTGATCGATCAGTTCGGCGAGACCGCCGAGGACGGCCCGAACAGCGTTTATGCCGGAGGCCTGTGGGTGCGCACCTCGCTCGATCCCGAGCTCCAGGCGGCCTCGCGCGAGGCGCTGCGCGCCGGGCTGCTGCGATATCACGGCTCGCGCGGTTGGGCCGGGCCGATCGCGACGATCGACATGGATGAAGGCAATTGGCAGGGCCAGCTGGCGAGCTCCTATATCGGCATCAGTTACGAGGACTGGCGGGTGGCGGCGGTGATCGAGGCGGGCGGCGAGAGCGCGCGGATCGGGTTTGCCGATGGCGATGAAGCGCAGCTGCTGGGTCCGCCTGACGGGCTCCAGCCGGGCGCGGTGATCACGGTCAGGCCTGCGGGCAATGCCTATCGGCTCGCGGTCGTGCCTGGCGCGTCTGGCGGGATCATCGTGCAGGATGCGCAACACGGTCGGATCCTGGCGATGCAGGGCGGGTTCGACGATCGCCTGTCCGATTTCAACCGCGCAACCCAGGCGCTGCGCCAGCCGGGTTCGACGATCAAGCCGTTCATCTATGCCGTCGGGCTCGATCATGGGATGACCCCCTCGACCAAGATCGATAACTCGCGCTTCTGCTATTATCAGGGCGCAGCGCTGGGGGAGAAGTGCATCCGCGGCGGGCGCGCGGGCGAATTTCCGATGCGCTATGGCCTCGAGCAATCGCAGAACATCATGACCGTCCAGATCGGGATGCAGGCGGGCATGGACAATGTCGTCGAGACGATCAAGACGCTCGGCATCAGCGATGATCCCAATCCTTATGCGGCAACCGCGCTGGGCTCCGAAGAGAGCACCGTGATCGACATGGTCGCCGCTTATGCGACCCTCGCCAATCACGGGCGCTACAACACGCCGACCGTGATCGACTATGTCCAGGATCGCCGCGGCAAGGTGATCTGGCGCGCCGACACGCGCGATTGCAACGGCTGCAACATGGCCAAGTGGGACGGTGAGCCGATGCCGCGGCTCGGGCTCAAGGGCCGCCAGGCAATGGATGCGCGCACCGCCTTCCAGACGATGCACATGCTCGAAGGGGTGGTCCAGCGCGGCACCGCGACAATCCTGCGCGATCTCGAGCTGCCGCTGTTTGGCAAGACCGGGACGACCACTGGCCCCAAGGACGTGTGGTTCGTCGGCGGCACGCAGCGGATGATTGCGGGCGCCTATATCGGCTATGATACGCCGCGCGATCTCGGCGGCTATGCCTTTGGCGGCACGATCGTCGCGCCGATCATCAAGCAGCTCATCGAGAACACGCGCGAGCGCTGGTCCGACACCCCCGCGGTTGCGCCCGAAGGCGTGCGGATGGTGCGGATCGACCGGCGCACGGGCAAGCGCGTGTTCGAGGGCTGGCCGAGCGATGATCCGCAGTCGGCGATCATCTGGGAGGCGTTCAAGCCCGACACCGAGCCCGAGCGCTCGACCCGGCAGGACCTGGTCGCGGCCCGGCGCAACGAAGTGCTCGCGCTGATCGCCCGCGGCCGCGCGGGTGCGAGCAGGGCGGCCAATGAGGGCGGCGGCGATGCGCCGGCCAATTTTGTCGAGGAGCAGGGCGGCATCTATTAGAGCTGCGTGCTTCCTTGTCTCGCCGCAAACCGTATCTTGCGCAAACAGACGCTGCCTTTGGGAGTTACCCCGTGATGATCCAGACCTTCCGCTCGCTTGCATCCCTGTGGGCCGCGCTCATGCTGGCGCTCGGGCTCGCGCTTTCCCCCGCCCATGCCCAGCTTGCGCAAGGGGCGAGCGCTCCCGACTTCACCACGCGCGCTGCCATGGCGGGCAAGGAATTCGGCTTCAGCCTTGCAACGGCCCGCAAGCAGGGCCCTGTCGTGGTCTATTTCTACCCCAAGGCGTTCACCTCGGGCTGCACGCTCGAAGCCAACGCCTTTGCCGAAGCGATGCCGCAGTTCAAGGCGCTCGGCGCCAGCGTCATCGGGATGTCGAACGACACGATCGACACACTCAAGGAATTCAGCCGCAAGGAATGCCGCGACGCCTTCCCCGTCGGCGTCGCGAGCCCGGCGCTCCTTGCCCGCTACGAGGTCGGCGGGCCCGAGCGGCCCTATGCCAGCCGCACCTCCTACGTCATCGCATCCGACGGCCGGATCGCGACCGTCTATTCGAGCGGCGATTATCGCCAGCACGTCTCGCGCACGCTCGCCGCGGTGAAACAGCTCGCGCGCTGAAACCCTTGCCTGACCCGTCCGAACAGCGACCGCTCCTGGAGCAATAAGCGCTCACCGGTTCGCTTTACAATCGGGCAAGCGGCGCTAGGGGATGCGCTTTCTGAATTGAAGGGAATGTCATGCGGGCCGAGGCCCAAGCCTATGTTGACCGGATCAAGGCCGCGCTGGCGCTGGTGCGCCAGTCGCTCGACTGGGAGCGTGCGCTGCGACGGCTCGACGAACTGAACGCAAAGCTGCAGGATCCGAGCCTGTGGGACAATCCCCGGGAAGCGCAGGCGTTGAGCCGCGAGCACAAGTCGCTCGAGACCGCGGTGGGCACGGTCAACGAGATTTCCGCCGAGATGGCCGATGCGATCGAGTTCATCGAAATGGGCGAAGCCGAAGGCGAGGAGAGCGTGATCGCCGAGGGCTTGAAGGGGCTCGAGCGGCTCGCGCTCCGCGCTGATGCCGACAAGGTCCAGGCGCTGCTTTCGGGCGAGGCCGATGCCAACGACACCTATCTCGAGATCCACGCCGGCGCTGGCGGGACCGAGAGCCAGGACTGGGCCGAGATGCTGTTCCGGATGTATGCACGGTGGGCCGAGCGGCGCGGCTTCAAGGTCGAGACGGTCGAATATCAGGCGGGTGAACAGGCCGGGATCAAGTCCGCGACGCTGCTGATCAAGGGCGAGAACGCCTATGGCTATGGCAAGACCGAGAGCGGGGTGCATCGCCTCGTTCGGATCAGCCCCTATGACAGCGCGGCCAAGCGCCACACCTCGTTCTCGAGCGTGTGGGTCTATCCGGTGATCGACGACGACATCGACATCGAGATCAACCCCGCCGACCTCAAGATCGACACCTACCGCGCAAGCGGAGCGGGCGGGCAGCATGTCAACACCACCGATTCGGCGGTGCGCATCACTCACCAGCCGACCGGCATCGTGGTCGCCAGCCAGAACGACCGCTCGCAGCACAAGAACCGCGCGACCGCGATGAACATGCTCAAGGCCCGGCTGTTCGAGCGTGAGATGGCGATGCGCGAGGCGGCGGCTTCGGGCGAATATCAGGAGAAGAGCGAGATCGGCTGGGGCCACCAGATCCGCTCCTATGTCCTCCAGCCCTACCAGATGGTCAAGGATCTGCGCACCGGCGTCACCTCGACCTCGCCCGACAAGGTGCTCGACGGCGAGATCGACCTGTTCATTTCCGCCGCGCTCGCGCAGCAGGTGACCGGCGAACAGGTCGAGGTGGAGGATGTCGAGTGATCGTCGGGCGGGCGCTGCCGGGATCATGACGATGCGCCTGTGGCTCACGCTCGCGCTGACAGCGTCGGCCTTGGGGGCGTGCGACATGATCGAGACTTCAGCCGGGCGGCCCGAAAGCGCGCTTGCATATCCGGCAGCCGACCGCCCGGTCCCCGAAATCGTCTCGAACCAGTTTTCCAACGAACTGGTGCGCGACAGCCGCGGCGAGGCGGCCAAGGTGATGGAGCTTGCCAACATCCGCTCAGGGATGACGATCGCCGATCTGGGAGCGGGCGAGGGCTATTACACCGTGCGCCTCGCCGAGCGCGTCGGCGAGGACGGGCGGGTGCTCGCGCAGGATATCGACCGCAAGGTGCTCGAGCGGCTGGGCGACCGGGTCGAGCGCCAGGGGCTCTCCAACATCTCGATCAAGCTCGGCAAGCCCGATGATCCGCAGCTGCCGGTCGACAGTTTCGACCGGATCTTCCTCGTCCACGTCTATCACCAGGTGACCGAGCCCTATGCCTTCCTCCACCGGATGTGGCCCGCGCTGGCCGAAGCGGGCGAGGTGATCGTGGTCGAGGCCGATCGCCCGACCCATGCGCAAGGGATTCCGCCCCCGCTGCTGTTCTGCGAATTCGAGGCGGTCGGCTATCATCTGATAGAATACACCGAGAAGCCCGACATCATGGGCTATTTCGCGCGTTTCAACCGCGGGCCCGAGCGCCCCGAACCATCCGAGATCAAAAGGTGCAGCAACAGCTGAAGCGGCGCTCGCATTGCGGTCGGTCGGTGCGCGTCATCCTGCGCCATGCGCGCATTGCGATGGACCCATGGTGTCCTTACCTAGTTAATTCGAAGAGAGGCGCGCTGCAGGCTTGGCGCGCGATAGGAGTATGAGTTTGTTCAAGGGTTTGAGCCCGATCCGATACGGCGCGCGCGAAGTGTGGCCGCTGATCGAGGGTGGCAAGGGTGTATCGGCAACCAATTACGCAAGCTCGGGCGCCTGGGCGGCGGCGGGCGGCATCGGCACGGTGAGCGCGGTCAACGCCGACAGCTATGACGAGGATGGCAATGTCATCCCGCAGGTCTATCACGGGCGCACCCGCGAGGAGCGCCACCACGAGCTGATCGCTTATGCGATCGAGGGCGCGGTCGCACAGGTCGAGCGCGCGCACGATGTCGCAGGCGGCAAGGGCGCGCTCAACATCAACGTGCTGTGGGAAATGGGGGCCGCGCAGGAAGTGCTCGAAGGCGTGCTCTCGCGCACCAAGGGGCTCGTCACCGGCGTCACCTGCGGGGCAGGGATGCCCTACAAGCTGGCCGAGATCGCCGCGCGCTACGGCGTCTATTACTTGCCGATCGTGAGCTCGGGCAGGGCGTTTCGCGCGCTGTGGAAGCGCTCGTATCACAAGGTGCCCGAGCTGATGGCGGCGGTGGTTTATGAAGACCCGTGGCTGGCAGGCGGGCACAATGGCCTGTCCAACGCGGAAGACCCCAAGAAGCCCGAAGATCCCTATCCCCGCGTCAAGACCTTGCGCGAGATGATGCGCGCCGAGGGCGTGAGCGACGAGGTGCCGATCGTGATGGCGGGCGGGGTATGGTATTTGCGCGAATGGGAAAACTGGATCGACAATCCCGAGCTTGGCCAGATCGCCTTCCAGTTCGGCACACGGCCCTTGCTGACCAAGGAGAGCCCGATCCCGCAGGTCTGGAAGGACCGCCTGCGCGAAGTCGAGCCGGGCGAGGTGCTGCTCCACAAGTTCTCGCCCACCGGCTTTTATTCGAGCGCGGTCAAGACCGAGTTCCTCTACGATCTCATGCACCGCTCCGAGCGGCAGATCCCCGTGTTCAAGCGCGGCGAAGAGGAGGGAACGGTGCAGCTGGGCTGCGAGGGCAAGGCGCGCAGCATGTGGGTGCGGCCCGAGGACAAGGCGCGGGCCGAGAGCTGGGCGCGCGCGGGCCACACCGAGGCGCTCAAGACGCCCGATGCCACCGCGGTGTTCGTCACGCCCGAGATGCGCGACCAGATCCGGCAGGACCAGCAGGACTGCATGGGGTGCCTCTCGCATTGCCAGTTTTCCAGCTGGAAGGACCACGAGGATTTCACCACCGGGCGGCTTGCTGATCCGCGCAGCTTCTGCATCCAGAAGACCTTGCAGGAAATCGCGCACGGCGATGATCCTGAGAAGAACCTCGCCTTCGCCGGGCATTCGGCTTACCGATTCAAGACCGATCCGTTCTTCTCCAATGGCTACACGCCGAGCGTCGGCGAACTGGTCGAGCGGATCCTGACGGGGGACTGATGGAGATCCGACGCTGCGACCTCACCGAGCCCGATGTGGTCGCCTTGCTCGAATTCCACCAAAGCGACATGCTCGCAGGCTCCCCGCCGGGCACGAGCCATGCGCTCGATCTGGCAGGGCTGAGGCAGCCCGACATCGAAGTGCTTGCCCTGCGCGAGCGTGAGCGGCTGCTCGCGGTCGGGGCGCTCAAGCGCCACGCGGATTTCGCCGAGATCAAATCGATGCGCGCTCAACCTGAGGCGCTGGGGTGCGGCGCGGGGCGCGCCATGCTCGAGGCGCTGATCGCGCGGGCGCGAATGCACGGGTTCACCGAGGTCAAGCTCGAGACGGGCTCCGGCCCGCTCTTCGCCGCTGCGCTCGGGCTTTATCAAAGCTTCGGGTTCAGGCCCTGTTCGGCCTTCGCGCACTATCAGCCGGGCGAGTTCAACCAATTGTTCGCGCTGGATATCACCGCTGATGCTCGACCAGTTTGATGACACAAAGCCGCCTCGGGTCGCAAACCTGCTGCGCGAGCTGCCCAATCTGGCGCTGATCTGGTCGAGCCCGGTGCGCCGGGTCCGGCTCGATCGCGCCGCGACCGGGGCGCGGATGAACTCGCCGGTCATCGTCTTTCCGGGCATCCTTTCGGCCGATCCCGCCACTTCGCTGATGCGCCGGACGCTGCGCGCGTCGGGCTATTTCGCCTATGCCTCCCGGCTCGGCGTGGTGACCGGGGTGACGCCTGCGCTGTTCGAGCGGGCGCGCGCCCGGCTCGAGGAGGTTTACCTGCGCCACCAGGCCCCGGTCACGCTGATCGGCATCAGCCTTGGTGGCCTGTTCGCGCGCGTGCTGGCGCAGCGCCATCCCGAGATGGTCGGGCTGGTGATCACGCTGGGCACGCCGTTTTCGGGCGATCGGCGCGCCAACAATGCCTGGCGGGTGTACGAGGCGCTCAACAACCATTCGGTCGACAACCCGCCGCTGCCCGACAATCCGAGCGCCAAGCCGCTCGCGCGCACCATCGCCGTGTGGTCGCCCAATGACGGGATCATCGCGCCCGCCTGTTCGCGCGGGAGCGACGGCGAGCGCGATCTGGCGATCGAGGTGCCCGAGCGGCATTTCGAGTTTTCGGCAAGCCGCCGCTCGATCGCGCGCGTGCTCGCGCTGCTCGAGGAGCATCTGCTGCCGCCCGATTAGTCGGGATCCCAACCTCGCTCGCCGTGGGCGGCGATGTCGAGCCCGGTTTCCTCGTCCGCCTCGCTCACCCGCATCGGCACCACCGCCGAGACCATCAGCGCAAGGACCGCGCTGGCAAAGGCGCTCCACAGCGCCACCGCGCCAACGCCGACCACTTGCGCGATGAGCTGGCTGGCCATGGTGGCGCCGCCGAAATAGCCCGTCCCGCCGAGCTTTTCGGAGAGGAACACCGCCAGCAGCACCGTCCCCAGCATTCCCGCCACGCCGTGGATCGCGAACACATCGAGCGCATCGTCGATCCGCCAGCGGCCCTTGATCTGCTGGATCGTGCCATAGCAGACCAGCGCAGCAAGCACGCCCAGCAGCATCGCCGCGCCCGGCGAGACGAACACGGCCGCCGGCGTGATCGCGGCGAGCCCGGCGATCGCGCCGGTCGCCCAGCCGATTCCGGTCTGTTTGCCGTGCGCCAGGCGTTCGGTCAGCATCCAGGTGAGCGCGGCGGCGCAGGCAGCGATGTGGGTTGCCAGGATCGCGCTTGCGGCATTGTCGTTGGCCCCCAAGGCCGAGCCGCCGTTGAACCCCAACCAGCCGACCCACAGCAGCGCGGCCCCCGCCATGGTCAAGGCGGGTGCGTGGCCGCGGATCGGCCGCTCGGGGAAGCCCGCGCGCGGGCCCAGCAGCAGCGCAACCACAAGCGCGGAGACCCCGGCGCTGGTGTGGACGACGAGGCCGCCAGCAAAATCGAGCGTGCCGAACAGGCTTGCAAGCCATCCGCCGCCCCAGATCCAGTGCGCGACCGGCGCGTAGACGACGATCCCCCATAGCCCGGCAAAGCCGAGCACGAAGCCAAACCGCGCGCGCTCGGCCCATGCGCCGATCATCAGCGCGGGCGCGATGATCGCGAAGGTCATCTGGAACAGCGCAAAGGCGGTCTCGGGGATGCGGGTGCCGGGCCGCACGCTGCCGATGTCGGCAAGAAGGACCGCGTTGCCACCGCCAATCCAGCTTGGCGCGGCGGACCCGGGGGTGGCACCGAAGGCGAGCGTGTAGCCCACAGCGATCCAGCCGAGCGAGGCGATGGCGGCAATGCCGGCACATTGAAGCACGACCGAGACGAGGTTCCTCGCGCGCACGAGCCCGCCATAGAACAGCGCCAGCCCCGGCAGCGTCATCAGCAGCACGAGCGCGCTCGCGGCCAGGATCCACGCGGTATCCCCGCTATCGACCACCGCCTGCGGGATCGCC
>DAITMG010000004.1:2067-4081 GCA_036835265.1 Erythrobacter sp. | reverse complement strand
CGCGGCCAGGATCCACGCGGTATCCCCGCTATCGACCACCGCCTGCGGGATCGCCGCCGGAGCCGCCGCCAGCGCAGGCAAATGCGCAAGTGCCAACCCGCCGGTCGCCAACGGCGCGAGAAATTGCCGAAGGATCATCTGCCCCCTGATTTCTTGTGGCCCCTATTGTCTGGCGGCCTGGCAGCGATGAATAGCGCGATCGGGCGTGCGAGCAAGCGCGCAAGCAGCACTCATCCCCGCTTGCCAGCGCCGCGCCGGTCAGCCGACAAGCGCGGTTAGCACCTGGTCCGGCGGACGATGCCCGTCGGCCCAGAAGCGGATATTGGCGATCACCTTCTCGCCCGAAGCTTCGCGCCCTTCGCGCGTTGCGCTGCCGATATGCGGCAGGGTCATCACGTTGGGTTGGTCGATCAGGCGCTTATCGACATGGGGCTCCTCGGGATAGACATCGAGCCCGGCGCCCACGAGGTGGCCAGCATCAAGCGCGGCGAGCAGCGCTTCCATGTCGATCAGTTCGCCGCGCGCGGTGTTGATGATGCTCGAGCCCGGTTTCATCAGCGCGATCCGGCGCGCATCGATCAGCGCGCGGGTGTCTTTGGTTAGCGGGCAATGCAGCGTGAGGATATCGGCCCGCGCGATTAGCGCATCGAGCTCGCCCTCGAAGCGCGCGCCGAGCATCCCCTCGAGCGCTTCGGGCAGGCGCTTGCGATTGTGATAGATCACCTCGAGGCCGAATGCGCGCGCGCGGTGAGCGACAGCCTGGCCGATCCGGCCCATGCCGACGATGCCGAGCACCTTGCCCCCGATCTTGCGGCCAAGCAGACCCGAGGGCGCCCAGCCGGTCCACTCGCCGCGCCGCACGAGCTGTGTGCCCTCGCGGATGCGGCGGGGCACGCCCAGGATCATTGCCATCGCGATATCGGCGGTGTCATCGGTGAAGACGCCGGGCGTGTTGGTGACGATGATCCGGCGGTGCGCGGCGGCGGCAAGGTCGATATGCTCGGTCCCGGCGCCGAAATTGGCGATGAGCCCGAGGCGCGGCCCGGCACGCTCGATCATGTCGGCGGTGATCCGGTCTGTGACGGTCGGCACCAGCACGTCGCAATCGGCCATCGCGGCGACGAGCGCTGCTTCGTCCATCGGCTGGTCCGCGGGATTGAGCACGGTGTCGAACAGTTCGCTCATGCGCTCTTCGACCGCGGGCATGAGGTGCCGGGTGACGATGACCCGCGGCTTGCCGGGCAGCGTGCGCCGGGGCTGCTTGGGGGAGGATTGCGCTGGTGCGTCGGGAGGTGCCATCATGCGCTGCGCTAATATCTCATGGGCGGGGCGGTCAAGCGCGAAGCTGTGTGCTAAGCCGGGCGGGTGGCTTGAAGCGGCGGGCGGTGGCGCGCTATCTGCAAGGCCGATGGCGCGGATATTTGCTTTGGGCGCGTTGTGCGCAGGTCTCTGGCTGGCGGGGTTGGCGCTGCTTGCAGCGCCTGTGCGCGCGCAAGGATCGGACCCGCCCTATTGGGCCACGATCCGCTTCGACAAGGTCTATATGCGCGTTGGACCCGGCGTGAATTACCCGATCGACTGGGTCTATACCCGCGAGGGGTTGCCGGTGAAGGTGATCCGAAAGCGCGAGGGCTGGCGGCTCGTGGTCGATCCCGATGGTGCGCAAGGCTGGATCGCCTCGAGCCAGCTGAAGCGCGAGCGCAGCGTGATCGTGCAAGGGCAGGGGCTGGCGATCATGCGCCAAGGCCCCGAGGCCGGTTCAGCCGTCAGATTTCGCGCCGAGCCGGGCGTCGTCGGCAGGCTGGTGCGCTGCAGCGCGGCGTGGTGCGAGATCGACGTTGCGGGGCGCACGGGCTGGGTCGAGGCCGCCCGGCTGTGGGGCGATGAGGAGCCCGGCGCGCCGCCCGCGCGGTCCGTGGATTAAAGCAACGGCGCGCCGCATGCGCGCTTGATAAGGGCCGCGCCGCATGCGCGCTTGATAAGGGCCGCGCCGCATGCGCGCTTGATAAGGGCC
>DAITMG010000004.1:0-1967 GCA_036835265.1 Erythrobacter sp. | reverse complement strand
GCGCCGCATGCGCGCTAGATCAACGGCCCGCCCGCCTCGTCGACCGGGATGACGAGATAATGCTCGGGCCCGTCAACGCGGCGCGAGAGGAAGGTGCCATCCTCGCCCGGTGTGCCGTTGCGCCAGCAGCGCTCATCGCGGCCGGCGCCATCGCCTTCGAGATCGAAGCAGATGACATTGCCCTTGCTGGTCCACGTTCCCTGATCGACCACGGCGCCATCAGCGCCCAGATTGGTGAAGCCGCCATCGGGCGAGATGTCGATCCGGGCAAGCGCGCCGGGGCCGCTGCCGATGTCGTAGAGGCCGGGCCCCATCGGCTGCTTGTCGGCGGGCTCGGGCGAGGGGATCGCGGCGCCGGGGGCGACGGGGTGAGGGGCGGAGGCTTGCGGGGCGCCAGCTACGGCGCCGCCATCTGCAGGGACGCCGGAGCCCGGGCCACCATCGCCGGGCGCCGCCTGTCCACACCCTGCCAGGAGCAGGGGCAAAACGGCAGCCAGATATTTCATTGTATGTCCAATCCCGGTTGCGAAGGGCAAGGCGCGGCAGGTTGAAGCCTGCCGCACAGCCACTTTAACGCGCCAGGGGTCAGACGAGTTCCAGCGCGACCGCGGTCGCCTCGCCGCCGCCGATGCACAGGCTGGCAATGCCGCGCTTCTTGCCCTGCTGCTTGAGCGCATTGAGCAGCGTCACGATGATCCGTGTGCCCGATGCGCCGATCGGGTGGCCGAGCGCGGTGCCCCCGCCATTGACGTTGATCTTTTCGTGCGGGATGCCGATGTCGCGCATCGCGAACATTGCAACGCAGGCGAAGGCCTCGTTGACTTCCCACAGATCGACATCCTGCGCGCTCCATCCAGCTTTTTCGAGCACTTTCTCGATCGCGCCGATCGGGGCGACGGTGAACTGGGCGGGTTCCTGGGCATGAGCAGCCATGCCGACGATCCGGGCGACTGGCTGCTGGCCGTTCTCCTTCGCCACGCTTTCGCGCGAGAGAACGACCGCGGCGGCACCGTCGGAGATCGAGCTCGAGGTCGCGGCGGTGATCGTGCCGTCCTTGGCGAAGGCGGGCTTGAGAGTGGGGATCTTGTCGGGCTTGCCCTTGCCGGGCTGCTCGTCATGCTCGACGGTCTGTTCGCCCGCGCGGGTGGTGAAAGTGACCGGCACCACCTCGTCGGCAAAGGCGCCGCTTTCGATCGCGGCGTTGGCGCGGCGCAGGCTCTCGATCGAATAGGCGTCCATCTCCTCGCGGGTGAGCTGATATTCGTTGGCGGTTTCCTGCGCGAAGGTGCCCATCGCGCGGCCTTCCTCGTAGGCATCTTCGAGCCCGTCGAGGAACATGTGGTCATAAGCGGTGTCATGGCCGAGCCGCGCGCCCGAGCGGTGCTTCTTGAGAAGGTAGGGCGCGTTGGTCATGCTCTCCATCCCGCCTGCGACGACATAATCGACCGTGCCGCTGGCGAGCGCCTCGGCGCCCATGATGACGGTCTGCATGCCGCTGCCGCAGACCTTGTTGACCGTGGTCGCCTGGACCGATTTGGGCAGGCCCGCCTTGACCATCGCCTGGCGCGCGGGCGCCTGTCCGAGGCCAGCCGGAAGAACACAGCCCATATAGGCGCGGTCGAACTTCTCGCCCGCAACGCCCGACCGCTCGACCGCTGCCTTGACTGCGGCCGCGCCCAGATCGGTCGCGGAGACATCGGCGAGCGACCCTTGCATTCCGCCCATCGGCGTGCGCGCGTAGGATAGGATGACGATCGGGTCGTGGGCGGCGAACTGGGGCATGGCTGTGATCCCTTCAAACGGCGGTGCGAACTGACCTGGACTGAACTGAATTGGGGGCCGATGTAGGAGTGGCGCGCGCGCTTGGCAATCGGATGCGCGCTACGACTTTTGGGTGAGGCGAACGCCGCCTCAAAAGCGCCCGATCAGCGGCCAAGCGCGCTTGCCAGCGCGCCGCGATTGCGCGA
>DAITMG010000003.1:32158-95601 GCA_036835265.1 Erythrobacter sp. | reverse complement strand
TCCTGGTGCAGGCCAACTACACGTTCACCGATGCCAAGGGCCTGATTTCGGACGGTAACATCGGATCCATCACCGATACGCCGGACTTCCGCCAGATCAATCTGCCGAGCGCGAGCAAGCACACCTTCAACGGAGTGCTGGGCTATGAAAAGGGTCCCGTCTCGCTGCGCCTCGCCGGCACTTACCGCGACGATTACCTCGATGAAATTCAAGGCGGAGCCGATGAGGACCGCATCGTCGACAGCCTGTTCCAGCTCGATTTCTCGGGCCGCTACTCCATCAACGACAATTTCCAGCTGTTCTTCGAGTGGATCAACATCAACGATGCAGAGTTTTTCGCGTTCAACCGGCTTGGCGGACAGCAGAACGTGCTGCAGTTCGAAAAGTACAACTGGACGATGAAGGGCGGCCTGCGCCTAACCTTCTGAGGCGCGGGGATGGCTAGGCTGCGCCCTTTCCACGGTTTTTGCGTCGCAACCCTCGGGATCGCAGCCGCCAGCGCGGCGATCCCTGCGCCCGAGGGTCGGGGCAGAAAGCCGGCCGTCACCGTCGTGGCGCGTGCTGCGACGGTTGCGGTGGGCACGACCAGCAAGGATACCGCGAACGATCCCGCGATCTGGCGCGATGATGCCGACCCCGCGAAGCAAGTAATCGTGGGTACCGACAGGTAAGGGCGTCTCTTCGCCCACCATCCGGGCGCGCTTCGCAGCCATCACTCTCGGTCAGGCGGGGAGCTTGGCCGCCACCTTCCTCAGCTTGGACTTGCGTTTCGCCTGATGCGTGAACCAGATGATGAGGCTGACCCCGACCATGCTCGGCCCGGCCCAGATCATCGGGTTGAATACCTCTTCGGGGACGAGGCGGATGAGCCCCACCGAGAGAAATGCGGTGTAGGCCGAGATCCCCATCCCGATCAGCGCGCGAAAATGCTCGCCGACATAGGCCTGGCGCGGCGGCGCAGCGGCGCGCCAGATGAAGACCTGCTGCAGCGCCATTGCGATGATCCCGATGAAGGCGACCAGCATCATCAGCGGATCGCTCACCCGCCAGCCAAACAGCCCGCACCAGGCGCCCGAGGCCACCACCGCCAACATGACCAGCTGATAGCGCGCACCCCGCAGCGCCTCCCGGCGCGCGCGATGACGCACAACTGCCAGCCCGTAATCGGCAAATCCGATCGTGAGCATGCCGAGATACAGCATCATCCAGCCAAACAGCCCTTCGTAAAGCGCGCGATCGGCGATTTCAGGGTGGCGGTTTGTATCGACCAGCGAATAGATCGCCATCGCGATCGCAAGCGCGCCTGCGGCGATGAAGCCAAAGGTCGCCCAGCGCCCGCCGCGGCGATGAACGCCTGCACCCTTTCTGGTCGCAATCGGAACCCAGAAGGCAACGAGGCCGACCGCCCCTGCGATCACATGCGCCACGACAAGAACTTCGAAAAAGTGCATCGCTTTGAGCCTACATCCTTTTGGACCGCAGCAAAAGCACCATACCTTGACGATCACTTGCAACCGGAAGCGACGCTGCAACGCTTGGCATCTCAAGGGTTGCGAGACGCGGAGTGGCTTGCGATGGGGCAACAGCACACAGGAAGCGAGGACCCCGCGACATGCGCACGATCGACCATTTCATGGTGGGCGAGAGCCCTCCCCCAGCCCGCACGCACGATGTCTGGAACCCCTCGACCGGCGAAGTGCAGGCGCGCGTCGCGCTGGGCGATGCAGCGCTGCTCGCGCGCGCGGTGGAGGCGGCCAAAGCGGTGCAGCCCGAATGGGCAGCGACCAACCCGCAAAAGCGCGCGCGGGTCATGTTCCGCTACAAGGAGCTGATCGAGGCGAACATGGCTGACCTCGCCGAGCTGCTCTCGTCCGAGCATGGCAAGACCGTGCCCGATGCGCGCGGAGACGTGCAGCGTGGGCTCGAGGTGATCGAGTATGCCTGCGGCATCCCCCAAGCGATGAAGGGCGAATACACGCAAGGCGCAGGCCCCGGCATCGATGTCTATTCGATGCGCCAGCCGCTGGGCATCGGCGCGGGGATCACCCCGTTCAACTTTCCCGCGATGATCCCGATGTGGATGTTCGGGATGGCCTGTGCTGCGGGCAATGCCTTCATCCTAAAGCCTTCCGAGCGCGATCCTTCCGTGCCGGTGCGGCTTGCCGAGCTGTTCGTCGAGGCGGGCGCGCCTGAAGGGCTCTTGCAGGTGATCCACGGCGACAAGGAGATGGTCGATGCGATCATCGAGCATCCCGACATTCAAGCGATCAGCTTCGTCGGCTCATCCGATATCGCGCATTACATCTACCGGCGCGGCGCGGAGCACCACAAGCGCGTGCAGGCCTTCGGCGGGGCGAAGAACCACGGCGTGGTCATGCCCGATGCCGATCTCGACCAGGTGGTGAACGATCTCACCGGCGCTGCCTTCGGTTCGGCGGGTGAGCGCTGCATGGCGCTGCCCGTGGTGGTGCCTGTGGGCGAAGACACCGCCGAGCGGCTTCGCGAAAAGCTCATCCCCGCGATCAACGCGCTCAGGATCGGCGTCTCAAGCGATCCCGATGCGCATTACGGCCCCGTCGTCACGCCCGAGCACAAGGCGCGGATCGAGCAGTGGATCGACACCGCCGAAGCCGAGGGCGCCGAGATCGTGATCGACGGGCGCGGCTTCAGCTTGCAGGGCCATGAGAACGGCTTCTTCGTCGGCCCGACCCTGATCGACCGGGTGACGCCCGAGATGAAGTCGTATCAGGAAGAGATCTTCGGCCCCGTGCTCCAGATCGTGCGCGCCAAGGACTTCGAGGAGGCGGTGCGCCTGCCCAGCGAGCATCAATACGGCAATGGCGTCGCGCTGTTCACCCGCAATGGCCACGCCGCGCGCGAATTCGCGGCCCGCGTCAATGTCGGGATGGTGGGCATCAACGTGCCGATCCCGGTCCCGGTCGCCTACCACACCTTCGGCGGGTGGAAGCGTTCGGGCTTTGGAGATATCGACCAGTACGGCACCGAAGGCCTTCAGTTCTGGACCAAGAAGAAGAAGGTCACCCAGCGCTGGCCCGATACCATTGACTTTGGGGGCGGGGACGGCAGCGATGCTTTCGTGATCCCGACGATGGGATGAGAATGATGAAGCACTCGGCTGCGCTCGCCGCCGTGTCGCTCACGCTCGGCGCCTGCGACCAACAGGAGGCGAGTCCGGTGGACAGCAAGGTATCTCCCACCAGCGGCCTCGACAATGAACAGACCCTCTCCGGGACACGCAGCCTCGCCGACGAGACCGCGACTGGCCCCACCCGCGCGCGCGACTCCGAGGCGGCAATTCGCATCCCCGCGCGCTTCCACGGTGTGTGGGACCATGTCGAGGCCACCTGCGCGCAGGCGAGCGAAACGCGCCTGGAGATCGCGCCGGGTTCGATCACGTTCTACGAGAGCTTTGGCCGGGTCACCGGGGTGGTTCAGGAAAGCGAGGCCGTGATCGTCGATCTGGCAATGGAGGGCGAAGGCGAGAGGTGGACCAATGTTCAGCGCCTCGAGCTGGTCGAGGAGGGCGGCAGAACCCTCCTCCAGACCGATAGCGGCAGCCAGCCCCAGGAGCGTGACGGATTTCCCCGCAGGAAATGCGGTTAGGAGGAACAGGATGAACTTAAAGCTTGGTCTTTCGCTGTGCGCTGCGCTCGCCCTTGCAGGCTGCGCTTTAAACCCTGCCCCGCCCGCGGCGGACAGACCGCCCGCCGGTGTGGCGGGCGGGCTGTGCGATGCTGCCCCGGCGCAAGGCTATATCGGCCAGCAGGCGAGCACGGAGGTGGGCGCGGCCATCCTCACCGCGAGCGGTGCGGACCTGCTGCGCTGGGGCCCGCCGCGCAGCGCCTGGACGATGGATTACCGCGAAACCCGCGTGAATGTCCGCTACGACGACGCCATGACCATCATCGAGATTACCTGCGGATGAGCGCCGACCTGGTTGGGCGCGCGCGGACGACGTCGGGTTCGCCTTTCGAGGCGCGCTTCGGCTTCTGCCGTGCTGTGCGGGTGGGCCAGCGCATCATCGTGGCCGGCACCGGGCCGATCGAGCCCGATGGCACCACCACTCCCGGCGGCGCGGCCGAGCAGGCAGAGCGTTGCTGCGTGCTGATCGTCGCGGCGATCGAGGCGCTGGGCGGCAGCGCGGCGGACGTGGTCCGCACCCGCATGCTGCTGACCGACCCGGCCGATCAGGAGGCGGTCGGCGCGGTCCATGCGCGCTGGTTTGGTGAGGCGAAACCGGCGGCGACCATGGCGGGGGTCGCGTGGCTGTGCGATCCCGCCTGGAAGGTCGAGATCGAAGCCGAGGCCGTGGTTGATTGATGCGAAGCGCGATTCGCTATGCCGCCGCGCTCGCTCTAGGGCTGGGGCTCGGCGTTGGCAGCGCGCTCGCTTTCGCGGGTTTGTGGCCAGGGATGAAGCCGCTCGATTTCGGCGATGTCGAGGTCGGCGGCTGGCGCAGCGATTTCGCGATCGGCTCGCAAGCGGTTGATCCTTATACGCGGGCGCGCGTGGCCCGCCATGGCCTCCTTGCGTTGGCGAAAAGCGAGGCGGTCTATTTCACCAGCGCAACCGATAGCGCGGGCCGCCCTCTCACGGAGGATTGCACCTATCGTCTAGCGGGCGGGGCGATGCCGGCGCAGTGGTGGTCGATCACGCTTTATACCGGCGAGAGCATGCTTCCGCGCAATGCGGACGCAGCGCTCAGCATCGATCTGAGCAGCGTCGGCGACAACGCGGCAAACTGGGAGGCGACTGTTTCGCCCGAGCGCCCCGGCGAGGCGGGCGACTGGATTTCGAGCCGCAATGCCGGGCGGTTTGACCTGATGCTGCGGCTCTATGTGCCCGATGCGGCGTTGTTGGCGGACCCGCAGGCCGCCCTGACGCCGCCGGTGATCGAGCGCCTTGCCTGCGCAGGGGCGGCTTCGTGAAGCGTTGGCTCGGCCCGCTCGCCGTCCTCGCCATCAGCGCGGCCGGAGCGCATGGGGCAACCCTCGCCCTCGCGCCCGGCGTCATCATGGGCCGCGCCATGGCCGAGCTCGAACAGCGCGGCGTCGCGCTTCATGCCTTCACCAGCCCGGTGCGCATCACGCCGCAAACGCAGGTCGTGGTGAGAAGTTCGCCGGACCTGTTCTATTCGCTGTGCCGCTATGATCTGGGCAGGGCCGAAAGCGTGCTGCGCGTCACCATGAGCGAGTGGCCCGATTATCAGTCGCTCTCCTTCTTCGACGCCGAGACGAACAATTTTCTCACATATCGCGGTAGTGGCGGGAGCATCCTGGTCAGCCTCGCGGCGCCCGGTGCCCGCGATGCGCGAACGATCGCGAGTCCCACGCGGCGCGGCGTTGTCCTCATCCGCAGGCTGGCACCGACACAGGAGAGTTTCGAGGCCGCGGCGAGGGTTGCCCGCGAGGATCATTGCCAGCTAGTAAGCGGCTAAAGCAACGCCAAGTCCGTGCAGCCGCTGCTCGCAAAGGGCGATGAGCTTGCCCAGCCCATCCATCGCCTCCATCTCGGCAGCGCTTGCCAACACGTCGAACGTTCCGTCGGCGCGTTCCAGCAGGATTACGGGAAGCGCGCCGTCAAATCCGGGCAATTCCTCGCGATAATCGTCCCTGTGCAGCTCGAGCTTCGCAATCGGCAAGCGCTCGAGAAACCTCTTCCACTCTGCGTGCATGGTGAAGAACCCGAAGGCGAGCGCACACAAGGCGCAAGGATAGCTGGTGGGTGCGAAGGTCTTCCAGACGCTGTCGCGAACGGCGTTGAGAAGCCCGCCATCGGCGTTGTAGATCATCACGAGACGGGTGAGCGGTGCATTCATCGTGATCAACTACACACGAAAGCCGGTTTCGGTCACGACATTGCATCAGTTCCGCCAGCCGCTGCACAGTTTCCGAGTTTGCGCCGCTCGCCCTTTCCCAAGCGCCGCGCACGGGCTAAGGGCGCGCCATGACCGGACAATTCCAACTCACCGACGACCAGCTCGCGATCCAGGATACAGCGCAGCGGTTCACCGCCGACCACATCACGCCGTTTGCGGCAGAGTGGGACGAGCAGCACATCTTCCCGCTGGAGACGATCAAGCGCTCGGCCGAGCTCGGCTTTGGCGCGATCTATGTCTCGGAGGAATCGGGCGGGATCGGGCTGGGCCGGCTCGAGGCGGCGCTGATCATGGAGGCGATGGCGTATGGTTGCCCCTCGACCAGCGCCTTCATCTCGATCCATAACATGGCCGCCTGGATGATCGACCGGTTCGGCTCGCAGGCCGTCAAGGACAAGTATCTCGCCGAGCTCATCGGCATGGACCAGATCGCGAGCTATTGCCTGACCGAGCCCTCGAGCGGCTCGGACGCCGCCGCGCTCAAGACCACCGCGAAAAGGGACGGCGAGCATTACGTCCTCAACGGCACCAAGCAGTTCATCTCGGGCGCCGGCTCCAACGAGATCTATGTCGTGATGGTGCGCACCGGTGAGGACGGGCCCAAGGGCATCACCTGCATGGTGATCGAGAAGGATTTCGCAGGCGTCAGCTTCGGCGGGCCCGAAAAGAAGCTCGGCTGGCACTCGCAGCCCACCGCGCAGCTGATCCTCGAGGATGTCCGCGTGCCGGTCGAGAACGTGGTCGGCGGCGAAGGCGAGGGGTTTCGCATCGCGATGCAGGGGCTCGATGGCGGTCGGCTCAATATCGGCGCGTGCTCGCTCGGCGGGGCGCAGCGCTGCCTCGACGAGGCGATCCGCTACACCAAGGAGCGCAGCCAGTTCGGACAGGCCATCGCGGAGTTCCAGAACACTCAGTTCACCCTCGCCGACATGGCGACCGATCTCGAAGCGGCGCGTGCCCTGCTCTACCTTGCGGCGGTGAAGGTGACCGACAACGCGCCCGACAAGACTCGCTTTTCCGCCATGGCCAAGCGCCTTGCGACCGACAGCGGCTCGGCGATCGTCGATCGCGCGCTGCAGCTCCACGGCGGTTACGGCTATCTCCAGGATTATCCGATCGAGCGCTTCTGGCGCGACTTGCGCGTCCACTCGATCCTCGAGGGCACCAACCAGATCATGCGCATGGTGATCGGGCGCGATTTGCTGCGCCAGTGAGGACCGCATGAGGCTGCTGACCATCCTTGGCGGCTATATCGCCTCGTCGATCGCCGCGATGGTGGTGCTGATCGCGTTCGGCTGGATCGATTCGGCCAGCCTCAGCCTCGATCGGATCGGCCATATCGCACCGCTGTTCGTGGGCGGCGCCTTTGCCGGCGCGGCCTATGCCTTGCCCATCGCGCTTCCGACCATGCTCCTGACCGAGCTCACCCGGTTTCATTCGGTCTGGATCTTCGTTGCTGCAGGCCTGCTGACGGGGCTTGTCATGATGGCGCTGTTTTCTGATTACC
Organism: Erythrobacter sp.; assembly: GCA_036835265.1. GTDB lineage: Bacteria > Pseudomonadota > Alphaproteobacteria > Sphingomonadales > Sphingomonadaceae > Erythrobacter. The sequence continues at coordinate 88,195 of DAITMG010000003.1, read as the reverse complement.
GCCTTGGCGATTTGCTGCGCGCCGAGGCGTGGTTGGTGAGGGATCTCACCGTGATCTGCACCGTCAGCGTGGTGGCATCGGTGACATACTGGGCGTTCGCATGGCGGCTCTATCCCCCCCGAGCGCTGAGAACGGCGCAAGACCCATCACCGCAATGAGCGAGCTTGGGCGGCGGGATCGCGTTTTTTCTCCACACTCGGGCGTTTGACGAAACCTGCGCCCGGTTTACAGCAGCAGGCGTGACATTCGAGGAGGTTCCCCGCCAAGAGCCCTATGGAACGGTCGCTGTTTTCAGCGACCCGTTCGGCAATCGCTGGGACCTTATCCAACCGAAAGCGTAAGGCGTGACCACAGACGTTGTTATCCGCACCAACGGCCCGATCGGCCATATCTCGTTGAACCGTCCCAAGGCGCTGCATGCGCTGACGCTGGAGATGTGCCACGCGATGAGCGCGGCGCTCAGCGAATGGGAGCACGACGATGCGATCCATGCGATCATCCTCGATCACGATGACGGGCGCGGCTTTTGCGCGGGCGGCGATATCGCGATGCTGCGCGATTCGGCGCTGAACGATGACGGAGCCACCGGGCGCAGGTTCTTCCATGACGAATACCAGCTCAACCACCAGATGTTCACCTATCCAAAGCCGATCGTCGCGTTCATGGATGGGGTGACCATGGGCGGCGGCGTCGGGATCGCGATGCCGGCGAAGTTCCGCGTCGCGACCGAGAACACCCGCTTTGCCATGCCCGAAACCGGGATTGGCCTGTTCCCCGATGTTGGTGGAGGCTGGTATCTCTCGCGGATCGGCGGGCGGCTCGGGCAGTTCCTGGCGTTGACCGGCGCGCGCCTCACCGGGGAGGAGGCGCTGTGGGCGGGGCTTGCAACGCACTATGTGCCCAGCGACATGCTCGAAGATCTGAAGGCGCGGATCTGCGAGCGGCCGGGCCGGATCGCCGGGATCCTCTCCGAACCGGTGGGCACGCCGCCGCATGCGCGAATCGAGGATAACGCGACCCGGATCGTGCGTCATTTCGCCTCGGACCGGTTCGAGGACATTCTCGAAAGCCTCGAGAAAGCGATCGAGGACGGGAGCGATGAGGACAAGGCCTGGGCGAGCAAGGAGCGCGATGCGCTCGGCACCAAGAGCCCGCAGACTTGCAAGGTCGCGCTGCGCCAACTTGCCACCAGCGCCCAATTGCCGAGCTTTGCGGACAACATGGTGATGGAATACCGCATCGCGAGCCGGGTCCTGATGCGGCCCGATTTCGCCGAAGGCGTGCGAGCGGTCATCATCGACAAGACCAATGATCCCAAGTGGTCTCCCGCGACCCCCGAGGAGGTGAGCGAGGATCTGCTCGATGCGATCTTCGCGCCGCTTCCCCCCGAGGAGGAGTGGCAGCCGCTCGCCTGACGGAGAAAGCCAATGACCTACGAGACCATCACCGTCGAAATCGATGCAGCCGGCCACAAGGGCGTCACGCTGATGACCCTCAACCGCCCGCAGGCACTCAATGCGCTCAACAGCCAGGTGCTCGCCGACCTGATCAACGCCTTCGCCGCTTACAGCGCGGATGCGGGCCAGCTGTGCGCGGTGCTCACAGGCTCGGGCGAAAAGGCCTTCGCCGCCGGGGCAGACATCAAGGAGATGAGCGAAAAGGCCGCAGCCGATTTCTATCTCGACGATTTCTTCGCGGCCTGGACCAGCGAGATCGTCAAGCGGACCCGCAAGCCTTGGATCGCGGCGGTGAACGGGTTTGCGCTTGGCGGCGGGTGCGAGCTTGCGATGATGGCGGATTTCATCATCGCTTCGGACAACGCCAAGTTCGGCCAACCCGAGATCAAGCTCGGCGTCGCGCCCGGGATGGGCGGCTCGCAGCGACTGACCCGGGCGATCGGGAAGTCCAAGGCGATGGAAATGTGCCTGACGGGCAGGATGATGAGCGCCGATGAAGCCGAACGTGCGAACCTCGTCGCGCGCGTCGTGCCGCAGGCCGAGCTCGTTGCCGAGGCGCTCAAGACCGCTGCGACCATTGCGGCGATGCCGCCGATGGCCGCGATCGCGAACAAGGAAATGGTCAACGCCGCATTCGAGACAACGCTCGACCAAGGCCTGATCATGGAGCGCCGCATCTTCCAGATCCTGACCGCGAGCGAGGACAAGGCCGAGGGGATGGCCGCGTTCATCGAGAAGCGCGAGGGGCAGTGGAAGGGACGATAATCCTTCATTCGTCACCTTGGCGAAAGCGAGGGTCGGGGGCGGTCATGCAAAGCGCGTTGGCGTCTGAGCTCCCGGCTTTTGCCGGGATGTCGGAGAGGAAAAGACCATGAGAATTGCCTTTATCGGCCTTGGCAACATGGGCGGCGGGATGGCCGCCAATCTCGTGAAGGCAGGCCACGAAGTGCGCGCCTTCGATCTCAGCGAGGCGGCGCTGGCCGCTGCGGACGAGGCGGGCTGTGCGACCTTCGCGAGCGCCACACAGGCGTGTGCGCAGGCTGAGGCAGTCGTCTCGATGCTGCCCAATGGCGCGATCGTGAAGTCGGTTTATGAGGAGGACGTGATCGGCATTGCTCCGGCGGGCGCGATCCTCATCGATTGTTCGACGATCGATGTCGCCACCGCGCGCAAGGTGGTCGCCGCGGCGGAGCGCAAGGGCTATGCGATGGTCGATGCGCCCGTCTCGGGGGGGATCGCGGCGGCGGCGGCGGGCACGCTCACCTTCATGGTCGGCGGCAGCGACGAAGCGTTCGAGCGCGCCGAGCCGATCCTGGCGCAGATGGGCAAGGCGGTCATCCATGCAGGCGATGCAGGCGCGGGCCAGACCGCAAAGATCTGCAACAACATGCTGCTCGCGATCACCATGATCGGCACCGCCGAGGCAATGAAAATGGCCGAGCGGCTCGGGCTCGATCCGCAGAAGTTCTACGAGATCTCGTCGCAATCCTCGGGCTACAACTGGTCGCTCAACGCCTACACGCCGCTGCCCGGCGTTGGGGTCGATAGCCCCGCCGACCGCGATTACCAGGGCGGCTTTGCGACCGGGCTGATGCTAAAGGACCTGCGCCTCGCGATGGAGGCCGCGCAGACCGTTGATGCCGCGGTTCCGCTGGGCGCTCGGGCAGCGGCGCTGTATGAGGATTTCGCCGGCGCGGGCAATGAAGGCGTGGATTTCTCGGCGATCATCAAGACCTATTGATCTCGGCCAGGATCCGCTCGAGCCAGTCGCTCGGAGCCTTGCGCCGACCGATATCGGCCACGAATTCCTGCCCCCTCGCCACCGCGCGCAGCCGCGAGCCGTTTAGCCACCTATCGGCGCGATCGTGATAACTGAGCCCACCGCGCCGCAGCCATGACGGGCGCTGCCACAGGCTCGGCGAACCTCCCGGCACGCTCAGCCGAAGCGCCTCGCTCGCGCGCGCAGCCACGCGCCCGTCGCCGCGCCAGATTGCATCGTTTGAAGCGTGCATCGCGAGCGCATGGGGGTGGCGCAGCGCAATCATTTCAGGCGGAGCGCCGCAGCCAAGCGCGATCACCTCGGTGACCCGGAGATAGCCGAAGATGCGGTGATGCAAGCCGCGCCGCGCATCATCGGCAAACAGGCCGAAGAAGAGAAACACATCGCCTGGGCCCACACCCTGCCGCTCGAGATGCGTCTGCGCCGCCCCGGCCTGACCAAACAGGCATGTCCGGTCTTCGAGAAACATCGGATCGTGGTGGCACAGATCGCCGGGGCCTAGCTTTCCCCGGCTCGACCGCACCGCGTATTCGCCGAGCCCGAGATCGCCATAGGTTGTGCGCGAGATGCCCCTGCCGCACGGGATCGGCAGGCTTACCGGCGCACCGTTCACGATCGGCGAAGGCCCGCCACCCGCGCTGCTGTCAAAACCCTTGCGGCTGAAGACGATCCGCATCGGGCGCCATCAGCCCTCCGGCGCCTCCCAGGTCAGCTTGGGCTTCCTTGCCGCTGCGGTTTCATCGAGCCGGCGACGCGGCGCATAGAAGGGCGCCTGCTTCAAGGTTTCGTCGCCTGCGAGCGCGCGGGTCGCAACCGAGCGGAAGGCCGTGATGAACTGGTCGAGTGTCGCCTTGCTCTCGGTTTCGGTCGGCTCGACCAGCATCGCGCCATGAACCACCAGCGGGAAATAGACCGTCATCGGGTGATAGCCCTCGTCGATCAGCCCCTTGGCAAGATCGAGCGTGGTCAGATCGCCGCCGAAATCCCTATCGCCGAACAGCGCTTCGTGCATGCACGGGCCGCTGTCCGCGAACGGCGCGTGAAGAATATCCTCGAGGCTGCGCAGGATGTAGTTGGCGTTGAGCACGGCATCTTCGGCGACCTGCTTGAGGCCGTCGGCCCCGTGGCTCAGAATGTAGGTGAGCGCGCGGGTGAACATGCCCATCTGCCCGTGAAACGCCGTCATCCGGCCGAAATGCTGGAGCGGCCCGCCGAAATGCTCGCGCGCGAAGGCATCGGCCTGCTCCTCCTCGATCAGGTGGACGATCCCATCGGCGGTGCGGGCGGTGTAAGGGAGCGGCGCGAACGGAGCGAGCGCTTCGGAGAGCACCACCGGGCCTGAGCCCGGCCCGCCGCCGCCATGCGGGGTGGAGAAGGTCTTGTGGAGGTTGATGTGCATCGCATCCACGCCGAGATCGCCCGGGCGCACCTTGCCGACGATCGCGTTGAAATTGGCGCCATCGCAATAGACGAACCCGCCCGCTGCGTGGACCGCATCGGCGATCGTGCGGAAGTCCTTCTCGAACAGGCCGCAGGTGTTGGGATTGGTGATCATCACCGCAGCGACGTCCGGCCCGAGCCGGGCCTTGAGCGCCTCCACGTCGATCCGGCCCTCGGGCGTCGCGGGAATATCCTCGACGCGGTAATTGGCGAAGGCGGCAGTCGCGGGATTGGTGCCGTGCGCGCTTTCGGGAACGAGCACGACCTCGCGCGCATCGCCGCGCGCCTCGAGCGCTGCGCGAATGCACAAGATGCCGCACAATTCGCCATGCGCGCCCGCCTTGGGGCTCATCGCCACGCTGTGCATCCCGGTGAGCTTCAGGAGCCAGAAGGCAAGCTCGTTGATGACTTCAAGCGCCCCCTGGACGGTTCCGACTGGCTGCAGCGGATGCACGTCGGCAAAGCCCGGCAGGCGGGCGATCTTCTCGTTCAATCGCGGATTGTGCTTCATCGTGCACGAGCCGAGCGGGAAAAAGCCGAGATCGATGCCGTAATTCTGGCGGCTGAGGCGGGTGTAGTGACGGACTGTCTCGGGTTCGCTCAATCCGACCAGGCCGATCGGTTCCTCCCGCTCAAGCCCTGCGAGCCGCGTCGGCGGCGCAGGCGTCGGCGCGGCGGGTTGCTTGACCCCGGCCAGATCAAGCTGGCCGGCAAAATCGAAATCGACCCCCGTGGTTTCAGAGTTGCCGATCTCGAAGATCAGCGGCTCCTCGAGCATCAGCGCGCGATTGCCGGTGGTGGTTTGCGGGCCCACTGAACCATTGGTGTGCATGCCGTCCTCGCTCACCGGCCTTTCGGGCTTCCAGCCGGATTTGTTGGGCGCGTTCATTGGGCAGGCTCCTTGGTCTGGGCGGCGAGAGCGTCGGTCAGCTCCATTGCGAGCAGGTCGATGTCCTCTTCAGTGGTGGTTTCGGTGACCGCGACGAGCAGCGCGTTCTCGAGCGCCTTCACGCCCGGATACAGCCGCCCGAGCGAGACCCCGCCCAGCACTCCGCGTGCCGCAAGATCGCGCACGACCTCGCGCGCGGGCTTGCCGTCGAGCAGCAGCGTGAACTCATTGAAGAACGAGGGATTGAGCAAGGTGATCCCCGGGATCGCCGCGAGCCGGTCAGCGGCAAGACAGGCGAGCCGGTGGTTCTCGGCCGCAAGCTGGCGCAGCCCCTTCTCGCCGAGCAGCGTCATATGGGCGCTGAAGGCGAGCGCGCACAGCCCCGAATTGGTGCAGATGTTGGAGGTCGCCTTCTCGCGGCGGATATGCTGCTCGCGGGTCGATAGCGTCAGGACGAAGCCGCGCCGCCCTTCCGCATCGACCGTTTCGCCGCACAGCCGGCCGGGCATCTGGCGCACATGCTTGGGATCGCGCACTGCGAACAGGCCGAGATAAGGCCCGCCGAATTGCAGGCCTACGCCAAGCGCCTGGCCTTCGCCGACGACGATGTCGGCGCCCATGTCGCCCGGCGCGCGGATCGCGCCCAGCGCGACCGGCTCGGTGTTGACCACCACCAGCAGCGCGCCCTTGGCGTGCGCAGCCTCGGCCACCGCGGCAAGATCGCTGATGCGTCCGAGAATATCGGGATATTGGACGACGACGCAGGCCGTCTGCTCGTCGATCCTGGCGATCAGCCCGGCAAGGTCCGGCTCTGGCTGGATGACGGGCTGCGATCCGGCGATCTCGTCGCCGGTGAACTGCGCCATCGTCCGCACGACCTCGGCATAGTGCGGGTGGAGTGCGCCCGAGAGCACCGCACGGTTGCGCTTGGTCACGCGGGTCGCCATCGCGACCGCTTCCCAGCAGGCGGTCGAGCCATCATAGAGCGAGGCGTTGGCCACGGCGCAGCCATATAGCCTTGCGACCTGGGTCTGGAACTCGAACAGCATCTGCAGCGTGCCTTGCGCGATTTCGGGCTGGTAGGGGGTGTAGGCGGTCAGGAATTCGCCGCGCTGGATCACGGTGTCGACGCTCGCGGGAATGTGGTGGCGATAGGCGCCTGCCCCCAGAAAGAAAGGCGCCTGGTCGGCCGAGAGGTTTTTGGCGGCAAGGCGCCGCATGTGCCGCTCAACCGCCATTTCGCTGGCATGCATCGGCAGATCGTGGATCGGCCCATCGAGCCGGGCGACTTCGGGCACATCCACGAACAGGTCATCGATCGAGGAGGCACCGATCCGCTCGAGCATGGCGCGGCGATCGGTATCGGTGAGGGGCAGGTAGCGCATGACAATTTCACTTTCGTCCCCGGATAAAGCCGGGGTTTGTGGCACAAACACTGGCCTTGCGGCCGCTTGGTCCCGGCTGAGGAGCGCTCCCTCCTCTGCCTTGGCGTCGGGCCGTGGGTTACAGGTTGGCGACGAACTCCTTGTAGGCGGCCTCGTCCATCAGCCCGTCGAACTCGTCCTTGTCGGCGATGGTAACGCGGAAAAACCAGCCATCCTCCTCGGGCGAGGCATTGACGAGGGCGGGCTCCTCCTCGAGCAATTCGTTGATCTCGGTCACTTCGCCCGAGATCGGCGAGTAGACATCGCTGGCCGCCTTGACGCTCTCGACCACGGCGGCATCCCCGCCCTTGTCGAGCATCGTGCCCACTTCGGGCAGCTCGACGAAGACGATGTCGCCCAATTGCTCCTGGGCATAATCCGTGATGCCGACAGTCGCGGTGTCGTCCTCGATCTCGATCCACTCATGTTCATCAGTGAAATAGCGCGTCATATGGGTCAGCTCCCTCGGTAATAGCGATGCGGGACAAAGGGCATGGGTGATACGGTTGCGCTGAGCCGTTTGGTGCGCACCGCGATCTCTAACGCGGTGCCATCCTCGGCGTGGGATGCATCGATATAGGCCATTGCGATGGGCCGCCCGAGCGTCGGCGAAAAGCCGCCGCTGGTGACCGTGCCGACCTTCGCATCGCCCACGAACACTTCGGCCCCTTCACGCGCGGGCATTCGACCTTCGAGCAGCAGCCCAACGCGGCGGCGGGCGGCACCCTTGGCGAACACCTCGGCGATCCGCGCATGGCCGAAAAAGCCTCCCGTCTCGCGCCGCTTCTTCGACAGCGCGAAGGCGAGATCGGCGCTGACCGGATCGGTCGCAGCAGTGATGTCGTGCCCGTAAAGCGGCAACCCCGCCTCGAGCCGCAGACTGTCGCGCGCGCCGAGGCCCGCCAATTGCACTCGATCATCGCTGACGAGCGCCTCGGCGAGCGCTTCGACATGATCCTGGTGCACGCTGATCTCGAACCCGTCTTCGCCGGTATACCCTGCGCGGCTGATCCACAGTTGGGCCGCGCCCCATTCGAACAGGCCGGCCGTCATGAAGGTGAGCGCGCCGGTTCCGGGGATCATCGCTTCGAGCACCTCGCCCGCCTTGGGGCCCTGCAGCGCGAGCAGCGCGAACTCGTCGAAATGGGTGAGGGTGATCTCGTCGGGCAGATGCTCGCGCAGATGCGCGATATCGTCCCATTTGACCGCGCCGTTGACGACGAGCGCGATCCGCTCGCGGGTCCGGGTGACCATCAGGTCATCGAGAATGCCGCCCTGTTCATCTAGCAGCATCGAATAGCGCATCCGCCCTGGCGTGAGGCTCGCAATCGAGCCCGGGAGCAGCGCCTCGAGCGCTTCCGCAGCCTGCATGGTCGCCGTTTCGGGATCGTCCGCAGGGCCGGCAAGGCCGAGCTGGCCCATGTGGCTCACATCGAACAGGCTGGCGCTGGTCCTCGTCCAGGTGTGCTCGGCGACGATGCCGCCGCCCCCATGCTCACCGGCGTATTGAATCGGCATTTCGTAGCCCGCAAACGGCACCATGCGGGCACCTTTCGCGCGATGCCAGGCATCGAGCGGCAGCTGGGCCAGCGGCAGATCATCTCCGGAAGTGTCGTTATCGCTCAAAAGGCCAGTCCCCGAAAAGCAGCATAACGCGCCCCGGCGGCGCGCTGTTCCTGCCCCCTCTGTCGGGTGACCTGAGAGCTTCAGCGGTCGCGGCCACGTGCCGCAATCGCCTCCCCTTCGGTGGTGCCGACGCCGAGGCGTCCGACACGCTTTCCAGAGTGCCCAGATCCGTTCGCGGTCCTTTGGCCTGAGAGTTTCCGGGGCGGTTGCTCCTTCGGCGCCAAGCCCGCTTGCGAAGGCTACAGTCTCTCCCGCGAAAGACACCGGATTCGCACCCGGCAGGCGCGCCCTTTGTTGCGGATGCGAAGAGCCGCGTCAATCGGATTGAGCGCCCTTTGGCCCGCTATTCACAGGTCATGCGCGGCAAGGCGAAACTCCATTACGTTCAGTCGTTCGCCTGGGCTGCTGCGAGGGCGGCCTGCGCGCGGCTGATCAGGTCGCGTTCGCCCTGGGTGAACCCGCCGGTATCCTCCCCTCCCGCAGGCGGAGGGGCCTGCGTGCGGAAATAGGCAAAGCCGCGCGTTGCCCCGCCATCGAACCATAGACCCGATTGAAGCCCGTAAGCCTCGCCCGAATGGCCGATATAATGGGCGCCATCGTCAAACAGGAGATCGAGGCACGGCTGATCGCCGTATTCGATGATCTGGAGGTGGAAGCCATAGGTGCAGAAGAATTCCTGTCCTTCCTGGCGGCCCTCATAGGCACTGACACCGAAGCGGACAAAGCTCTCCTCGCTCATCAGCCCACCTTCGGGCCCTTGCATCAGCGCCTGGCCAAGCTTGGCCAGATCCATCATCCCGATGCGAATTCCGCCCTGCGGCGAGAAGACCGAGGCGTTGGTGCCCGGGACATAGCCATCGAGCGAGCACTCAGTGTCCGCAGCGCGCGGGATCGCGCATTCAGGCGGCAGATCGCCGGGAAAATCGCGCGCAGGCTCGCCGGTATGGCGATAGAGCGCGACGGCGCGCGCGGCCATATCGGGCGAGCAGCCAATCCAGTTGACGCACGCCTTGATGCCGAGCGGCGCAAACACGAGGCGCTCGAGCAGGTGATCATAGCGCTCGCCGGTCGCCGCTTCGAGCACGGTCGCAACAACGGGCGAGCCGAGATTGGCGTATTCGAACGGGGCTTCGCCCGGCGGCGCAGCGGCATACCAGCTCGCCGGATCCTTCAACTTTTCCTCGAGGCTTTCGCCGAGCGGAATGATGTAGCCCGACGCATCGCGCAGGCCCGAGCGGTGCGACATGAGCTGCGCAAGCGTGACGGGCGCATCCGGGAACACGGGCGAGCGCACACGCCAGCCGAGATAATCCGAAACATCCGCATCAAGATCAACCGCGCCCTCGTCGACCAGCCGCATCACCGCGATCGCCATGACGAGCTTGGAGATCGAGGCGATGCGCACCGGATCGTTGGGGTCGACGGCCTCGTCGCTCTCGAAATTGCGCACCCCTTCAGCGATCAGCGAGGTGACCTCGTCCGCGGTGAAGGTGACGACTACGCTTGCCGGAGGGGGGGATCGTTCCTCGGCAGCCAAGGTCGGGGCCGAGGGGAGAGCGAGCGCTGCAAGCGCGATAAGGTGGCGGGTCATGCACTCCATCTTCGCCGCAGCGTAAGCAAAGATCAATCGAGATTGGGCCTCAGCCAGCGCTCCGCCGTTGCGAGCTCAACCCCGCGCCGCGCGGCGTAGTCTTCGACTTGGTCGCGCCCGACCCGCGCAACACCAAAGTATTGCGATTCCGGGTGGCCGAAATAGAAGCCCGAGACCGCCGCCGTCGGCCACATGGCGAAGCTTTCAGTCAGGGTCAGCCCCACATTGGTCGGCGCATCGAGCAGGTCGAACAGGATCGGTTTGAGCGAATGGTCGGGGCATGCCGGATAACCCGGCGCGGGGCGGATGCCGCGATATTGCTCCTTGATCAGCGCCTCGCAGGTGAGCTGCTCGCCCGGAGCATAGCCCCACAGAGTGGTGCGGACATGCTGATGCAGCGCCTCGGCAAAGGCCTCGGCAAAGCGATCGGCCAGCGCTTTCAGGAGAATGTCGGAATAATCGTCCTTGTCCGCCTGGAACCGCGCCGAATGTGGTTCGATCCCGTGGATGCCGACCGCAAAGCCGCCGATCCAGTCGCCATCGGGATCGATGAAATCGGCAAGGCACATATTGGCGCGATCGCGGCTCTTCTTCACCTGCTGGCGCAGCATCGGGAGCACGACATGCTCTTCGCGCTCGTCAAGGTGGATCGTGATGTCGTCGCCATCTCTCGCGCAGGGCCACAAGCCCGCGACGCCGCGCGCGGTCAACCATTTCTCGGCAATGATCCGGTCGAGCATCGCATTGGCATCGGCGAACAGCTGCGTCGCGGTTTCGCCCACGACCTCGTCAGTCAGGATCGCGGGATAATTGCCGTGGAGTTCCCACGCACGGAAGAAGGGCGTCCAGTCGATGAAGCCGCGCAGGTGCTCCAATGACCAGTCGGGGAACACGTGCACGCCGGGCTGCTCGGGCGGGGCGGGCTTGTCCGACAAGAAAGCATCGTAGAAATTGGCGCGCGCTTCCTCGATGCTTAGCAGGACGCTCTGCGACCGGCCCGCGCGGGCATCGCGCACGTGGATATATTCGTCCTCGATCTCGGCGACATAGTCATCGCGCTGGGTGTCCGACAGCAGCTTGGACGCCACCCCGACCGCGCGGCTGGCGTCGAGCACGTGGATCACCGGGCCTTCGTAAGCCGGGTCGATGCGGAGCGCGGTGTGAACCTTGGATGTGGTCGCCCCGCCGATCAGCAGCGGCATCGTCATGCCGGCGCGCTGCATTTCCTCGGCGACCGTCACCATCTCGTCCAGCGAAGGCGTGATCAGGCCCGACAGCCCGATCATGTCGGCATTGTTGTCGTTGGCTGAAGCGAGGATCGTCGGCCACGGCACCATCACGCCAAGGTCGATCACATCATAGCCGTTGCACTGGAGCACCACGCCGACGATGTTCTTGCCGATATCGTGGACGTCGCCCTTGACCGTCGCCATGATGATCTTGCCCTTGGCGCGGCGCTCGGCCTCGGGCAGCAGGTCTTTCTCGGCCTCGATATAGGGGATGAGGTGGGCGACCGCCTTCTTCATCACCCGCGCCGACTTCACCACCTGCGGCAAGAACATCTTGCCGCTGCCGAACAGGTCGCCGACGACATTCATCCCGTCCATGAGCGGGCCTTCGATCACCTCGATCGGGCGGCCGCCATTGGCCGCGCGCGCGGCGCGGGCTTCCTCGGTGTCTTCGACCACATAGGCGTCGATCCCCTTGACCAGCGCGTGTTCGAGCCGCCGTTCGACGGGCCAGCCGCGCCATTCCTCGGCGGCTTTCTCGTCGGCGACGCTCTTGCCCTTGTAGCTTTCGGCAAGGTCGATCAGGCGTTCAGTCGCGTCCGCGCGGCGCGCAAGGATCACGTCCTCGCAGGCGTCGCGCAAGGCAGGGTCGATCTGGTCGTAGACATCCAGCTGGCCTGCATTGACGATCGCCATGTCGAACCCGGCCGGGATCGCGTGGTAGAGGAACACCGAGTGCATTGCGCGGCGCACCATCTCGTTGCCGCGAAAGCTGAACGAGAGGTTGGACAGCCCGCCGCTGGTCTTGGCATGCGGGCACAGCCGCTTGATCTCGCGCACCGCCTCGATGAAGTCCAACCCGTAGCGATCATGCTCCTCGATCCCGGTGGCGACCGCGAAGATGTTGGGATCGAAGATGATATCCTCGGGCGGAAAGCCGATGCCGGTGAGGAGGTCATAAGCGCGCTTGCAGATTTCGACCTTGCGCTCTTTGGTGTCTGCCTGACCGACCTCGTCGAAGGCCATGACGACCACCGCCGCGCCATAATCCATGCAGATGCGGGCGTGTTCGAGGAAGGCTTCCTCGCCCTCCTTCATGCTGATCGAATTGACGATCGGCTTGCCGCTGACGCACTTCAACCCCGCCTCGATCACGTGGAACTTGGACGAGTCGATCATCACCGGCACGCGCGCGATATCGGGTTCAGCCGCGATCAGCTTGAGGAAGGTCGTCATCGCGTGGACCGCATCGAGCAGGCCCTCGTCCATGTTGACGTCGATCACCTGCGCGCCGTTCTCGACCTGCTGGCGCGCGACTTCGACCGCAGCGGGGTAATCGCCCGCCATGATGAGCTTCTTGAATGCGGCCGAGCCGGTGACATTGGTGCGCTCACCGATATTGACGAAGTTGGAAGCGGATTGTGTGGTCATTGTTTGCTCTGGCTGGCGCTGCGCCCCTCCCGCTATCGCAGGAGTAGCATTGCAAAGGGGTGCGGAATTCAGGAGGCGAGCTTGAACGGCTCAAGCCCTGCCAGCCGCATCGCAGGTGGCACGTCGGGCAATGTGCGGGGGGGAAGGCCCTGAACCGCCTGCGCGATCGCCGCGATATGGGCAGGCGAGGAGCCGCAGCAGCCGCCCAGAATATTGACCTGCCCGCCCTCGGCCCATTGCCGCACGAGCGCGGCGGTGGTGTCGGGCAGCTCGTCGTATTCGCCGAGCTCATTGGGCAGGCCGGCATTGGGGTAAGCCATGATCAGCGTGTCGGCGATGCCTGAAAGGGCCTTCACATGCGGGCGCAGTTGCTCGGCGCCAAAGCTGCAATTGAGCCCGATCGTCACCGGCTTGGCATGGCGCACCGCATACCAGAACGCCTCGACTGTGTGGCCCGACAGATTGCGGCCCGACAGATCGGTGAGCGTCATCGAGATCATGACGGGCACTTCGCGGCCAAGCTCGGCCTCGAGCTGCTTGACCGCCATGACGCCGGCCTTGGCGTTCAACGTATCGAACACTGTCTCGATCAGGATGAAGTCCACCCCGCCCTCGACCAGAGCGGCAGCCTGATCTCTATAGACCGCAACGAGCTCGTCGAAATCGATCTCGCGATAGCCCGGATCCTCGACATCGGGCGAGAGCGAGAGCGTCTTGTTGGTCGGCCCGATCGCGCCCGCGACGAACCGGGGTTTGCCGTCCTTTGCGGCGTATTCGTCGGCAAGTTTGCGCGCGATGCGGCCGCTCGCAAGGTTGATCGCGGCGACCTGATCTTCGGCGGCGTAATCGGCCTGGCTGATGCGGTTGGCCGAAAAGGTGTTGGTCGAGACCACATCGGATCCCGCATCGAGGTAAGCGCGGGTGATGTCGCGGATCACGTCGGGGCGGGTCAGCGCGAGGATATCGTTGTTGCCCTTCTGGTCGGCGGGCAGGCCGAGAGCGCCCGCATAGTCTGCCTCGGTGAGCTTGCGCTGCTGGATTTGCGTGCCGAAGGCGCCATCGAAGATCAGCACGCGGCTCGCGGCGGCGGCCGTCAGGGCGGCGCGGGCGGCGGAAGGCTGGATCGTCATTCGGCGGCATCCTTCATGACTGGCTCGGCACCGGCAGGCCTCACAGCCTGCGGGCGTTTGCCGAGCATGTGACAGATCGCATAGGCGAGTTCGGGGCGGTTCAAGGTGTAGAAATGAAAATCGCGCTCGCCCCCTGCATAAAGCCGGCGGCACAATTCGGCAGCGATTGTGGCAGCGACCAGTTGGCGCGCGGCGGGCTTTTCATCGAGCCCTTCGAACAGGCCATCCATCCACAGCGGAATTTCGGCCCCGCAAGCGCCGGCAAACTTCCTCGCCTGAGCAACATTGCTGACCGGCAGGATTCCCGGCAGCACCTTGTGCTCGATCCCGGCGGCCGCGAGCTTGTCGCGAAAGCGGAAGAAGGTTTCCGCGGAGAAGAAGAACTGGCTGATCGCGCGGGTCGCGCCGGCATCGAGCTTGCGCTTCAAGTGATCGATGTCGGCCTGCGGGCAGGAGGCATCGGGGTGAGTTTCGGGATAAGCGGCGACCGAAATCTCGAAATCGGCGATTGCCTTCAGCCCGGCGACCAGCTCGGCCGCCCCGGCATAACCTTCGGGGTGCGGCGTGAAGGGCGCGCCCGGCTCGCCCGCATCTCCGCGCAGCGCAACGATGTGGCGCACGCCCGCTTCCCAGTATTGCTCGGCCACTTCGCGGATCTGGGCCTTGCTCGCCCCGACGCAGGTGAGGTGCGCGGCGGTGGGCAGCCCGGCCTCGGCGACGATCCGCGCCACGGTCGCATGCGTGCGCTCGCGGGTCGAACCGCCTGCCCCGTATGTGACCGAGACGAATTGCGGCTCGAGCGGCTTCAATTCGAGCACCGCGTTCCACAGCTGCTCTTCCATCTTCTCGGACTTGGGCGGGAAGAATTCGAAGCTGACGGCGATGTCGCCCGGCAGCCCGGAAAACAGCGGCGTGTCGAGCGCGGTGCGGTGTTCGCGCAATTGGTCAAGGGTCGGGTTCATGGCAGGGCTTTTCTTGGTGCAGGGGAGGATTGATTGCGAATCGGACCAGCGTTGCAGCGCTCGCCGATCCAGATCTTGACCACGAGTTCGCCGCCTTCGAGTGCAACCGGCGCAGCGGGCGCGAACCCGGCATGCTGCAGCAAAGCGGTCATCTGCGCATCGGTGAAACCGAGGCGGACGTGCTGGTGGCGGCTGCGCAGTTCCTCGCGCTCGTGGCTCGCAAAATCGACGATCGCGATCCGCCCGCCGCTGCGGGTGACGCGCGCGGCTTCGGCGAGCGGGACTTGCGGATTGTGCGCGAAGTGGAGCACCTGGTGGAGGAGCACGGTGTTGAACTGGCCCGCGGCAAAGGGCAGCTGGGTGAAATCGCCCTGGATCAGCTCGGCCTTGATCGCAGGAAGATGCTGCAGGCGTGCCCGCGCGATCCGCAGCATCTCGAGGCTCTTGTCGAGCGCAACCACGCGATCGGCAAGCGGGGCGAACAGCTCGGCGATGCGCCCTGTGCCCGTGCCGATATCGAGGACATGCCCGAGCGAATGATCCGCCAGGCTTTCGAACAGGCGCTGTTCCACCTGAGCATCGGGGCTGTGGAGCGCGCGCAGATCGTCCCATTCGCCCGCATGGCGCGCGAAATACTCCGCTGCAGCAGCATCGCGCGCGGACTGGATCGCTGCAAGCTTGCGCCGATCCGACTGGCAGGCCGCGGCAAAGCCGGGCTCGTGCGCTTCGGCCACCGCCAACAAGCGATCGAGTGCGGCAATGATCGACCCGGCATCCTCGAGATATCCCGCGCCGCGCAGGAACACCCAGCTGCCCTCGCGCCGCCGCTGGGCCAGCCCGGCATCGCACAATATCCCGACATGGCGCGAGACGCGCGGCTGGCTTTGGCCAAG
Source organism: Erythrobacter sp. (assembly GCA_036835265.1). Lineage (GTDB taxonomy): Bacteria > Pseudomonadota > Alphaproteobacteria > Sphingomonadales > Sphingomonadaceae > Erythrobacter. Next base: position 72,343 of record DAITMG010000003.1, on the reverse strand, counting down.
CACCTGCGCCAGTTCGCCGACCGCCAGTTCCATCGTCGCCAGCAGCCGCGCAATGCGCAGCCGGGTGGGATCGGCAAGCGCCTTGAACAGAGCATCAATGGGCGTTTGAACTGTCATGGAGGTCATCTTGCCGCCAACATATAAAGATATTTTTATATGAGTAAATGCCGGGAGTACCCATCGGTGGGTTTGGCGATTGGGAGAAAGGGGGGGAGCGATGAGGGCCAGCGGATAGTGCCGCCCGCAGTCTTCGCCATCTGGACCCTTAGACCACAGACGCTTGCCAAATTCCCGCCACCAACCCAGAGATGTCCGCGCCATGAGCACCAAACGCACCTACGCAATCATCGGCTGCGGGATGATGGGCCGCGAGCACATGGCAAACCTCGCGCTGGTGCCGGGGGCCGAGCTGGTCGCGATCGCCGATCCCGATCCGGGTTCGCGCGGTGCGGCCGAGACGCTTGCGGTGCAGCTTGGCCAGCGTGCGGTGCTGTATGACGACAGCGAGCAGATGCTCGCAGAAGTGCGGCCCGATGCCGTCATCATCGCCTCGCCCAATTTCACGCATTACGATATCGCTCGCCCGGTGATGGATGCAGGCTGCGCGATCCTCATGGAAAAGCCGATGTGCACCAAGCTCGACGATGCGCTGTTGCTTCATGAGAAGGTGCGCGAATACCCGAACCTGTTCTGGCTCGGGCTCGAATATCGCTTCATGCCGCCGGTCACACGCTTTATCGCCCGCGTTCATGCCGGCGAGGCTGGCGATATCAAGATGCTCACCATCCGCGAACACCGCTTCCCCTTTCTCCCCAAGGTTGGTGACTGGAACCGCTTCAATCGCAACACCGGGGGAACGCTGGTCGAGAAGTGCTGCCATTTCTTCGATCTGATGCGCCATATCCTGCGCGATGAACCCGTGCGGATCTTCGCGAGCGGCGCGCAGGATGTGAACCACCTCGATGAACGCTATGATGGCGAGGTTCCCGACATCATCGATAACGCGCTGGTGGTGGTCGAATTTGGCCGCGGTGCGCGCGCTTGCCTTGATCTGTGCATGTTCGCCGAAGGGTCGCAGGAGCAGGAGGAGATCAGCGCGGTGGGGCCCATCGGCAAGCTCGAGGTCAAGCTGCCGAGCGCAACGGTGACATGGTCGCCTCGCGACAAATCCGGGCCGGTCAGCGAAGTCGTCGAAACCCCCCGGGCCGCGCTCGATGCTGGCAGCCATCACGGCGCGACCTTCTTTCAGCTGTGCCATTTTCACGAGGCCCTCACCCGCGGCACCCCGGCGCAGATCGACACCCGCGATGGCTATCGCTCGGTCGCGATGGGCACAGCCGCGCAGGAAAGCATCGCCACCGGCAAGGCGGTCAATCTCCACTTCGCAGACGAGGAGGGATGATGCGCTCGCCCATGCCCCGGATTGGCTTCGGCCTGTGGAAGATCCCGCGCGAGGAGACCGCCGCGAGCGTCCTCGAAGCGGTGCGCGCGGGCTACCGCCATTTCGACAGCGCGGCAGATTATGGCAATGAGCGCGAGACCGGCGCGGGCCTTGCGCGGGCGATCGCGGATGGCCTGGTGAAGAGAGAGGAGCTCTGGATCACCTCCAAGCTCTGGAACACCTTCCACGCGCCCGGGCACGTCGAAGAAGCGTGCCGCAAATCGCTCGCCGATCTCGGCCTCGATTATCTCGATCTATACCTCATCCACTTCCCGATCGCGCTCAGATATGTCCCGATCGAGGAACGCTATCCGCCCGAATGGATCGCCGACCCCACTGCGCCGGAGCCCCGGATGGAGCGAGCGCCTGTCCCGTTGCATGAAACCTGGGCGGCGATGGAGCGGCTGGTGGATACAGGGCTGGTGCGCCAGATCGGCGTGTGCAACTACAATTCGGCGCTCATCCATGATCTCATGAGCTATGCCCGGATCAAGCCTGCGATGCTCCAGATCGAGGCGCATCCCTATCTGGCGCAGGAGCGCCTGATCCGCCTTGCGCGCGAATACGGGATCGACGTGACCGCCTTTTCGCCGCTTGGCGCACAAAGCTATTTCGAACTCGGCATGGCCGACAAGTGCGAGAGCCTGCTGGAAGCCGCGCCGGTGATGGCCGCCGCCGAGCGCCACACCAAGACGCCCGCGCAGGTGCTTTTGCGATGGGGTCTCCAGCGGGGCACAGCGATCATTCCCAAGACCTCGAACGCTGAGCGCATGCGCGAAAATCTTGCCAGCGCGGATTTCGAGCTGAGCCAGGTCGAAATGGCGGCGATCAGTGCGCTTGATCAAAACCGCCGGTTCAACGATCCCGGCACGTTCACCGAGGCTGCCTTTGGAACCTTCCACCCGATCTATGATTGATTTTCCCGCTCTCATCGAAGGCAGCGGCTCGCTGGCCCGCTTCATTCGCGACAACAAGCGCGCGGCTGACGAGGCGCTGGGCGTCAGCGGCGCCGTGCTGCTGCGCGGCTTCGACGTGCCCGGTCCGCAAGCCTTCGATGCCACGGTCGAAGCTTATGACGAGCCCGGTTTCACATATGCGGATTCGCTCTCCAACGCGGTGCGCACGAATGTCACGCCGCGTGTCTTCACCGCCAATGAAGCCCCGCCGACGACCGAGATTTTCCTTCACCACGAAATGGCGCAGACGCCGCGCTATCCCTCGAAGCTGTTCTTCTATTGCGAAATCGCCCCTGCGCGCGGCGGAGCGACCCCGCTGTGCCGCTCTGACCTCGTGCTCGAGCGGCTGGAGGATGCAGCAGGCGGATTTGTCACCCGGCTCGAGGCCGAGGGCGTGCGATACACCAATGTGATGCCCGGCGATGACGATGCGGCTTCCGGCCAAGGGCGAAGCTGGCGCGGAACGCTAAGCGCTGCTGACGAGAGCGAGGCCGAGGCCCGGCTCGCCGAGCTGGGCTACACTTGGGAGTGGCTCGAAGACGGATCGCTGCGCGCGACCACGCCCACCCTGCCCGCCATCCGCCTGCTCGCTGACGGGCGGCGCAGCTTCTTCAACCAGCTGATCGCTGCATTCAGAGGCTGGTCGGACAAGCGCAATGTGCCCTCGCGCGCGATCACCTTCGGGGGCGGTGAGCCGATCCTCGCTGCCGACATGGCGCCCGCGATCACGATCGCAGAGGAACTTACATACGATTGCGAGTGGCGGGCGGGCGATGTCGCGCTGGTCGACAATTTCGCCGTGATGCACGGCCGCCGTCCGTTCGAGGGACGGCGCCGGGTGCTCGCGAGCCTGATAGCCTAGGCGGTGCGCTGCGCCCGCGCGGCCAGCGCCCAGAGCGCTAGGTTAGCAAGAACAAGCGCCGCGATCAGCGCGGTGAAGGGCGCTCCCGGTCCGCCGAGCGATGCGAAGCCCAGCGGCGAGAACACCAGATAGATCGCCACGACGCAGCTCAGCAAGGTGACGGCAAGCGGCCTTGCGAACCGCCACGGCGTCAGGTCGACCCGCTCGCTTCGCGCAAATGCCCAAGGCTCATCGCGCGGGAACAGCGCGCCGCACCCGAGCATGATCGCGACTTCGAGCGCGAACAGGATCGCATACTGGTGGAGGAAATGGAGCGTGACCTCGTCCTCGAAGACGAACCGCAACAGACCATAAGCGATGATGTGAAACACGATCACGATCTTGGGGCCAAGCGCGGGAACGCGCCGGGTGAACAGCCCGACCATGACGATCGCGATGGTGGGAATATTGTAGAACCCGGTGAAGATCCGGATGATCTGCCACAGCCCTCCTTGCGCAAAATAGAGCAGCGGCGCGACGACGAAGCTGAGCAGCGCGATCGCCACGCCCGCGATCTTCGCCACCCGCACCAGTTCGGCATCATCCGCCTCGCGCCCGAGCGCAGGCGCATAGACATCGAGCGCAAACAAGGTCGCCGCGGAATTGAGGAGCGAGTTGAACGAGGAGAACACCGCCCCCAGCAGCACCGCGAGAAAGAACCCCGAGAGCCACACCGGCAGCACATCGCGAACAAGCCGCGGATACGCTTCGTCGATCGACCCAAGGCCGGGACCGTAGAGATGAAAGGCGATAATGCCGGGGATCATCATCAGGAACGGGACGAGGACCTTGAAAAACCCCGAGAACAGCACGCCCTTTTGCCCCTCGGCAAGGCTCCTCGCGCCGAGCGTGCGCTGGATCACATATTGGTTGGTGCACCAGTAGAACAGATTGGCGAAGATCATGCCGGTGAAGATCGTTCCGAAGGGCGTGGGATCGTCCGCCGCGCCGATCGCATCGAGCTTTTCGGGATACTCGGTGACCAGATGCGAAAGCCCCTGCGAAAGGCTGCCATCGCCGAGCGCCACGAGGCCGAACAGCGGCACGGCAATGCCGATGACAAGCAGGCCCACCCCGTTGAGCGTATCGGACACAGCGACGGCCCTGAGCCCCCCGAACACCGCATAGATCGCCCCGATTACGCCGATGAGGACGACCGTCATCGTCAGCGCGGCAAAATAGCCTAACCCGGTGATCGCGGGCACATCGAACAGCAGCAAGACCGCCACCGACCCTGAATAAAGCACACTCGGGATCGTCACGAGCCCGTAGCCGAGCATGAACAGCACCACCGACATGCGCCTGACGGTTGCATCGAACCGGTCGGCGAGGAATTGCGGCAGCGTGGTGAAAGCCCCGGCCAGATAGCGCGGCAGGAAGACGAGCGCCATGGCAATGGTCGAGACAGCGGCAGTCACCTCCCACGCCATGCTCGAGAGGTTGTGGCCATAGGCCGAGCCATTGAGCCCGATCAACTGCTCGGCAGAGAGGTTGGTGAGCAGGAGCGATCCGGTGATGAAGGTCGCGCCCAGCCCGCGTCCGGCGAGGAAATAACCCTCGCTCGTCGCGGCCACCCCGCGGCTCTTGCGCCAGCTGATCCAGCCGACCAGCCCCATGAAGAAGACGCAGCTTGCCAGCGTGAACAGCAGCGCGCCGGCGTCCACGATCAGACCTGGATTTCAGGCAGGCGCGAAGGTGATGCGGCCGGTTCGCTGGCGAGTGCGCGAAGGTAATGGTCGCGCAGCGTCTCGCTGCCGTATTCGGGCGTTGCGTCGGCATCGTAGGCGCCAGCCTCGGCGTCCCACACCAGCATACTCTCGCTCGCATAATACTTGGCTATGCGGGCATATTCCGCCTTGGCCGCAAACCAGCCCGACACAGGCGCGCCGACCGCAAGGACCCGCGCCGCGATATCGAACAGCCCGATGGGAACCGAGCGAAATACCGGCGCTTGGCCGGTCATTTTGAACAGCATCTCGCCCTGCTCGCGCGGGGTGATCGCAGGGCCAGGGCCGCCGATCGGGAGCACCTTGCTGCGCCGCGCGGGATCGCTCACGCATTCGCAGAGGAAGCGTGCAAGATCATCGTCGCTGATCGGCTTGCACCGTGTCAGTGTGCCATCGCCGAAGATGAGGAACGGCTTGCCGCTCGCCACCCGCGCGATCTGCCCCGAAAGCGATTTGAAGAAGGCGGTGGGGCGCACGATCGTGTGCTCAAGCCGCGAGGTGATCAGCTCGGCTTCGAAGGCGAGCTTGGCGTGCTGGAAGACGAGCCGCGGCTTTTGCACGCAGATCGCCGAGAGCAGGACGAAGTGTGTTGCGCTGCCCGAGGCTTCGGCTGCCTTGAGCAGCCGCAAATTGATCCGGTGATCGACTTCCCAGGCATCCTTGGGCGCGCCGCTGCGCGAGGCGATGCACGAGACGACGGTGTCGGGCGCAATCGCGGCAAGGGCGCTGGCGAGGCTTTCGGCGCTGGAGAAATCGACCGGGTGCAAGGCCGCGCCTGCCAATCCGGGTGGCTTTGCGTCTGCGCCGCCGCGCACGAGGCAGGTCAGCGCATGGCCCTCAGCCAGCAACCGGCGCGCCGCCGCCTGACCGATCGTGCCGCTTGCCCCTGCGAGCACGATGTGTCTTCGCTCAGCCAAATACGCTCTCCCCACGTGTGACTTGGGCTTGCCGTGATCCTGGCGCAAAGCCTAGAGCCAAGTGCCTCAATCGCAAGCTCGAAGGCGCGTTTGCGGGTGACGGGGCAGCGCGATCAGGCCGACAAGGCGGGTTCCAGCGGCCTCGCCCGCTTTTCCTCGCGCCCGACGCCGACCATCATCGCGTAAAGCGCCGGGAGGAAGAACAGCGTGAGGAAGGTGCCCACGATCGTGCCGCCGATCAGGACCACCGCGAGCGGCCCCCAGAAGCTCGAAAGGGTCAGCGGAAAGAAGGCCAGGATCGCTGCCAGGGCCGTCAGGATAACCGGGCGCGCACGCCGCACGGTCGCCTCGATCACAGCGGTTCGATCATCCGCGCCGCCGCGTTTCTCGATCTCGATCTGGTCGACGAGGATGAGCGTGTTGCGCATGAGGATGCCGGCCAGGCCGATCAGGCCGAGGATCGCGTTGAAGCCGAACGGGGAGGCGGTCAGGAGCAAGGCCGGAACAGCGCCGATTAGCCCGAGCGGCGCAGTCGCGAAGACCAGCGCGGTCAGCACGAAGGAGCGCGTCTGGAACATGATCATGATCAGCATCAGCGCGGCCATGATCGGGAACAGCGGAGCAAGCGCCGCGGTCGCCTTGCTCGATTCCTCGACCGCCCCGCCAACCTCGAAGGTGTAGCCCGGCGGCAGCGAGGCGATAAGCTCGTCAAATTGAGGAAGCAGGGCCGCAGTCACATCGGGCGGTTGCAGCCCCGGCGCGATATCCGCGCGCACGGTAAGCGTCGGCTGGCGGTTGCGCGAAATGATGAGGCTCTCCTGAAATACCGGTGTGAGTTCGCCAATCCCCGACAGCGGCACGACGCCGCCTTGCGGGGTGCGGATCGGGAGATCCCGCAAGGAGGAGAGATCCTGCCCGGTTGCAGGCGGGGTGCGCACAACGACATCGACCGTGCGGTTTCCGAGCCGCGCCTGGCTGACCGCTGCGCCCGAAGTGAGCGTGCTGACCTGCTGCGCAACACCCGCAGGATCCAGCCCAAGCTGGCGCAGCCGCGACTGATCGAGCTCGAGCCTCAGCGAAGGTGCGCGCGGGCCCCAATCGGAATTGACATCGCGGGTGCGTGGATCAGCGCGCATGATCTCGGCCAGCCGTGCGCCGAGGTTGCGCAGGGTATCGGGATCAGGCCCCGCGACGCGAAAGGTGACCGGGTAGGGGACCGGCGGGCCGAACAGCAGCGTCTGCACGCGCACACGCGCTGCGGGGTAGGCCCCCTCACTCACCCGCTCGCGCACGAACGCGACCAGCGCATCGCGCTCGCTCGAATCCTCGGTGAGTACGACGAGCTTGGCAAAGGCGGGATCGGGCTGTTCCGGATTGAGACTGAGGAAGAAGCGCGGCGCACCCGCCCCGATATAGCTGTCGACGAATTGGGGTTCCTCGCGCGTGCGGATGTCGGCTTCGATAGCTTCCACGACCTTGCGCGTCGCGGAAATATCGGTGCCCGTGGGCATGTGGATCTCGACAAGCACTTCAGGTCGATCCGAGTTCGGGAAGAACTGCTTGGGCACAGCAATCGCCAGCAGGATACCGCACACCACAAGCACACCGAACGTTCCCATGACGATCAGCCTGCGCCACGAAACGCAGGTGGCGACCCGAGCGCGCAGCTGTTCATAGCGCGGCGTGGCGTAGATCGCCTCGTGCCCGCCCTCCCTCGGCTCGATCGCTGGCAACAGCTTGACCCCGAGATACGGCGTGAAATAAACCGCGACCACCCACGAGACGAGCAGCGAGAAAGCGACGACCCAGAAGATGTTGCCAGCATATTCGCCTGACGAAGACTGTGCAAAACCGATCGGCAGGAAGCCGATCACGGTCACCAGAGTGCCGGTCAGCATCGGCGCGGCGGTTGCCCCCCAAGCGTAGATCGCCGCGGCCACGCGATCGAGACCTTCCTCCATTTTCACCACCATCATCTCGATCGCGATGATCGCATCATCGACCAGAAGGCCGAGCGAGAGGATGAGTGCGCCCAGAGTGATCCGGTCGAAATCACGACCCGTCATCAGCATGATGATGAACACGCCCGCAAGCGTCAGCGGGACGGCGAAAGCAACCACCAGGCCGACCCTCCAGCCGAGCGCGATAAAGCTCACGACGAGCACCACCGCGAGCGCCGCTGCAAATTTCAGCATGAATTCGCCATAGGCCTGGGCAATGTTGCGCGACTGGTCGGCGACCTGGGTCAGTGTCATCCCCGCTGGCAACTCGGCCGTGATCGCCTGCGTCTCGGCGAGCAATTCCTCGCCCAGCAGCGTCCCGTTCCAGCGCTTTTGCATGATCACACCGATTATGAGCGCGGGCTTGCCGTTGTGACGCGCAAGATAGGTCGGCGGGTCTTCATAGCCGCTTCGGACCTCGGCGACATCGCCGATCCGAAAGGTTCTATCCCCCATCGCAATGGGCGTGTTGGCAACCGCTGCGAGATCGGCAAACGCGCCTGATACCTTGAGCTCGACATTGGGCCCCGCGCTTGGCACCGAGCCGGCCGGGGTCACGAGATTCTGGCTCTGCAGGGCTGCGATCAGGGCCGCCGGGCTGAGACCGAGGCTCGCGAGCCTTGGCACGCTCGGCTCGACAAAGATCCGCTGCGGCTGCTCGCCGATGACGTTGACCTTCTCAACCCCGGCCATGCCAAGATATCGCCGCCGCAGTTCCTCGGCGACCTGCGCAAGGTCGCGTTGCGGCATGCCGGGGGCCTGAAGCGCGTAGAGCGAGAAATACTTGTCTGAATATTCGTCATTGATGATCGGGCCGATAACGCCGCGCGGCAGCCGCAGGGCCTCGTCGCCCAGCTTCTTGCGCGCCTGATAGAATTGCTCGGGCAGATCCTTGGGCCGCAGCGAATCGCTGAACACCAGCGTCATGTCCACCCGGCCGGGACGGGCGCGGCTTTCGACCCGCTCGAAGTACAACAGCTCCTCCAGGCGCTTCTCGAGCGGGTCGGCTACCTGCTGGCGCATCTCCTCGGCGCTCGCCCCCGGCCACAGCGCGCTGATCGTCATGACCTTGACCGTGAAGCTTGGGTCTTCCGCGCGCCCGAGGTTGAGGAAGGCAAACAGGCCTGAGCCCAGCAGCAAGAGCACCAGGAACAGCGTGACCGACTGCTCCTTGACCGCCAGCGCGGAGAGATTGGGAATTTTCACCGCGCAGCCTTGGTCTTGCTAACTGCAGCAGTGGCGGCGGCAGCTTTGCGCGGTCCGATCTGCGCCTCGCGCACTGTCTCTCCGGAAACGACAAGATGCGCGCCAAGCGCCACAATCCGCGTGCCGGGCGCAAGCCCGCCGGCGATGATCGCCTCCTCATCGCGCAATTCGAGCAATCTCACCTTTGTCCACCGCGCCTGCGCTTTCTGATCGATCACCCAAACGCCAGGCCCGTCGCCCGGATCGTGCAGCGCGCCGAGCGGCACGGCCATCTGTCCCGTCGCTCCATCGAGCTCCATTGCGATCGTGACTGTGCTACCGATCGGCAAATCCCCCCCGCCCCCGCTCAGGCGATACCGCACGCGATAGGTCCGCGTGACCGGGTCGGCCGCGCCGGAGACCTCCTGGAGGCTGGCTGCAATCGCGCGATCCGACCCAAGCGGACGCGCCAGAACCGAGCGCGGGAGGTTCGCCAGCGCATCTTCGGGGACTGCGATGATCGCATCGCGCGGCCCCGCCTGCGCCAGTTCGAGCACGGGCATTCCCGGGCTGACGATCTGGCCGGGCTGGGCAAGCACCTCGGTGACCGTGCCCGAGCGCGGCGCGACCAGCGTGGTGTAGCCGCGCTGGCGGCGCACCTCGCTTGCCCGCGCCTCGGCCGCGCTGAGACTGGCCGCGCTGGCATCGCGCGCGGCGCGCGCGGCATCGTATTCGGCCTGCGAGATCGAACCCGCCTCGACCAGCCCTTCGAGCCGTTTGAAGTCACTTCCCGCGCGGATTGCGGCCGCACGCGCCGCGGCGGCATCGGCGCTCGCCGCGCTTTGCGCCAGCGCGATATCGGCAGGATCGATCCGGAACAGCGCCTGGCCGCGGCTCACCTTCTCGCCCGGATCGACCAGGCGCTGGGTGATCCTTCCGCCGACCTGGAACGCGAGTTCGCTCGAAATTGGCGAAGCGATGCTGCCGGAAAATTCGCGCGTCTGTTCGCTGCTGCCTTGGACCGTGTGGATCACAACCGGGCGCGGAGCTTGGGAGGGCGGTTCGCTCGAACAGGCTGACGCCAGCACAAGCGCGAGAATGACAAGGGTGGTCCGCACGAGTCGCCTCATTTCCGGTAAGGGTCGGAGCGTATTATCGGGCCCCGCTTAAAATGACAATATCATTCATTCTTCATTTTAATCGCGCGCAGCAAAAAGTCCGCGACATCGCGCGGCGATATCGCATCCATCGCATTTTGCTCGGCCGAATACATGCTGAGGATGATCGGATGCCAGACGCGCAGCAACATCGCGATGAGGAGGTTCGCGGTCTTGTCGGGCTCGAGCGCGGGATCGAACACGCGCGCCCGCTGGCCTTCGAGCAGGACATGGCGCAGCGCGCTCCTGAGCCGGTCGACGAAGCGCGTGACCACCGGCCAGTTCTCGCTTGCGGCAATGATACACAGGTCGCTCAAGCGGCCTTCCTGAAACAGGATATCATTCGTCCGCCCTGCAACTGCCTCGATCAATTGATAAAACGCCGCCTCGGGATCGTGGCCGGCATCGCGAATCGCCGACCAGGCGGCGTCCTCGATCTGCGCAAGCTGGCGCTCTGCGATCGCATGATCGATATCGCGCCGCGCCGCGAAACTGCGATAGAGGTTGGCCGGCGACATGCCGAGCTCTTCGGCGATGTCCGCCATCGAGGTCTTGTCAAAGCCGATATCCGCATAAAGCCGTTCGGCCGCATCGAGGATCTCGACCTTGCGCTCGACCCGGGGCCGGCCGCGGGTATTGGGATTGCGGTTTTCGGTTTTCATGATATTTGATGGAAATCTTCATTCATTACCTTGTTAGGATTACGCGATGGCACGCGATTCGGCAATCCTTCCGCGCTTTTTCGCACTGGGCCTGGCGGGTACGCTGCTGGCAGCCTGCGCCGCCGATGTTGCAACGTCGCCGCCCGAGCTTGAGCTCGGCGAGCGCTTCGTGAACACGCCTTCACCTGGTCCCGAGGCAAATCTGCCGCAGGATTGGTGGACCCAGTTCGACGATCCCGAGCTCACCCGGCTCGTTGAGAAGGCGCTTGCTGAAAACCTGACGATCGAGATCGCGGCGGCGAGGCTCGAACAAGCGGCGTTCTCACTGGTGGGGGCGAAGGCGCAGCTCGGCCCGCAGGTATCGGGCGATGCGCAGGCCGCTGTGCAGCGGCTGTCGCTCGAGAATCCGCAGCTCCAGCTGGTGGGCGATCTTCCCGGATTTGATCGGGTGGTGGAGCTTTACGGGCTCAATGCCGCGGCGCGCTGGGAGATCGATCTGTTTGGACGCCTGCGTGCACAGCGGCGCGCAGCGCTCGCGCAATTCGGTTCAGCCGAGGCGCAACGCGAATTCGCCAAGCTCAGCATCGCAGCGGAGGTCACGCGGACCTATCTCGCAATCGCCGAGCTCGAAGAGCGCTTGGCCATCACCCGGCGACAGATCGCGGTGCTCGAGCAACTGGATCGGCTCACCGCTCTCAATGTCAGCCGCGGGCTTACAGCGCCGCTCGCAGCCGATCGCACCACGGCCGAGTTGCAAGGACTTCTGGCTGCGGTCCCGGCGCTCGAGCAGGGCTCCAAATCGGCGCAATATCGCCTGAGTGTGCTGTTGGGCGAAGCGCCGCGCGATGATCTTCTGAGCAAGGGGCCGCCCCCGATCCCCGAAGCGCCCTTGCTCGATTATGCCAGCACGCCCGCTGTGCTGCTGCGCTCACGGCCCGATATCGCCGCGGCCGAACGCCAGGTCGCCGCCGCCAGCGCGAGCGTCCAGCAAGCGATCGCCGAGCGCTACCCGCGATTGTCTCTTGCTGGTTTCGTCGGCTTCCTCGCGGGCGATGCGCTTGCCTTGTTCGGCGATCGCTCGCTTCAGGCCGGCGGATCGGCGGGTGTATCGGTCCCTCTGTTCACGTCGGGCCAGCTCAAGGCGGGCGAAGGCGCCGCGCGGGCGCGGCTGCGCGAGGCGATCGCGCAATATCGCCTTTCCGCGCTCAGCGCGATCGCCGAGGTCGAAAGCGCCTTGCTTGGGCTCGATACACAGCGCGCGCAGCTTGGCGCGCTCGAGCGCGCGGCCGCCTCGCTCGACCAGGCAACCGAGCGCACACGGCGGGCCAATCGCGCAGGCGTTGCCGATCTGATCGATGTCCTCGATGTCGAACGCAGGGCGTTGGAAACGCGCGAACGGGTCGCGATCGCGCGGGCTGATGCCGCGCGCCAGGCGCTTGAGGCGTTTCGCGCGCTGGGCGGCGGATACAAGGCGCCGGGCTGGGCGGCTCAAGCGGGCGACTAAGCTGGGTGTCGCTCGGCGATCCGAATCGTTCGCCTCGATTGTGCATCTGCGATAGGGTGATGCCATGAGCGATGCCCCAGACACTTTGATGCCCCAGGCCACGCCGTCCGCTCATGCGGACGTCGCGACAAAGCTGTTCACTTGGGTCGAGCGGTTCATTCTGGGGATCACCACGCTGATGACTCTGGCCGCTGTCGGGCTGGAGGTGGGCAGCGTCATCGAGCGCGGGAGGATCGATCTGGCCGATCTTCTCCTGATGTTTCTCTACACCGAGGTCATCGGAATGATCGCGGTCTATTATACCGACAAGGGATCGTTCTTCGCCTTTCCCATCTTCATCGCGATCACGGCGATCGCCCGGCTGATCGTTCTGCAGGGGAAGGACATGGCGCCGGAAAACGTGCTGTTCGAGGCAGGCGCCATCCTCCTGCTTGCGGCGGCGGCGATCCTGCTCAGCCGGTTCCGGCCGAAATGACCATGCCTCGCGCCGCGCGGCTCACACGGTGATTGAAGTCCCGCGGTAGATCTTCGAACGATAGCGCGAATCCTGTGCATCGGGCAACGGCGCACCGACCAGCAGCACGCCGCGCACGAACCGGCGCAGCTCCTCCTCGTGTTCGGCCTTGTCACGCGGCTCCTCGCTGCGGACCCGGCGGGTCAGGTTGATCTGGTTCACCGGCACGTCGTGCACCAGCCGCTCGTTCTCGACCGCGATGGTGGCAGTGAAGGCGTGGAGGCTGGTCTTAACGAAATTTGCGAGCGCGAAGCCCGGCCCATCGCTGCCAAAAGGGACATCGGGCGAGACCAGGACGACCTGGCAATGATCGTAGAGCGAGGCCTTGCGCGCAACGCGATAGTGGCGGGTGATCTGGTCCTCCACCATTTTTGCGAAGTCCTTGGTGGGAAGCACGCCGTCTTCGTCGAACAGTCGATCAGGGAGCGGCTCGGGCGGCATCGAGACGAGCGTGGTGGGCCGACCCCACCGGCCGAACGCCTCGTCCATCGCCTGCTCGATCGCATCGCCAGCAACCAGCACGTGGAGAACGCCCTCGGGCAGCGTTCTGGGCAGCAGATCGCGCACCGCCTTCTCGCGCGCCGCGTTGCCGGTGATCAGCACGATATGCGCGACCTTGCACTCCTCCACCATCACCCGGATCGCCTCTGCGACATAATCCGCAAGGTGACCGCCGAGGATCCAGACGGTCTTGCCCTCCATCTTGTCGAGCCGTTCCTGCTTGGGGCTGCCGAACATCTCGCGCTCGGTGTTGGAACGTTCCACCCGCAGCCCGCCCGAAGGCATGAAGGTTTCACCCGAAACCGCGCGATCGGCGAGGAAGAACACCGTCGCCTGCGCAACATCGGCCTCGGTCGGCATGGCGCCAAGGTGCAATTGCGAGATGACGCCCTTGCCCACGCCATCGGCCACCTTGTCGACCTGAGCGGCGGGAAGGAACGGCTTGTCCTGCGGCGGGACGAGCTTGAGCCAGGTTCCATCGCCCGCCGTTCTGCCGCTCCACTCGTTCGATCCGAGCAGGAGACCGCCCAGTTGCAGGCGCACCAGCAGCCGCGCGGCCATGCCTTCGGTGAGCAGATATTGGTCCCAGGTGCACAGGCCATCGCCTTGCGCGGCAAATTCGAGCGCGAGCTTGCGCAGGCTCTCGGGCGCCTCGGCATCATGGCTGAGCGTGCTGGCCGAATTGCGCGACAGCCGCGAAAGGATCCTCGCCGCATCGCCGCCTTCGCGGATCGCTTCGATCACCGCTGAATAGACCGCGTTGAGCCGCTTGTTCTCGAGGATTAGCCGCGCGCGCCGCTGGAACAGGCCCGGCTTGCCGCCAGTGCCCGACAGGCGATCCCCGTCGACCGGACCGGGCGCGATCGCGTTGCACTGGACCTCGGGCCCGAGAAACGGCGAGAAGCTCTCGACCAGCGCGCGCTGCCCGGCTTTGGAAAGCCCATAATCCGCGCGGTTGGGATAGGCCACCGCGAGGAATTTCTCGCCGCCGAAATAGGACGAGACATTGAGCACATAGCCCGAGCCTTGCGCCTTCATCAGCGGGACGACGCGGCTCATCAGGTGATAGTTCGAGATGAGATTGGCATCGAGGGTGAAGCGCCAGGCATCGGGCTCCATGTCGACAACCATGTCTTCCGCGCCGGCAACGCCTGCATTGTTGATGAGATAGTCGATCCGTCCGAATTCCTCGAGCGTTGCATCGACCGCGCGATCGAGCGAGGCGAAATCGCTGACATCGACATCGGCCATGATCTTCACACGCCGCTCGACCCCGGCAAAGCCGATGTCCTGGAGTTCGCCCACGATCCGGTCGCGCGCGGCGACAAGCTCGCTCTCGCGCCGGGCGACCATCATCACCTTCGCGCCTGCCAGAGCCAAGAGCCGCGCGACCTGCCCGCCGATCCCGGCAGAGCCGCCGGTGATGAAGGCGACCTTGCCGAGGTGCAGCCCGGTGATGTTCTCGGAAAAGCCGATCATCGCGCGGCGTGCGCCGGTCTCCTCGCCGATATTCTCGGGCAGCTTCAGGTCGATCTCGGCAATGCGCTGTTCGCGGAACAGGACGCGCGTTGCATGGCCGGCGGCGAACAGCGCGTTCTCGCTTTCGGAATTGGTGGTGCGGATGATCTGGTTGCTCCAGACCGCGTGGCGGGTTTGCCCGTTTTCGGCCTGGACGCGCTCTTCGTCGCGCCACACGCGGATCAGCTGGGTGATCCCGGCGGAAAGCATCCCGGCAAACGAATTGCCGCGCGCATCGCCCGGATTGGTCATAAACACGCAGCGCGGCGGAGATGGCAACCCGTCATGCGCCCGCCAGTAACGCGCAAGGCTGCGCGCAATCGCGATCGCCCCGGTGAGTTCCAGGTCCATGAACTTGGCGACGGTCTCGTCATCCGCGCCCAGCAGCGGCCCGCCGAAATGGCCCGCAGGCTTCAGCGGCATCACGATCGCGCCGGTGATCGCCCCGCCCGATGCTTCGGCAAAGGCCGCGAGTTCCTGTTCCATCGCGCCGGGTTCGGTGCGGTTGAAGCGCGCGGTGGTCAGCTCTTCGCCAAACCCTTGCGCGGCAAGCCGCGCCTTGGCCTGCGCAACGTCGGCATTGCGCGCAAGGCCGAGCCGCACGCGCGAGCCTGACCGGACCAGCACCTTGGCGGCCTCGAGCGCATCGTCCCATTCCTCGCCCGCAGCGATGAAGATGTTGAGCCCCGCGCCATCGAGCGAGCGCATCGAGGGACGCGTCATGTAGGTCGAACTGGAATCGCGCGAGGCAGCAAGGCCGTGGGTGACGTCAATTTCTTCGCCGGTGATGCCGCCCGCCTCGTCGCTCGCGAGGAACAGGCAGGCCCCCGCGATGTCCTTGGGTCCGGGCAGCGGCTTGCCAGCGAGCTTGCCGCCCACGCTGCGCCTCAGCGCCATGCGCCCGGTGAAATAATCGGCGGTGGTGTTTTCGGGCTGGTTCTGGACCTTGTCCATCGCGGCGAAAACGGTGCGGATGCGCTCGCTCTCGATTGGCCCCGGGAACACGGTGTTGACCCGGATCGAGCGCGGGCCGAGCTCGCGGGCGAGCTGCTGAGACAGGGCATTGAGCGCCGCCTTGGGCACCACATAGGCGGTTCGCCCGTAATAGCGGGTGTGCGAGAAGATGGTCGAAATGTTCACCATCGCCCCGCCGACCGGCATCATCGGCGAGACGATCCGCGCGAGGTTCCAGGTGACGCCCAGGATGTTGCGCATCGCATCGCTGACGGTCTCGCTTTCGCCCAGCTCGGCCATTTCCTCGCGCGAGAAGGGCACGTTGTGGAGCGGCTGCTTGGGCCCGGCCGAGCCGGCATTGTTGATGAGGATGTCGATCCGTCCGAAATCGCTCTTGAGAGTGGCCATCGCCGCGCGGATCGAATCCGGATCGCCCCCGTCGAGCACCGCAGTTGAGACCCGCTCGGGCGAGACCCCGGTCTCTGCGATCAACGCCTCACGCGCGGCGGCGATGCGGTCCTGCGTGCGGCCGGTCATGATGACGAAGGCGCCTTCGCGCGCGAAAGCCCCGCAGATCTCGCTGCCGAGATTGCCCGCTGCGCCCGTCACCAGAGCGACCTTGCCCTCGAGGCGCCCTTTGCGTGATGCGTCCGCTTTACTCACTCGCCATCTCCTCCATCGTGCGGTGTTCCGGCCGCATCTCTTGCCGCCCAGTATTCGAGCAGTTCGTCCTTGGTGCGCAGGCGCAGCGCGGGCAGCGCATGATTGATCACGTATGTCGCGCCCTTATGGGCATTGTCCCACATCGACTGGTGCGCTTGCGGAAGCCCTTCCCAGGGGATCACATCGGGCTCGGTCACATCGAGCAGGCCAGCTGCTACCATATCGTTCATCACCGTCACCTCGTGCGCGTTGCAAAGGTGTGTGCCGAAGATCTCGGCGGATGGCATGTAGATGCGGCGCTGCCGGGTCCAGACTTGCGGCGCGTAGAAGGTGTAGCGGCGGCCAACCATATCCTCGGCATAGACCACCCGCCCGCCGAACGGCTTGACCAGCGAGGTCGACACGCCAAGCGTATCCGCCTGCGCCCGCTCGATCACGAGATCGGGCACGCCGCGAGGGTTTCCGGGCGAGCGCAGCAGCTTGCCGATCGCGGTGCCGAACGGCTTCAGGGTGTTCTGCTGGTAGGCGCGCACGCCCGCCTTGAAGTTTTCGATATCCTCTTTCGCATCAGGCAGACGCGGCATCGTGTCGGGCCAGTCGAAATCGGCATGGCGGCGCTTGAGCCCCTCGATGCTGACGATCCCCTCGACCGCATCCTCGAGTCCCAGCGACTGCAGAAATTCGCGCTGGCCGTCGCTGGTGGTGACAATCACGATCCGCACCTTGAACAGGCGCGCTGCCTCGATCATCTCGAGGCCCTTTTCATCGGCCAGTTCGCGGGTTTGCGGCCCGTAATAGAGCAGCACCGACTCCCCGCCGCGAAGCTGAGCGCGCTCGAGCATGTCCTCCGGCCGCGCCGCGCCGCTCTTGCCCATGAAGCTGAAGTGGTAGCCCGAGGAAGCGCCGTAGAAGGCAAGCCGCCCACCTTGCTCGAGCAGCTGGAAGCTGCGCGGGAAGGCGCGCTCGCCCGCATGGCTGACGACGTAATCGGCCAGCCGCCCGTTGTTCATCGCGCGGTAGCGCTCGAGCAGCGCCTCGCCCGCGCGCTCCCACTCCTGAGCCGCTTCGGGATCATCGGGCACCGGGGTGAAGCACGCAGCGAGAGCCGGATCCTTGCGGTTGATCGCGCCGACCGCGCCTTGCGCCTTCACGAATTGCGCGCGGTCCTCGCTCGAGACGAGGCCGGTTGCGGCAAGCCCGGTGCGCACCGCCGATTTGAGCGCATCGAGCCCGGTGCCGGTCGCCGATCCTTCGACGAAAATCGACTTGCCCGGCGTAATCTCGAGCGTGGTGAACAGGCAGCGCGTCACCGTGCCGAGATTGAGCGTGTAAGCCCCCGCCTGTTCGAGCGTGAGATCGGCGGGCGGGCGATGCAATTGCGGGCCCTGGACGGTCAGGAACTGCGCGTGGCTGCCGGTCTTGCTCTCGTATCCCTGGATCGAGAAGCCCGCATACATCGGATCATCGCCTGCCGCGGGCGAGAGCAGATCGCTGGTGCCCGAATAGACCGAGACGAGATCGCCGATCTGCAGCCGCCCCTGTTCCTTGAGTTCGCTACCGAGCGCCACGACGAGCGCAAGACCGCCCGAGCCGGTGATCTGCACGTCCTCTTCGTGCGCATCGAACGGCGAGACGGGGATGCCGGTGAGCGCCCAGATGTCGTTGAAGTTCACCTCCGATGTGAGCAGGTAGATCAGCGCCTCGTTGGCGCGCGGCATCGGTGTCTTCACCACCAGCTCGCGCTCGTGCGTTGCCGGCGGGCCGAAGCGGGGGGCCCCGGTATCGGGATCGCGGGCAATGCCGAAGGCGATCTGGTAGGGCGGCACGGGGGTTATGCCGGGATAAAACGGCGCACCCACCGGGAGCAGCTCGCCCGCCGCGATTGCCCTCGCCTTGCGCTCCTCGTGCTGGTCGTACTCCCAGACGCCGTCGCGGCGCACGGGGAGCGGCGGGCTCTGCTTGTCCATGAATTGCTGGATGCCGGTCTTGCCGCCGGCGGGATCGACGATCGCCTCGGCGAAGCGCTGTGCTTCGCAGGCGAGCCCGGCGGCCATGCCTTCGCGCCAGCCGGTGCGGATCGCATCGAGCGCGCGCGCGCCGGCCTTATCGCGCCCCGCCCATTCGAGCTGCCGCAGGATCCGCTGGAGAAACGGATCCTCGAGCACCGCTTCAAGGTCGATCTCGCCCGGCTGCGCCCAGCTCTGCGTCGCCGCGCGCCGCTCAGCAAAGGCCTGGCCCAGCGCGCTCTCCTCGGGCGCAGCGACAAACTCGCGCACCATCGCATGAGCGAGCGACAGCGCATCCTCGCTCCCATCCGCCAGCTTGTCCACCGCCCCGATCGCCAGCGCCGCTGCGGCATCGATCGTGCGGCCACCCAGGATCAGGTCGAGTGCATCGCGCAGACCCACTTCGCCCCGGCGGCTCGCGAGCAGACGCGGCAAGCGCTGCGTGCCGCCATAGCCCGGGAGCAGGCGCAAATTGATCTCGGGCTGGCCGAAGCGCGCGCGCGGCTCTGCAATGCGGACATGGCAGGAGAGCGCAAACTCCATGCCCCCGCCCAGCGCTACGCCCTGGATCGCGGCGATGCAGGGCTTGCCCATGCGTTCGATCGTGTTGAAGGCGAGCTGCGCGTTGTCAGGCAGCGCCTTGGCTTCATCGGCGCTGTTCACCTCTTCGAGCATCTGGCGAATGTCGGCGCCGGCAACGAAGCTTGCTGTGCCCGCGCCGGTGAAGACCACCGCTGCGACATCGTCCTTGCGCGAGAGGTGCTCGGCGACAATCACCAGTTCGTCGAGCGCGCGTTCGTTGAGCGCGTTGACCGGCGGGTTGTGGACGGTGACGGTCGCGACGCGTTTCCCTTGGCCAATCGCATTGTACTGGATGGTGAAATAGCGATAGCGCTCGAACAGCGCCTGCGTATCGGAAAGGCTCTGGCGGCGCTGCCAGGCGGCGACGGCGCGCTGCAATTCCTCGAGGCTCTCGGGGTTCCGGAGGGTCGAGGCATCGCCGATCTCGCCCCCTTCGACCACCGCGCGCACCATCCGGCGCATATATTTGCCCGAGCGGGTCTCGGGAAACTGCGATAGCTCGATGAAGTCGGACGGCACCGCGACCGCGCCCTTCTCGGTGCGCACAAGATCTGCAAGGCGGCGCTGGTCGTCCTGTGTCAGCCGGCGTCCCGCAACAGGAGTAACGAAGGCAACCGGGGTTGCGCCCTTCTGAGCGTGCGGTGCGCCGATCACGATCACGTTGCCCACCGGCGAGGCTGGATCGAGCGCCTTGTCGCGCAGGATCGCGCCTTCGATCTCCTCGGTCCCGATGCGGTGCCCCGAGACGTTGATCACATCGTCCGAGCGGCCGTGGAGCGAGAACGAGCCGTCAACGTGGCGCATGGCGAAATCGCCTTGCGTGTAGGCGAAGGTTCCGCGCCAGCGGGTCCAGTAGGTTGCGGCGTAACGATCCATGTCGCCGCGCCATGGCGCGGCGAGGCGCGCAACACCGCCGCAAACCTCGACGGTGAAATTGGTCGCATCGCCCCACAGCGTGCGGGTGAGATAGGGATAGGGCCGGGTGATGATGATCTCGCCCTTCTCCCCGTCCTCAGCCCGGCGCCACGCCACCCCGCCTTCGCCATCTGCGCGGCCATAGCCGGGCTCGCCATGCGCGCCCGCTCCGTCGGCATCCTCGACCCACACATCGCCCAGGATCCACGGCAACGGATAGGTGTGGGCATTGGCCTCGAGCGGGAAATCCGCGTTACCTTCAAAATGCGTCCAGACCATCCCGCCATGCTCGGTCGCCCAGTAGGAATTGATGTAGCGCGGGGTGACGTGTTCCATTGCGAAGGCCTGCACCGCGGGCGACACGGGCTCGGCGCAGAAGGTCGCGACCCGCAAAGAGGAAAGGTCGTATTCCTGGATGTCGCGCAGGTTTTCAGGATTCTGCATCACCGACTTGAGGAACGTGACGCCCGCTTTGAAGATCGTGACGCCGTAGCGCTCGATGATCGAGGCGAACCGGCCCGAATGAGGGAAGACCGGCGATCCTTCGGTGATGACGGTGGTGACGCGCGTCAACAGTGCGGCGGCGATGAGATAGCTCTGCCCGGTGATCCAGCCCGGATCGGCCACCACATAGAGCACATCGCCCGGTTTTGCTCCGAACGCGACCGGCATGGTTGCCGCCACACCCGAGGCATAGCCGCCATGGACATGGACCACGCCCTTGGGCTTGCCCGTCGAGCCCGAGGTGTAGATGATGAAATTGGGGTATTCGGCATCCACCGCGAGCACCGGCGAGGAAGCCCAGATCGCCCGCGCGAAATCGGCATCCGGCAAGGCCATCAGCGCTGCTTCGTCCGCGACGTCGAACCCTGCGTTGCGCGCACCGGCAAGCAGCGTCTCGAGCGCTGCATCGGTGAGTTCGTGGCTCCAGTGATCGCGGCCCTTGTTCCACGGCAAATCGGGCTGCGCGGTGTGCCTGACGACCACCACCGCGCTCACCCGCTCGGGCGAATCCACCAGCGCCTCGGCGATTGCGATGCGCAATTGTGCAGCGAGCCGCGGGCTGATCGGCTCGGCATTGCCTTCGCGCGAAGACAGCTGCGCCAGAGCGAGCCCGACGCCGCGCATCACGTCGGAGCGTTCGACCGTGACCTCGCCGTCGAGCAGGTCGGCAACGGTCGTGCGGATCAGCGCCTTCTGGCCATCGGCAAGCTCGAGATCGCCCGCACCGAGCGCTCCATCAAGCAATTCCAGCGCCACCGACACGGCGATGAAGTTGTCGAGCGCGGGATCGGTGTAGCTCGGCTTGAACGCCGCCATCTGCGCGTTGCGGTAGGACCCGTCGGCGGTGATGACGATCTTGGCGCCCGCATCGGCGATGCGATCGGACAGCGTCTTGTCGCTGAACCCGCCGAACACCGGCGTGTAAACGACGCCGATCCGCTTGGCGCCCTCGGTCCAGAAGATCTGTTCGGGGATGCTCGGCATGTTGAGCGCGATCCGGTCACCCGGCACGGCGCCCAGCCCTTTGAGCGCCAGCGCACACGTGGCGCTCTCGAGCATCAGGCGGCGGCGCGAGACGATCTCGCTGTCGACCGGACCCCCGCGCCCGCCATCGCTCGCCATGTTCCAGCGGTCGCCTTCGTAGATCAGCGCCGCTTCATCGCCGTGTCCGGCGAGCACGTGACGGTCGACCTCGTTGAAGGCGACATTGGTGAGCCCGCCTTCGAACCAGCGCCAATCGGGTGGATTGTCATCGTTGAAAGCGCGCTGCCACGGCTCGAAGTGTTCGGGCAGATCAAGGCTAACAGGAGCCGCCGTGAGGGCGTCCCAGCCCGTCCAGCGGCGCTGTTCGTCGTCGAAATACGCCCAAGCCCCGCCAGACGCCTGGTCAGGCAGAAACCAGCAAATCGTCCGCTTGGCTATGTCGCCATGATAGCCGCCAAGGTCCGCCAGACAGCGGGCACGAGCGGCCTCAAACGATGAGCGATCGGTTATTGCCAGATCAACCGGCGCAAATCCCGTGGCTTGCGACGAACGAATAATCGCCTCCTCCCCTTCACCCTGACCGCCTTCGCGTTGTTCAGGTGCAATATTTCAATTTTCGGTTTAGCAGAAAGTTCCAAATTTGCGCGCGCGATTGTAACATCGCTGAGTGTTGTGCCCGTTCTAGAATAAAGATTTGCGTCATGTGCAAGGCAGCAGGTGAGCCATCCCGCCGCTTGCCTGGAAACGGCGTCGAACCCAAGGGGCCCGGGGAGCATCGCTGCTGCCCGGGCCCCTCGTTTGGCGATCTAGCGCTGACAGTTCAGGACTGGCGGCTCAGAACTCGCCGCGCACGCCGAAATAGAAGTACCGTCCGCGCACGCCGATCGGGCGGACGAGCGAGCCGAGGAAGGGCGCGACGTCGAAGGCGTTGTTGACACCGCCATAGACGTTGAGCTTGTCGGAAACCTCATAGCCGAAATTGAAATCGTTGACGATCACATCGCCCGTATCGCGCTGCGGCCGCGCAACGAACGAATTGTCCTCGCGCACGACCACCCGATTGCCTTCGATATCGACGCTCACGACTTCGATGTTTTCGATCCCCGGCGAAAGCTGGTTGCTTTCGAAGCGACCCTGCCAGCCGAGCCGGAAGCGATTGTAGTTCCAGGTGATCCCGAAATTGGCGATCCACTCCGGGTTGCCGAGTTCACCGAGGTCATCGTTGGTGATGTCGTTGGCGATCCGCGCCTGCTCCTGCTCCAGCGGATCCTCGATCCCGGCGATCAGGGTCTCGGCGGTGGCATCGAACACCGAGGTGGCCTCAAGGAAGCGGGTTCCGCTGAGCGACAGATCGATCGAACCCGCCTCGCCGCCGAATACGTCACCCAGCTCGAACGAGTAGGTCGCGGCAAAGTCGACGCCGCGCGCCGTCAGCGAACCAAGATTGACGTCGCCCGAACGGAAGAAGCTGATGACGCCGTTGGCCGGATCGCGATCGATCGCGTCGCAGAACTGGTTGTCGAGCGTCGGCAAGTCGACGCAGGCCGCAGCGATCTGCGCCCCAGTCAACGAATCGATCGCGCCGGTGATCGAGATGTCGTAATAGTCCGCGACCACAGTCAGCCCGCTGAGGAAGCCGCCTTTGGGCTGCCACACGAAACCGGCCGTGAAGGTCTCCGCCTCTTCTTCGGAAAGGTTGGGGTTGCCGCCAGTCACGCCCGGACGGAAGGCCGAGGCAAAGTTGGTCGGATCGAAACCGGGCCCGACGAGCGCATTGCAGTTGTCGCGGCGGAAGGCGCTGCCCGCACCGATGTTGATCTCAGCGCAGGGGTCTGCGGTGAGGCCAAGCGTTGCCGGCGATTGCGGGCCGAACAGCTCTGCCAGGTTGGGCGCACGCACCGCGACCGCATAAGTGCCGCGGAAGGTCAGACTTTCGGTTGGCTTGTAGCGGCCGCTGAATTCATAGGCGGTCGTCCGGCCGATGGTGTTGTAGTCCGACAGGCGGACGGCGCCGCCGACTTCGAGCAGTTCGGCAAACGGCAGGTCGGCAATGATCGGCGCACGAAGCTCGGCAAACCCTTCATAAACCTCGAGCGAAGGATCGACAAAGCTGGGATCGGGCGAGGTGAAGGTCGGTCCGCCGCTCACGGCGCCTGCGGTGATCGCGGGCGAGTTGCGCAGGCTCGAGGGCACGAACAGGCTGGTGTCCTTGCGATATTCGAAACCCACGGCAAAGCCGACCGGGCCGCCGGGCAGTTCGAAGAAGCTCGCCGTGTCGCCAGCAAGCGTCGCGAGGAATTGCTGCTGGGTCAGGATGGTCGAATCGAGGATATCGACAAACGCGAAGGCCGCGCCGGCGCCGCCGATCGAATTGTCCCCGAGAATGTTGATCGGCGCGCACTGCCCCGACTGCGGCGTGAAAGAGAGCGCCTGGCCGGTGCCGTCGGGGTTCGTGGGCGGCTGAGGGAAAGGCGAGACGCCCGGCGCCGTGCCGTCGAACTCGGAGCGGCAGATGATGTCGCCGATCATCGCGGAGCCGCTGTTGATCTCGATATCCTCGCCGTTGCGGATGGCCAAAACGCTGCCACCGGGGCTGAACGCGCCGATATTGTCCGCGTTGAGCGCGATCGCGTCGATCGCGTAGTAGTAACGGTCCTCGAGGCGGGTGTTGATGAAGGTCGATTCGACCTCGGTGCGGCCGTAATTGTAGGAAATTTCCCAGTTCCAGCCTAGATCAGGGATTTCCCCGCGCAAGCCTCCGACAAGCCGCCAGGTGGTGCGCTGGGTGTCTTCGAACGGCTGCACGCCGACATCGAGCACATCGCGCTGAACATTGATCCCTGTCGGGATACCCAGTGCGTTCAACTGCGCAACCTGCGCGTTGAGCGCGGCGGGGATGAAGGGGTTGTCGGGCTGGATCGGGATCTCGTCGCTGAACGGGATACCCGCTTGGTCTAGCCCTTCGGTGAAGGCGAAGGTGCCCTCGAAGAAAGCCTCGACGTTCGAGGTGATCTCGTAATCCGCGCCCGCGCTGACGACGAGCTGGTCGAGCTCAGGCAGGATGATGCCGAGCGGAGCCCCGCCAATCCCGTCACCGCCCGATGCGTCGAACCCGCCAACCGAAAGGCCGGGGTCGAACGCGCGCAGCACGCCGCCGTCGATCACCTGAGCAGTGGGAATGTTGGTGCCTTCGATCAGCGGGGTCGCGCCCGCACGGGCCGAGTTGCGCCCGGCGATGAAGGCCGAACGGTCGATCGCGATCAGGCCGAAGGCGCTGCTGATCGGCAGGGTACGATTGGGCACGAAGGCATTGGCCGGGATCTCACCTGCGGGAAGGCCAAGCTCGCCCGCCGAGATGCCGAGGAAATCGAGCGTCGCCTGGCTCGCTGCACTCAATGTCGACAGACCGGCCCCGGGGATGCCGCGATCAGCGCCGACCAGCGATGTCTGCTTGCGATATTCGGCCGAGAAGACCGCGCTGCCGCGCCCGTCGGCGAATTCACCACCTAGCGCGATCGACCCGCGAAAGCTCTCGGCATCGCCCTCGCCGGAAATGCCTCCCTGAAAATTGAATTCAAGCCCGTCGAAGTCGCGGCCCGAGCGCAGCTGGAAGTTGACGACCCCGGTGACAGCGTCAGCGCCGTAGACCGATGAGGCGCCGCCGGTGAGAACTTCGACGCTCTTGATGCGGGCTTGCGGAATGTGGTTGATATCGACTGCGGCCGAGCCGCCAGTGCCCGGCACATGGCGCCGGCCATCGACCAGCGTGAGGGTGCGAACCGTGCCGAGATTTCGCAGGTTGAGAAGGCTGAGGCCGAGGTCCGAGCTATCGCCCGGAGCAGCCTGGTTAACCGAATCGATCCCCGGCAGCGTTCCGTTGAGCGCGGGAATATCGCGCAGCAAGGTCGCAAGATCAGCCTCGCCGTTGGTCTGCACCGCTTCCGCTTCGACCACCACGATCGGGCTTGGCGCTTCGAGCGCTGAATCGATCCCGATGCGCGAACCGGTCACGACGATCACGTCTTCGTCGGCCTCGGCTGCGAGATTGGCGTCCTGCGCGTGAGCCGCGAACGGGAGCGAACTTGCGGCGGCCAGAAGGGCTGCGTGGCGCGGGAATCGAAGTGTTTTCATGTCGGACCTCACTGTTGCTGCACGGCAACAAGCATGCTGCGTCAGCGAAGAGGGTCAAGCCGGATTCGCGCAATTGCAATGTTGGAGTCATTTATTGGGTAACGATGTTGCAAAAATGCACCTTGAATGCTCACATTGAGACGTGCTCGAATATTGCAGCGAGCGAAACGTGCTTTGGCTCATGGCTCGGCGCTTGACCGCTTTCCTCGAGTGCCGGAAAGGATGCGGGCTGGTTCAGCCAGTAGGGACACAACGGGAGCACCTTTGAGAATGAAGCCGAGCATGGTCAGCCGCTTGTTTGCGATCCTTTGCGCCGCATGCCTGTCTGTCGCAGCGCATGCTCAGTCCTTCATCGAGGGCGAGTTCGATCCTACAATCCCGACCCTCGAAAAAACATTGGGTTACGCGCCGGGGACGCGCATCACATCGCCCGAAGATGCGGTCACCTATCTGCGTGCGCTGGCCGAGGCTGCGCCTGATCGGATGCGGATCGTGGAATATGCGCGCAGCTGGCAAGGGCGCCCGCTGCACTATATCATCCTGACCGCGCCGCAGAACACGGCGCGGCTCGAGACGATCCAGGCTGACCTTGCGACGATCGGTCAGGGCCGGCCTGGCAACGGTTCAGCGCTCCCTGTCACCTGGCTTGCATACAGCGTTCACGGGAATGAAATTTCGCCGGCCGATGCGGCCCTGATGATGGCCTATCATCTGCTCGCAGCGCAAAGCGACCCGCGCGCGCAGAAGATCATGAACGAGACCATCGTGATCATCGACCCGGTCCAGAACCCGGATGGGCGGGCGCGGTTCGTGCACAATTTCCGCACCGCGCTCGGGCTTGCGCCGGCGGGCGATCGCCAGGCGGCCGAACACAACGAGCCATGGCCGAGCGGGCGCGTCAATCACTACATGTTCGATCTCAACCGCGACTGGTTCGCCCTCACCCAGCCCGAGACCAGGGGGAAGGTCAAGGCGATCCTCGACTGGCATCCGGTGGTGGTGAAAGACGTCCACGAGATGGGCGGGGACAGCACCTATTTCTTCGCGCCCGCTGCAAGGCCGATCAATCCCAATATCACCCAGGCGCAATTGCGCGGCTATGCGCTCATCGGGCGCAACAATGCGCGCTACATGGATGCGCTGGGCGAGCCTTACTTCACCCGCGAAGACTACGACCTGTTTTATCCCGGCTATGGCGATACCTGGAACACGCATCACGGCGCAATCGGCGGCACCTTCGAGCAAGGCTCGGCGCGTGGGCTCGTCTGGACCC
This sequence comes from Erythrobacter sp., assembly GCA_036835265.1. Lineage (GTDB taxonomy): Bacteria > Pseudomonadota > Alphaproteobacteria > Sphingomonadales > Sphingomonadaceae > Erythrobacter. The sequence continues at coordinate 45,348 of DAITMG010000003.1, read as the reverse complement.
GCCGCGACGGCACGACGCTCACTTATGCCGATACGGTGCGCAACCAGTTCGTCACCAGCTTCTCTGCTGCCGAAGCGGTGGCCGAGAATGCAGAGCTTTTTCTGACCGAATATGCCAATTACCGCGCTGCCAACGCCAACGGCGCGGCCGGCCGCGGGACCTATGTGATCGATCTGGCTACTCGGCGCTGGAATGCCGAGAGCCTTGGCCGCAGGCTTGCCGCACAAGGCGTGAGCGTGCTGCGCCGCGATGGCCCGGCGAGCGCTTGCGGTGTGAATTATCCGCAAGGATACCTCGCGGTCCCGCAAGCACAACCCGCCGCGCGGCTGGTGCGCAGCCTGCTCGATGCCGATACGCCGCTGCCGCGCGACTTCGTGCTCGAGCAGGAAGAGCGCCGCGATAACGGCTTCGAGCATGAGCTTTACGATGTGACCGCATGGTCGATCGGGATGATGTCGGGCACCAAGGTGAGCCTGTGCGGCGCAGGCGTCGCTGGCGATCCGCTTGAAGACACCTCACCCATCGCACCCGTAGCCGAGGGCTCGGGCACGTTCGGGATCGCGGTACCGTGGAGCGATAGCGGGCAGGCCCGGCTGGTGACGCTCGCGCTGCGCGAGGGCATCGAAGGGCGCTCCTCGGCAGAGGCCTTCATCATGGAAGGGCGCACCTTTCCGCGCGGATCGGTGATCTTCCCCGCCGGATCGAACACGCCCGCAAAGATGGCGCGCCTTGGCGAGCTTGCCCGCGAAATCGGCGCGCATACCGTGGCACTGCAGTCAAGCTGGGTCGATGACGGGCCCAATCTCGGCAGCAGCGCCTTCGTTCGCCTCTCGCTACCGCGGGTGGCAATGGCGTGGGACGACGGTGTTTCGCAATTGAGCGCTGGCGCGCTGCGGTTCGTGCTCGAGCAGCGGCTCGGCCTTCCCGTTGTCCCGATCCGGACCAACCAGTTCGCCCGGGTCGACCTTTCCGACTATGATGTGTTGATCGTGCCCGACGGATCGCCTGCAGGCGTCATGGGCACTGCGGGGGTGGCGAATGTGCGCGAGTTCGTCAGGCGCGGCGGGGTGATGGTCGCCATCGGCGAGGCGATCAATGCCTTCGCGCGCGGCGATGATGCGCTGCTCTCGACCAAGCGCGAGGCCGCGCTCGGCCGCGATCCCGAGGAAGCCGAGAAAGCAGCGGACACAGGGCTCGCCAAGGCTGAGGAGATCAGCGACGAGGCGGCCTATCAGGCGCTGATCGAAGATCAGGGCGCGCTGCCCGATACGCTGCCCGGCGCCTTGCTCAACACCGCGCCCGACCGGGAGAACTTTCTCTCGGCGGGCTATGACAACGGCGCGATCGTGCTGGCGAGCGGAACGGACATCTTCACCCCGCTCGATCGCTCGCAAGGGATCAACGTGATGCGCTTTGCGAGCGCTGACCAGCTGGTCGCCAGCGGCTATGTGTGGGAGGAAAACCGCCGCCAGCTCGCCTTCAAGCCCTACATGATGGCGCAGCCGAGCGGACGCGGCATGACGATCGGGTTTGCGCAGGACCCTTCGACAAGAGCCTTTCTCGACGGGCTTGATCTGTTGATCGCGAATGCCGTCCTGATAGCCCCCTCGCGGGTGCGCTGAGCGCGCCCGGCTGGGCCAAGTGCGGCCCGCCTCGCCAGCCTCAGGGCGCGACCCGGCAGAATTCGCCGCCGAAGAACCCGAGCGGCCCGGCCTTGCGCGCGCGCTCGATGCCGACGACTTCGCCGAAGATCAGCGTATGATCCCCGGCGGGATAGAGCGACCATCGGCGGCACTCGAGATAGCCCAGCGCTCCGGCGATCACCGGGAGCCCGCCCTCGCTCAGCGCGAAATCGGCGAGATCGCGCTCTGAATTGCCGCGCGCGGCATAGCGCCGCGCCAACCGGTGCTGGTCTTCGGCAAGGATGCTGACGGTGAAATCGAGCGCGCCGGTGTAGAGCTCGAACTGGGTCGAGGTGTTCTGGATCGCCCAGCATATCAGCATCGGTTCGAGCGAGATCGAAACAAGCGAATTGACCGTCATACCCGAAGGGCCGTCTTCATGATCGAGCACAGCGCTGCCCGCGCTCGCATCAGGCGTGCCGCCCGGCACCGCCACGACGCACACGCCGGTTGCATATTGCCCCATCAATTCGCGAAACGAGGTCGAATTCGCGCTCTTGCGCTCGCCTGAGGGCCCTTCGCCATCCAGTGCAGCCGTTTGCAGAGCCTCAGACAATCCATACTCCAGGCGCCCGTGTGCATAGCTGGGCGCACGGTTTCGGGCACACTTCCCGAACGCTCTTGACGCGCCGCCATATGGCAATCAACGCAGCGAACTCCAAGAGGCTCCGTGCGAAAAGTCGCAGCCGTGGCGGGCACGGATGCGCGTTTTGCACGTTATCGCCTCGATCCAGATCAGCAAAAGGCAACAGGAGGGCTTGATGATTGATCGCGTCGGCGATGCACTTAGGGATTTCTTGAAGCAGGAGAGCGCGGGTGGCCTGGTGCTGATCGCTTCGGCTGCGCTCGCGCTGATCATCGCCAACAGTCCGCTGGCACCAGGCTACTTCGGAACCCTCGAGACAAGGCTCAATCTGTCCTACGGCGCGTTCGAGATCGACAAGCCGCTGCTGTTGTGGATCAACGATGGGCTGATGGCGGTGTTCTTCTTCCTGATCGGCCTCGAGGTGAAGCGCGAGATCCTCCAAGGCCAGCTGTCAACGTGGAACAAGGCCTCGCTTCCGCTCGTGGCAGCGATCGGCGGCATGGCCGTGCCCGCGTTCGTCTTTGTCGCCTTCAATTTCAACGAGCCTGCCAACATCAATGGCTGGGCCATCCCCGCCGCCACCGATATCGCGTTCGCTCTGGGCATTCTCTCGTTGCTGGGGCCGCGCGTGCCGATCGCGATGAAAGCACTGCTGCTCGCGGTTGCGGTGATCGACGATATCGGAGCGATCATGGTGATCGCGTTGTTCTATTCGGGCGAGATCAGGATCGACATGCTGATCGGCGCCGCGATCACCTTTGCCGCGCTCATCGGGGTTGCCCGGATGCGGCTTGCCTCGGGCATGCCCTATATCATCCTCACCGTCATTCTGTGGGTGTTCGTGCTCAAGTCGGGCGTCCATGCGACGCTTGCAGGGGTGGCCGCCGGGATGACGATCCCGATGATCGCGCGCAATGGGGCACCGCTGCTCGAGAACATGGAGCACACGCTGCACAAGTGGGTCGCGTTCCTGATCATCCCCGTCTTCGGGTTTGCCAATGCGGGCGTGACGCTGATCGGGCTTTCGCCGACGGACCTGCTTGCGCCCCTGCCGCTCGGCATCGCACTGGGACTGTTGATCGGCAAGCAGGTCGGCATCATGGGAATGGCCTGGGTGGGAGTGAAAGCGGGCTTTGCCACGCTTCCCGATGGCGTGAGTTGGCGCAAGCTTCACGGGCTCTCGCTGCTCGCGGCGATCGGCTTCACAATGAGCCTGTTCATCGGCAATCTCGCTTTCGTGGATCCGGCGCAGGTCGATGCGGTCAAATTGGGGGTGCTGGCGGGATCGCTGGTCGCCGCGCTCGGCGGGTTCTTCCTGATCCGTTCGGCGCTGCCCGACGCGGCGGCCGACCCGGAAGATGCCGAGGTCATGCCGCTGCCGCCGCAGCAAGCGGCTACTCGCTGACCGCGTTACCGCCATGGCAAAAAGCTCGACAATGAATCCCGTCCCACGTTCGCTGCGCATCGACGGCGTCAAGCTCGGCTACTGGGAGTGGCGCGGCCAGCCCTATAGCGGCAAGCCTGCGCTGGTGATCGCCCATGCCACCGGCTTTCATGCGCGGATGTATGATCGCATCGTTGCGCACTTTCCCCAGCACCGCGTCATCAGCATCGACATGCGTGGCCATGGCCGATCGGAGGGCGCAGCGATCGAAAACTGGCAGACCGTCATCGAAGACATGGCGGGCGTGCTCAAGGCGCTGCGCATTCGGGCTGCGATCGGGGTGGGACACTCGATGGGCGGCCATGTCCTTGCTCAATGCGCCGCTGATAGGCCGGAGGCGTTCAGTCGGCTGGTCCTGTTCGACCCCGTCATCCTGGCGCCCGATTTCTACGAGCCGGATCATGCCCTCTTCCCCGCCGACGCGCCGCATCCCTCGATCAGGCGCAAGCGTGATTTCGACAGCGTCGAGGCCATGATCGAGCGCTTTGCCGAGCGCGACCCCTACCAGCTGTTCGAGCGCGGCGTGTTCGAGGACTATTGCCGCTTCGGCCTCAAACCCAAAGCCGATGGCAAGGGCTACGAGCTTGCCTGCCTGCCCGAGATCGAAGCGAGCTTCTATGGCACCAGCCGGAGCAATCGCGGGATCCTTGAAGCGGTCAAGCGGATCGCGGCGCCAACGCTCGTGGTGCGCGCCAAGCAGACCAGCGTGATGGATTTCAAGGGCTCACCGACCTGGGAAAAGCTCGCCGAGCTTATCCCCAATGGGCAGGATCGCTACCGCCCCGATCGCACCCATTTCCACCCGTTCGAAGACCCTGATGATGCAGCAGCGATCATTGCTGAGGCGATCGGGAGCTGAGCTCGCGGGATTACCGGCCGGCCGCTTCCAGAAGATCGTCGAGGTCGGCGCGCGCCTGCGCCAATTCGCCATAGCGCGCCCGGGTCATGTTGCGCGCGATCGTCGCGGCGATCCCGCCGTAGAAATCGAGCAGTGCCTGGCGCAGCGGATGGTCGGGCGCGACCGAGCGCGCGAGCCAAACGGCGATGCTCTGCGCCCGCGCGAGCGCCTCGCGCGGCACTGCATCCGGAGCGCGCTCGATCGCGATCAACGCCTGGCCGAGCGCGCTCACCGCCTCCTCGAGACAGATGCGCGTGAGGTCTGAGGCGGGCGAAGCCTCGATCCGCGCATCGAGCTCGACCCGGCGATAGGCGCTGACAGGATTGCGCGCAAACTGGTGCATCGCGGGCGTCTCCCTTCAGGCTCAGTCGTCGGAGAGTTCGAACTGCTGGCGGATGAAATCGAGCGTCGATTGCGAGCTGCTGATCGCGCTCTGAGCGGCCGAAAGGTCGCGGGTCAGCCGCTCGCGCAGATTGGCTTGCTGCTCGGCGATGCGCTGCAGCCGCTCCTCGTTGCGCTCGATCTGGGCCTCGTAGCGAAGCACAGAGCCCCCGATCGAGCCCGGATCGCCGATCGTGGTGTTGTCGCGCGCAAGCCGGTCGATCGTCGCAAAGACACCGCGGACGCCGGTGGTGAACATCGCAGCGGCGGCCCCGGGGGCGGTTTCGAGCGTTGCGGCAAGCCGGGCGCTGTCGATGCGGAAGGTACCTTCGCGAGTGAGCGAGAGGCCCAGATCAGCCAACGTTGTCGGATCGCCCGGATTGGCGGCACTGACCACTTCGAGGCTGGTGAGGTTCGCCAGATCACGCCGCAATTCGCGCACCCCGGGATCGTTCGCCAGAGTGCCGGTGGCTGAGCCTTCGGTGTTGAGGAAGTTCACCACATCGTTGAGCGCGGCGGCAAGGTCGGTCATGACCGAGGTGATTGCGCCGTTATCGCTCTGGAAGGCGATCTGGGTGGGTGCGCCGATATTGGTCGCGGTGAGCTCGAGTTCGAGGCCTTCGGGCAGTCCGCGCACCCGGTTGGTGGGGCTCGACATCGCGACCGTGTCGAGCTCGAACAGGGCATCGCGCGCGGTGCTGCGCAATCCGCCGCTGTCGCTGGCGGGCGACCATTCGAGGTAGCTGAGATCGCCCGGGACCGCGCTGGGCGAGGCGGCGCTGCTCGCTGGCTCTAGCACGAAGCCGTTTGCTCCGCCTTGCGCGCCCTTGACGACGAGCTGCGCCCCCCCGGTCCCTTGCGCGACATAGGCCTCGAGCCGCCCGCCGCTCTGCTCAGCGATCGCGCGGGCGACATCGTCCAGCGTATCGCTCGCCGAGACGGCGATATCGAGCGGCGTCTGGCCAGAGTCCTCAGCGAAATTGGCCCCGTCCACTGTGCCGAACCGCACGCGCAAAGTGCCTTCGCCGGCAAGCGCAGCGGCGCTCGCATAGCTGCGCGAGACGAGCGTCTGGCTGGCGGCAAGCTGCGTGACCTCGAGCGCGTAGGTGCCTTCAGGCACGCTCCCGGGAGCGCTCGAAACGCGCGCCACGCTCGGATTGCCGATGCTCGAGCGCGGGGCAAGATCGCCAAACCGGATCCGGTCACCCAAGGCGCTGGCGAGCTCGCTCAGCGTCGAACGCAATTGCGAGGCGGCCGAGATGCGCGCCTGCAGACCCTCGTTGCGGACCTGCAGGTTGTCGCGCTGAAATCCGAAGCTCGCCTCGGAGAGGTCTTCGGCGAGCTGGGCGAAGTTGATCCCGGACCCTGCGCCCAACGCGGCGATGATGGATGCACCTTGTATCATGCTGACTAGAACGGTCCTTTCGCCGGGCGTTTAAGCCGATATTTCGGGGCGCCCATCGCCATCGAAGCGAAGGCCCGCAGGCACCTCGACCTCGGGCCGGCGCGGGCGTTCGCCGCGCTTGAGCGAGAGTACGAAAGCAACCAGCGCGGCGATCGCGACATAGAGTTCCTCGCGCACCATCTGGTTGATCCTGGTGGTGAAATAGATCGCGCGCGCCAAGGCGGGATATTCGAGGATCGGGAGGTTCTCCTCGCGCGCAATGTCGCGCATCGCAAGTGCGGTCTCGCCGCGGCCCTTGGCAAGCACGATCGGCGCGGGCGCGCGCGCGGGATCGTAGGTCAGCGCCACGGCAAAGTGCAGCGGATTGACGATCACGAACTGCGCTTCCTGCATCGCCTTGGCGACCCCGCCGCGCGCAAGATCGCGCTGGCGCTGGCGGCGCGCACTCTTCATCTCGGGCGAGCCTTCGGCCTGCCGCGTTTCCTCGCGTAGATCCTGCAGGCTCATCTTGAGGCGCTTGCCGCGCTGAAAGCGCTGAAGCGGATAATCAACCGCCGCGATGATCGCGAGCCCGGCGATGAGCAGGAACAAAAGATTCATCGTCGCATCCCAGGCAAACCCCAGCTGCGCCCGCAATTCGCCGCGCCCTAGTCCCAGCACCGCTGCAAGATTGTCGCGGATCCACCAGCCCGCAAGGCTAGCGAGCAGCGCAAGCTTGAGGATCGACTTGCCGAGCTCGATCAGGCCCTGCGTGCCGAACATCCGCTTGAGGCCGGTCACCGGATTGAGCTTCTTGCCCTTGAACCCCGCCGCGCCCGGATTGAAGCGCCCCTCATTGCCGAGCATCACCTGCGATACGAGCGTTGCCGCGATCACCGCGCAGCCGATCGCGAGGATCGGCGGCAGCATCGCCCCTGCCGCAAGCCCCGCGAGCATGCCGGGATCGAGCGTTTCGAGGCTCGCGCGATCGAACCGCCAGCCGGCCTGCGCGACGCGCTCGAAGCTGTCGAACAACCATGGCGCCACCGCGCTCAGCATGGCGGTGCCGGTGGCAATTGCGGCGGCGGTGCCCAGTTCCTTCGAGCGCAGCACATCGCCCTTTTTGGCGGCGTCGCGCTTTTTCTTTTCGGTCGGCTCGAACGTCTTCTCGCCGGTGTCCTCGCTCATGTCGGCAGCGCGCTGAGTTCGACGAGGACGCCCGCCTGAAGCAGTGCGGCCTCGATCAGCCCCGAGAACTGCTCGATCAGGATCGGCATCGCGACGATCAGCCCGGCAATCCCCGCCAGCGTTCCGGCCGGCAGGCCAAGCGCGAACAGGTTGAGCGCCGGGGCCGAGCGCGAGATCACCCCGGTGACGAGCTGCACCACAAGCAGCAGCAGCACGACCGGCAAGGCGATCGCTGCGGCGGTCGCCAAGCCATAGCCCATGAAGAAGACGAGACTGCGCGCAGCATCAGGTCCGAAGGCAAAACCGCCTGGCGGCAGCAGGCGATAGCTCTCGATCACAAGGCCGAACCACAACAGGTGCCCTCCGATCGCGTAGAACAGGAGCGTGAGGATGAGCCCGAAATAGGTCCCCAGCGCGCCCGATTGCGCGCCGCTGGAAGGATCGATCGAGGTGGCGATCGCCAGCCCCATCGTGCCGGCGATCTGCTCGGCCGCGACGAGCGGGATCGCGAAAGCGATCTGGAGCACCATGCCGAGCGCGGTTCCGATGACAACCTCCTGAAACACAGCAAGAATGGCTGCAAAGCTCATCATCTCGGGGATCGTAGGCGGCGGGGCATAAAGCGCAACGAAGATGCCGAAGGCAAAGGCGAGCAGCGCGCGCAAAGGGGCAGGGACCGACATCCCTGCAATCATCGGCGCGGCCATCAGCGCGGCCCCGATCCTCACCGACAGGAAGAACAATTGCCACAATTGCTGATCGAGCGGGCCGTATCCGAAATCGAGGATGTTCACCGCGCCATGTATCCAGGCGCCTCAGGCCGACAACGCTGCAATCTGAGCGAAAATCTCGCGCAGAAAATCGCCGAGCAAGCCCATCATCGTGCCGCCCAGCACCACGAACACCACCGCGACGATCGCGAGCTTGGGCACGAAGGTGAGCGTCTGCTCGTTGACCGAAGTTGCCGCCTGGATGATCCCCACGACCAGCCCGACCACCAGCGCTGCGACCAGCACGGGGCCCACGATCAGCGCGGTCACCCACAAGGTCTGATCGGCCAGCGCGAGAAGTTGTGCGTCTTCCTGCATGGTCCCCGCGCTCCTTACGCAAAGCTCATCGCAAGGCTGCCCATCAGGAGCGCCCAGCCATCAACGAGGACGAACAACAAAAGCTTGAACGGGAGCGAAATGATGGTCGGCGAGAGCATCATCATGCCAAGGCTCATTAGCACGCTCGCCACGACAAGGTCGATCACGAGGAACGGCAGGAACAGCATGAAGCCGATCTGGAAAGCGGTCTCGAGTTCGCTGGTGACGAAGGCGGGAAGAAGGATCGAGAAGGGGATGTCCTCGCTGCGGGCGAACTCTCCCGTTCGCGCCAGATCGGCGAACAGCAGCAGATTGGTCTCCCGGGTCTGACGGATCATGAAGGAATGAAACGCCTCCCCCCCGGCGCTTATCGCGGCATCGGCGCTGAGCGCGCCGCTCGCATAAGGCTCGATGGCGGAGGCGTTCACCGCATCGATCGTGGGTGCCATGACGAACAGCGAAAGGAACAGCGAGAGCCCGATCAACACTTGGGTCGGCGGCGAGCCCTGCAGGCCGATCGCCTGGCGCAGGATCGAGAGCACCACCACGATCCGCAGAAAACTGGTCATCATCAAGACGAGCGCTGGCAGGATCGTGAGCAGGCTCATCACGAGCAGGATCTGGAGCGAAGTGCTCAAGGGTGCATCCTCGCCCGCGCCATCGGCTCCCAGCGCGCGCTCGAGCGCACCGCCGAGCCCGGGCGCCGCCTCGGGCAGGCTCGGCACCGCGGGCGCGGCCATCGCGTCGGGCGCGGCGATAAGCGCGGCCGCCGCAATCATGGTTAACGCTGCCAGCCGCAGCACGCCGATGAGAGGAAAGCGCGCGCGCATCACGCCTCGTCCCTGTCGTCTGTAGCCCTGTCGCCTGCAGCCGCACACCCGCGCACCGGGCCCTCGCCCAGCCGCACCAGTCCCGAACGCGAGCAGCCAAGCAGGATCTCGCGATCGTGAAACCGCACGACCGCCAGCCGCATCCCGGGCGCCAGAAGGCTCGTCTCGACCAGCTCGATCTGACGTCCTTCGGGGCCTGCACCGGCCAGGCGCTCCTGCATGAGCTTGGCGAGCTTGAGGCTGCCCCAGATGAGCAGGCCGAGCAGCGGAAGAAGCAGCGCGAGGCGCGCGAAATATTCGATCATCATGCTCAAAACTGCCCGGTTGGGGCCGGCTCGGCGGAGGCCGGTTGCGGCGCAGGACCCGGCTCGAATGCGGCTTCCTCGGGGGCAAAGCCGGAAGCGGAATCAGCCGTGAAATCGGCGTCTTCGTGCGATTCGAGCGCCTCTTCCTCGCCTGCCAGGCTGACGATGCGCAGGGCAAAGCGGCCATCCTTGGCGACCACCTCCCCGCGCGCCACGACCTTGCCATTGGCGGTCACGTCGAGCAATTCGTCGGTCAGCCGGTCGAGCGCGACGACGCTCCCCGGGCCGAGCGCGAGGACATCGCGCAGCGCCATGTCGGCGCGTCCGAGTTCGACCGACAGGCGCACGGTCACATCGCCAAAGCGATGCAGCGCAGGACCGAACGCGTTCACAAAGCGCCCCCTTTCGCGATGCCCGAGACCAGGCGCAGCGCCATGCGATCTTCGAGCGTGCCCACCCGGCCGCGCGCAACGATCTGGCGGCCGATGCGCAAGGGGATCTCGCGCGCCATGGGAATGGGGATCTGGTCGCCGGGCTTCAGCCGCTCAAGCCGACCCAAGGACAAATCGAACTCGGCGAGCACCGCTTCGAGCGGGAGCGGGATCGCACCAAAGGCGTTCGATGCGCCGGGGCTCCGGTCACCCTCGCCCGCCGCCTCGGTTGCGGCCGAAGCACTGCCGAGCCCCGGGAGCAGCTCATCGAGCCGCTCGGCCCGCATGGCAAGCCGCGCCGACCATGGCAGAAGCGCGATCGCGGCGGGATTATCCTCGGTCAATTCGAGCGTCATCAGCACGCACTGCGCATGCGGCTCGAACGGCTTGAGCCGCGCGGCATTCTCCGAGCGCACGATCACATCGCCCTTGGCGTGCCCGTCCTCGCTGCCGCCGCTGCCCGCGCTCACCCGCGCGATCGACTGCGCGATCACCCGCGCCGCCTGCTCGATCAGGAGCGCCGCCGAGCGGGGCAGGCTCTCGGGCTGATCAAGCTCGACCTCGCCCTCACCGCCGAACGAACGATCCGTCAGCGCGACCGCGGTGGCAAGGTCGAACGAGAGCAGCAGCGTGCGCTCATCCCCGCCGCAACGCAGCAGGCAATTGGCCGCCACCGGCCCGATCCGCTCGAACACCTCGGCGCCCGTGATGAGCTCGGGCTCGCTAAGGCTCGCCTTGAGTTTCGTGCCCGAGAGGAGTTCGCCAAAGTCCCGGGCAATCTCGCGGGTCACATCGCGGCGCCACGAGGCAAGCAGCTGCGCGCGCTCCTCCGGGCGCGGTCCCTGCCGGATGAGCTCCGCGCAATGCTGCGCGAGCGGGCGCGCGGGCGCGAAGGTTTGGGCGAGGTTCATCGAACGAGGAACCCCTTGAAATGAACCGCTTCGATCCCGCCAAACCCCTCGTTCTCCTCGAGCACCGCGTTGATCGCCTTGGTCAGTCGGATGCCAAGCTTGTCGCGGCCCTCGACATCGTACACATCGGACTCGGGCGTCGCGGCAAGCTGCGCAAGTATGGCGGAGCGGATCGCCAGCTCGTGATTGCGCACCCATGTCAGGACGCGTCCGTCGTGCTGCGTAGAGACGGCAAGCTCGACCTGGATGAGCGCGGGCGAATCCGCCAGGTTCGAGGTGAAGCTCTCCGCGAAGTTGTAATAGACGGTGCGATATTCGCTTCCGCCGTCGCCGTAGACCACGGCGCCATCCTTGTCTTTGTCGCTGTCGGGCGGCTCATAGGGATCGCTCGTGCCTTTCTTGACGAGCTTGGGCAGATCGGGCTCGCTGTCGCCGCCATTGCCGAACAGCCCGGCGGCGAACGCGCCATAGGCACCGCCTGCGCCGACCATGAGCAACAGCACAGCCCCGATAGCCAGCTTGAACATGCCGCCCTTGGGCTTTTCGGCTTGCGACTTGTTGGCATCCTTCGCCATGAAATCTCAGCTCCTCAGATCTGTCAGCGCCAAAGCCTCGCGCGCGTCAGGCGTAGAGCCCGTTGGCGCGTGATCGGCCGGTGATCGAGCCATCGCCTTCGTTCATGATGTGCGAAGCGGCCCCCGTGTTGTCTTCGCCCTCTTGCCGCGAATATGGTTGCGCAGCGCTTTGCCGGGACCCTGGGGAAGACCCGTAGCGCTCGCCCGGACCGTGCTGCCCGCCCCAGGCAAGCTGGCCGTCACTGCCCCGCTGCGAGCTCGATTGCTGGCCCGATTGCTGGCCCGATTGCTGGCCCGATTGCTGGCCAGACTGGCCATTGGCGCCCGCTCCGCCCGCCTCGGCAGCGCGCTCGATCAGAGCGGCTTGGACTGCCGGGACAAACCCCGGATCGCGGCTCGAGAGGGTGGCTCGCAAGTCGCCCGCGCCAGCCTCGATCCGCATCGAGACCGGGCCAAATTCCGCGTGCCGCAAGGTCAGCTCGGAGCGCGCCGTGCGGCCTGTCTCGCGCAAGGCTTCGATCTGGTCGATCGCGCTCTCGATCTGCACCGCGAGCGCGGGATCACCCGCAGCCGGAGCCGCGCTCGACAGGAGCGTCGGCACTGGGGTCATAAGCGGTTGTCCAGCGGCTGCGGCCGGCGCTGGAGCGAGCGCTGCTGCGAGGGGGCCGCTGCTGCTCGGCTGATGCGCGGTGGACGCCGAGTACAACGTCATCGCTTCCGCAGAAGTCTGCTCTGCGGCCGAGCCGGACTTTGGCAAGGGCGCTGTCGGGTCATCCGCCAACTGGCGGCCTTGCGCCTCGCTGTTTGCCGCGATGGCCGCCCCGGCATGACCGGCGAGCGCGGGCTTTTGGCGCGGTTGCAAGGATTGCGCTTCGCTCGGGTCCGGCGCCGCCTGCGCTGATGGCAAGACCAGGCCAGGACCGATGACCGGGGCATTTTCCGGCTGGAGAGGCGAGCCGCCGGTCGCCGTCTCTGCTCCCTTGAGTGGAGCGGGCGATGCGGGTCCAACCTCGTCAGCCGCCATCGTTGGCTCGCCATTCGTGGCCGGACCTCGCTTCACCGCCGGCGCGGAAATCCGGGGGGCGGCCGCAGAAGGCAAGGGATGCGGATCGATCGGCGCTGGCGCGGGCCCGCGCGCCGCTTCGGCTGTGGGTGACAACTCGCTCGGCAGCTGAAGTGCGAAGGCCTTGCCCCCCTCGATATGACCTTCTGCCCGGAGCGCGCCGGGGTCGACCGGTCCGCGCGCTCGCGACTGCGGCCCAGCGACGTTCCATCCCGGAACTCTCGCTTCGGCCGAGTGTGCGTCAGGAGCCGTTGCCGCAGGAGCTGCGGCTGCCGGTTGATCAGGATCCGGTTCTGGATCGGACCTGGATGCGAGGTCGGGCTCAGACGCGGGGATAGGCGCGGGCTCCGGCGCGGTCGTGGGCGCGCTGGTGGCGAAGGGCATGGCCGCAAGCACGGGCACAGGCACAGGCACAGGCACAGGC
>DAITMG010000003.1:9248-32058 GCA_036835265.1 Erythrobacter sp. | reverse complement strand
GGCACAGGCACAGGCACAGGCACAGGCGGCGCTTCGTCAACGAAGGCAAGCGGCTCGAGCGGCAAGTTCTCGCCAAGCCGGGCAGGCTCGAGCGGCAATCCAGTGCCGATCCCATCGCGCTGCTCGCCATCGGTTCGAGCGAAGTCGTCCATCGCGCCCGGTGCTGTCTCGGCCAACAGCCCATCGATCTCAGGCGCGGCTGCGGCTGCCGCCCCGGCCGCTCGATCGGCAAGCGGATCAGTGGCAGCCGCCAGCCCATCGCCTTTCTCAGGGCGCTGCCTTGCCGACCGGGGAAGCTCAAGCGCCTGCAAGGCTTCAGCAAAAGCAGCCTCGTCAGCCGCCTGATCGGAGCGATGACCGAAAGCCCCCTTGTCCTGTGCCGCGCTGCTCCGGGAAATACCTACAGAAGGTTGGGGAAGCAGCGGAAAATTCGCGATCATCGTGCATTTATCCTGCGTCTTTTCCGGGCGCGGGCTGGGGCTCGTCGCTTGCGGAGGGAACATGCCTGCGGCTCTGCAACTCGCGTGCCAGACACTCGTCGAGCGCAGCCTTTGCTTCGCGCGCATGGTCGAGCACGGCGCGGGCGGCATCGACATGGTCTTCGAGCCGCCGCGCACGGCTTTGCGCCGCGGCAAGCGCATCGGCCTGCCAGCGCGCCTGGTCGGCAGCGTCGGCGTGCGCCCGTCCGGCATCGCGCGCCAGCATCCCCAAGGCGGCTGTGAACCGGCTCAAGTTGGCAAGATCCGCCGCATCGCCCGGACCCTCACCGCTGGCGGTGCGCCGGCTGTAATCGTTCGCAAGGCTTTGGCTGCGCTGCTTCAGAGCGGCGCTGCGGGCCTCCTCGTCGATCGCGGTCGCAAGCGCGTGCATCGCCTCGCGCTCGCCGAGCGTTGCCAACATCGCCTGGCGCCGCGCCAGCCTCAGCTTGCGCTGCTCGCGGTTCACAGGCTGCCCGCAAGCTCGCCGAGATCACGCAGGCTTTGCTCGAGCGAGACCGCCGAGCCGCGCCCCTGGTGCAGAAACGCGTCGATCGCCGCGCTCTTGGCGAGCGCTGTATCGAGCACCGGGTCCGAGCCAGCGCGATAGGCGCCCATCAGGACAAGATCGCGGTTCTCCTCGCGCGCCGAGATCAGCGCTCGCACCCGCCGCGCCGCCTCGGCGATGTCGGGGGAGACCAGGTCATCCATCACCCGGCTGAGCGAGCCGGGGACATCGATGGCGGGATAATGCCCGCGCTGGGCAAGCTCGCGCGAGAGCACGATATGGCCATCGAGAATGGCGCGCGCGGTATCGACCACCGGATCGTTGGCATCATCGCCATCGGCCAGCACGGTGTAGAGCCCGGTCACCCCGCCGCCGCTGCGCGCCGAATTGCCGGCGCGCTCGACCAGCTTGGTGATCGCGGCGAGCGCGGAAGGAGGATAGCCGCGCGCTGCGCCCGGCTCGCCCAGCACCAACGCGAGCTCGCGCGCGGCATGGGCGACGCGCGTCAGGCTGTCGAGCACCAGCAGCACGCGCCGGCCGCGCGCGCGGAAATATTCAGCGATGCTGGTGGCATATTGCGCCGCGCGCAGGCGCAGATTGGGCGCATGATCCGCCGGCACCGCGACAATCACCATCCGCCCCCGGCGCGCGCCCTGCATGTGGCGGGCGACGAAATCCGAAACCTCGCGCGCGCGCTCGCCGATCAGCGCGACCACGGTGATATCTGCAAGGGCGTGCGCCGTGATCGTATCGACGAGGACCGATTTGCCGACCCCCGATCCCGCAATCACGCCGAGCCTCTGGCCAACGCCCATGGTGGCAAGCGCGTTGATTGCGCGCACGCCGCAATCGAACGGTTCGCGCACGCCTGCCCGTTCAAGCGCTCCCTCGCGGCGACCGGCCAGCGGCCAGAGCGCGGTGTTCGCGAGCCGCGGGCCGCCATCGATCGGCTGGCCGAGACCATCGAGCGCCCGGCCGAGCACGGCATCGCCGACCGGCACCTCGCCCGGATGCCCGAGCCCGCGCACCCGCGCATCGGGCCGCAGCAGGACGGTATCGCCCAGCAGCATCATAAGCGAATGTCCTGCGCGAAAGCCGATGACCTCGGCGAGGCACTCGCGCCCATGATTCCCGGCATGATTCCCGGCGTGATCCCCGGCGTGATCCCCGACGCCTTCCCCGACGCCTTCCCCACCGCCTTCTTCATCACGGGCGATAGCGGCCAGCGCACCGATCGGCAGCGACAGCCCGGCGACCTCGATCAGGCCGCCATCGCACGCCGCGACCCGGCCGGTCAGCACCGGACCGGCGAGGGGGTTCGCTGCGCGCATTCGCGCAAGCTCGATCTGCATTTGCGCGAGCATCACGAAGCGACTTGGAAACGATCCACCCCCAGCGCCGAAGCGATGGCGCGCAGCCATTCCTCGGGGCCGTCGTGAAGCTCGCTGTCCGGCCCGGCGAGCCGCAGGCCGCCGCGAGCAACGCCCGGATCGCCCTTGACTTCAAGCCCGGCAAGCGCCGCATCCTCAAGCGCGGCAATATCGAGTGGATGGAGGTGGAGCGCGAAGCGTCCGGGAGCATCGCCAAGACGGGCTGCGGCCGCATGACAGCGCGCTGCCAGCGCCGCCGGGTCCGCCGCATGCTCGCCCAGCACTTGCCCGCACAGCGCCAGCACGGTCGCTGCGAGCTCGCCGCTCAACACATCGAGCGCGCTTGCATCAAGCGTGCGGAAGGCGAGGCGCAAATCGCGCAAGTGCGCCATTTCCCGATTTGCGGCGGCCTCTGCTTCGCTGAAGCCCTGAGCGTGTCCTTCGGCAAATCCTTCACCAAAAGCACGCTCGGTCGCGCTAGGCTGCGCCGGCTCGGGCGCAGGACCGGCGGGTCGGGCGGGTTCGAGTGGGCCGTTGTGCTGCGCTTCCAGGCGGGCAAACGGCGAGGCGTCGTTGAACCCCTTGAGCGCGCCCTCCGCAGCGATCCAGCCGGGCACCTTGCCCGGATTCGCCGCCGAGACGCCCAGCGCCGCGATCCAGTCAGACGAATTCGCCATGATCGCCTCCGATCACGATCTCGCCCTGCTCGGCCAGCGCCTTTGCCTGCTCGATGATCTTGCGCTGAGCTGCTGCCACATCGGCGCGGCTGAGGCGTCCGCGCAGCTCGATCTCGTCCTTTATCCCATCGGCCGCACGGCTCGACATTGCTGCGAAAAAGGGCGTACGCTGCGCCTCGGTGATGCCTTTGAGCGCATCGATGAGCGCCTCGTTGTCGACATCGCGCAGCAGCCGGCCCATCGCCATCGGATCGAGCTCGAACAGCATCTCGAAGGTGAACATCTCGTCCTCGATCCGCTGCGCAAGCGGCGCGTCGGTCTGCGCGATAGCGGGGATGACGGTTCCCTTGAGCTCCCCTTCCGCCAGGTTGATGAGATTGGCCGCCTCGCGCGGACCGCCCAGCGCCAGCGCGCTCGCGCCGAAGCTGGCGCCGATGCGGTGCGAGAGGAGATTGTCGATCATCGCGATCGCCTGAGCCGAAATCGCCCCCATCTTGGCGACCCGCGCCACCACTGCGGGCTGCAGGTCCGCCGCGAGCCCGGAGAGGACTTCGGCAGCGGGTTCGGGCTCGAGCATCAGCAGGAGCGCGGCGATCACCTGCGGGTGTTCGCCGTCGATCAGCCGCAGCACGAGCGAAGGGGCAAGCCAGCGCGCCATCTCGATCGAACGCGGGCGATCATCGGGTGCGATCCTGAGCATCATGCTCTCGGCCTTGGTGCTGCCGAGCGAACGCTCGAGCAGGCTGCGAACGCGGACCGAGCGATCACGCGCGGGCAGGATCTCGCGCGCGGCTTCGGTGGCAAAATCGGCAATTGCTTCCGCGATCTGCGGCGGCTCGATATCGCCCAGGCTTACCATGGCGGTGCCGAGCTTTTCGAGCTCGCCGGGCTCCATCCGGCCAAGCAGAAGCGCGGCTTCCTCGTCATCGAGCAGCGAGATGAACACCGCAGCGCGCTCGATCCGGGTGAGCAGGGGCGCAGGCGGGGCGGGGCTTTCGATCTCCGGCGCCTCGATCTCGTCGATTTCGTCCACGCTCATGCCCCTTGTTCAGCAGTCTTCGTCGGCGGCTCGAGCATCCGCTGGATCGCACCGATCGCGCGATCCGGCTGCTCGCTGGCAAGCCTGCGCGCCTGCTCGACGCGCACCGGAAGATCGTCGAGCGGACCAGCCGCAGCTGAACCGCCGCCCGCGCCAGAAGTTGCTTCGCCCCGATCGGCGGCGGCCAGCGCTGCTTGGTCCTCCCTCGCAGAGATGGCGGACGCCTCGTCAGCCCCCTTCGCGCCTGCCTTCGCCTTGCGCTCCCCGCGCACCGCGCTCACCAGCGGGCGGATCACCAGCAGCAGCGCGAGCAGCGTTGCGATGAGCGCGCTGCCATAACGCACCGCGAGGGCGAACCAGCTTTGCTCGTAAAACGGCACAGGGATGAGCTCGGTGCTTTCGAACGCGCTGACGACGACCTCGACCTGATCGCCGCGCGCGCCGTCCGCACCGACCGCCGCGCTGACCAGCGCCTGCAATTGCTCAGTCGTCATCGGCGAGGCGGCGACCATGGCTTGCTGGCTCACCGCCACCGCGACCGAGAGCTTTTGCAGCCCGCCTGCGCGCGTCGCGGTGACAGCAACCTCGCGGTCGAGCTCGAACTGACGCTGGCTCGCCATCTCGGTATCGCCAGCGACCGGCGCCGCAGCCGCTTCCCCCGCCTCCGCAGCATCGCCCTCGGGCGGTCCATCGACGAGCTCTGCATCCGGCGGCGGCGTGTTGGCGGGAACGCCGGGCACGCCGCCCACCCCGCCCGGCGCCATCCGGGTGGCGCTGCGCTCGCTCTCGGAGCGGACCGCGCCCTCCTTGTCATAACTCTCGCGCGCGCTGGTCACTTCGCTTTCGTTGAGCTTGACCTGGACCTGGCTCGAGAAGTTCCCCTCGCCCAGCAGCGGGGTGAGGAGCAAGGCCACCTGTTCCTGCAGCTTGGCCTCGTATTCGCGCTGGAGCGTCAGCCCGTCCAGCTCGGTGTCGCGGGCCGCGGAAAGCAGGCGACCGTTCTGATCGACCACGCGCACCGCATCCGCGGTCATCCCCGGAACCGAGGCCGAGACGAGATTAACGATCGCCTCGACCTGGCGCTCGCTCAGCGAACGCCCGCTGACCAGCCGCACCATCACCGAGGCCGAAGGCGGGCTGGTCTCGCGCACGAACACCGAACGCTCGGGCGTCGCCAGATGCACGCGAACTGCCTCGATCCCGTCGATCTCGGCGATCGTCAGCATGAGTTCGCGTTCGCGCGCGAGCCGCAGGCGCTCGCCCTCGAGCGTGCGGCTGGAGCCCAGCGGGATCGCATCGAGCATCTCGCTCGCCCCCTGCGGCGCGGCGAGCCCGGCATCGCTCGCCACCAGCATGCGCGCGCGGTAGACATCGTCTTGCGAGACCGTGATCGCGCCAGTGGCATTGTCGATCGCGTAGGCGATGCCGCCGGTCTCGAGCGCCTCGACCACCTTCGCACGTTCGCCGTCGGAGAGCCCTGCGTAAAGGATGCGCTGCGGGCCTTGCGCGATCGCGAGGTAGATGATGGCCATCAAGGCGATGGCGCCGGTCCCGATCAGCGCCGGCAGCGCGCGACGAAAGGCCGGTTGGCGCGTGATGCCATCGAGCCGCGCGCGCCAATCGCCGGTGGATGCGCCTTGGCCCGAGCCGGGGCCGGGACCCGTCTGATACAGGCTGGGGTCTGCGACAACCGGCAGGGAAGCACTTGCATCAGCCACGCCTTATGCCCCCATCCGCATGATTTCCTGGTAGGCATTGAGCAGCTTGTTGCGCACCTGCAGGGTCGCCTCGAACGCAATCCCAGCTTCCTGGCGCGCCAGCATCACCTGCGCGATATCAGTCACCTCGCCGCGCTCATAGCCCGCCTGGAGCTCGCCAGAGCGTTGCTGCACCGCGTTGACCTGCTTGAGCGCGGCGGACAGTGTACCGGCAAAATCGATCCCCGCAGTGCCCGGCATCGCTTGCGCGGCGCGGACGAGTTCAGGCGATTGCGCCGCATCGCGAATGTCCCTGAGCGACTGGCTGCGCGCGAGAAGGTCGCGCCGCAGCGCAAGCACCTGGTTGAGCATGCTCATGCACGGCCTCCTGCAAGGGCGGCGCGCCCGGCCATCATTCCGGTCTCGCGCATCGAGGCAAGGCGATAGCGCAAGGTGCGCTCGGAGATGCCGAGGCTGCGCGCGGTCTTGGCGCGGTGGCCTCCATGGGCATCGAGCGCGGTCAGGATCGCCCGCGCCTCGGAATGGAAGGCGATGTCGGAGAGCGAAGTCGGATTGTCGGTGGCAGCGGTCGGCGCTGCGCTTGGCGGGTTCTCGCAAGCAGCAGCTGCGGGCTGGTCGAACACAATATGCTCGGCATCGATCTCGCGCTGCCCGCCCGCCAGGAGCAGCGCGCGGCGGATCACGTTTTCGAGTTCGCGCACATTGCCCGGCCAGCGATGCGCTTCGAGCAGAGCGATCGCGCGGCGGCTGATCCAGACCGGATCGCGCGCCGCATGCCGCAGGAGCAGCCCAAACGCGAGCGGCGCGATATCGGCGGGACGATGACGCAGTGCAGGCAATTCGAGCGGGAAAACGTTGAGGCGATAGAGGAGATCCTCGCGAAACCGCCCTGCCTCCACTTCGCGCACCAGCGTGCGGTTGGTCGCAGCGATGATCCGAGCGTCGACGCGCACCGGCTGGGTCGCCCCCAGTGGGAGAACCTCGCCTTCCTGCAGCGCGCGCAGGAGCTTGGCCTGGAGTGGCAGCGGGAGTTCGCCGATCTCATCGAGCAGCAGCGTGCCCCCGTCGGCAGCGCGAAACAGCCCCTCGCGCGTTTCGCCCGCGCCCGTGAAAGCCCCCTTGCGGTGCCCGAACAGGAGCCCTTCGAGCATCGCTTCGGGCATGGCGGCGCAATTGACCGCGACAAACGGCCCGCTCGCCCGGCGCGAGCGGCGATGGACAAACCGCGCGAACACTTCCTTGCCCGTGCCCGTCGGCCCCTCGAGGAGGACCGGAATTTCCGAGCGCGCAATCCGCTCTGCCAGCGTGAGCAGCGCGAGCGAGCGATCGTCGCGCGCGATCGGCCAGCCGCCTTGTGCGGCGATCGCGATCAGGGCGGAGCGGGCAGGCTCGAGCGAGGATGCGTCGTAGCCCAGCGCGATGCGCGCCTCGCCCAGGATCGCGAGCGTGGGCACATCGCTGTGATTGAGATCGATTTCGATGCGATCCTGCGGACGGCAGCCGGGTGGATCGTCGAACCGGCCGTGCTCGCCCAGCGACAGCCGCTCGCGCTGCCAGTCGCGCCCGAGCAGCGGCAGGACAGGATCGAGCAGCGAGCGGTGCCGATCCTTTACGCCGGCCCCGCGCGGGCTGGGCCGGCGATTGGCCGGGACCGGCTCGGGGGAGCGCTGCGGGAGCGGAGCGGTGTGGGGCATGAAGCGAGCCTTCAGTCTGGATCTTGCAGCTCCGGCACCTCACGAGATGGCAGGGCGCCGGATGGTCGCCCTTGCCTTGGGCCCCGCGCGTCCAAAATGTCGCAAATTTAAGCCCTCGTAGAGTTCCCTAATTGCGGCAATCGCCCGCCATTTTCGCTGCCGTTCTTGCCGGCCTTGCCGCTCAGGGTCCAACCGGCCGTTTTCGAAAGGACGCAGCAGCGGGGCTGCAAATACACCCTTAAACATCCCGGCACCCGGTCGCTCTTAGCTCCAGCAGCGGCAAGGATTAAGCGCTGCACCGACCAACCTTGAACGACCACTTGGGGAGTTATTCCATGACCGTAATCAATACCAATGTTTCGGCCCTGCGCGCTCAAAGCGCCAGCATCGGAGCCAACCAGATGCTGGGCGATTCGATGGAGCGCCTGTCGACCGGCCGCCGCATCAACAGCGCCTCGGACGATGCCGCCGGCCTTTCGATCGCCACCGGCTTCACCAGCGACATCCGCGGCATCAACCAGGGCATCCGCAACGCCAATGACGGCATTGCACTTGCGCAGACCGCCGAAGGCGCGCTGCAGGAAGTCACCAACATGCTCCAGCGCATCCGCGAACTGGCGATCCAGTCGCAGAACGGCACGCTCGACGATACCGACCGCGGCTTCCTCAACACCGAAGTCGGCGAACTGGTCGAACAGATCGACGACATTCTCACCAACACCGAGTTCAACGGGGTCACCCTGTTCAGCACGACCAGCGGCACAGACGTGACGGTAACGATCCAGATCGACGCCGGTCGCAGCATCGACGTCACCAGCACAGCGATCGACGGGACCAATATCGACGCGACCGCGCTCGATGTCTCGTCGGTGACGGATGCCGCGACGACGGTCACCAATGTCGACACCGCGCTTGACGAGGTGAACACCGCGCGCTCGTCGCTCGGTGCAGGCCAGAACCGCCTGGAAAGCGCGATCAACAACCTGACGACGACCTCGGCCAACCTCGCCGATGCCCGCTCGCGCATCCTCGATACAGACTTTGCCGCTGAATCGACCGCGCTCGCCAAGGCGCAGATCCTCGGCCAGGCTTCGACCGCAATGCTCGCCCAGGCGAACCAGTCGCAGCAGAACGTGCTCTCGCTGCTGCGGTAAGGCCGGATCAGGCACCGCACCTCTCCCCATGGAGGTGGCAAGGAACCCGGGGCCGCGAGGCTCCGGGTTTTTGGCGTTGCTGCTTGTTTCGGGTGCCGGGCCAACCCGCTCGCGTGCGCCCGTCACGGTGCGGTGATCGTGGTCGCCATGCAGATCGCTTACGCTGCGGCCTCCCTCGGCGATAGCGCGGCGGGTGATGAAGGCGCCAGTGCGGCCGTGTCGGCACTGCCGACCGGGCGCAGCACGACCTCGATCATCAGGGCGGCGCCGCCGCGACTTGCCATGGCGCCCGTGCGCACCATCAGCAGCGCTTGCGGCCCGGAGCATTCATAGAGGCCCGGCGCACGCTCCTCCACCCCATCGAATTCCACCGCGACCGGCATCGGGGTCGCATCGCTCGCCTCGCTCGCCTTGAGCGATGCCAGCGGCGAGCAGGTGACGCTCGCAATCTCGACCCAGCGCAGCGCCTCGCCCAGTTGCAGCGCCACCGCCTCGCCGTGCTCGGGCACCGGCAGGCGCGCTGCGTAAAAACCGTCATGCGTCGGATGGGCCTCGATCCTGGTTTGCGCGGCGCCCGATGCCCCGAGATAAAGCGCGCTCAGCGTCAGCCGGCGCGGTGCGTAATCGTCATAGGTCAGGCCCAGGCCGAAGCGCTTCTGCACCATCAGCGAAAGCCTGGTGCTCATGTCCTCCTGCGCCAATTCGGCGGGGAGGAACATGCGCGGCGAGCCCTTCATGTAGAACAGCCCGCGCCGACGCAGCCCCTCGCGCGCTTGGGCAGGATCGAACAGCGCCACCATGCGCTCGCTACCCAGGTTCACATCGTGCTCGAAGCTCTTGATGACTGCGAGCTCGGCGCGCTGGGGCAGGAACAGGAAGCGCGCGAGGATCGCGGCCGCCGCTTCGCGCCAGGCGGCATTTGCATCGCTCTCGCGAACGCGCACAATCGGCGGCGCGCAGAAATCGCGGGCAAATCGCACCACGCCCGCCTGCACGGCATCGCGAACGTCGCTCTGGCTGCCCTTGAGCTCGCTGTCCTTGCGGATCGGCGTCCCGTCGTCCTCATAGCCGATGACGGAGCCCAGCGCGCAGGTCGCAAGCTGTTCGATCACGGCGACATTGCCGCACAGCGCTTCGAGCAGACCGGGCGAGAAATGCGCAAGATCGATCAGGCCGCGCTTGTCGAGCCCGCTGGCGCGAGTTTCGCGGCACAGCAGATAGCGCCCCGCGACATGCACGCCGAGCGCCTCTTGCAGCAAGGCATCGATGCCGTTCTGCGCCGAGCCGTTATAGCCAAGATCGACCAGCATGAGCACATCGCCCGGCTCGATCGAGAGCTGCGCCCTCACATGCGTCACGAGGCGATCGGCGAGCTCGCGCGCGCGGCGCATTGTCGTCTTCTGGCGTTTGCCGCTTCTCAGCTCATCATGCAGCCTCAGGCTCGCCGCGCTGAGCGCGGCCGCGCCTTGCGGATCGCCTACGACTTGCGCGATCTCGGTTTGTGTAAAGAGCATCTGGCGCGCAAGCGTCGCCGGATTGAGCGCGTATTCGACCGCAACGTGATCCTCATATGCGTCGCGCTCGACAAACGAGGCTGCGTTTGCGGTGAACCGGCTGATTTCGATTCGCGCGGCGCTCGGCGGAGCGGCGCGGGAAGCGGTCTGGCGGGCAGCGTTGAACGCCTCGTGGACGAGATGCGGCAGATATCCGTCGCGCAGCATGAACAGCCAGTGGACCCGGCCGCCATGCGCCTTTTCCAGAGTTTGCGCCTCGCTGCGCAGCCAGCGCTCGAACGCGGCGAACACCGGACCGAGCACGCAATAGCCCAGCCTTTGCGCAGGGTCCTCAAGCGCGGGTTCGCCGTGGGCCAGCAGCGCCCGGTGCGGCTGGAAGCCGACGAATTGCCCATTGCCCGATGCGCGATCGGCATCGAACTGCGCACAGGCGCGCTCAAGCCGGAGCTGCTGGCGCATCTCCTCGCCGAATTGCACAAGGTGAAGCGCCGGAATTCCAAGCGCGCGCGCCGCTTCGAAATCGGCGCGGGGATTGTCGCCCACATGGAGCACCTGGTGCGCTCGCACCTTCATCGCCGTGAGCGCCTTGGCGAGCAGGCCTTCGGACTTCGAAATCCCCGCCTCGCTCGAGACGAACACCCGGTCGATGAGGGCCAACACCTCCTCGCCCGCGCTCGCCTGGATCAGCGCGGCAAGCTCGGCAGCGCTGAGATAGGTGTCGGAAACGATGATGACCTTGAGGCCTCTCGCCCGCGCCTCGCGCATCAGCGCGACTGTCGGCGCAAACGCGAAGCATGCGCGCGCTTCGGCGGCGAGCTCGGCGGCGATCGCTGCCATGCGCTCAGCCCCGCGATCCGCCGGGCCAAGCGCAGGCAGCGCCGCACGGTAGATGTCCGCGAGGCTCACCTCGCTGCGCTGCCGCCGCACCCGCATCGCGCGGCGTGCCATGGTTTCGCCATGCATCCGCTGTTGCGGCGCAAGGCCGGGAAGCGCGCTGAAGACATCGGCCGGCATATGCATATCGCGCCACAGCAGCGTGTCGAAGCAATCGAGCGAGAGGACACTGATCGTCTCGGCCGCATGATCAAGCGCGCGCGGCAGGTCGTGAGGCAGGATCTCGCCGGGCTGGGTCGGACGGGTCATGAGGATCTCCCCTGTGGTGCGCGGGCGCCATTGCTCGCATGGCTCGTCGGCGGGGCTACGCGCTCATGGTTGATGCCCACTGTGACGAGGCCTCAGGGCTTGCCCTTATTCTGCGCTGCCTCGCCGCCCCTGAGAACATCCACCGGCTCGCGTGCGCGGCCTGCATCGACGCCGCGCGCGGCGGCGGGCATCGGCTCGAGCAGCAGCAGCGAAATGCGCCGGTTGCGCGGGTCGGCGGGGTCGTCCACCAGCGGCTCGCGATCGGCAACGCCTTCGATCCGGGCAAACCGCTCGCCCGACATGCCGTTCAGGATCAGCGCCTGGCGGGTCGCCTCGGCGCGGCCGGCCGAGAGCGACCAGTTGTTGGTGCGCCGTCCCTCGCGCCAGGGAAGCGAATCGGTGTGGCCGCGGATGATCAGCGGGCTGCGATACTCAGCCAGCGTCTCGCCCATCACCTGGAGCAGCAGGCGCGCCTCGGAGGTCAGGATGGTGGTACCGAGCGTGAACATCGAAAAATCGGCATCATCGACGAGGTCGATCCGCACGCCCTCGGGCGCGCGCACCACCCGCACCTTGCTCACCAATCGCGAAAGCTGCCGGGTCTTGGAGAGCTTCTCCTCGATCATCTCCTTCAAATCGCTGATCCTCTTGTCAGCCGCGGCATCCGCTCCTTCGCCGCCGCCTTCCATCGGGCCGCCCGCAGCGCTGCGGGGAACGGTGATCGACAATGTGCCGGTCTGCCCCTGGGCGTTGGGATAGTTGTCGACTTCGGTGATCGAACTACCGCCGAGCAGACCGTCCGCGCCGGCGCCCTTCTGCCGCATCTTCACCAGCGTGGGCGTGAAATAGTCGGCGATGCCCTTGCGCTGGTTCTCCTCGGTCGCCCCCAGCAGCCAGAGCAGGAGGAAGAACGCCATCATCGCGGTCACGAAATCGGCATAGGCGACCTTCCAGGCGCCGCCGTGATGGCCGCCGCCTTGCTCGATCGTGATCCGCTTGACGATAATGGGTGCGGGCATCGGTGCGGGCGACGCCCCGGCATCTGCCTTGGCCATGATCTAGCGACCCCGCATCGCATCGAGCAGATCGGTAAGCTTGGGCCGATGCGCCGGCGGCAGGCCCGAGCGCGCCGCCTCGAGCACCAGCGGCTGCGGATAGCCGTGGAGGCTCGCGACGATCACCTGCTTGATCGAGTGGAAGAGCTGCTGGTCATGCGTGTTGACCTGCTTCAGCCGGCTCGCCATCGGTCCGGCAAAGCCATAGGCGAGGAGCACGCCCAGAAAAGTGCCGACCAGCGCCCCGCCGATCATCTTGCCCAGGATCTCGGGCGGCTGATCGATCGAGCTCATCGTCTTGATGACGCCGAGCACCGCCGCAACGATCCCCAAGGCGGGAAACGCATCGGCGAGCGACTGGATCGCATGCGCGGGCTCGTCCAGCTCGTGCAGCTGGGTTTTTATCGCGCTGTCGATCACGTCCTCGACCGCGTGGGTATCGAGCGTGCCCGAGGAGACCACCATCAGCGTCAAGGGATCGCAGATCAGATTGCGCACCACCTCATCGGACTGGAGCCGGGGATATTCGCTGAAGATTGCCGAATTCTGCGGATCGGTGACGTGGCTCTCGACCGCGACCGCGCCTTCGGAGCGCAGCATCTTCATCAGCTTGGAAGTGAGCGCGATCGCATCGATATGATCCTGATTGCTGTATTTCGGGCCCTTGAAGACCTTCACGATCCCGCCACCCAGAAGCTTGATCTCGTGCATCGAATTGCCGATCAGCACCGAGCCGAGCGCGGCCCCGCCGATCATCATGAATTCAAGCGGCAGCGCTGCCAGGATCGGCCCCATAGAGCCGCCCGCAAGCATGAAGCCGCCAAACACCATGACGATGAGAACCACGATACCGATTGCGGCAAACACGTTTCAGACACTCCTTCGCAGCGCGATCAGACGCGCTAAATCCAACAGCGCGATCAGGCGCACTGGATTTGGCAGCGCGACCTGACGCACTAGATCACGTCGAACAGGGTGAGCGAGCTCACCCGCGAAAAGCTCGCCTGCGAGGCCTCGAGCGCGGTCAGCGTCTGCTGGAGCCGGACGATCGCATCGCCGAGGTCGGTCTCGCCGATTTGCGAGCGCTGCTCGGCGAGGGTGATCCGGCGCTGATCCTGGCTCTGCTGGATGGTCTCGACCCAGGCGAGCCGTGTGCCCAGGATCGTCTGGCTGCGGGTGGTGTTGTCGATCGCTGCATCGAGCCCCTCGATCGCCGCCTGCGCTGCGGCGGCCGGATTGGCCGAGCCGCCATTGAGCGCGGCGGCAAGATCGGCAAGCACGGCAAATGCGCTCGACGGGGTGCCACCGTGAACGAATTCGAAGATCGCGGGGCCGGGCAGGCCGCGCTCGATCTCGGTCCCGGGCGCGATCGGCACGCTCGGCGAAACGGTGTTGCCGTTGTAGGATACATTCCCGCCCGCATCTCGGACATAGGCAGGCCCTGCGGCGGTGCCCGCAAACAGCGGCTCGCCCGTCAGAGTGCGCGCATTGGCGCGGTTGAACAGCTCATCGTTAAGCTGGATCAACTCGGCGGCGATCGCCTCGCGGCCGCGCGTGCCCAGCGTATCGCTAGCGCCCTGGATCGCGAGTTCGCGCGCGCGGGCAAGCAGGTTAGAGACGCCCAGCACCTCGTCGCCCGCCTCATCGAGATCGCGCGCGAGCTTGTCGGCGTTGTCTTCCTCGACCTCACTCAGCCGCTCGATCCGCGCAAGCGCGCGCAGCCGGGCGGCGGCGGCCGGATCGTCCGACCCGCGCTCGAGCCGCTGGCCGGTCGCGATCTGGCCCTGGATCTTCTCGGCAGAGCCGCGCAGCGCGCTCATATGCGCAAGCGAACGCTCGTAAAAGGCGCCGAATGGATTGCCGATCTGGATCATGCTGACAGCCTCCTGGTCCTAGCGCAGATTGAGGATCACGTTGAACAGCTCGTTCGCGACCTGGATCACGCGGGCATTGGCCTCGAACGCCTGCTGCAACCGCACCAGATCCGCCGCCTCGCGATCGAGATCGACCCCGACCGCCGAGCGCAGCGCTTCGTCCGCGCTCTGGGAAACCGCGGCGAGCCCGGTGCGGGTCACGTCGAGCGCGGCAATGCGGCTCGAAACATTGAGGAGCAGGCCATCGACATCGGCGACCGGGCCATCGCTCGCCCCGATCGCATCGACGAGGGCGGCAAGGTTGCTCGCATCCGAACTTCCCGCAGCCGATCCCGCCGGCGCGGTCGCGAACTGCGCGGCGCTGGTGAGCGCGAGGCTCATCGTTGCCGCACTGGTTCCGGCGAACAGCGGCTGGCCGGCATTGCCCGCCGCATCCGCGCCATTGCCCTGTGCATTGTTCGCCCGCGCGATCATCGAGCCGGCCGCCGCATCGAGCTCGGCCTGATAGCCCGCCATCTGCTGGAGCGCTCCCGCCTGGCCGGCAAGCGTGCCGGTGTTCAGCGCGACGGCGGTTCCGGCAAGGTCGAAGGCGATCGTGCCATCGGCCGCTTGGCTCACATTCAGCACGCTTGCGGCATCGCCGTCGACCAGCACGGCGCTGGGCGCTGCATCCAGGCGGACCGTGGCGATCCCGCGATTGTCGAAACTCACATCGAGCCCCGATTGCTCGGCCATCGCGCGCAAGGCCGCATCGCGCGCATCGAGCAGCGCTGCCTGTTCGGCGGTGTTGGGCTGCGCGCGGGCAAGGTCGGAATTGATCCGCGCAAGCTCGGTTGCCTGAAGGTTGAGATCGGCGAGTGAAAGCGTCGCCTCGTCGAACACCTGCTCGCGCGCATTGCCGAGCGTCTGGTCAGCGAGGTTGAAGGTCGCGGCGAGCTGGCGCGCGCTTTCGAGCGCCGCTTCGCGCAGCGCAGGCTCGAGCGGGTTGCCCTCGAGCCGGGTCAGTTCCGCCTCGAAATCGACCAGCGTTGCGAACAGGCGCGATTGCTCGAGCGCGGTTTCCGCGTCGCGCAGGCCCGAAAGCTCGGCATCCGCGCGCGCGACATCGCTCGCCCGGTCGCGCGCCTGGCGCAGCAGCGCGGTGGACTCGTTGCGCCCGATCCCGTCGATCACGACGCCGTTGAGAACCCCCCGCGAAGTCGCCGAGACGCTGACGAGCTCGCTCTGGAGCGAGGTGCGCCGGGCATAATCAGGATTGCTTGCATTGGCGATGTTGATCGCGGTCAGCTCGAGGCTGGCGCGCGCCGCTGCAGTTCCCGTTCGGGCGATATTGAACATGGCTGAAGGCATTATTCATCCTCCTTCGCAGCAAGGTATTGGGAAAGCTGTTGCTCGATACTGCGGGCAAACCCGAAGGCACCGCTTTGCGCAGCGATGTCGGCGAAGCGCTCGTCGCGCATTTCCGTCCAGCGATCCATGCCGCTGCCGGTCAACGGAGCATCCTCGGCAAAGCTCGCGCTGCGCGCGGTCTCGAGCAGCTTGCGCACCATGATCGCCTCGAAGCCTTCGGCGGCCTTGCGCAGTTGGAGGCGCTCATCGGAAAGGGTCGGGGGCGAAAGCGGCTCGCGCGCGAGCAGCGGATTGACGGGAGCGATCATCACAGCACCACCATTTCTGCCTGCAGGGCGCCGGCCTGCTTGAGGCTTTCGAGGATCACCACAAGATCGGCCGCGCCCACGCCCAAGAGGTTGAGCGCATCGACGATCTCGGAAAGGTTTGCCGCCCCGGGCATCAGCGCGACCCGGTCGGCGCGTTCGGAGACGGTGATCTCGGATTGCTGCTCGACCGCAGTCACCCCGTTGCCGAACGGTTCGGGCTGGACGATGCGCGGGGACTCGTCGATCCGGATGACGAGCTTGCCGTGGCTGACCGCGGCGGGCGCGAGGCGGACCGCCTGGTTAATGACGACGGTGCCGGTGCGGCTGTTGACGATCACCCGCGCGGCAACCTGGGCCGGGGTCACCGGCAGCATCTCGATCGCGGCGAGCTGCGCTGAGCGCTCATCCGGGCTGGCAGGAAGCGCGAGCTCGATGCTCACGCCATCGACGATCCGGGCGCTTTGGGGAAACGCCTCGTTGATCGCGTCGCGCACGCGCTGAGCGGTGAGGAAATCGGCCTGGTGGAGATTGAAGCGCAAGCTTGCAGCCTCGTCAAACCCGGTCGCCACCGCGCGCTCGACGGTGGCCCCATCGGCGATCCGGCCAACGGTGGTGACGTTGACGGTGAGCTGCGAGCCATCGCGGCCCGAAACGCCGAGCCCGCCGACCGCGACGTTGCCTTGCGCCATCGCATAGATCTGGCCATCCGCGCCATAAAGCGGCGCGAGCACCAGCGCTCCGCCGCGCAAGGACCGCGCCTGGCCCAGCGTAGACACGGTGATGTCGATCCGCTGCCCCGGCTTGGCGAAGGCAGGAAGCTCGGCGGTGATGATGACGGCAGCCGCGTTGCGCAGATTGGGACTGATCCCTTGCGGCAATTGCAGCCCGAGCCGCCCGGAAATCCCGCGCATCGCCTCGGTCACGTATTGGAGATTGTCATCGCCTGTCCCCTGCAGGCCGACGACCACACCATAGCCGGTGAGCTGGTTGGCGCGCACGCCCTCGAACTGGCCGAGATCGCGGATCCGCTCAGCGCTGGCACCGGCCGGCAGGGCGGCGGCGAGCAGCGCGGCGAGGCACATTAGGAGGCGGACAAGCATGGCCGGGCGCTCCATCAGAACGGCGAGATCGCGCCGAAGAAGCGGCTCAGCCAACCCGGCCGGCTCGCGCGCTGAACCGCGCCCTTGCCCGAATAGATGATCCTCGCATTGGCGACCTGATCCGAGCGCAGGCGGTTTTCGACGTCGATATCGACCAGCCGGATGCGGCCCGCAAACTGCACCCATTCGTCGCCCTGGCTGAAATTCATCTGCTTTTCTCCGACAACTTCGGCGGTGCCATTGGGATAGAGCGCGGCGATCGTCACCGCGATCCGGCCGTTCAGCTGGCTCTGCTGCGCTGCATTGCCCCCTCCATTGAACGACGCTTCGCCGCTCGCATTAAGGTCTGCCGGGTCGATAAAGTCGAACAGGCTCCCGGTCGGCGGGATCAGTGCAAAGCCGCCGGAGCGATCGGTTGCCCCGGTGGTCGACTTGGAGGTGGTGGTGCTCTCGACCAGCAGGATCGTGACCATATCGCCGAGCTGGCGCGCGCGCGTGCCGGTGACGAGCCCGGCATAGCCCTGGCTCGCCTGGAAGATCGAACCGCGCGTCCCCTGCTGCGGCGGCGCGAAGGCGTTGGCGCTCGCCGCAGCGCCCGGCTGCGGCTGGTCAGCGCTGGCGGTGAGCACGCCGCCCGGCGGGGGAGGCGCGGCAAAGCCGACCGGGCGCTCGCCCGAGCAAGCCCCAAGGGCGAGCGCGAGCGCGGCGGTGCAATGGTGGCGAAGGGGCCGAGCGGACATGAAGCGCGCCTTGCTCACAGCGTCTGGTTGGCGTTTTGCAGCATCTCGTCGACCGCGCTCACCATCTTGGAGTTGATCTCGTAGGCGCGCTGCGCCTCGATCATCTCGACAAGTTCCTCGACGACATTGACGTTCGAGGCCTCGAGCATCCCCTGACGGATCTGGCCGCGCCCGAACTGCCCGGCAACGCCAAGCTCGGCCGGGCCCGAGGCGGCGGTCTCGACCAGGAAATTGTCGCCGATTGCGCGCAGGCCCGCCGGGTTGACGAAGCTTGCCACCTGCAACTGGCCGAGCTGGGTCGGCGCCGCCTGGCCCTGCTCCAGCGCGCTGATCGTTCCATCGGGCGAGATGATGATCGTCTGCGCGCCTTGCGGGATCTGGACCGGCGGGGTCACCGCATAGCCCTGGCTGGTGATCAGATTGCCCTGCGGCGAGAGGGTGAAATTGCCCGCTCGGGTATAGCCGATCTGGCCGCCGGGCGGGAGTTCGATCTGGAAGAAGCCAGGCCCATCAAGCGCGATGTCGAGCGTGTTGCCGGTCTGGTTCAAGCTTCCTTGCGCCTCGATCCGCGAGGTGCCGAGCACCTGGACGCCGGTCCCCAGATTGAGCCCGACCGCATAGGCGGTCTGATTGGTCGATTGCTGTCCGGCGACGCGCAGCTCCTGATAGGCGAGCGAGGCGAAATCGACGCGGTCGCGCTTGAAGCCGGTGGTGCCGATATTCGCGAGGTTGTTGGCGATGACGCGCATGCGCGCATCCTGCGCCTCAAGACCGGTGCGCGCGACGTGAAGGGCGGAATTGGGCATTGCTCAAGGCTCCTTTGGGACTATTTCAGCGACATCAGGCGGGCGCCCGCCTCGTCGAGTTCGCTGGCGGTGCGGATGATGCGCGCGCGCTGTTCGAACGCGCGCTGGGCATCGACCATCTGGACCAGCGTTTCGGCGGTTGAGACATTCGATTGCTCGAGCGTGCCCGAGGTGAGGCGCTCGGTCGGATCGGGCGCGAGCACTCCGCCGCCGACCACGCGCAGAAACCCGTCGAGCCCCTTGGCAATGCGGCTCCCTACAGCCGAGACGAGTTTGATCTGCCCGACCACTTGCGCGGGCACTTCGGGGGCGGCGGGATCGCGCGCGAGCACGGTGCCATCCTCGCCAATCGCAATCTCGAAGCCGGGAGGCGCTGTCAGCGGACCGCCCGCCTGATTGAGCACGGCAAGCCGCTCGCCGTTCTCGATCACGCCGCTCGCGCTGACCTTGAGATCGCCGCGCCGCGAATAGATCTCGCTGCCCGGCGCGGCGCCTGTGGGGTCCTGGAACGCGATCAGCCCTTCGCCGACCACCGCCACATCGAGCAACCGGCCGGTAGGCGAAAGCTCGCCCGCGCCCATATCGGCTCCGCGCACACTGCCGCGCGCCAGCGAGCGCGCATCGATCGAGTTCGACCGCGGATCGGTCTCGAGCGTCGCCGATTTCACCGCGAAGATCTCGGCGCGAAAGCCGGGGGTCGAGGCGTTGGCGAGATTGTTCGCGATCGCGCGCTGGCGATCCATCGCGGCGTTCATGCCGGTCAGTGCGGTGTAGATGAAGCGGTCCATGATGGATCCGAGCCTTCAGCGATCAGCGCTGGAGGTTCAGCACGGTCTGCGAGATCGCAGTCGCCGTGTCGATCGCGCGCGCGTTCGCCTGGAAGTTGCGCTGGGCGGTCAGGAGCGAGACCATCTCGGTTGCAAGATCGACATTGGAGCGCTCGAGCGCGCTGCCGAACAGGAAGCCGAAATTGCCGACGCCGGGTTCGCCATAGACCGGCGGGCCGCTCTCGCCCGAGGCTTCCCACTTGGTCTGGCCGACCGGGCGCAGGCCATCATTGGCGGCGAAACCGGCGAGCGCGATGCGCCCGATGGTCTCGGATTCGCCGTTGGCAAAGGTCGCAAAGATGGTGCCGCGATCATCGATCGAAAGGCTCGCAAGCGGCGGTGCGCCGGCTACGCCGCCCTGGGTGCGCGGGATCACGATGCTGCCCGGAGCGCCCGGCGGGGCGGGAATGACCCCGCCGACCGCGGCAAAGCCCTGGACGAGCCCGCCGACCGAATCCTGCAATTCGAGCGGATCGGTGTCGTTCGGCGCCACCGCCCGGAACGAGCCGTTGCGCGAGAACGCGGTGGTGCCTGAAACCGGGTTGAAAGTGGCAAAGAAGCCATCGCCATTGATCGCCTGATCGAGCCCGCGACCGGTCTGCTGGATCTGGCCGACGCTGAAATCCTGCGTGATCGCGAGCACGGCCGAGCCGATGCCGGGGGTCAGCCGCGGATCGGTGCTGCCGCCTTTGGCGACCAGATCGCCAAAGCTCGCCTTGGACTTCTTGAAGCCGACCGTTTCGGCATTGGCGATGTTCTGCGAGATGACGCGCAGATCGGTCTCGGCGTTGCGCATCCCGGAAAGAGCGGTGAAGAATGACATCGTGGGTTCCTTGTGCGGTGAGGGTTAGAGGGGGTCGGATCAGGCGGTTGGCGGGGCAACCGGGAGCGGGGCAACCGGGAGCGGAGCGTGGTCCTCGCCTGCTTCGTGCGCGGCGGTGGCGGCTTCGAGCGTGGCCTGCTGCAGCTGCGTCAGGCTGCCGAGCTGCTGCGAGATGAGCCCGAGCGTATCGAGCGAAGCCTGTTCGAACGGCGAGAGTGTTTGCGCGCCCTCACCTTCGCCCTCATCTGCCGCGCGCGCGGCCGCTTCGGCTTCGATCGCGGCCTGCTGCGCTGCGAGCATGGCATCGAGCTTCAGCGCAATCTCGCCCAGTGTCTGGCTGGTGCGGGTCTCTGCCTCGAGCGAGGAGAACTGCGCCATCTGCGAGAGCATCTCCTCGTTGCTGACCGGCTCCAAGGGATCCTGATTGGCGAGCTGGGTCGTCAACAGCCGCAGGAAGTCGGCCTGCGTGAGCGCGCCGAGCCCGCCGCCCGGCAGCCGCGAGGTGCTCGCGAAATCGGCCGGATCGACGCGGATCGGTTCGCCCTGTCCGGGCAGGGTGATTGCGGTTTCCATGGCTTAGTCGCTCCTCAGCGTATCGAGCATCAATTGCTTGGCGGTCTGCAGCGCCTGGACGAGGTTCTGATACTGGCGCGAGCTCTCCATCAGCTCGACCATCTCGGCGCTTTCATCGATGCTCGCTGAGTAGATGTGGCCGGTTTCATCAGCGAGCGGATGGTCCGGATCATAGCGCTTGATCGCCGCATCCTGCGAGCGCACCAGCGCGCGCGCCGAGACGGTCGCGAGGCCCGAGGCGCGGTCAAGCTCGGTCGAAAAGACCGTGCGGATCGGGCGATAGGCATCGGCCTCGCTGCTGGCGACGGACCCGGCATTGGCAAGGTTGGAGGTCGCCGCGTTCATGCGGACGAGCTGGGCGGACATTGCGCGCTCGGTCAGCGTGAAGAGAGTCATGGGAGCGGTCTCGGGCACGTCTATTCGCCTTTCAGCGCGCGGGTCAGCGTGGAGACCTTGCCTTTGACGAAGCTCAGCGTCGCGCTGTAGCGCGTGGCGTTCTCGGCAAAGGCGAGCTGCTCGCGCGAGAGTTCGACCGTGTTGCCATCGAGGCTGGGCATGATCGGCGTGCGATAAAGCAGCTCGGGCTCGCGCATCATTCGCGCGGTTTCACCGCTGCGCCCGGCGGCGAGCCTGGCCTCGAGCGCGGCGGCAAAATCGACATCGCGCGCCTTGAAGCCGGGCGTGGCGGCGTTGGCGATGTTGGACGCGATCACGCCCATGCGCTGCGAGCGCACTTTCAACGCGGCGGCGTGAATGCCAAAAATCGTTTCGGACACGGGGTGGTGGTCCTCTCGCTCGGGTTACACAACATGCTCGATGCGGATCGCCAGGCTGCAAAGGGCCATACAATCGCGAGCGCAGCTATGCAGGGGGCGTGCCAAACCGCCGCGCAGCCGGGGGAAAGCGCCATTTCGGCGCGCATGGGGGCACTTGGGCGCGCGGCGTTGCGCTCGGCCGGCAAGGTCCTGCCGCAGGGAGGCATGGCTCTGCCACTCGTGCGTGCTTCGGACCTCAAGCGCGCCCCCCCTCCCCCACGCGCACAATTTTCACCGCCGCTGCCCTTAATCGCGGGCCGGGCCTTCCGTTCTGCAAGGCAACCGAAGTGCGGCAAAACAACACCACGACGCGGCACATTCGACCGGGGAATAGCCAATGGCGATGATCGAAAACGCAGCGCAGCTCATCGACCCGGGCGCGCTCGCGATCGTGCTCGCGGGGACCGGCATCGCGACCTTCGCGCGCTGCGGCTGGAGCGATCTGCGCGCGGCCGCAGTGGAGGCCGCTCGGCTCGTGCGATCGGGTTTCGACGAAGCCGCCAATCGCCGCGCGCTCTCGCGCACGATTCGCGAGATCCAGCGGGTCGGGCTGCTTGGCGCGGATGCCCCGCTGCCGCCCGATCGGTCGTTGGCGGTCGCGGTCGCGGCGCTCCTCAAGAGCGGGTCGCTCGATGCTTTCCATACCGCGCGCCGCGCCGACCGGGCAGCGCGCGAGGCGGCGCGCGCAGCGGCCATCCGCGTGTTCGAATATGCCGGCGAACTCGGCCCTGTCTTCGGCCTGGTCGGCACGCTGTTCGCGATCACGCAGTTCGTCCCCGGCGCCGGCTCCGCTGCGGCAGCACAGGATCCGACGATCACCACGCTGGCGGCGGTCGGCACCGCGGTGCTCTCCTCGCTTTACGGCGTGCTCACCGCTCACCTCGTGTGCATTCCCATCGCGCACGCCATCGAGCGCAAGGGCGAGCGCGAGGAGGATGCGCGCAGCCGGCTCGCAGGCTGGGTCGACGACGAGATCACCGCCGCAACCGACAGATGCGCGACGGTGACGCGGCTGCGAGAGGTGATCCCGGGCGATCCCACCCTGGACAAGGATGCAGCGGCGAGGCGCGCAAGATGAACCGTTCGGGCACCAGCTGGCAGCTCATCCTGGCCGATCTTGCGCTCATCCTCTTTCTGGTTTCGCTGATCGCGCTGATCGGCGGACAGGAGGAGCGCGCCGCGAAAGCACGCGAACACAAGGAGACGGGCGCGGGACAACTCGCGCCCACCTCGTTGCAGATGAGCC
>DAITMG010000003.1:7694-9148 GCA_036835265.1 Erythrobacter sp. | reverse complement strand
AGGTCGCGCCCGCCCACGCGATCTATCGCTCGTCGGCAAACGGCCCGCCGATCAGGCAATGGCTCGCCGATCAGGCGCTCGACAATCGCGCGGTGCTCACGATCCATGCGCGCCATGTGAAGGGCGAGGAGGGAGCGGCATGGATTTCGGCGCGCGCCCTCGCGCGTGAGGCGCAAGGGACAGCGGTGCGGGTGCGCGTGACGATCGAGGAAGCACAAGAGCGCGATCTGAGCGCCACGCTCGCCTTCGACGCAGCGCCTTAGGCGCCGCCCCGATCTGACCACCACGCTCGCGGCGCATTCGCACGCCTAGCGCGTGACGATCCGGTTGCGCCCCGCCTGCTTGGCTTCGTACAGCGCCGCATCGGCCCGCGCGAGGGCGCTGCGCGGATCGGCTTCTTCGGTCACATCGGCGACGCCGCCCGAAAAGGTGATCGCGCCGAAGGGCTCGCCGGTCTCCCGGTTCATCAGCTGCTTGGCTGCGATCGCGGCGCGCACCTGATCGAGCTTGTGCGCGGCGGCCTCCTTGCTCAGACCGTAGAAAAGCAGCACGAATTCCTCGCCGCCATGGCGCGCAACGAAGCAATCCTCGGACGCGATCGCGCCGAGCATCGCGCCGATCATGCACAGAATCCGGTCGCCTGCATCGTGGCCATGCGTGTCGTTGACGAGCTTGAACTTGTCGATGTCGCAAAAGGCGACACACAGCGCCTCACCCTTGGCCCTCGCGCGGGCGTTGTCCGCAGTCAGCCGGCGTTCGAATGCGCGGCGGTTGAAGAGCCGCGTCAGGTGGTCGATATCGGCCTCCATCCGCGCCATCGTCAGGTTTTCACGCAGCGTCTCGGTCTCGGCCCGGCTGTGCTTCATCGCGTTCTCGATCTCGCCGAGACGCTCGAGCATCGCGCGCGAGAGGTCGATCACCCGGTCGACTTCGCTCAGCGGGGATTCACTGCCGCGCCCCGCGCTCCCCATTGCCGCGATCTGGGCACCGATCGCGCCGCGATGATCGCTCGTCTCGGCATGCGCGGAGCGGGTGGTCTGAGAGAAGCGGATCAGCGAATATTCCATCTGGTCCATCAGCCGCTCGAGCTCGATCATCCGTTCGTTGGTTTGGGGATCGAGCCGGACGAGCTGGTCGAGCCAGCGCTGGTCGATCGGCTCGCCGCTGATCTCGCGCATCGCGAAGGCGCCGGCCAGCTGGGCATTGGCGCCCGACAGCGCGCTGCAGATCGCGCCGAGATTGCCGCTGGTGATGGCGAAATCGTGCCTGAGGACGAACTCGGTGATCCGCTCCAGCAATTCGGCCTTCGCTTCAAAGGCGCGCGAACCCGGTGGCGGCTGCGTGGCGGCAGCGGCGGAGCGGTCGCGCTCGGTTTGGTCGCGCTCGGTTTGGTCGCGGGCGCTCTGGTCACGGGCGCTTTGGTCACGGGCGCTCTGGTCACAGGCGCTCTGGTC
>DAITMG010000003.1:5677-7594 GCA_036835265.1 Erythrobacter sp. | reverse complement strand
AAGGGGGTGTCCGCCTCGCATGTGAGCAGTTTCGTGGAGCCCCTCTTAGCCACACAAGGTTAGCCACGCCTCGCTCGAGGCCACAGGGGTTTTCCCTAGGCCGAGGACAGACAAGCGCCGCTGGTGCTTTTCGCGGCGGGCGAGGCGATCTTGGCACGGTGTTTGCTCCGTGCTCGGCATGAGCAACCCCATGCCTGCCATGATCAACGCCTGCCCGTTCGGTTCGGCGGCCGTTTGCGCAAAGGAACCTTTCGATGACCACAATTCCTCGACAGCGCCGCGCCGCCCTGGGCGCAGCGATGGCAGTGCCGATGCTGGTGCTGGTGCTGGGCGCATCGCCGAGCATCGCGCGAACGACCGATCCCGCCGCGATTGATCTGGCGGTGGCGCAATTCACCGGGGCACCGATCGGGGCGGTCGGCGGGGCGCTGCAACCGGCCGATCCGCGCCTGAGGCTGGCCGCCTGTCCGCGCCCGCTCGATCTCGCCTGGCACGGCCGCGCGCGCGCGTTGGTGCGGGTCGTGTGCGAAGGCGCAGGTGGCTGGCAGATTTTCATCGCCATCCGGCCCAGCGCCTCGCTCGCCGCCGCTGCAACCAGTGCTGCGGGGGGCCAAGCCGAGGCCGCGCTCGTGAAGCGCGGCGATCCGCTGACGGTGGTGGTGCGCGGCAACGGCTTCAGCATCCAGCAGGCGGGCGAAGCGAGCGAAAGCGGCCGGGTGGGCGAATGGATCGGGGTGCGCACCGCGCGCGAGCGCGAGCCGATCCGCGCCCGCATCGAGCGGCCGGGCCTTGCCGTGATCGAACTGCGTTGAAGCTGCCGCCCGGCACTCCAGCCGGACCCACGAATAATTCCTTTCAGACCGCTTAAAGCCTTCGTTGCGCCACCGTTCTCAGGGGGCGTAAGGAGTGAATTGGAGAAGCGTCATGCCTTCTTTTGAACTGAGCAAACTGCAGGGAGTGAGCGCGCCGCGCGCGCTTTCGACGAGCGAACGCGGCGAGATCGATCAGCGCGCTGGCGCCCGCGTTGTCCAGGCCGGCGATCCGGCGGCGAAATCGGGCGTTGCGCTCGAGATCGGGTCGTTGGCCAATACGACCGAACCGCCTGTCGATTTCGACCGGGTCGCAAAGATCCGCGAAGCGCTGCGCGATGGCAGCTATCCGTTGGTTCCCACCAAGATCGCGGATGCCATCATCGCTGCGCGCATCAGCTTCATGATCGAACTGGGATGACCGGGCGCGCAAGGAATGACACGCGCAGGTCTCCCGTGACCGCCAGCGCGCTCGCAGCGAAGCTCAGGCAAATGATTGCCGTGCTCGAAGCCGAGCGGCAAGCGCTTGCCACGCTCGATGCCGATGCGCTGATCTGTGCGGCCAACGAAAAGGCAGCGCTGTGCGAGGTGCTCGGCGCGGTAACGCCCGAACTGCTCGATGCCCACACCCGCCCGCTGGCCGAGACCGCGCGCCAGCTCAACGAGGTCAACCGGCAGGTGCGCAACCTGCTCGCCGCCAATGTCGCTGCCCGGCTCAAGGCGCTCGGGCGGCTCGAGCGCCGCGCGTCGCTGTATGGCGCGCCCGGCCGGTATTCCGACGCCTACCCGGCGAGCGACCCGCGCGAAGGCTATCGCCCCGCGCTCTGACCCTAAGCCTGAGCGCACCCGCGCCCGAACCTTTGGCCTTAGGCAGTTCTACGAGGGATCGCGGGCTGCCCGCATTCCAGCGCAGTTATGGCACGCAATTTGCTGATTACCCGTCCGACCAATCCGCCCAAGCGCGCCCGCTGATCCGCAGCGGCGCGCGCGAGCGCGGCGCTTGCGAACGAGGCCTCGCCTGTGACCGAAACACCGCTCCCCAGCGCCGCCCTGCGGATCGCCGAACACCGCGCGTCCGCTGCCAGCCCACTGCGCCAGCGGGCCATCA
>DAITMG010000003.1:0-5577 GCA_036835265.1 Erythrobacter sp. | reverse complement strand
ATCACCGGCAACACCACTGGCGACATTCACCAGGCGATCGCTCACGCCGCGCAGCGCACCAGCGTCGACTTCGATTATCTCCTCGCGCAGGCCGAGGTCGAAAGCGCGCTGGACCCGCGCGCGAAGGCCAGCGGATCGAGCGCGAGCGGGCTCTACCAGTTCATCGAGAGCACCTGGCTCGCCACCGTCAAACGCCACGGCGCGCGCTTCGGGCTGGGCGATCTCGCCGACCAGATCGGCTGGAGCAGGAGCGGCTCGGCCGAGGTGAGCGATCCGGCCGTGCGCGCCGCGCTCCTCAAGCTGCGCGAGGATCCGCAGATCGCCGCGCTGATGGCGGCAGCGCTCGCCGAAGACAACCGCGCCGAGCTGGTGCCGGTGCTGGGGCGACAGCCCGATCACGGCGAGCTCTATCTTGCGCACTTCCTCGGCGCGAGCGGTGCTGCCCGGTTCCTTTCGCATCTGCAGGCCGACCCTGCGCAAAGCGCGCCTGCGCTGTTTCGCCGGCCTGCCGGGGCCAATCGCGCGATCTTTTTCGAGCCCTCGGGCGCGCCGCGCTCGCTGGCCGGTGTGATGGATCACCTTGACGCCAAGATGAACCGGGCGCTCGCGATCTCGCAGGCGCGCGCACTGCGACCCGAAGGCATCGCCGGCTCGTTCATCACGCCCACCGCCATCGGGGCAGCGCCGCTGGCGTTGCCGCAGCAGTTCACCCTGCCGCCGGGGCAGCAAGCGAACCTCGCGCCGTTTGAGGCGGGTGCGGTGGCGGCGGCGTCGTTCGCCCGCCCGTTCGAAACCCGGCTTTCGCTCCCGTCGGCCCTCCCGCCAGCCGCAGGACCAGCCGCAGCGCTCCCCCGTGCGGAAAGCTCGCGGGCGATGTCCTCGCTCCTTGCCGAAAGCCTTGAGGCAGCCGGCGCTCCCAGCGCGCAAGGCGCAGCACAGATCAACCGCGCCTATGCCCAGCTGCGCGTCCTGGGCTTGTGAGAGGCCCGGTCAACACATGCGCCCCGTGGAGTGTGCAGCGTGAAGTGCGCAGCCCGATGAGCTTGGCAGCCAGCCCCGGGTGCGCGGCACCGATCGCGAGACCGACCCGATGAACCCCACCTCCCCTGCCCCCCGTTCGCTGAGCGAGAGCCTGCGCGCCGCGCCTGCCAGCATGGCGCTGCCGCTCGGCATCTTCGCGCTGCTGATGCTGATGGTGCTGCCGATCCCGACCCTGCTGCTCGATGCGTTTTTCGTGCTCAACATCGCGATCGCGATCGCGGTGCTGATGGTTGCGCTCAACGTGCGCACGCCGCTCGATTTTTCTGCTTTTCCGAGCGTGCTGCTGTTCGCGACCCTGCTGCGCCTTGCGCTCAATGTCGCCTCGACGCGGATCGTGCTGGTCAGCGGGCACGAGGGCAGCGCAGCGGCGGGCCAGATCATCGAGGCGTTCGCCGATTTCCTCGTCGGCGGCAATTTCGCGGTCGGGCTGTTCGTCTTCGCGATCCTGCTGATCATAAACATGATCGTGATCACCAAGGGCGCAGGGCGCGTCTCGGAAGTCTCGGCGCGGTTCGTGCTCGATGCGTTGCCGGGCAAGCAGATGGCGATCGATGCCGATATCGCCGCCGGCCTCATCACCGCTGATGAAGCGCGCGAGCGGCGCAGCCGGGTGACGGTCGAGGCCGAATTCTACGGCTCGATGGATGGCGCCTCCAAGTTCGTCAAAGGCGATGCGATCGCGGCGCTGCTGATCCTCGGGGTCAATGTGTTCGCCGGGCTGGCGCTCGGCATGATCAGCCACGGCATGAGCATTGCCGAAGCGGGCGAGCAATATGTCACGCTCGCGGTCGGCGATGCGCTGGTTGCGCAGGTGCCAGCCCTGCTCCTCTCGATTGCCGCTGCCACGATCGTGACCCGGGTTGCCGACAAGCGCGATCTCACCGGGCAGATCGGCGGACAATTCGCCGATACGCGGACCTGGGCGCCGGTCGCGCTGATCCTGCTGGCGCTCGGCCTCGTCCCCGCCATGCCGCAGATGTTCTTCCTGCCCGCAGCAGCGATCGCCGGCGGGATCTGGTGGACGCTGAGGAAAAGCGCGCGCGCCCCCGCTCCGATCGATCCCGCGACGAGCGCAGCGCCGTCGGCCGACCGGATCGAGATCGGCGATGTCTCGGACCAGACCCTCATCACGATCGAACTCGGCTATGGCCTGATCAACCTGGTCGACGAGGCCGCGGGCGCCCCGCTGCTGACGCGGATCACCGGCATCCGCAAACAGCTCTCGCGCGATCTCGGCTTTGTCCTGCCGCAATTCCGCATCCGCGATTCATTAGAAGCAGGAGCGCAGGATTACGCGATCCTGATGGGCGGGATCGAGATCGCCAGCGGCGCGGTGCGCCCGGCAAAGCTGCTTGCGATCGACACCGGCGAAGTGCGCATCGGCCATGCGCTGCGCGGCGAGGTGACGCGCGATCCGAGCTTCGATTGCCCCGCGCTGTGGATTGATCCGCCCGCGCGCGATCACGCAATCGCCGAAGGGTTCCTGACGGTCGATCCCAGCACCGTCATCGCCACGCACGCCAACCAGGCGCTGCTCGCGCGGGCGCACGAATTGCTGGGGCCGGAAGAGGTGCGCGAGGTGATCGAGGCGATCCGCGAGGTGAGCCCGGCGCTGGTCGAGGCGGTCCACCCCGATCCGCTCTCGCTGACTGCGCTCACGCGGCTGCTGCGCGCGCTCATCGCCGACGGGATCGGCCTGGCGCACCCCCAGCCGATCTTCACCAGCCTTGCGCTCGCGCTCCAGCGCACGGGCGAGTTCGACCATCTCGTCGATGCCATCCGCGCCGATCTCAGCGGGCGCCTGATCCGCCGGATCGCGGCGCCTGGCGAGCCGCTCAAGGTCGCAACGCTCGATGGCGCGCTCGAGGCAGCGATCCTGGGCGGGATCAGCGATCCGATCACCGGCCAGCCGCTGATCGAGCCTGATTGCGCGAACATGATCGTCGCGCGGATCAACGCGCTGATCGAGCAAGCCGGCCAGCCGATCGCGCTGATCGTCCAGCCGCCAGCCCGCCGCGCGCTCGCAAGCCTGCTCAAGACCCGCGCGAGCCGCTGCCTGGTGCTCTCGATCAACGAGCTGGCGCCCAGCCAGGCGGTCGAGGTCGCAGGACTGATCGGTGCTGGCGCGGAGCCGCCCTGCGCGCCTCCGGTCGAGCCTGCCCCGCGCACTGCGCAAATCGCCAGCCAGCCTGCCAGCCCGGGCGCTGAGCGCGCCATGCCCCGGGCCCCGATCGCCGCATGAAGCACGATCCCGCCTCGCTGCGCGCTGCCTCGCTCGATGCCTATGGCGCCGCTTCGCGCGAGGTTGTCGAAGACCGCGTGCGGCGGTTCCTCCCGCTGGTGCGCCGGTCGGCGTGGCACATCTACGGGATGGGCCGCGAAGGGCTGGAGATCGAGGATCTCATCCAGTGCGGAATCCTCGCGCTCACCGAATGCGCGCAGAAACATGCAGGGCCAGGCGAGGATGGCTTTGCCGCTTATGCCAAAGTCCGGGTGCGCGGGGCGATGCTCGATCAGATCCGGCGGCTGATGCACGATACGCGCGGCGCCCGCAAGAAGCGCGCCGCCTATCAGGCTGCGGTCGATCGCTGGCGCATGGAACGGGGCTGCGAGCCCACCCGCGCCGAGATCGCGCAGACGCTGCGGATCAGCGATGCCGAACTGCGCGAGATCGAGGCTGGCGCGATCACGCTCTCCCCGATCGCCGAGGAATATGACGAAGCCAACACCGCCTTTGCCAGCGATGATCCCGACCCGTTCGAAATGCTCAGCCAGATGGAGGATCGCGCTCGCCTGATCGCGGCGATGCAGCATCTGCCCGAGCGGCTGCTGCTGGTGTTGCAGCTGTTCTATGTCGAGGAATTGAACCTCACCGAGATCGCCAGCGTGCTCGAGGTGAGCGTGCCGCGGGTCCACCAATTGCGCGCCAAGGCTCTGGCCGACCTCAGGAAGCTGATGGAAGCGAGCGCCGGGAATTAGGCGGGGTGAGCAGGTGTGGCCGGACGACCGGGCTTTCCTCGCCCGCAGCGCGCCGCTAGGCGCACGCAGCAGGCGGGGAAAACACAATGCTCGACAGGCTCACCAACAATTTCGCGATCCTCACGATCATCGGTGTCGCGCTCGCATGGGTTTACCCGCCGCTGTTCACCTGGATGACCGACGGGTCGATCAGCCTTGCGGGTCAGCCGCTGCTGTCGGTTGCGCTCGGCTTCATCATGCTGGCGATGGGGCTGACGCTGCGCATCGCGGATTATGCCGCGCTGGTGCGGCTGCCGCGCGCGCTGATCATCGGGGTGGCCTTGCAATTCGCGATCATGCCGCTCGCGGGGCTGGCAATCGCGCGCGCGGTGCAGCTCGAAGAGGGGCTCGCGGTCGGCCTGATCCTCGTTGCGTGCTGTCCGGGCGGGACGGCGTCCAACATCGTGGCCTATCTCGCGCGCGGCAATGTCGCGCTATCGGTCGCGATGACGATGGCCTCGACGCTGGCCGCAGTGGCGCTCACCCCGCTGCTCACCGGCGCTCTGGCGGGCGCCTATGTCGAGATCGACCGCTGGAACCTGCTCCAAAACATGCTCGCGATCGTGCTGGTGCCGGTGCTTGCGGGGACGGGTCTGAACCAGCTCTTCCCGCGCGCGGCGGCGCGGGTAAGCGCCGGGCTGCCGCTGGTGGCGATCGTGCTCGTGATCCTGATCGTGGGCGGGATCGTCGGCGGGGCGAAGGCGCAGATCACCGAACATGCCGGCGTACTGATCCTTGCAACCTTCCTGTTGCACGCGGTCGGCTTCGGGCTCGGCCTGGTGCTGGCGCGGGCGCTCGGCATGAGCCCGAGCGAACAGCGCACCATTTCGATCGAGGTGGGGATGCAGAATTCGGGGCTAGGCTCGGGCCTCGCCAAGACCCCCGCCTTCGCCGCGCAGTTCGCGAATATCACGCAAGCCGCGCTCGCGCCGGTGCCCGCGGCGATCTCGGCGGTGTGGCACGTCGTGATCGGGAGCCTGCTGGCGAGCTGGTGGCGCCAAAGAGATAGTGGGAGAGGTTAGGCGAACATGCCCTTCCTCGGCCCGAGAAAGCCGAACAGGTAGGCGGCCACTTTCCGCATCTGGATCTCCTCCGAGCCCTCGGTGATGCGATAGCGGCGGTGGTGGCGGTAGATGTGTTCGAACGGCTTGTGGC
Source organism: Erythrobacter sp. (assembly GCA_036835265.1). Classification (GTDB taxonomy): domain Bacteria; phylum Pseudomonadota; class Alphaproteobacteria; order Sphingomonadales; family Sphingomonadaceae; genus Erythrobacter. The sequence continues at coordinate 363 of DAITMG010000003.1, read as the reverse complement.
GCGAATAGCCGATCCCGCCATGGACCTGCATCGCCCGGTCGGCCGCCTCGCACACCAGCCGGTTCGCCCAGTAATTGCACATCGAGACCTTATCCGAGATGGTCCGCTCGATCTCCTCATGGGGCATGTTATCCATCTCCCAGGCGGTCTTGAAGATCAGCAGCCGCAGCATTTCCGCCTGCGTCGCCAGCTCGACCAGCGGGAACTGGATCGCCTGATTGCGCGCCAGCTCCTCGCCGAAGGGTTTGCGCTGGCGGGCGTATTTGACGCTCTCGTCGATGCAATAGAGCGCCGCGCCGCAGCTCGAGGCCGCCTGCCGGATGCGGTTCTGGTGGACGAAGCTCTGCGCCAGCGCGAGGCCGC
>DAITMG010000002.1:94777-116393 GCA_036835265.1 Erythrobacter sp. | reverse complement strand
GTGCGCTCGAACTGGCCGGTGTTCTCAGCGTTGATGCGGAAATAGGTGCTGAGCTCCATCGGGCAGCGCACCCCTTCGGGGATGTAGACAAAGGTGCCATCGGAGAAGACCGCGCAGTTCAATGCCGCGAAGTAGTTGTCCCGGACCGGCACCACGCGCCCGAGCCACTTCCTGACGAGGTCGGGATATTCGCGGATCGCCTCGGAGATCGAGAGGAAGATCACGCCTGCGCGCAGCAGTTCCTCGCGGAAGCTGGTGGCGACGCTGACGCTATCGAAGACCGCGTCAACCGCAACCTTGTGCGCGCCCTTGACTCCAGCCAGCACTTCCTGCTCGCCCAAGGGAATGCCCAGCTTGTCATAGATCCGCTTGATCTCGGGATCGAGCTCGTCAAGCGAATCCAGTTCCACCTTCTTCTTGGGCGCGGCGAAATAATAGGCGTCCTGATAGTCGATCGGCGGATAGCCGACCTTGGCCCAATCGGGCTCTTCCATCGTCTGCCACAGACGGAACGCCTTCAATCGCCATTCGAGCATCCATTCGGGCTCGTTCTTCTTGCCCGAAATGAACCGCACGGTGTCCTCGTTAAGGCCCTTTTCGGCGAACTCGGTCTCGATGTCCGAGGACCAGCCATGCTCGTAGTCGGCAGCGCGCGCGGCGGCATCCCGTGCGTCCTGGTCCGTTTCAGCCCGGTCGACTTCAGCCCGGTCGATTTCGGCTGTCTTGAGGTCGAGGTTTTGCGTCATGCCGCGTGTTCCTTCAGTGGGGCGCGTGGCGCGGGCGCCTCGCGCAGGTCGGCCAGCGTCACTTCGGCGAGCGCCCTGCGCAGCTTGGCGTTGATGATCGGCCAGTGGGGTTTCATCGTGCAGCCCGTCTCGAAATCGCACTCGCGATGATCGATGCACGAGGTCAGCGCGATCGGGCCTTCGACCGCCTCGACAATATCGGCAACGGTGATCGCTGCAGCGGGTCGGCCGAGCTGCAAGCCGCCGCCCATGCCGCGCACCGAGCGCAGGAGCCCAGCTGCCGAAAGCCGCGAGACGAGCCGCTGGACGGTGGGCACCGGCAACCCGGTCTCGCTCGCGAGTTCGGCCGCGCTCACCCGGCCCCCGCCGCAATGGCGGGTCGCCTGGACCATCGTGATGATGGCGTAATCAGTGAGGTTGGACAGGCGCATGAGGCGGGTTCGCAATCCTGGTTTCTGCGGTTTGCGGCTTGCGTTTGCGAGCCGCCCCTAATCAGAGTGAATCGGTAGCATTTCAAATACGCACAATTTCATCCGATTTCAAGCGTCTCCGAGCGTCCGCCTGACGACGTCCCCGTACCGCCCGTGGCCTGCAGGATCGAGCATGACGCGGGCCAACTGGTCGGCCGGCAATTGCCGGGGCGTGCGCCCGGTGAAGCGCCGGATATCCCGAATGAGGTGGGCCTGGTCGAAGTAAGCACCGATCGCTTTATCGCGCAGCTCGCCGGGCAGATCGTCGTGAGCGAGCAGCATGGCGGAGCGAATCGCGCGGTAACGCTTGGCCAGCTGCGCCGGCGGCACCCCGAAATAGCGCTTGCACAGGCGCTGGATCTGCCGCGGCGAGAGGCTGGAGCTGGCATAGAGATCGGCAACCGGCGGGTTGAACGAGCCCGCCAGCCAGCTTTCGATCGCTCTGAGATGGGCGCGGTGGTCCTCGCGGCGCACGATCTTCGATTGATTTGCAATCTCGCGCAAGACCGTGGCGATCGCATCGCACACGCCGCTCTCGTCCAACACGCCCGCGCGCAGTTCCGCGAGCGCAATGTCGAGCCGAGCGAGGTGCTCGGCGCTGAGAACCTGGCCGGCATCGAGGGTGGTATCGTGAACCTGTGCCACCGGCAGATTTGAGATCATCGCCCAGCCCAACGGTGTGAAGGACACACCGATTGCGGTGAGCGGGCCTTCGATCACCATCGGCGCTGCGCGCAGGAGCGGGGCGGTGAAACCGATCCCGCTCGACTGGCCAATGCCGCCGTGAGCATAGTGGATCCAAGCGCGGCCGCGCTCGAGGATGAACAGTTGCGCCGAATAAGCCGGCATCACTGTCTCGCGCAGACCCTCGTCGGAGGATAGGACGAACACGCTGTTGACGTAGTCAGCGAGGTCGGGAGCGGGCCTGATCCATCGGATCTGGAACGGCGAGCCGGGCTCTTGCGCAACCATGATGCCGCCTCAGGCGCCGATGCCGCTGGGATCGCCGGCGCTGCGGCCGAGCGCGGCGGTCACGGCGAGATCGAAGCGGGGCTTGGCCCGCGAGCGGGAAACGGCGTGCTGCATGCGACCGGTCAATGCGTTGTTGTGATTGTCAGCCTGACCTTAGCGCGATTTTTGGCCCGGGACAAAGCGCGCGAAGAAGAGCGCAAAAAAAGGGCGGCCACGAATGGGCCGCCCTTATGAGTTGAGGAACTCTTTGCCATGCAGCTTGGAGCCCTTCGGGTCGCAGGCGGAGCGATAGACCAAGTCCGCTCGGGAAAATTGTATGCAAACGACATCAGGAGCTCGCTTTGATCCCGTTTGCTCTGCGCCAGACACCGTTCGTGCGAGATGTTTTTGCATTCGTCGGCGCATGCGATAGGGGCGCTTGCCATGCTCTTTCGCCTTGCTCGCCCGGCAGTCTTCGCGCTCGATCCCGAACGCGCGCATCGGCTCGCCATCGCTGCGCTCAAGGCTCTGCCGCATCGCGGCGCGCGCTCCTCGCTGGCGCAGCCGGGCAAGGCCGCGATCGAAGTCAGCGGGATCAGCTTTCCCAATCCGGTCGGGGTTGCAGCCGGGTTCGACAAGGATGCCGAGGTGCCCGATGCGCTCCTGGCGCTGGGTTTCGGCTTCACCGAGGTCGGCTCGATCACGCCGCGCCCACAGGCCGGAAACCCTCGCCCGCGGCTGTTCCGCCTGGTCGAGGATCGCGCCGTTATCAATCGGATGGGGTTCAACAATGCGGGCGGCCAAGTGGCGCTCGAGCGGTTGCAGGGGCGCGCGAGGATGCCCGGCATCCTCGGAATCAATATCGGCGCCAACAAGGACAGCGAGGACCGGATCGCCGATTATGCCACCATGGCGGGGATGATGGCGCCGTATGCGAGCTATCTCGCCGTCAATGTCTCGAGCCCCAACACGCCGGGTCTGCGCGCGCTGCAGGACGAGGGCGCGCTTGGCGAACTGATCGAGCGAGTGATTGCGGCGCGCGACTTGGCCATTTCGGGCGATCCCCCACCGATCTTCCTGAAAGTCGCGCCCGATCTCGAGCCCACCGATATCGATGCGATCGCTCGGATTGCGCTCGAGAAGCGGCTCGGAGCACTGATCGTCTCGAACACGACACTCGCGCGGCCCATGCTCGCCTCGCGCCATGCGAGCGAAGCGGGCGGGCTGAGCGGCGCGCCGCTCAAGGCCCTCGCGCTCCAGCGCATCCGCGATTTCGCGAGCGCCACGGGGCGTGCGATCCCGCTCGTCGGGGTCGGCGGGATCGCCACTGCCGAAGACGCCTGGCAGCGCATCCGCGCGGGCGCGAGCCTCGTCCAGCTCTATTCCGCAATGGTCTATGAAGGACCGGGGCTCGGCGCCCGGATCGCGAGCGGGATCGAGCGGTTGATGGTGCGCGATGGCTTTTCGAGCATTGCAGATGCGGTGGGAAGCGAATAGCGCATCGCGGATGAAGCTCAGCCCTGCTCCCCTGTTCGCTGCAATCCTTGCCCTCTCGCTGACGGGCTGCGCCACCGCCGCGGCTGACCCTTATGCCGAGGTGGCCGTCCAGAGCACAGGTGCCGTTAGCGCGGCCGATCCGCGTGCCGAGGCTGCGGGCGAGGCGATCCTCGCCAAGGGCGGCAGCGCCGCCGATGCCGCAATCGCCATCATGCTCGCGCTGACCGTGGTCGAACCGCAGAGTTCGGGGATCGGCGGCGGCGGCTTTCTCGTGCATGCCGATGCAGACGGCGGCGAGGGCGGGCTCGTCACCTTCGACGGGCGCGAGACCGCCCCTTCGAGCGCGACCCCGCGGCGGTTCCTCGATAGCGCGGGCGAGAGCCTTGCCTACGAGGCTCGAGTCGTCTCGGGCCTCAGTGTCGGCGTTCCAGGCAATCTGGCACTCGCGGCGATGGCGCATGAGCGCCACGGCAAGCTGGCCTGGGCCGAGCTCTTTGCCCCGGCGATTGCGCTTGCGCGCGATGGCTTCATCATCAACCGCCGTCTGCACGGATCGCTCGCAAGCCAGAAGGATCGGGCGGCGAAAACCGCAGCCGCGCGCGCTGTGTTCTTCGGCAGCGACGGCGAGCCGCTGCCGGTCGGCGCTAGGATCAAGGTTCCCGAACTCGCCGCCACGCTGGAGCGCATCGCCAGCGCGGGGCCCGCAGCGTTCTACCAGGCGAGCGCGGCCCCGCTTGCCGCCTATGTCGCCGGCGAGACGCCGCAGGACGGCCCGATGAGCGCCAGCGATGTCTCGGACTACCAGGCCAAGCTGCGCGATCCGGTCTGCGTCAGCTACCGTGTCTACAAGGTTTGCGGGATGGGACCGCCCTCTTCGGGCGGGGTCGCGGTCGGGCAGATGCTCGGCCAGCTCCAACGCTTCGACCTCGCCGCACTCGGCCCGCAGAGCGCCGAATTCTGGCACCTGTTCCTCGAATCGCAGCGCATCGCCTATGCCGATCGCGAGATGTACCTGGCCGATGCGGACTTCATCGAAGTGCCCGTCACCGGTCTGCTCGATCCGGCCTATATCGCCCAGCGCAGCGCGCTGATCGACCCGGCGCGCGCGCTCGCCAACGTCGAAGCGGGCAGCCCGCCGGGAGCTTCGCTCGTGCGCGCCGATGGCGACGAGCCGCCCGAGCACGGCACCACCCATTTCGCGGTTGTCGATGCTACCGGCAATGCGGTGAGCTACACCTCCACGATCGAAGGCGCGTTCGGCTCGGGGCTCTATTGGGGCGGGTTCTATCTCAACAACGAGCTCACCGATTTCAGCCTCTCGCCCGAAATCGGAGGCAAGCCGGTCGCTAACCGCGTCGAAGGCGGCAAGCGGCCGCGCTCCTCGATGGCGCCGACGATCGTGTTCGATGCTGAGGGCAAGATCGTGCTGGTGATCGGCGCGGCGGGCGGGCCGACGATCCCGGTGCAGGTCGCACGCTCGATCATCGGCGTGCTCGATTTCGGCATGAGCGCCGAGGAAGCGCTCGCGCTGCCGCTGCTGATGGCGTTCGGCCCGATCGCGATCACCGAAGAGGACAGCGTGGTCGCGGGCCTGATCGACGAGCTCAAGGCGCTCGGCCACAAGGAGGTGCGAGCGATCCCACCGCGCGGCAAGACCAACGCCCTGCGGCGTACGCGCGACGGGTGGGAGGCGGCCGGCGATCCCCGGATTTCAGCGCTCCTGTCGTATGAACCGGCAAGCGAAGCCGACCAGGCGAGCGCCGCCGACGCACCGTGACCTTCGGGCTCATGCCTTGCCGCTACGGCAATCATCGCTTAATTCGAGTGGTGAAACCATAAGACGCCCCTTGCGCGGCGGCCCGCCGGCCGCCAGCGAGCGGGGAGAGGAGCCATCGACCTTGCACGCGCGCACCATGACCTATTCCCAAATCCCCCCGTCCCTGCGCCCCGCCGTCAATCCAAGCGATGATCCGATCCTGCAGGATATCGACGGCGCGGAAAACCTCGTCGAGCTCTTCCTCAAGCGAGCCGACCAGAAGGGCGCTGCGCCGTTTCTCGGGCGCAAGCACGGCAGCAAATGGGTCACGCAGAGCTGGGCCGAGGTCGCCGACCAGGTGTGCCTCCTGGCCGAGGGCTTGCGCAGCCTGGGCCTCACCGATGGTGAGCGCGTCGCACTGGTCTCGGAAAACCGGCCCGAATGGTGCATCGCCGATTTGGCGATCATGGCCGCAGGCTGCATCTCGGTCCCGACCTACATCACCAACACCGAGCGCGATCACGCGCATATCCTCGACAATTCGGGTGCGCGCGCGGTGATCGTCTCGACCCCGAAGCTGCTCGCGCCGCTGGTCGGGGCGATCGGGCGCACGGGCAATATCGACCACGTGATCGGGATCGAGGATCTCCAGCGGCGCCAGTCGCCCGGCTTCGACTACCACGCCTGGTCCGCGCTCCTCGAGGGTGATGCCAAGGCCGCACGTATGCAAGTCGCGGACCGGATGGCCAAGGTCCGCCGCGAGGATACCGCCTGCCTCATCTACACCAGTGGCACCGGCGGCGCGCCGCGCGGGGTCAAGCAGCATCACGGCGCGATCCTGTGCAACATTGCGGGCGCAGGCGAGATCGTGATCACTGATTTCGGAGTGGAGGACGAGCGCTTCCTCTCGTTCTTGCCCTTGAGCCACGCTTATGAGCACACTGCGGGTCAGTTCCTGCCGATCGCGCTCGGCGCGGAGATCTTCTATTCCGAAGGGCTCGACAAGCTCGCCTCCAACATCGAGGAAGTCAGGCCGACCATCATGGTGGTCGTCCCGCGCCTGTTCGAAGTTCTGCGCACGCGGATCATGAAGCAGATCGAGAAGCAGGGGAAGTTCGCCAGCTTCCTCCTCGAAAGCGCGGTCGGCATCGCCGACAAGGCCAAGGACGGCAAACGCCGCAAGCGCGACCGGCCAATGGATTTCCTCATCGGCAAGACGCTGCGCCCCAAGATCCGCGCGCGGTTTGGCGGGCGGATCAAGGCGATGGTCTCAGGGGGAGCGCCCTTGAACCCCGAGGTCGGCAATTTCTTCGATGCGATGGGGCTCACCATGCTGCAGGGCTATGGCCAGACCGAGGCGGGCCCGATCATGAGCTGCAACCGCCCGCGCATCGGCCTCAAGATGGACACCGTCGGCCCGCCGATGCGCGGGGTCGAGATCCGCATCGCCGAGGATGGCGAGATCCTGTGCCGCGGCGAGCTCGTCATGCACGGCTATTGGCGCAACGAGGCGGAAACCGCGCGCACGATCAAGGATGGCTGGCTTCACACGGGCGATATTGGCGAGATCGATGCCAAGGGCCGGATCAAGATCACCGACCGCAAGAAGGACATGATCGTCAACGACAAGGGCGACAATGTCGCGCCGCAGAAGATCGAGGGGATGCTGACGCTCCAGCCCGAGATCGCGCAGGCGATGGTGAGCGGCGACAACCGGCCCTACGTTGTCGGGCTGATCGTGCCTGATGCGGAATGGGCGCTCGAATGGGCGAGCGCGAACGGCAAGAAATTCGACCTTAAGGAGCTGCAAGCCTCGCCCGATTTCAAGAAGGCGGTGCGCGAGGCGGTCGATCGCACGAACACGGAGCTCTCGGTCACCGAGAAGGTGCGCAAATTCGAATTCGCCGACGAGGCCTTCGCGATCGAGAACGAGGAGATGACGCCCTCGATGAAGATCCGCCGCCACAAGATCCGTGACCGGTATCAGGGGCGGATCGATGGGATGTATCGGGGATAAGGCCCGCAGTCAGCCCCACATTTGCGTGGGCTCGAGGAAGAGAAACTCCATACTCCCATTATAGGTGTTGGCGTGCTCGACCACCGCTTGACCCGCTGGTGTCTGCAGCCGTTCCATGAATTCCTCGAATGAGGTGACCGTCATGTCGACCACGAGATCGTAGGGCGGTCGATCGGCGTCGGACAGCGCAGTCGGGAAGGTATACGCATAGGAGGTGACCACGCCTTGTGTGAAATCACGCACCATCTCGACATGCTCAGCCTGATGCTTTTTCAATTCTTCGTCGCTGATGCCTTCCTTGCGGTTGCACAGAACAAGCACTTGTTTTCTCGACATGAGATATTCTCCACATCGTGCATCGAAACGTAAGTTTGGTTAAGAGCGCTTTTATTCGAAGCCTCTCAATCTATGGTGAGAATCATTGAGCTGTCGCGTTATCTCGTATCGGTATTTCAGTCTTGAGACAGTCAACCGGGTCGAACGTGAAGCGATGCGGCTCCACCAGTCACGCGATCAATAAGGCGGTGCCTTGCGCTCGCGCTGCGCTTTCGCTGCGGCGGTCCACCACTCGAGATCCTCGGCAAAGCGTGTGAATTGGCGTGCAAGCGATTCGCCGCCCTTGCCCTGTGGTTCGCCCGCTTCATCGAGCGTGTCGCCGATCGATCCGACCGCCAGGCTGCTTGAGGTGACCACCATGCCCATCTCGCCCAGGATCCCGCGCCACGCCAAGGCTGAACGCACGCCCGCGGTGCGTCCGGCGGAATAGCTCGCGATCGCGGCGGGGCGCCAGAACCATTCCTCGAGGAAATGATCGGTGAGGTTCTTGAGGCCGGGCTGGACGCTCCAGTTGTATTCGCCGGTCACGAACACGAACGCATCGGCGTTTCTGATCTTGCCCGCCAGCGCCTCGAGCTCGGGCGGAGCCTCGCCCTTGGCGTGTTCCTTGTACATTCGGTCGAGCATGGGAAGCCCCACGGCCTTGGCGTCGATCAGCTCGACAGCATGCGAGCGCCCCGACAGTTCGCGCACGAGGTAATCAGCGAGGCGGATGCCCGCCCGGTCCCGCCGGTACGAGCCATAGAATACGAGTATGCGATCCGCCATCTGCGCCAGCCTCCCGAGAGTTGCCGTTCATCAGAGGTATGGCGCCGAGCCGAGGGTTCAAGCCATTTCGGCATCCTCGATGCATTCGGGAAAGAACACCGGCTCCCTGCGCGACCAGCCCGGCGCGGTGGCGGCGGCCTCGCTCAAGGATTGCAGCAGCACCTTGCGATGCGCCGGGCGCACCTGCGGCAACGCTGCAGCAGCGCAGAACGCCGCGGGGAGATAGGGCCGCACTTCAGCGCCCAGCAGCCGTTCGTAGAGAAAGCGGAAGGCGGCAAAGCTTGCGAGGTGCTCGCCTTCGAGATCGAACACCGCCATCCGCACAAGCTTGGCGATGAAGGGCTCCATCTCGCCCGCCCGGCCCTCAACCGGAGCGAGGCGGCGCAGCGCCTTCAGCTCCTGGTAAACGACATATTGCCGCCGGATTGCCGCATTTTGCGCCTCGTCGTAGCCCCACAGCCGAAAGGCATCGCCCCGGGCCAGCCCGACATCGAGGCTGCGCTTGATGTAGCGCTGCTCGCACGCGCCGAAGCCTGCGAATTCACGCATTTCGCCGATCGTCGCTGTCGAAGTGCTCGTCAGTGCCACGCCCTGTCTCCTGTTGCAGGAGCACCATTGCGCGAAACATGGTTAAGATGGCGTAAGCCTTAAAGCGCTTTTCGCCTCAGATCAGTCCGCCTCAGATCAAACCGGCCAGCGGGCTCGACGGATCGGCATAGCGGCGCCTGCCCATGCGCCCGGCGAGATAGGCCTCGCGCCCGGCCTCCACCGCAAGCTTCATCGCGCGGGCCATGCGAACGGGATCCTTCGCCTCGGCGATCGCGGTGTTCATCAGGATCCCGTCACAGCCCAGTTCCATGCCGACCGTCGCATCCGACGCCGTGCCCACGCCCGCATCGACCAGCACCGGCACCTTTGCGCCCTCGACGATCAGCCGGATCGTCACCTGGTTCTGGATACCAAGCCCCGAGCCGATCGGTGCGCCCAGCGGCATGATCGCGACCGCGCCCGCCTCTTCGAGCTGCTTCGCCGCGATCGGATCATCGACGCAATAGACCATCGGGTGAAACCCTTCGTTGGCCAGCGTCTCGGTTGCCTTGAGCGTCTCGCGCATGTCGGGATAGAGCGTGCGGGCCTCGCCCAGGACTTCGAGCTTGACGAGGTTCCACCCGCCCGCCTCGCGCGCGAGCCTGAGCGTGCGCACCGCCTCTTCGCCGGTGAAGCAGCCGGCGGTGTTGGGCAGATAGGTGATCTTCTTGGGGTCGATATAATCGCTCAGCATCGGGGCCGTGGGATCGGTCACGTTGACCCGGCGCACCGCAACCGTCACGATCTCGGCCCCGCTTGCCTCGACCGCAGCCGCGTTCTGCTCGAAATCCTTGTATTTGCCGGTGCCTACGATCAGCCGCGAGCGGAAGGTGTGCCCGGCAACGCTCCAGCTGTCCACCATGGTGTCCGGCGCGGGCGCGGGCGCGCCCCCGCCGACGAAGTGGACGATCTCGAGCATATCGCCCTCGGCCAGCGGCGTCTCGCTCAAGCTAGAGCGCGGGGCGATCGCGCCATTGCGCTCGACCGCGACCTTATCGGGCGACAGGTCAAGCTCGCGCACGAGGTCGGCAATGGTCTCGGCGCTCGTCGCGCGCGGCATGCCGTTGAGGGTGATCTGCTTGCTCTGAGACATCGCGCTTCACATAAGGCGCTGCCGACAGGGTGCAAGCGGCGGATCGCTCAGGTCAGCCGGCGCAGCGCTCAGAGCGCACAGCGCTGCGCCTCGCGGATGTTGAGCAAATGTCCAAGCGAGATGACCGCGACCCCGATAATCGTCAGCACCGCCTCATGCGCGCCGTGGCCAAGGGCAAGCGCTGTCCCCATGAAGCCAAGGCCGATCGCGGCGATGACCAGCGGTTTCAGCTTGCCGTGCCGCACGAATCCCACGCCGATTGCGAGCGCCGCCACGACCAGCGCAAAGGCGAGACCGATCTCGTGAATTTCATGCGCCAGCAAAAAGTGGCTGCCAACGCCAAGACCGAGGATAAGGACAAGCGTCGCCGCGCAGTGAACCGCACATAGACCAGCAAGACCGATACCGATCCAATCGAGCGCACCGCGCCTGCCGGGTGGTTGGGGCGCGCGGATGCGGGCGTCGTTCATGGTGGCTACCTATGATATAATGTAACACCTTGCAAGAGGCGAAGATCAGCACAAGGCGGGCCCATAGCGGATTGGTTGCACCGATTGCATCGGGTTTTGCGCTGATAATTCTTGCACCGGGCGTGGCTCGCTTCCATTTACAGGCCCAATCATGGCCACAGCAGCACCCTTTCCCGCAACGCTGCGCAATCAGTCCGGCGCAAACGCTCGCCCGCTGACGCTTGCACGGTGGCTCGAGGCGACCGCCTTCTTGGTGGTCCTGATCGTGCTGGTTGGCGGGATCACCCGGCTCACCGAGAGCGGCCTCTCGATTACTGAGTGGGAGATTGTAACTGGAATCCTCCCGCCGCTCAGCGAAGCCTCGTGGCAGGCCGAATTCGCCAAGTATCGCGCTACGCCCGAATATCGCCTCGAGGCGAGCCTGAGTGGCATGACCCTGGCCGATTTCCAGTTCATCTATTTCTGGGAATGGTTCCATCGCCTGCTCGCGCGGATGGTGGGGCTGGTCTTTGCGCTGCCGCTCGCGTGGTTCTGGGTGCGGAGCTGGATCCCGGTGGGTTACAAGCCGCGCCTCGTCGGCCTGCTCGCACTGGGCGGGCTGCAGGGGTTGTTCGGCTGGCTGATGGTGCAGTCAGGGCTGGTGGGCGACATGACCGATGTCAGCCATTTCCGCCTGGCGCTGCACCTTCTGACCGCGCTCCTGCTGCTCGCCGGGCTCGTGTGGACCGCGCGCGACATGCGCCGCCTGGCGCGCGATGCGGAGGCGCGGCCTGCTCCGGTTACCGGCCCAGGCGCGCTGGTTGCCGGCGTCCTGTTCATCCAGCTGCTGCTCGGGGCGTGGGTTGCGGGGCTCAACGCCGGGCACGCAGCCTATGACTGGCCGCTGATGAACGGGCGGCTGATCCCGCAGGTGGACTGGTCGAATGGGTTGGCGGCGACGCTTACGCACGATCCCTTCCTCCTCCATTGGCTCCACCGGTGGTGGGCGTTTGCCGCGGTCGCAGCGCTCGTGTTTCTCGCGCGGCGCATCCGCCGCCACGACCGCGCCGGCTCGATCGCGCTCAACGCCGCGATCGGGACCATGCTCCTCCTCGGCATCGCGACGGTCCTGAGCGGGGTCAATCTCTGGCTCGCTGCGGCGCACCAACTGGTCGGCGCGCTGACGATTGCGGCCACGGCGAGCGCGATGCATGCCGACGGTGCGGCGCGCCAGAAGCTCCGCAGTACTGCGCGCGAAGGGTCCGCTGGCGCTCCGGCCTGAACACCGCTTCCCAAGGGAGCCTTGCATGATCAACCAGACCGCCGCGCTCATCTACACCGTGCTGCCCGATGCCGCGAGCGCGCGCGAAGTGGCCGGGACCCTGCTCGATGAGCGCCTCATCGCGTGTGCGAATATCCTTGGCGAAATCGAAGCGGTCTTCATCTGGGAAGGCGCGCGCAGTTCCTCGCGTGAGAGCGCGGTGCTGATGAAGACGACGGCGGAGTGCCTCGAGGCAGCAGTGGCACGGCTTGGCGAGCTGCATCCTTACGAAACCCCCGCGATCGTCGCGAACCTGTGCTCGCACGCTCATGAAAGCACTCTGGAGTGGCTCGCATCCTCGGTTGGCGCGGGCCCGGGATAGAGGCTGCGGAGGGCAGCTGAAATCAGCCATGAGCGCTGTGAGGTATTATTTTACCTCCCCGGAGACCCCCGCTTTTGCTTGACTTGCGAGCGCTGTGCGCACATCTGCGCCGCACCTCGCGGGAGGGGGCTTCGGCCTTCGCCTGACGATTCGCCCGTCCGGGTCTGGGCTTTCGCTGACGAAAGCACCGGTCTGGCGAGCCTCAACCCAGTTACGTTGTTCAAGGACTTTCGCTCATGAAAGCGCTCAGCAAGCAGACCCGGTCAATCAAGCCGGCCGAGGTCGAAAAACAATGGCACGTGATCGATGCAGACGGTCTCGTCGTCGGCCGCCTCGCCGCGATCATCGCCAACATCCTGCGCGGCAAACACAAGCCGAGCTACACCCCGCATGTCGATTGCGGTGATCATGTGATCGTGCTCAACGCCGACAAGGTCCGGTTCACCGGCAACAAGATGGGCGACAAGGTCTATTACAAGCACACCGGCCATCCCGGCGGCATCAAGGAAACGACGCCCGCCAAGGTGCTCGCCGGGCGTTTCCCCGAGCGGGTGCTCGAAAAGGCGGTCGAACGGATGGTCCCGCGCGGGCCGCTCGGCCGGCAGCAGATGAAGGCGCTCCACCTCTATGCCGGCACCGAGCATCCGCATGACGGCCAGAAGCCGCAAGTGCTCGATGTTGCCTCGATGAACCGCAAGAACAAGGTGACCGCATAATGACCCAGGAAGACACTGGCTCGAACACCACCGTTTCCGATCTCGCCGATCTCAAGGACATTGCCGGCGATGCACCTGAAGGCGATGCCGTAACGATCGCGCAAAACCCTCCCGCGCCGCTGCGCGAGCAGGAGCTCGATGCGCAGGGCCGTGCTTATGCGACCGGGCGCCGCAAGGATGCGACCGCGCGGGTCTGGATCAAGCCGGGCACCGGCAAGGTGACGATCAATGGCCGCGATCAGGAAACCTATTTCGCACGCCCGACGCTGCGCCTGATCATCGACCAGCCGTTCTCGATCACCGATCGCGGCGGCCAGTACGACGTGGTCGCCACAGTCAAGGGCGGGGGCCTCTCGGGGCAGGCCGGCGCGGTCAAGCACGGGATCGCCCAGGCGCTCACAAAATATGAGCCGGCGCTGCGCAGCACGGTGAAGGCCGCCGGCTTCCTCACGCGCGACAGCCGCGTGGTCGAGCGCAAGAAGTATGGCCGGGCCAAGGCGCGCCGCAGCTTCCAGTTCTCGAAGCGCTAAGCTCGCTCACCTGGCGATCCCGCAAGGGATAGTCGCGATGCACGAAAGGGTGGCTCAGCGGTTACGCTGAAGCCACCTTTTTCGTACATCACGCCGAAACCGCCGGGCGCTCGTTCTAGGACGTCAGCGTTGCAACGCCATGATGCCCCAGGAAAGCCCGGTGCCGACGCAAAAGAGCGGCCACGACCAGTAGACGCTGTAATCGCCGACATGCATCGGATGCACCAAAAGCGAGCCGCCGCTCGACCCTTGCGAGCCGATCACCAGCGCGATCGACCAGGTCAGGACCGCGCCCAATCCTATCGCCTTGAACATAATTGCACCACAGCGCCGATCCTTTCCAGGAGCGGCGTCCCTGTCATCAGACCATCAGACCAAACCAAGCGGGCAAGGCGCGAAACCAGGAAGTGCCGTGCTCGCGGCAACAATGTGCCTTCAAAAGTGTTACCGCGCTTCCCCTAAGGAAAGTTAATCCCGCGATGAGGAGGTTTACGGCGGGCCTGGCCCGAGGGCACCGACTGCGCGCTGCCAGCGGCGTTCGCATCGAAGGCTTTGTGGCCCCGATCGTTGGACTGCCAGCAATAGTGCCTTGGGTCAAACGCGTCCGGTGAGGATCAGCCAGGCGGCGATGCCATTGAGCGCACTGTACCCGGCATAGCCCCAGGCCACCGCTGCCCACCCGTTCGCCGCCAGCAGCAGCGCGCCGACGAGCACCGCATATTCGGCAAGCAGGCTGAGCCGTCCGCCCACCAGCGCCAGAAATTCGGGAATCTGGCTCGCGAGGGGGTGACCACTTTCGAGCACCGCACGGTGGAAAGCGAAATTGCCGATGCCGAGAATCAGGATCAAGCCGATCGCCCAGTTCATGTGTGACACTATGGCGCAATCCTTCGTCGGATGGAATGGCGCATCGGTCGGCAGGGTTTCAGCGGTGGTCGCCCACGAGTTCCCCCGGTCGATCACCATTGGCTCGCAATCGAAGCTCGCGTGAGCGGGGGCCGCAAGAGACGTATTCCCGGTCTCAGCAAGACGACGGTTCCCCGCTTTGATCCCCACTCGAAGGCCGCGCGATCCTTGCTGCAATGGAGGAACACGATGAAGACCCTAGCACTCACTCTCGCCGCCGCCGCCACCGGCATTGTCGGCCTTGCCACCCCCGCCTTCGCCAATCCCATGACCGTGAAGACCGAGCACGTGCGCTACGGCGATCTCGATCTGTCGGCGAGCGAGGGCCAGAAGACGCTCGAGAGCCGCGTCGATGCCGCCGCCAAGCGGGTTTGCGGCATCGCTCCGCTCAACCCTGCGGACCTCGCTCGGCTTGCCGACGCGCGCAGCTGCGTTGCCAAGGCCCGCGCATCGGCCCGCCAGCAGATGGCGCTCGCGACCGACAGCGCTGCGCGCGGCGGTTAAACCCCGCAACCTCAGCCGGATATCCCTTCCCGATTGGCCCCCTGGCCCGGACGCGGAGACTAGTCCCCCCGCGCTCCGGGCCTTTTCTTGGGAGCAGGCGTCAGTCTTGCGCGCAGTAGAAGAGCGTGGCCGCTAACGCCCCGCCATCTTCTTGACCTTGGCAAGATAGGTCCGCCCGATCCGCAAAGCCTCGCCGTTCATCAGCTCGGTTGACCACACTCCGAGGCCATCGTGGCGCAGCCCGCGGATGGTGTCGCGGCGCAGGATGGTCGAACGGTGGATGCGGACGAATTCCTCGGGATTGAGCCGCGCTTCGAGCCCCGCGATGGTCTGCAAGAGGAGGTAGGTGCGCGCCTCGCCCTCGCCATCGGCCGGGCCGACATGCAGGCGGACATAATCGCGTTCAGCATCGACCCTGCGCACCTGATTGACCGCGATCCGCAACAGCTCAGAGCGATGCGGCACCCAAAGCTCTTCCAGCCAGTCGCTCTTGGGCGCCGACACCCTGCCGCGCCGTTCGATCGCGCGCTCGATCGCGCGTTCGAGGCGGTCGGCGGCGACGGGCTTGAGCACATAATCGACCGCCTCGAGGTCGAACGCCTCGACGGCGAAGTGATCGTGCGCAGTGACGAAGATGATCGCGGGCGGTACCTCCTGCTGGGCGAACCGGCGCGCGACGCCAAGCCCGTCGAGCTCGGGCATGGTCATGTCGAGCAGAACCAGATCGGGCTTTAGCTTCTCGGCCAGCCGCAGCGCCGAGGCTCCATCGCTGGCCGTGCCGACGACGCGAATCGTGGCAAGCTCGGCGCAGATCACCTGGCAGCGCTCGACCGCGAGCGGCTCGTCATCGACGATCATGGTCTTGAGGACCGCGGAAGGCGAGGTTTCGCTATGCGCCATAACCGGTAGCCTTTCTGGTGAGGGGGATGCGCATCTCGGTCCGGTACCCGCCCGGAACCGGAGCTGAGGTGAACGCGATATCGGGGCCGAAACGCGCCTCGAGGCGGTCGCGCACATTGGCCAGCCCGATGCCAAATCCATGCGAGCTGCCTTCAGGAACACCCGGGCCATTGTCGCTCACACTCACCACGAGCCGATCGAATTCCTCGCGTGCAGCGAGCGTAATGGTAACTTCGCGCGACACCGGCGAGACGGCATATTTGACGGAATTCTCGACCAGCGGTTGCAAGATCATGCCCGGAATGCGCGCATCGGCGAGATCGCCGGGCAGATCGAAAATGCAGCGCAAGCGCTCGGGAAAACGCACCGCCTCGATATCGAGATATTCGCGCTGGAGCTCGAACTCGTCTTCAAGACGGACATCGCTGGTCGGATCACCGGCAAGGCTGTGGCGGTAGAACCGGCTGATCGACTGGATCATCGCTTCGGCGCGCTGGGGCTTGCCCGTCATCACCAGCGCGGAAAGCGAATTCAAGGTGTTGAACAGGAAATGCGGATTGACCTGATAGCGCAGCGATCGCAACTCTGCCGCCTTGGCGGCTGAGCGAAACTCCTGCTCGCGCCGCTCGGCGAGCCTCGTCTGCGCGATCGCAAGAATTGCGATATAGAGCGCGACCCAGATCAGGAGGATGTAGTATCGGCTGAGCGCTGTATCGATCAAGCCGAACCAGTATTCCGATTTGTCGCCCGCTTCCTGAATGGTGAACGTGATCACGTCGGGCTCGTCGGGATCGTACTCCTCACCGCGCTGCTGGTGCCATTCACGCGGGCGCGGGATTTCGGCGAGCAGGTTGCCCGAGGCATCGCGGCGGATGGTGAAGCCGCGCTCTTCTGCATAAATCTGGTCGCGCTGTTCATAGAGCGGCTCGAACAAGATCTGATTGACCTGTGCGATCGCGATCGCGACCGGCATCGCCGCCACAAGCGCGATTCCGAACAGGACCCAGCGCTTGTGCTGTTCGAACAGGCGCAGGATCAGCCACAGGACCAGCGTCATCGCGATCGCGAAGGCAGACACGAGGCAGCGGCGCCACAACATATCGAGCTGGACATCGGGCCCGAGCATCAAGCCTCGCGCCGAGATCAGCACGAAATACAAGGTCCACAGCCCAACGATCGACAACACGACGTTGCGGAAGGGCGCGCTCACGCGCAGATCGGATGCTCGCACCATGGTCATGTTCTGCCGCTGACAGATAGCGATCCGGAGCGGACTTAGCCAATGTGGCCGCTTGACGGATCATCGGACACGATCAGTCCTTCATCGATTGAGCGCGGGGCAAGGGGAAGTTCACGGCGCAAAACCGCCCCTCTCGCGCTAAATCAGGCGCGCGGCCGGATCATGTCCCTGGGCACGATCCACTGCGCGAACTGCTCTTCGGTCACGAGGCCGAGCGCAATGCCCGCTTCCTTGAGCGTTGTCCCCTCCGCGTGGGCCTTCTTGGCAATCTTGGCGGCGTTGTCATAGCCGATATGCGGGTTGAGCGCCGTCACCAGCATCAGGCTCTCGTTCATCAGCTTGTCGATCCGCGCCGTGTTGGCCTCGATCCCGACGACGCAATTGGTGGTGAAGCTGCGTGCGGCATCGCTCAACAGTCGGACCGACTGGAGCACGGCGTAGATCATGACGGGCTTGAACACGTTCAATTCGAGATGGCCGTGCGAGCCCGCGACGCTGACGGTCACGTGATTGCCCATCACTTGCGCGCACACCATCGTCAGCGCCTCGCACTGGGTCGGATTGACCTTGCCGGGCATGATCGAGGAGCCGGGCTCGTTGGCGGGGAGCGCGATTTCGCCGAGGCCCGAGCGCGGACCTGAGCCGAGCAGGCGGATGTCATTGGCGATCTTCATCGCCGATACCGCCACCGTATTGAGCGCACCCGAAAGCTCGACCAGCGCATCATGCGCCGCGAGCGCTTCGAACTTGTTGGGAGCGGTAACGAAAGCGTGCCCGGTCGCCGCGGCGACGTGCGCAGCGAAAGCCTCGGCAAAACCTGCCTTAGAATTGATCCCGGTGCCCACCGCGGTGCCGCCCTGCGCCAGTTCGAGCACGCGGGGAAGCGCATTTTCGAGCCGGGCGATGCCGTATTCGATCTGCTTGGCATAGCCCGAGAACTCCTGCCCGAGCGTGAGCGGGGTAGCGTCCTGCAAGTGGGTGCGGCCGATCTTGACGATATCGGCAAACGCCCGCGCCTTGGCGTCCAGCGCGGCGTGCAGCTGGCCGAGCGCCGGGATCAGGGCATCGATCGTCTCGTTCGCCGCGGCGATATGCATCGCGGTCGGGAAGGTATCGTTCGAGCTCTGGCCCATATTGCAGTGATCGTTGGGGTGAACAGGATCCTTGCCGCCAAGCGTGCCGGTCAGCATCTGGTTTGCGCGGCTGGCGATCACCTCGTTGGCGTTCATGTTGGACTGGGTGCCCGATCCGGTCTGCCAGACGCTCAAGGGAAACTGATCGGCAAGCGTTCCGTCGATCACTTCGCCCGCCGCCGCGACGATCGCATTGCCGATCCGCTCCTCGAGCACGCCCAGCTCCATGTTGGCTTTGGCCGCGCTCTGCTTCTGGATGCCTAGTGCCTTGATCAACGGGGCTGGCATGGTCTCGGTGCCGATTGCGAAATTCGCGAGGCTGCGCTGGGTCTGCGCGCCCCAGTGGACATCATGCGGGCAGGCGACATCGCCCAGCGAATCGCTTTCGATCCGCACCGAACCGGTCGCACCGAAAATCTGCCCATCATTCATAACGCTCTGTTGTGTGTCACTCATCGAGCCATCCCTTCTCCCGGTCGATCCATGGCTCCCATAGCCATCGCTGATCCCCCAGGTCAAAGGCATTGGCGTCAAAGCCCTTGGCGGCGATGGCGGCATTGGGCTAGGGCCCGTTGGCCAGAACCTCCTGGGCTGAACACGTGAGGGCTTGACGCACTGTATTGCTATAGCAATACAGTATCCCGGAATTTTCAGAGATCGAGATTATGCGCGAAACCATCGCTGCTTCGACAGCGTCAGACACTGCTCAAGCCCGCAAGGCCATGATCGACAGCCAGTTGCGCACCAGCGGCGTCAACGAGGAATATGTGCTCGCCCGCATGCTGGCGGTGCCGCGCGAACATTTCGTGCCCGAAGACAAGGCGCCGCTCGCTTATATCGATCGCAGCCTTGCGCTGGGCGATGGAGCGATGCTGGCCCCGCCGCTGTTCTACGGAAAGGTGTTGGCCGAGGCAGCGCCGCGCGCTGATGACCGGGTGCTCGTGATCAACGCGGGCACCGGCTATCTCGCCGAGCTCGTCCGTCCGCTGGTCAAAAGCGTTACGCAGCTTTCCGCGCAAGATGCAGCCACCAGCGCCCCGGCCGAGGGCGAAAGCTATTCGCTTATCCTCATCGATGGCGCGATCGAGGAAATGCGCGAGCAAATCGCCGCGCGGCTTGACGAAGGGGGGCGAATTGCCGGCGGCATGGTGCTGCGCACGGTGACGCGGCTTGCGTCGGGGCGCAAGATCGCAGGCCGCGTCTCGCTTTTGCCGATCGAGGATATGGGCATCCCGGTGCTCGCCGCCTTTGCCGCGCACAGGAAGTGGTCGTTCTCGTGAGCCAAGCCCGGATTGCTCTTTGCGGCTGCGTCGCAGCCATCACGCTCGTCAGCGCTGTGCCGGCTGAGGCCGATACGCTGCGCGAAGCGCTGGCGAGCGCCTACAACACCAACCCGACCCTGCAGGGCGCCCGCGCCGATACCCGCGCGAGCGACGAGGACGTGCCGATCCAGCGCGCGCAAGGTCTTCCATCGGCCAACGCCACCGCGACGCATATCGAGTTCCTGCGGCCGTCAGCCAACCAGTTCACCGCGCCCGAGCGCAATCTTGGCGTGAACGCTCAGCTCCAGGTGCCGATCTACAACGGCGGCGGCATTCGCAATGCGACTGCGGCCGCCCGCGAACGGACCGCCGCCAGCCGTGCCTCCTTGCGGGGGACGGAGAGCCAGATATTCAGCCAGACCGTTGCCGCTTATATGGACGTGTTGCGCACCGAAGCGCTTGCAACGCTTTCCTCCAACCAGGTCGATGTTCTGCGGGTAACGCTCGAGGCCACCAGCGACCGCTTCGAAATCGGCGATCTTACCCGGACAGACGTTGCCCAGGCGCAATCTCGGCTTGCCTTGGCCGAGGGCAATCTGCGGATTGCGTTGTCCAACCTCATCCAGGCGCGCGAGACCTATCTTCGGTTGGTCGGCCAGGCGCCGGGCAATCTTGAAGCGCCGCCGCCTTTGCCGGGGCTTCCCGATACGGTGGGGCTTGCGGTGGTCACCGCGCTTGAAAGCAATCCCGATCTGATCGCGGCGAAGGAGCGCGCCGAGGCGGCCGGGTTCGACACCAGAGCGGCAGGCTCCGGACGGCTGCCGACGCTGGCCGCTTTCGCCAATGCCGACTACAGCGATTTCTTCGGTACGCTGGGCGGCCCGATCTCGGCCGAATTCCTCCAGCGCGAGACGACCGCCAATGCCGGCGTGAGGCTGACGATTCCGATCTTTCAGGGCGGGCTGGTCGCGGCACGACAGCGCCAGGCCGGGGCGCGCGAGACGAGCGCGCTTGAAAACGTGATCGCGGTCGAGCGCAGTATCATCGAGCAGGTTCGCGCCGCCTATGCCAGCTGGCAGGCCGCCAATGCCGTGATCGAAACCTCGATCACTGCGGTCGAATCGGCCGAAGTCGGCCTTGAGGGGGTGCGCGCGGAAAACTCGATCGGCAACCGCCAGATCCTCGACGTGCTCAACGCCGAGCAGGAATTGCTGCAAGCGCGCGCCGACCTCGTGACCGCGCGCCGCAATGCCTATGTGGCTGGATTCACGCTGCTTGCCGCCATGGGCAAGGCCGAGGCGCGCGATCTCAATCTCGATACCGGCGGTCCGCTGTATGATCCGATGGACAATTACGAGCGGGTCAAGGACCGCATCTGGGACTGGGACCGCGACCCGCAGGCTGCTCCGAATTCGACACGAACCGTTGACATTCCCGCGCCCAGCGCGACAGTCGGGCCGACATTGGAGCCGGGCGAGGAGCTGTAGGTCCCGATTCGGGACAATGCTAAGCTAACCGCGCGTCTCG
Source organism: Erythrobacter sp. (assembly GCA_036835265.1). Lineage (GTDB taxonomy): Bacteria > Pseudomonadota > Alphaproteobacteria > Sphingomonadales > Sphingomonadaceae > Erythrobacter. The sequence continues at coordinate 95,361 of DAITMG010000002.1, read as the reverse complement.
CAACGACAGGAAAGGCGCTGGCGCTAGAATGGCGCGACATCAGGAACCCACAGTCGACGAGATCCTCGAATCGATCAAGAAAGTGATGGAGCGGGACAACAGCGACGCCGCGCTCGTTGCGCGCCGCCGTCGGCAGCTCGCTATGGACGAGCAAGCGCCGCGCGATCCCGGCGCAAAAGCGCAGGTGCTCGATCTCGACGAGATGGACATCGCCGATGAAGCGCTGACCGCCGAGGAACTGGCGCAGGGGGACGTTCGTGAAGACTGTGGCGATCACGCCGACGATGCCGATGCCCCACTGATCGCGGAAGAAGTCCGCGGCGCGATGCAGGAAAACCTTGCCGCGCTCGCCATGCTCGCGCAGCCCGGTGCGCGCCCGCAGATCGTGCGTTCGGGAGAGACTTCGCTCGAGGGGCTTACGCGGGAGTTGTTGCGACCGATGCTGGCGAAATGGCTCGATGAAAATCTCCCGGGAATGGTCGAGAAGCTGGTTCAGGCGGAGATCGCCCGGATCGCGGGCAAGGGTCGCTGAGGCCGACGCTCCCTGCCCGGCCAGTCCCGCTGCCAGTCGCCCTGCCAGTCGC
>DAITMG010000002.1:0-94677 GCA_036835265.1 Erythrobacter sp. | reverse complement strand
CTGCCAGTCGCCCTGCCAGTCGCGCGGTATAAGAGGTCTGGAAAGTCGGAGCGGCGAGGTCTAACGCTGCTGCCCATGAACCTTCGTGATCCCGGCCCGTGCCTGCAGGCTTTCATCCTCGCCCTTGCCCTTGGTTTCGCCGCTCCGGCCATCGCGCAGGACGACGCGAACGCGGACAAGCCCGCGATGAGCGCCCACGACCTCGTCACGATGCCGCGCCTTGGCTCCCCGATCGCTTCTCCCTTCGGTCGCACGGCGGTTTTTTCCGTCACCCGCACCGATCCCGAAAGCTACCAGCGCCGCGCCGAGCATTACTCGCTCGACCTCGTCCAGCCGGGTGCCGAGCCGCAGCCGCTGATGTTCGGGATGGGTGCCTCCGCACTCGCTTTCGGTCCGGGCGGGCAGCTCTATTTCCTGAGCGATCATGCCGCAGAAGACGCTGAGGACGCGAATGTCCGGCTCTGGCGGATCGGCTTCGAGGCGGGAGCCGTGCGCGGAGAGGCTGAAATCGTCGCCGATTTTCCGGGCACCGATATTGCCGGCTTCAAGCTCTCGCCTGACGGTCGCAAGGTCGCGCTGATGGCTGAGCTGGCAAGGAGCTGCGCCAGCTTCGCGTGCGAAGTCAGCCCGGAAGAAGCTGGCTCGGGCCGGCTCTACAGCGGGGAAGACGGATTCTACCGGCATTGGGATCGCTGGGTGGAAGCAGGCGTCTTCAGCCGCGTGTTCGTGTTCGATCTGGCTGACGGGATAGTCTCGGGCGACGGTGTTCCGCTCGATGGCGGCGATCCGGCGACAGGGATCACCGGCAACACGCCGACCATGCCGTTTGGCGGCAGCGAGGACATCGTCTGGGCCCCGGATGGTTCGGGCCTCTATTTCGTCGCGCGCGAAGCCGGGCGCGAGGAGCCCACCTCGACCAATCTCGACATCTATTTCTCGGACCTGACCGGAGCGCCGCCGCAGCTCCTCACCGGGGCTAACCCAGCGCATGACAGCATGCCGGTGCCCTCGCCCGACGGGACCCGGCTGGCTTACCTCGCGATGGAGCGGGCGGGTTACGAATCCGATCGCATGGTCGTCCATCTGCGCGACCTTGCAACCGGAAAGACCCGCGCCATCACGGCAGGCACCGATCTCTCCTTTGGCAGCCTCACCTGGAGCAATCGCGGCGATTACCTCCTCGCGACTGCGCAAAGCGTGCTCGATACGCCGGTCTACCGGATCGATCCGGCGACCGGAGAGGTCGCGCAGCTCGATTTGATGGCCGGGCAGGAAGCGCATATCGCCAATCTCACCGTGCTCCCTGGCGATCGGCTGTTGTTCACGCGCGATTCGATCGGCGTCCCTGCCGAACTCTACCTTTCACGCGGCCTTGGGGCGGCGCGCCCGCTGACCGATGTCGTCACCACCCGCAGCGGCGGGATGGCCTCGACCATGACCACCCGGTTCAGCTTCGAAGGCGCCAACGGCGACACCGTCTGGGGCCAGATCACCCGGCTCGAGCAACAGCAGGGGCCGGTCCCTGCGCTGCTGTTCATTCATGGCGGGCCGCAGGGGTCGTTCAACGATGCCTGGTCGAGCCGCTGGAACCCGCGCGTCTTTGCCAGCCAAGGCTATGCGGTGATCTCGATCGATTTCCACGGGAGCTCTGGCTATGGCCAAGAGTTCATGGATGCGATCAACCAGGATTGGGGCGGCAAACCGCTGGTCGATCTGCAAAAGGGCCTCGCGGCCGCGCTCGCGCTTGATCCCCAGATCGACGGCACGCGTGCCTGCGCGCTGGGAGCGAGCTATGGCGGCTACATGGTCAACTGGATCGCGGGCAACTGGCCCAACCGGTTCGAGTGCCTCGTCCAGCACGATGGGCTGTTCGATCTGCGCAGCTTCTATTATTCGACCGAGGAATTGTGGTTCCCGCGCTGGGATTTCGGCGGCTCCTATGCCGAAAACGCAGAGATCTATGAGAAGTGGAACCCGGTAAACCACATCGATAATTGGCAGACGCCGATGCTGGTGATCACCGGCGAGAAGGATTTCCGCGTGCCCTATACGCAAGGGCTGCAGAGTTTCACCGCGCTGCAGGAACGCGAAATTCCCGCCGAACTGCTGGTCTTTCCCGACGAGAACCATTGGGTGCTGGGCGCGGCCAATTCGCTGCAATGGCACCAGACGGTGTTCGCCTGGCTTGACCGGTGGCTCGGCGAGAAGGCGGGCGGACAAACGGGCGAATGAGCGAGGATCCGGCAACGCACGCGCTCACCTCGGCGCGTTATTCGCTGGGGCGCAAATATGGCGATGCAGCCCGCGGTGACGGGATCGAGCGGCATATTTTTCTGTGTGCGATCTCGGAAAAGCAGAAGTGCTGCTCGCGCGAGGCGGGCGAGGAGGCCTGGCAATTCCTCAAGGAGGAGTTGAAGGCTCGGGGCCTGGCGGGGCCACTGCGCAACGCCGATCATCCACGCGGGCCTGGCGGCGGGATCCAGCGGACCAAGGCGGATTGCCTGCAGATCTGCGATGCGGGGCCCATTGCGGTGATCTGGCCGGACAATGTCTGGTATCATTCGTGCACACCGGCGGTGCTGGAGCGGATCATCGAGCAACATCTGGTCGCAGGCGAACCGGTCGAGGAATTTCGCCTGCGTCCGCTCGAAGGTGAAGCGGTGCCCGAAGCAGGCTAGCAGCGAGTCGCATAGCGACGCGAAGCGCTAATCGTCGTCGCGGCCACCCCATACGTCGGATGATCCGGGCAGCCGGTTGTCGACCGCTTCGTCGTGCCCGGTCCCGTTCGAGAGGAAGACGAGCCCCATCAGGCCGCCCCCCAAAAGCATCGTCATCGACACGCCGAGCGCGACGGCAATGAACAAATGGATCGAGGCCCCCGGGTAGAAGACATACAAGATACCCATGAAAATCAGCAGGGTAATCGCCGTAACCGCGCCCAGAATGCGCATGAGCACGCGAAAGCGGCGCCATGCGAAAGCCGCGTTCTCCGGTTCGTCGAGCGGGGATTTTCTGGCCATGGGTTGCCAGATGTGGCCCCGGGGATCGCATTGCAAGCGATGAAAGCGCAACGCCGGATTCGCCTTTGCCGAACAAAGGTGGCATTTTGTTTTTCGGAGAGAGGAGCAAAGCTCATGACCATTGCCTCAATCATCGCGAACCGCGCACCCGGCCACGTCGTAAGCTGCGAGGTCGACACCCGGGTTTGCGACGTTATCGCAATCCTCGCCACCCGCCGGATCGGCGCGCTGCCGGTGCTGCGCGATGGCACGGTGGTCGGGATCGTGTCCGAGCGCGACGTGATCTATCACCTTGCGAGCGATGGCGGAGGCTGTCTTGAACAGCCGGTGGAGACCATCATGACCTCGCCCGCAATCACGGTCGAGCCGTCAACCACGGTCGACGAGGCCCTCGCGCTGATGACCCGGCGGCGGTTTCGCCATTTTCCGGTGGTCGAGAATGGCCAGCTGATGGCCTTCATCTCGATCGGCGATCTTGTGAAGACCAAGATCGATGCGGTGCTGCATGAAGCCGAGGCGATGCGCAGCTATATCCAGACAGCTTAGCGCCCGAGCGCTTCGCTGCGCGCTAGGGCTTGAGCTTGGCAGAGGTCGAGCTTAGATAGCGAGGATGTCCGGCACACTTTCTCTCACCAAGGCGGCGGCCGAGCGCGTCGCCTGGATCGCGCAGAAGCAGGCGAAGCCGCCTGTGTTGCGCCTGTCGGTCGAGGGCGGCGGGTGTTCGGGCTTTCAGTACAAGTTCGAGATGGCTGATGACGCTGACAGCGAAGATGCTGTGAGCGAGACCGATGGCGTGCGCCTGGTGGTCGATCCGGTCAGCCTCGATCTCGTCAATGGCTGCACGGTCGATTACGTCGAATCGCTCGGCGGCGCGGCCTTCCGAGTGGAAAACCCCAATGCGGCGGCCGGGTGCGGCTGCGGGTCTAGCTTCGGCATCTGATCCTGCTCGGCAGTGAGCCTCGGGAATAGACGCAGGCGCGCTTATTCGCCAAGGTGGCGAGGATGAAGCTGGCGACCTTCAATATCAACGGGATCAAGGCACGGCTGCCGCGCCTCAAGGAGTGGCTCGCCGAAACGCGGCCCGCGGCTGCCTGTCTCCAGGAGATAAAGTCCCAGGACGAGAGCTTCCCGGCGGGCGACCTCGAAGCGCTCGGCTACGACGTCATCTGGCATGGGCAAAAGGCGTTCAATGGGGTCGCCATCCTAGCGGACCGCGAGGCTGGGTTTGCGCTTGAAGAAGTCCAGCGCGGACTCGGCATCGCTGGGCCGAACGCGGGCGATGGTGAGCAGGCGCGCTATCTCGAGGTCGATCTCCTCCATGAGGGGAAGCACCGGCTGCGGCTGGTCAACATATACCTCCCCAACGGCAATCCGCAGCCCGGACCCAAGTTCGACTACAAGCTCGCCTGGATGGAGCGCCTGCGCACCCGGATGCGGAAGATCTGGGCCGAAGAAGTCCCCGCGGCGGTGCTCGGCGACTACAATGTCATCCCGCACGATGACGACACCTTCTCGGTGAGGGCGATGGCCCAGGATGCGCTGATGCAGCCCGAGAGCCGCGCGGCCTATGCGCGCCTGCTCGGCGATGGCTGGTGCGATGCGGTGCGCACGCTCAATCCGCGCGGGGGGGTGTGGACCTATTGGGATTACCAGGCCGGGGCCTGGCAGCGCGACCATGGGTTCCGGATTGACCACTTGCTGCTATCGCCCGAACTGGCCGACAGATTGCGCGCCGTCGGGGTGGACCGCGAGCATCGCGGGCGCGACAAGGCGAGCGATCACGCGCCCGTGTGGGCGAGCTTTGCCTGAAAGATTGCGGCCCCAAACGAAAACCCCCGCCAGAAGGCGGGGGCTTGATGATGAGGCGCTGGCACGCGCTCAACGGTAGAAGATATGGGTGTCGATCTGGGCGGTGCGCGTCATGCGCCGACTCCACGAGGGACGCACATACGTGGCATGGAAATAGATAGCGTCGTCGGCTTCGGATTCCCACATGCCCTCATGCGCAATCCGCGCAATCGCTTTCGCCCGGTGCCACGCGGGCGAACTGGTGCGGATGCTGGGCATGCGACCGTTCTTGACGAAGGAAAATTGCGCGCGCTGGTAGACGACGCCGCAATAGCTGGCGGGAAAACGCCCATCCTCGGTCCGGTTGATAATCACCTGCGCCACCGCAAGCTGGCCCGAAAGCGGCTCGCCGCGCGCCTCGAAATAGATCGCGCTCGCAAGACAATGAAGCTGCTCGCTCAATTCGCCAGGCGCCACGGTGTTCACGAGCTCGTGAAGCGATGCGGCCCGCTCGAATGGGGGCGCATCAGGCTCTTCGGGAAGCGGCTGAACCACTTCGCGGCTGACGAATTCGGTCTGGGATTCGATCGCCGCGACTTCGAGCGGCAGCGGCACCATCTCGAACTCATCCTGAGCGGGTGCGGGCTCGGCGATCGTTACATCGCCCGCACCCGCCTGCGCGAGGGCCTCGGCCCCGTCCGCGCTGGAAAAACTCAAACTTGCGGTCGCAACAACGGCCACCGCGCTCAAAGAGTACGTCTTACGACTCATCGGTTCTGGAATACCTGTGCGGTGAGCAGCACTGTCGCGGGCGTGGAACCATTTGCGCGATGTTTCGCTGCATAAGAGGTTCGCTTGGATGACGCCTGCCGGCCGCCCCCCGTCTACGTGCAAGTCGCGTGGCCGAATTGCCAAGCGCCTTGCCTGCGTCGGAAAAGCTCGCCGCCAATTAGGGGGGGCATAACCAAGATCAAGTTAATCCGGCAAATCTGCGATGAACTGTGCCGGGTTGTCGACATCCACCTCCAGAACCCACAAATCCGGGTCCTGCTGCGTGCGCCTCGTCAAGTATTCAGAAAACTCGTGCGGGTTTTCAGTATCTTGGATTTTCGTTTGTACGAAACGGCGCGTTCCGTCGAGTTGCGGCATTCTTTCGTAAAGTCTTGCATCACCGCCGCGATACATGGTTACAATCAGGATCGTGCCCGCATCGCGCTCACCCTTGGCAAGAACGGTCGCATTGCCGCCTTTCGATTCGGCGAGCCGAATGAGACTGGAGATCTCGAGATGGGCGGGCAGCCGCATGGACACTCAGCGCCGCGTGTTGCCGCGAGGCCAAGCCATTCCCGCGCGGGTCATTCGACCGAATATCCCGCCAGGCTCGACAAGGCTATCCGTGAGCGCATGAACGTGCCGGTGCCGCGCCCGATCTCGTCGCCCTCGGCATCGATGAGGCGCGATTCGGCCACAAGCACCCGCCGCCGCCCACTCACCCAGCGCCCTTCCGCCACCGCTGGCCCAGCGCGCACCGGCTTCGAGAAATGAAGATTGAAGCTGGTGGTGAGGAGGAAGCGATCGGTCACCAGCGTGTTCGCCGCATAGAACGCTGCATCGTCCAGCATCTTGAAATAGATCGTACCGTGGGCAGCGCCCGCAGCATGATAGATGTCTTCGCTGACCTCGAATTGGAGGCGCGCGGCGCCCTCGCCGGTGATCTCGAGGCGTGAGTTGAACTTCGCGTTGATCGGCGCCGAGAGGTAGAGCCGCTCAAGCGCGCGGTGATGTTGCCGTGCGCCTTCGCGATCAGGCGGCATCGCGCAGCAATTGATTGTTCAACAGCGCAAACAGCGTCTCAGGTTCGTCGGCATCGCTCAGCGCCTGGAGCATGACTTCGTCGCGCGACAGGCGCGAGATCGCCGCCAGCGCATGGAGATGCGCCGCGCCTGCGTTTTCCGGCGAGACGAGGCCGAAGACGAGGCTGACCGGGACAGCGTCCGCCGCGCCGAATTCGCACGGGCTCACCAGCTTGAGCATCACGGCGGTCGGCCGGTTCACCTGATCGATCCGGCAATGCGGGATCGCGACGCCCCGGCCAAACCCGGTGCTGCCCAGCGCCTCACGCTGTTCGAGGCCGTCGAGCACCGTGTCGCGATCGAGCGCGTAGGCCGAGTGAAAGACATCCGCGATCATCTCGAGAATCCGTGACTTGGAATCGAGATCGGCGATGCGAACCGCCTCCGATTGCATCAGAATGGTGATATCCATGATAAAACGAGATCCCGGTAACAGATAATGAAAGGCCGACTTCGCCCCCATCCCCGCGCCAGCGCAAGTTTCTCGCGCCATGCTGCGGTGCGTCGGCCAGGACACCCTCACGCCTCAGCGCGCATGAAACTGCGCGAACGAGGCTTGCAAGGGACCTAACGCGGCTCGACCCATCCGATCGAGCCATCCGCGCGGCGATAGACCATATTATGCCGCCCAGTGCCAGCGTTTTTGAAGAACAGCGCGTTGGTGTCGCGCAGGTCGAGCATCATCACCGCATCGGCGACCGAGGCTTCCGGAATCTCGATCCGAGTCTCGGCGATCACCGGCGGCGCATCGGCGACGTCTTCCTCCTCTTCGGGCTCCTCGGCGGAGAAGATGGTGTAAGCTGCCTCTTCCTCGGCGCGCACCTGCAGCGCGCGCTCGTGGTGGTTCGTGAGCCGGCGCTTGTACCGCCGCAGCTGCTTCTCGATCTTGCCCGCTGCATGATCGAGCGCGAGATGGGCATCCTGCGCCTCCCCTTGCGCCTTGAGGATCGTGCCGTGCGAGACGTGGGTGACGATGTCGCAGCGAAATGCACCCGCAGGCGCCTTGCCCAGCGTAACGTGCGAGGAGAGGGCGCGTTCGAAATATTTCTCGACGATGTCGGAAAGGCGCTGCGCAGCGTGCTCTTGCAGCGCTGCACCGGTTTCGACCTGGTGGCCCGAGACAATGATGTCCATTGATGCTTCCTTTGTTAATTCATCAGCCCCGCATCGCTCCGATCCCGCAAAGGGGCAGAAGGCGGGCAAGACCTAGCTGTTCCAGATCGCCTCCTTGATCGTTGCAACGAACTCCTTGTGCCGGGCAAGTTCCGCCGGGCTTGCCGAATGCGGGCGCGCCGGGCGCGCCAGGCGCACGGCGCGCGAAATGATAGTTGTGGTCTGGCGGACAGCGATGATCCCGTGGACATACTCGGCCGCAGCCTCGCACTCGGCGGCCAGCGCGAGGCCGATCTGGCGGCCGCCGGTCAGCTCGACATAGACCTGCGCGAGGAGCTCGGCATCGAGCAACGCGCCGTGCTTCACGCGGTGCGAGCGATCGATCCCGTAGCGGGTGCACAGCGCATCGAGCGAGTTCTTGGCGCCGGGATGCTTCTTGCGCGCAAGCACCACGGTATCGATCATGCGATCGAGCGCGATGGGCGCAAGACCGATCCGCTCAAGTTCGCAGTTGAGAAAGCCGAAATCGAAGCCGGCATTGTGCGCAACAAGCGGCGCATCGCCGAGAAATTCGAGGAGTTCGCGCACGCTTTCGCCGAAGCGCGGCTTGGTTGCTAGAAAAGCGGAGGAAAGCCCGTGCACCGCTTGAGCTTCGGCGGGCATGTTACGCTCGGGATTGTAGTAGGCATGGAAGACCGCCCCGGTTGCGACCCGGTCGATCATCTCGACGCATCCGATCTCGACCATGCGATCGCCGTTGCGGGGATCAAGGCCGGTGGTTTCGGTGTCGAAGACGATCTCACGCATTTCTGGGACTATCCGCGACTTCGCATCGGAGTGCAAGGGGGGCAAACCCTAGGCGCGCGATCGAGCCAGTTGGTCGATCAGGCGGCGGACTTGCGCGCGCGTCTCGGCAAGCGTCACGCCGGTGTCGATCACATGATCCGCCTTGGCGCGCTTTTCGGCATCGGGCACCTGGAGACTGAGGATATGAGCAAATTTCTCAGCGGTCATCCCCGGCCGGGTGAGCACGCGCTTTCGCTGGGCCTCTGCCGGCGCCGAGACGACGATCACCACGTCGACCGCCTGATGCCCCCCGCGCTCGAACAGGAGGGGGATGTCGAACAGGAGCATCGGCGCTTCGGCGTGCTCCTGCAGGAAGGCGGCGCGCTTGGCCGCCACGGCGGGATGGACGATGGCTTCAAGCCGCGCGAGCTTCTCGGGATCTGCGAAAACGATTTTGCCGAGTGCCTGGCGCTCGACCCCCAACGCGCCGGTCGAGCCGGGAAATGCGGCCTCGATCTGGTCGACAAGTTCGCCGCCCGGCCCCTGCATCGCGCGCACCGCGGCATCGGCGTCGAACACTGGCACGCCCTCATCGGCAAACATCGCGGCAACGCTCGATTTGCCCATGCCGATCGAACCGGTGAGGCCGAGCAGAAGCGGGCGCTTGGTCATTGGCTCAGCAGCTGTTCGAGTTCGTGGTCATGCTGGCGGGGCGCTGGCTGGCCGTAGAACTTCTCGAAGGCATGGGCCGCCTGGCCGATCAGCATGGCAAGCCCGCCAATAGTGCGAAACCCGGCCGTGCGGGCGTTGGCAAGGAAGGCGGTTTCGACCGGGTCCGTGACGATATCGTAGACGATGCTGCGCGGCGGAGCGTGGCTGAGATCGAAGGCGAGCGCGCTCTGGCCGCGCATGCCAAGCGGTGATGCGTTGACAATGAGATCGAGGCAGCCCTTGCGATCATCGAAGGTAAAGTCGGTAGGCGCGGCGAAATGATCGAGCGCGACCGCGTGGTGCTCGCCGCCTGGGGCAAGTTCATCGAGCATCGCGCGCGCCTTTGCCGGATCGCGCCCGGTGAGGACCAGCGTGAAGCCTTCCTGCGCCAGCGCCACCACGATCGCGCGCGCGGCCCCGCCGGTGCCGATGATGCGCGCCATGCGGAAAAGATGCGCCTGCGCGAGCTCGCCTCGCAAGGGTTCGAGAAAGCCGGGCGCGTCGGTGTTGTAGGCGACAAGCCTCTCATCCTCTCGCACGAGCGTGTTGGCAGCGCCGATGCGCGCTGCCACCGGATCGGCGCGGTCCGCTGCGGCGAGGGCTGCGTGCTTGTGGGGCATTGTCACGTTGCAGCCGCGCCAGGCGGGATCGGCGCGCGCCTGTGCGAGATAGTGCGGGACCTCTCCGGCAGCCACGCGAGCGGCGCGATAATCGCCCGCGAGGCCGATCTTTTCGAGCCAGAACTGGTGAATGCGCGGCGATTTCGATTGCACGATCGGATCGCCGATCACCTCGGCATAAGGCGGCTGCGTCATCCCGGGATCACGCCTTCATCGCGCAAGGCGCCGAGCAGCGCGATCAGCGGCATACCCAGGATCGTGAAGTGATCGCCCTCGATGCGCTCGAACAGCTGCACCCCCATCGCCTCGATCCGGAAAACGCCGACGGTTGCGCCAACATGCGGCCATTCGCGGGTGAGATAGTGCTCAATGAAGGCTTGCGAGAGTTCGCGGACATGGAGCAGCGCCCGGCTCGGCTCCGCCCACAGGCATGCATCGCCGCGCACGATCGCTGCCGCGCTGTGCAATTCGAGAATCCTGCCCGAAAAGAACCGCAGGTGCTCTGCGGCATCCTGGCGCGAAGTCGGCTTGTCGAACCGCCGGCCCTCGACCACCACCAGCGAATCGCTCCCCACCACCAACCGCCCGGGATGAAGCGCGCTCACCTGCGCCGCCTTGGCGACGCTCAGCGCCTCGGCGATCTCGGCCGGGCCGAGTGCGCCCAGCGCGCTTTCGACCGCGCGTTCGTCGATCTTGGCCGGGTGCGCGTCATAGGCAATCCCCGCTGCATCGAGCATCGCTGCGCGCGAGGCGGAGCTGGAGGCGAGGATGATCGGCGCGCTCATGCCGGCCGGCCCGCCGCCTCGGCCTGCTTACCCTTGCGCGTGCGCTCGTTCACCAGGCCAATGATGGCCGCAGCGCTCTCCTCGATCGAGCGGCGGGTGACATCGATCACCGGCCAGCCATTGTCGGCGAACATGCGGCGCGCCAATTGCAGCTCTTTCTTGACCCGCTCGCTGTCAACATACGAGGTTTCGGTCCCTTCGTTCAACGACAAGAGCCGGTTGCGGCGGACTTGGACCAGCCGCTCGGGCGAGGTGGTCAGCCCGACGATGAGCGGATTGCGCAGCCCGAACAGGCTTGCAGGCGGCGGGCTCTCGACCACCAGCGGGATGTTGGCGACCTTGTATCCGCGGTTGGCGAGATAGATGCTCGTCGGCGTCTTCGAACTGCGCGAGACGCCGACGAGGAGGATATCGGCTTCTTCCCAGTCCTCGTGCGCGATCCCGTCATCATGCGCGATCGTGTAGTGGATGGCATCGACGCGCTTGAAATAGGCATCGTCCATCGAGTGCTGACGGCCGGGGCGGCCGTGGGCTTCCTGGCCAAGTTGAGACTCGAGCGCCGAGGTCACCTGATCGAGCACCGGTACCGCGGGAAGCCCGAGATGTCGGCAATGCTCCTCGAGCCGGTTGCGGGTCTCGGGGTTCACCAGCGTGTAGAGCACGAGCCCCGGATTTTCAGCAAGATCGGTGACGATACGGTCAAGATGCGCGCGTGAGCGGACCATCGGCCAGAAATAGCGGCTGACCTGCGGATCGTCGAACTGCGCGAGCGCCGCCTTGGCGATCATCTCGAGCGTTTCGCCGGTTGAATCCGAAACGAGATGAAGGTTCAGCCGATTCATGGGTGTCGCTTAGCCTGCCTTCGAGCGCTTGTGGAAACCACGCGGCATAAACCATGGGATGAAGCGGCTCACAAGCGGGGGAGCGAATTTGTTGCCCGCTATGCCTTGCGCCCGAGGTCTATTTGTCGACATGAATCAGCGGTTGTGAACAGGGGGCTGGCAGTGGGGACATCTATCGGTTGACGCACCGCTGCGCGCGGAGTCGCGGACTGTTGCGAAAGGCTGGCGCGCTGGGGGAAAATGAGGCACAGCTTCTTCATGCCCGCTATCCACAGGGCCAACATACTCCATCATCCCTTTTATAAATCTACTTTATTTGTTTAAAGGAAGACGCATGCCCGGTTTCTTGCTCGATACCCTCAAAGGCGCCAAGCCTCCGATTGCGCCTGTCTGGCTGATGCGTCAGGCAGGTCGGTATTTGCCCGAGTATCGCGCATTGCGCAGTGAGAAGGGCGGCTTTCTCGAGCTCGTCTATGACAGCGAGGCAGCTGCGGAAATCACGGTGCAGCCGATCCGGCGGTTCGGGTTTGACGGGGCGATCCTGTTTTCAGACATCCTGATTGTGCCGCATGCGATGGGACAGGGGCTGCGCTTTACGGCGGGCGAGGGGCCGCAGCTTAGCCCGACCTTGCTAGAGAGCGAACTCGAGGCGTTCACCAGCGCGTTCGAACGCTTCGATCCGATTTACGAGACCGTGCGCCGCACCCGCGCGATGCTCTCGCCCGAGGTGACGATGCTCGGCTTTGCGGGCTCGCCGTGGACGGTCGCGACCTACATGATCGCAGGGGAAGGTTCGAAGGATCAGGGCCCTGCGCGCCTCCTCGCCTATCGTGATCCGGCGCGCATGCAGGCGATCCTCGATGCGATCAGCGCGGTCAGCATCACCTATCTGCGCGGCCAGATCGATGCAGGCGCCGAAGCGGTGCAATTGTTCGACAGCTGGGCGGGCAGCCTTGCGCCCGACGAGTTCGAGCGCTGGGTAATCGCGCCCAATGCGAAGATTGTTGCAGCGATCAAGGCGTCACACCCCGAAGTGCCGGTGATCGGGTTTCCCAAGGGTGCAGGCGCGAAGCTGCCCGCCTATGCACGCGAGACCGGGGTGGACGCGGTGGGGCTCGATGAAACGCTCGATCCGGCTTGGGCGCATGCGCAATTGCCAGACGGGATGCCGGTGCAGGGCAATCTCGATCCTTTGCTGGTCGAAGCTGGCGGCAAGCACCTCGTTGAGCGCTGCCACGCTATCCTCGATACGTTTCGCGATCGGCCGCACGTCTTCAATCTTGGCCACGGGATCGGCCAGCACACCCCGATTGCGCACGTCGAGGAACTTCTCGCAGCGGTGCGCGGACCGCGTTAGGGAAGCCTCATGCAAAGCACAGTTCTCGCGATCTACCCCTGGCTGACGGCGGGTCATGTGATCTTCATGGTGTTCTGGCTTGCCGGGCTGTTCATGCTGCCGCGTCAGTGCATCTACATGCTCGATGCCGCCCCCGGCTCGCCCGAAGAGGCCAAGTGGGCGCATCGCATGGGGTTGTTGCGCAAGATCATCCTGACGCCGAGTTTGATTGTTGTGTGGGTGCTGGGCCTGTTGCAGGCCTGGGCCTCAGGTTATTTCAGCGAGGGCTGGCTCCATGCGAAAATCACGCTGGTCGTGCTGCTGAGCGGCTATCACGGGTGGCTGGTCGCTCAGACGAGGAAGATGGCGCGCGGGGAGCGGCCGCTTGCGGAACAGCGGATCCGGATGATCGGCGAAGTTCCCGGATTGCTGCTGGTTCTGATTGTGGTGTTGGTTTACGTGAGACCGTTCTGATTTTCGGGGTGGTGCATTGAATAATCCCGATTGACCGCGGCCTTTGCGCGCATTAGTTGCGAGCGCACATTCTGATCGCTCTCGCGCGTTCCAGCGCGGTGCTCTTTCTGCTTTCTCCAAGCTTCGCTCTGTCTCGTCCAACAGGCAGCGCTGCCTCGTTACGGCGGGGCCTCGATCAGTCAGCAATCCCCGTGCCGCTCGCCCGAGAGGCGCCCAGACCCCTCTTATATCCCCTGAAAGCCAATGCATCTCAAAGATTTGAAAGAAAAAACCCCGGCGGACCTCGTTCAGATGGCGGAGGAACTCGGCGTCGAGGGCGCATCGACCATGCGCCGCCAGGATCTCCTGTTCAGCATCCTGCGTGAGCTCGCCGAGGATGAGGAATACGAAGAGAAGATCATGGGGATCGGCACCATAGAGGTGCTGCAGGACGGTTTTGGTTTTCTGCGCTCGCCCGAGGCGAACTATCTCGCCGGGCCCGATGATATTTATGTCTCGCCCAACCAGATCCGCCGCTGGGGTCTGCGCACCGGCGATACGGTTGAGGGCGAAATCCGCGCGCCGCGCGATGGCGAGCGCTATTTCGCGCTCACCAGCCTGAGCAAGGTCAATTTCGAGGACCCTGACGCGGTGCGCCTGCGCACCAATTTCGACAACCTCACCCCGCTCTACCCGGACCAGAAGCTCAACCTCGATACGCTCGATCCGACGGTCAAGGACAAGTCAGCGCGGGTGATCGACATCATCTCGCCCCAGGGCAAGGGCCAGCGCGCGCTGATCGTCGCGCCGCCGCGCACGGGTAAGACGGTGCTGTTGCAGAATATCGCCAAGGCGATCACTGACAATCACCCCGAGGTGTTCCTGATCGTCCTGCTGGTCGATGAGCGGCCCGAGGAAGTCACTGACATGCAGCGCTCGGTCAAGGGCGAGGTGATCTCATCGACGTTTGACGAACCGGCCAACCGCCATGTGCAAGTGGCTGAAATGGTGATCGAAAAGGCCAAGCGTCTGGTCGAGCACAAGAACGATGTGGTGATCCTGCTCGATTCGATCACCCGGCTGGGGCGCGCTTACAACACCGTCGTTCCTTCGTCGGGCAAGGTGCTCACGGGGGGAGTTGATGCCAATGCGCTTCAGCGGCCCAAGCGGTTCTTCGGTGCGGCGCGCAACATCGAGGAGGGCGGCTCGCTCTCGATTATTGCCACCGCGCTGATCGACACCGGCAGCCGGATGGATGAGGTGATCTTTGAGGAGTTCAAGGGCACCGGCAACTCCGAGATCGTGCTCGACCGCAAGGTTTCCGACAAGCGCATCTTCCCCGCGCTCGATGTCGGCAAATCCGGCACGCGCAAGGAAGAGCTGCTGGTCGAGAAGGACAAGCTGTCGAAGATGTGGGTGTTGCGGCGCATCCTGATGCAGATGGGCACCGTAGATGCGATGGAATTCCTGCTCGACAAGATGAAGGATTCCAAGACCAACGAAGATTTCTTCGACACGATGAACCAGTGATCAGCCAGTATCTCTACATCAGCACCGCTCCCGATCTTACGCGCGAGGATGTCGCGGCAATCCTCGAGACGAGCGCGCGCAACAATCCTCGGCGCGATATCACCGGGCTGCTGCTCTATAACGGGCGCAATTTCCTCCAGCTGCTCGAGGGCGAGGAAACGAGCCTTGCCGGGCTGATGATGACGATCAGCAAGGATGCGCGGCACAATGGCGTATCAATGCTCGATCGTTCGCAAGTGAGCGAGCGCGCCTGCCCGGGCTGGGCGATGAAGCGCATCGCCATCGCGCAGAACGTCGCTGAGCGGCGCGTTGATCTCGAAGCGCAATTGCCGCAAGGGCTTAACGCCGATCATCGCAAGTTCCTGATGAACTTCGCCGTCCTCAACTGAGGCCGGCTAAAAGCGCGCCTATCGCTCGGCGATGCCGACGCCTTGCGATCAATAAGCGTCGGGCGCTTTCACCGCGAGGTGTTTTGCGAAGAATGCCGAGGTTCGCCCATCGGCTATGTTGGCAGCGTCTTCGTCGCGGCGGTCGCCGAATTCGGTCGCAAAGCCGTGGTCGAGCCCTTTATAATCGTGGAGCGTGACGCGCGGGTGGTCACCGAGCCCTTCGTGCATGGCCTTCTGGGTCGCTTCATTGACGAAGCCGTCTGCGGTCGGGATGTGGAGCATGAGCGGGTGGGCGATCGCTTCCTTCTCGTGAAGCAGGCCATCGATGCCGACGCCGTAATAGCCGACCGAGGCGTCGATACTGGTGCGCGCAGCCGTCATGTAGGCAAGGCGCCCGCCAAGGCAGTAGCCCACGCAGCCGACTTTCTCGACTCCCTCGTGCTTGCGAATGTGGTTGATGGTCGCCTGAATGTCGCTGATCCCGGCATCCTGGTCGAACTTGCCCATCCATTCGAGCGCCTCAGTGAATTCGGCTTCGACATCAGGGTCGAGCTCAATCCCGGGCTCGAGGCGCCAGAACAGATCGGGCGCCACCGCGAGATAGCCCTCGGCGGCAAGCTTGTCACATTTCTGACGGATGCCCGGGTTCACCCCGAAGATTTCCTGGATCACAATGATTGCCGCCTTGGGATTGGTGGTGGGCCGCGCGACATAGGCTGAAAAGCTGGTGTCGTCCTCGAGGGCGGTGATGATTGCTGTTTCGGTCATGATGATGGTTTCCTCGATTTGGGGGGATCGGGTTCGCGGCCTCCATTGCACAAATCGCGCGCCAGTCCCAAATGACAAATGTTGCAAGGCGGGCGCTGGGCTTGGCAGACGGTAGGATGGCGAATGAAAGTGAACATTGAGATCGAATGCACGCCTGAAGAAGCCAGGAACTTCATGGGCCTTCCCGATGTCGAGCGCGCCAATTCGATCTACATGGACTCGGTCGTCAAGGCGATGCAAGCGGCGAGCAATCCCTCTCAGTTGCGCGAATATGCCGAGACGCTCGCGCCGATGGGACAGATCGGGCTCCAGCTGTTCCAGAGCTTTGTCGAGGCCGGGATGCGCGGGGCTGGTGCTAATGCTGGCACTGCGGCGCGCGATCGCGAGGCGTCTGGCAAGGCGGCAGGCGAGGATCGCAATTAGGGCCATCGTTTGCCCTATAATGTTTCACGTGAAACACAGCTGATGTCAGAGCAAACCATCTTCGCGCTTTCGAGCGGTGCGGGACCGGCCGCGATTGGGGTTATCCGCGTGAGCGGGAGCGATGCACGCAAGGCGTTGCTCGCTCTGGCCGGCTCGGCGCCCGAACCGCGGCGGGTATCGCTGCGCACCCTGCGCGATGCGCAAGGGGGCGTGCTCGATACCGCGCTCGTGCTCTGGTTGCCCGGCCCTCGAACACCGACTGGCGAGGATTGCGCCGAGTTTCACTGCCATGGCGGGCGGGCCGTTCTGCGCGCGGTTGAACGGGCGCTCGGCAGCATCGAGGGCTTGCGCCCCGCCGAGCCCGGTGAATTCACCCGCCGGGCGTTTGCCAATGGCAGGATCGACCTCGCGCAGGCCGAAGGGCTCGCCGATCTGCTTGCCGCCGAGACCGAGCTCCAGCGCGCTGCGGCGCTGAGTTTCGTGGAGGGATCGGTCTCGGCGCACTTCGAACGCTGGCGCGAGGAGGTCCTTGGGCTCTCCGCAGAGGTGGAAGCGGCGCTCGATTTTGGCGACGAAGACGACGTCGACGCAGGCGACGACCTGTTGTCTGCCGGGGCAAGGGCGCGGCTGAGCGAGACGGCGGAGGAGATCGCGGGATGGCTCGCGCGCCCGCATGCCGAAAAGCTGGGTGAAGGCTTCCGCGTGGTCGTTGCCGGTCCGCCCAATTCCGGCAAATCGACCTTGTTCAACTCACTCATCGAGAGTGAGGCGGCGATCACCTCGCCGATCGCCGGGACGACGCGCGACATCATCGAGCGCAGCGTCGCGATGGACGGGATCCCGATGACCTTTGTCGACACCGCCGGCCTTCGCACTGCGAGGGTGGATCCGGTCGAGGCCATCGGGATCGAGCGCGCCAGAGCGGAACTGGCGCGGGCCGATCTGGTGCTGTGGTTGGGGCCGCAGGGGGAGGGGCCCGGGGGGGCCTGGGAAATCGCCGCGCGCGCGGACGCAGCAGACTTCGTCGCCAAGCGCGCTGCGGCGTTCACGCTTTCGGCGCAAACCGGGGCTGGGCTGGCCGAACTGCGCAAAGCCCTGCTCGAAGCTGCGCGTTGCGCCATGCCCAAGCCCGGCGAGGCCGCGCTCAACGCACGCCAGCGCGGGCATGTGGGCGAAGTGGCACGAGCGCTGGCTGCGGGCGTCACGCTGGATGATCCGCTGCTCCTCGCCGAGGAGCTGCGCTGCGCGCGCCTGGCGCTCGATCGCCTGATTGGCCGCGCGACCACCGAGGACATGCTCGACGCGCTGTTCGGACGGTTCTGCATTGGCAAATAGCCCCTCGGTGGGCGGTGAGTGTTCCACGTGAAACAGCTTTGACGGATCGCACAAGGAACCCTATTTGGCGCGCATGCGCAATTTCGACGTTCTGGTGATTGGCGGCGGGCACGCCGGGGTTGAAGCGGCCTGCGCGGCGGCGCGGATGGGTGCGCGCACGGCACTCGTCAGCTTCGATCTAGATGCGGTCGGCGCGATGAGCTGCAATCCGGCGATCGGCGGCCTGGGCAAGGGCCATCTGGTGCGCGAGGTCGATGCGCTCGACGGCGTGATCGGGCGCGCTGCCGATGCAGGCGCGATTCACTACCGGATGCTCAATCGCTCGAAGGGCAGCGCGGTGTGGGGCCCTCGCGTTCAGGCTGACCGGGTTCTGTTCAAGGCCAAGGTTCAGGAGATCGTCCGAGCACAGGCCAATCTTTCACTGGTCGAGGGCGAGGCGGCGAGCCTGGTCCAGGCTGGGGGCGCGGTGGCTGGGCTCGAGCTCGCGGATGGGACGATCCTTGGCGCCCGGCGCGTCATCTTGTGCACCGGGACATTTCTCGGCGGCGTCCTCTATCGGGGCGAAGAACGGTTCGAGGGCGGACGCATCGGCGAGAACGCCGCCACTCGCCTCGCGCAGCAATTGCGCGGCGTAAACCTCCCGATGGCGCGGCTCAAGACCGGGACGCCGCCGCGGATCGACGGTCGCACGATCAACTGGGCGATCCTCGAAGAGCAACCCTCCGACACCGATGAATGGACGATGTCGGCGATGAACACCCGCCGGAGCAATCCGCAAGTGTTCTGCGCGATCACGCGGACCAATTCCCGCGCTCACGACACGATCCGGGCAAATCTGCACCGATCGCCGCTGTTTTCCGGAGCGATCGGGGCGGCTGGCCCGCGCTATTGCCCCTCGATCGAGGACAAGATCCATCGGTTCGGCGATCGCGACGGGCATCAGGTCTTCCTCGAGCCCGAAGGCCTGACGACGCATCTCGTTTATCCCAACGGCATCAGCACTTCGCTGCCCGTCGATGTGCAGCTCGCCATGGTGCGCGCGATGAAGGGGCTGGAGGTGGCCGAGATTGTTGAGCCCGGTTATGCGGTCGAATATGACCACATCGATCCGCGCGCGCTGACCACCGGGCTCGAGGTGCGTGCGATCCCGGGTCTTTATTGCGCAGGGCAGATCAACGGCACGACCGGCTACGAGGAGGCGGCGGCGCAAGGTCTGGTGGCTGGCCTCGCCGCAGCCGGCGCAGAGCTCGGCCGGGAGCCCCCACGACTTGATCGGGCCAATTCCTATATTGCGGTTATGGTTGATGACCTGACTTTGCAAGGGGTGAGCGAGCCTTACCGGATGCTGACCGCCCGCGCGGAATACCGCTTGCGCCTGCGAGCCAACAACGCCTCGACCCGGTTGACGCAGCTGGGGCTCGAGGCGGGCTGCGTCGGGCCCGGGCGGCGCGAATGGTTCGAGCGGCGGCACGAGCAGCGCGCCCGGATCGAGCAGGCGCTTGGCCGCCAGGTTCCCGCCCGCGAGCTCGCCGACCGGGGCCTCAATGTCCGCCGCGACGGGGGCGACAAGCCGCTTGGCGAGTGGCTGCGCTACGATGGCGTGGATCTTGCGGCACTCGAACCCTGGCTGGGCGATGCGCTGGCGCTCGATCCGATGCTTGCGCAGGAAATGGCCGAAGACGCGCAGTACGAGCCCTATCTTGCGCGGCAAGACGCAGAATTGCGCGATCTGCGCGCGAGCGAGGCCCTGCCGCTCGCGCGCGATTTTCCGTATGCCGAGATTCCGGGGCTTTCCAACGAGATGGTCGAACGTCTGAGCGCCGCGGCGCCTGCCACGCTAGCCTCAGCAAGCCGGGTGCCAGGGGTGACGCCGGCGGCGTTGGCCGCGCTTCTCGTCCATGCCCGTCGCCGCGAACAACAGCGCGCAGCGTGAGCGAAGAACAGGCTCCAACGTCTGCAGTGCTGCGTTCAGAAAGCGAGGCGCGCGAGTATCTCGCCAGCCTCGCCGATGCCGCCGCGCTGGAGCGGCTCGAGCGTTTTGCGGCCCTGTTGATCGAGGAGAACCGGCGGCAAAATCTGATCGCGAAGGCTTCGGAAGGTTCGCTTTGGCTGCGGCATTTCGCCGATAGCGCGCAGCTGCTGGCGCATGTTCCACGTGAAACATCGGCCCGGCTTGTCGGCGAGCCTTGGCTTGATCTTGGCACCGGGGCGGGGTTTCCGGGGCTCGTGATCGCAATCTTATGTCCCGATTGGCCGGTTCGCCTGGTCGAATCGCGCGCGCTCAGGGCAGAGTTTCTCGAGCGTTGCCGCGACGCGCTCGCGTTGTCGCACTGCGTTGTCCTGGGCCAGCGACTTGAGGGGATCGACCCATTCGCTTGCGCTGTCATTTCAGCGCGCGCCTTTGCCCCGCTGGACAAGCTCCTGCGCTTATCCGCACCCTTCTCCACAAAGCACACTCTCCACCTCTTGCCCAAGGGGCGCTCGGCAGCGCACGAACTTAGCGGACAGCGGGTTGCGATTCGTGGTATGTTTCACGTGAAACACTCGTTGACCGACCCGGAGGCGGGGATCATCGTCAGTCGACCGAATGACTGACACGGTCCGGCCAAGCGCCGCGCAGGCGACGAGGCGCGGCCAAACCGTCGCGGGCGGACGGACAAACTAAGGCCCCGGCCGAGAAAGGGACCAGCATGCTCATCATTGCCATTGCCAACCAGAAAGGCGGGGTGGGCAAGACCACGACCGCGATCAATGTCGCGACCGCGATGGCTGCAACCGGCTGGCGCACGCTGCTGATCGATCTCGATCCGCAGGGCAACGCCTCGACCGGGCTTGGGGTGCGGGCTGCGGACCGCGCTCTGAGCAGCTATGATCTTTTGATCGACGATGTCCCGGTCGCCGAAGCGGCGGTGCGCACCAGCATTCCCGGGCTCGATGTCGTCCCGGCGACGGTCGATCTCAGCGGCGCGGAGGTCGAGCTCGTCACTGCCGATGAGCGCACCGCGCGCCTCAGACGGGCGCTTGGCCGGCATAGCGGGCACGATATCTGCTTCATCGATTGCCCGCCTTCGCTCGGCCTGTTGACGCTCAACGCGCTGTGCGCGGCCGACAGCATCCTGGTTCCGCTGCAATGCGAATTTTTCGCGCTGGAGGGGCTGAGCCAGCTGTTGCAGACTGTCGATCTCGTCCAGCAGCGGTTCAATCCCTCGCTCGATATCATCGGGGTGGCGCTCACGATGTACGATCGGCGCAACCGGCTCACCGATCAGGTGTCCGATGACGTGCGCGATTGCCTCGGCAAGCTGGTGTTCGAAACCGTGATCCCGCGCAATGTCCGCCTGTCAGAGGCGCCGAGCCACGGGCTTCCGGCGCTGGTCTACGATCACGCCTGTGTCGGGAGCCGCGCCTATATCGCACTCGCGCGCGAGCTGATCGGTCGATTTCCCGCCGAAAGGCAGGCCGCATGAGCCATAATCCCTCCGACCCGATCCGCTTTTCGGTGCCGCATCGCCCGGCGTCCGATCGCAAGGCCCGCAAGCTCGGCAAGGGGCTCGGCGCGCTCATGGGCGAGGTCAAGCGCGAGGAGCCGCTGGTGCGCGCCGAGGGCGAGGATGACGGGGAGGGCGGGGACGGTTCAACGCGGATAGATTCCCCGCTCAAGAACCTTGCCATCTCCGCGATCGAGCCACTGCCAGGCAACCCGCGCAAGCATTTCGACGAGGATGCACTGGACGAACTCGCCGCCTCTATCGCGACCCGCGGAGTGATCCAGCCAATCATCGTGCGCCCGCTGGAAAGCGGCCGATATCAACTGGTTGCGGGCGAACGCCGGTGGCGCGCTGCGCAGAAGGCGCGGCTGCACGAAATCCCCGCGCTGGTGCGCGATCTCGACGATCGCGAGGTCATGGCGCTGGCGCTGATCGAGAACCTCCAGCGCGAGGACCTCAATCCGGTCGAGGAAGCCCGGGCTTACCAGCGCCTTGCGCAGGAGGAGGGCATGACCCAGGCCGAGATCGCGCGGATGGTCGAAAAATCGCGCAGCCATGTCGCCAATATCCAGCGCCTGCTCGCTCTGCCGGGCGCGGTTCTCGACCTGGTCGAGCGCGGGCGGCTGTCGATGGGCCATGCGCGCGCGCTGATCGGCCAGGATGATGCCGAGGGCCTCGCCCGCCGCGCTGTGAACGACAACCTCTCGGTGCGCGAGATCGAGAAGCTTGTGCGCAAGGTCGCGCAAGGGATCGCGCCGGGTAAATCCGGCAGCGCGAAGGAGCGCGCCGAGCCTGATGCCGATATTCTGGCGGTGCAGAAGCATCTTGAGGATTTTCTCGGAATGCCGGTTGAGATCAAGGCCGAGCGCGATCCAGCGGTCGGCTCGGTGGTGATTCGCTACAAGACGCTCGATCAGCTCGATCTGGTTTGTCAGCGGCTAACCGGGGGCGACATCTAGGCGCCTCGTTAAGTGCAGATTGAAGACGCTCTGCATCCGCAAACGACGCATTTGCGCGGGTTTTGGGGCTCTCGCCGCCATTCCCTACCACGCTGTTAACCATACCGGAAAACGAAACCTGAACTCAGTGGTTCTACGCATTTGCGGGAACGGAGATGCAAATCCGCTCACTCGCCATGCTCGAAACGCTCGCGTTGAAAGTGTGGCTGTTGAATTCAGACCACACATCAAGAGGACCACCTATGACCAAGATCATCCGCTCAGGCGTTGCCGGGATCGCCCTTTTCGCAGCGATGGGCATGAGCAGTGTTGCTCACGCAGACACCGCGACCGCTGATGCCACCGCCGAAGTGCTGCAGCCGCTCAACCTGACGCTCCAAGGCGGCGCGCTCGATTTCGGTTCGATCGTCGTCGACGGGGCCGACACCCTGACGCTGACGCCTGACAACACGATGGACTGCGCCAACAAGAACGTGGTGTGCGTCGGCACGACTTCGGTCCCGACCTTCGAGCTGACAGGCACCGCCAACAAGGACATCACGATCAACCTGCCGACCGCTGACGTCGAGCTCGTCCTCGACGGCGGCAGCAACGCGGTCGCGGCCCAGGTGCTTACCCTCACCAACTTCACCACGAGCACGCAGGTCAACAACGCGCCGGGCGTCACCCTTGACGGTGCGGGCGAAGCGATCTTCAGCGTGGGCGGCACGCTCAACATCGGTGCGGACCAGGATGCCGGCATTTACGAGGGCCAGTTCGTCGTCGAGGTGGAATACCAGTAATCTAGGCGTAAACGTCCGGAGGACGGCATTGCCGCGCTTCCGGGCCAAGGTTGAAGGGCCGCTCCTTCCCGGTTTTGCCGGGAAGGGGCGGCTTTTTTTGATGGACGGTTCGAGCGCGGCCCGCGCCCACATTTAGTCAAAATTAACCATCGCTCTTTACCAAGCTCCGTAACGTTACGGACATGGCCCGCTTCAGGGGGCGGCCTTGTCACGAAGAGGAGTTGGTAAACCTATGCTGCTTGCCCCATCTCGCCGTGTCGCTCGCCTGCTTGCCGCGTGCGGGCTTGCGCTGGCCTCGTTCGCACCGGTTGCGCCCGCCGCCGCGCAGGGCGACCTTCTGATCGCGCCCACTCGCGTGATCCTCGACGCTCGGCGCGGAACGCAGGTAATCCTCAGCAACATCGGCTCGGAGGAAGCAACCTACCGGATCGAGCTCGAGCTGCGCCGGATGCTTGAAAACGGGCGCCTCGTTCCGGTCGAACCGACCGACGCCAATGCCAGTGAGACCGCGGCGATGGAGATGATCCGCTATGCGCCGCGCCGGATCACCCTGCCCCCGGGGCAGCCACAGGCGGTGCGCCTCGCAGCCCGCCCGGGAGCGGACCTTCCCGATGGCGAATACCGGGTCCACATGTCGTTCAAGGCCATTCCCAAGCCGCGCAGTGCGACGCAGGCTCCCGGCGAAGTGGACGGTGTCCAGATCAAGCTCATCCCGATCTACGGCGTCACCATTCCGATCATCGTGCGCCACGGCAAGGTCGAGGCGCAGGTTGCGATCGATCAGCCGCGCGTCATTGCGGGCGATGACGGCCCCGAGCTTGCCCTGACGCTGTCGCGTTCGGGCGATAGATCGACCTACGGCGAATTGCGGGCGATGCGCGCCGGAAGCGACGAACCGGTGGTGATCAGCCGCGGCCTTGCGATCTACACCGACATCACGACGCGTGAAGTGCGCATCCCGCTGTCCGCCGAACAGGCTCAGGGACTGACGGGACAAATGCGCTTTGAATATCGCGAAATGCCCGAAGATGGCGGCGCGATCATCGCCGCAGTGGACGCGGTCATCGGCTGACCGGCAGCGCTTCCTCGGTCGACGGGGTTGACGCACCGGGTCCGCAGGGGATCGACCAGCAGTGTTCGCCTTCAAATCCTCGTACAAACGCCTCGCTTGCGCAACCGTTGTCATGCTCCTGCTGATCACCGCGCAGGGCCGAGCACTGGCACAGCCCGCCGTGGTCGACCCGGCGAACCCGCAAGGTTCGAGCTGGCAGGCGAACGAGGACGACTTTCTCTTCCTCCAGCTCGTTATCAAGCAATACAAGCTCACCTATGACGTGCGCGGCTACCGCACTGATCGCGGCGTCTGCCTTGATCTGGCCGATGTGATCCAGTCACTCGATCTGCCGATCCGGATCGACAAGAAGTCGCGCCGCGCAACCGGCTGGCTGTTCGCCGAGGACCAGGAATTCACGCTCGATCGCGACGGCGGCTCGGTCGAGATCAAGAGCAGCAGCGACGAGGCGCGCGGTGCACCGCTGGCTGGCGATATCTACGATACCCCCGAAGGGTGGTGCGTCGACACCGAAGCCTATTCGCGCTGGTTTGGCGTCACTTTCACGCCCGATCTCTACAACGCGATCGTCCGGCTCGAGTCCGACAAAGAGCTCCCCTTCATGCAGGCGATCGAACGCCGCAACCGCGCAGCTCGCCTGCAGAAAAAGCCGAAGTCTTTCGATCTGACCCAGTTTCCCAGCCTAGACATGGAATATCGGCCATGGCGTACCCCCTCGGTCGATATCGTCGCGCGCAGCGGCGTGCGGGCCGGTGGCGGGTCAGACAGGGTGGATGCCCGGCTCGAACTCTATACCGTGGGCGAGGCGCTCGGCGCGAGCTACTTCGCGCGGCTTGGCACCAATGAGGGACTGGAGCCGCAATCGGTGCGCGTAAGGGCTTACCGCAATGATCCCGACGGAGAGCTCCTCGGGCCGCTGGGCGCAACCGAAGTCGCCGCCGGCGATGTCGAGACGGTCGCCGGGCGGCTCACCGGCCAGACCGCGATCGGTCGCGGCGCTTTCATCACCAATCGCCCGGTGGGACAGATCTCGCGCTTTTCCGCGACCACGCTGCGCGGAGTGCTGCCGGCGGGCTGGGATGCCGAGCTCTATCGCAACGGCCAGCTGATCGCTTTCCAGAACGACCGCGGCGATGGCCGGTACGAATTCATCGAGATCGACCTGTTTTTCGGCCGCAACGATCTGGAGGTTGTGCTTTACGGGCCTCAGGGCCAGATCCGGCGGGAGCGCTCCTCGATCCCGGTCGGGCTCAACCAGATCGAGCCGGGCCAGACCTATTACTGGGCCGGCGTCCTCCAGAACGATCGCGATCTCATCCAGCTCACCGATGAGCTGGCTTCTAGCCCGCAGAAGTGGCGCTGGGGCATCGGGCTCGAGCGGGGTCTCGACAAGCGCACGAGCGCAGCTCTCGGCGCGCAATCGCTCTTCTTCCTTGACCAGCGGCGCACCTATATCGAGGGTGCGCTGGCGCGCACGTTTGGCCCGATGCAGCTCGAGCTTGCCGGGGCGCATGAGTTCGGCGCGGGCAGCGTTGCCGAGCTCAATGCGCTCGGGCGAGTGGGCACAATCAATTTCGGCGCCAACGCACTTGCGACCTTCGGCGACTTCACGAGCGAATTCGTGCGGCCAGAGATCGACCACCGCGCCGGGGTGACATTCGACACGTCGCTGCGATTTGGCAAGTTCACGTTGCCGATCCAGGGCAATTTCAACCTCGTGCGCCAGAAGGACGGCACCGCTCTCAACGAGTTCCTGCTCACCACTTCCGCTACCGCCGGGCGAGTCGCGCTTTCGGCGCAGCTCGCGCGCGAGGAAGAGCTGCCCGGCGAAGACCGCGCCCCGCGCAGCGACACACGCTTGCGCCTGCTCGCCAACACCCGGATGGGTAGCCTGCGTCTGCGCGGCAACGCCACCTTCCTGCTGAGCGGCGAGGAGGCCGGGTTCGAAACCGCGATCCTACGCGCCGACAAGGCGCTGGGTGAACGGGCCGAATTGCAGGGCCAGGTTGAATACGCCGCCCCCACCGACGAATTTCGCGTGACCGCAGGCTATACCCAGCGCTTCGACCGGTTCTCGCTGCGCAGCGATGCCTTCTTCACGACCCGCGGCGGAGTGGGCGCCAATGTCCAGGTTGCCTTCAGCATTGGTCCCGATCCGATCGCCGGAGGCATGCGCATCACCGAGGCCAAGCTCGCTCGCAACGGTCAGGCCGCGATCACGGTGTTCCGCGACGACAACGCCAATGGGCTCCATGATCCGGGCGAGGCGTTCATCAAGGATGTCGCGATCAACACCGGTTTCAGAACCACCGAGCGCATGACCAACGAGCAGGGCCAGATCATTGTCGATGATCTGCAACCGTTCAGGGCGGTGCTGGTCGGGGTCGATGAAAGCTCGCTCGCCGATCCGTTTTTGGCGCCTGCGGGCAAGGGCATCGTGCTCACTCCGCGGCCGGGCGTGATGGCGGAGTTCAAGCTGGCGGTTGCGCCGACCGGCGAGGTCGAGGGATTGCTGCTGGCTGCCAGCGGTGTCGAGCTGCCGGGCGTCGTGCTGCAGCTGGTCGATGAGCGCGGCAATGAAGTTGCCCGAACGATCAGCGAATTTGACGGGTTCTTTCTGTTCGAGCGGATCCCCTATGGCCGCTATCGTTTGATGGTCGATCAGGACGTCGCGCAGAAACTTGCGGTCAAACCCCACCTTGCGAGCAAAGGCGCGACAATCGAAGTGAACCGGGCGCAGGATGTTGTGCGCCTGGGTCCGATCAAGCTCGAGGATCGCGACGAGGAAGGCGAGGCGAAGAAGATCGCTGCTGCGAGCGAGCTCGAGTCCGCTCCGGAAGCCTTGCCCAATTGACGCGGCGTGCGCCGCACCGCGCCCGTCAGCTCTTGGCCCGTCAGCTCTCGGCTCGTCAGTTCTTGATCATCCGCGGCTCGGGCAGGCGGACTGGCTCTGTCACCGGACGCGGGATCGAGCGTTCTGCCGGAACGAACTCCTCGCGCACCGTCTCGCGCACGATCACTCGCTGCTGCTGCATGGTTTGGACCGGAACCAGGACGGTCTGCTGCTGGACATATCCATAGTCGTAAGCCGGATAAGCCGGCGCGTAGCCATAGGAATAGCCGTATTGCGGCGCTGCATAGCCTTGGTAGGCATAGCCCGGGGCGGGGATCGCCCGCGAGGCGATCCGTTGCGGCGCAGTCTGAACCACGTTGCCGGGCTGCGCGAGGTAGCTCTCGAGCACATCCTCGCACTCATAGCGATCCCGGTCCCTGCCACCGGCAATCGCATTGCCCGCCAGGACACCCGCCGCCCCGCCGACGCCCGCACCCAGCAGCGTACCGCCAAGGCGGTTGCCGTCAGCGACGGTGTTGCCGATGATCCCGCCGCCGATCGCGCCGATCAGGCCGCCAATGATGCCGGCGCGTTCCCGGCGGCTCAGCCCCTGGGTGCGGCGACGGCATTCAGCGAGCCACTGCGCGCGGTCGAACACGACCGGCGCCGGGGCATAGCCGAGCGGTGCATAGCCATACGCGGTTTCGCCCGACTGCTGATATTGCACCGGCGCGCCGGCGGTGATTCGCCGTGTGCGGGTGATGGTTTCGACCCCGTCCTCGTTGATCGTGGAGGTGGTGGATTCGCTCGCTGCGGGAAGCGAGCGATATTCGGGCGGAAGCGTCTCGATCTCTGCGGGCGACATCGGCGCCTGGCTCACCGCCGGCAGTTGCGGCAGCTCGGGCAAGGCATCGCTTTGGGCGGCGGCGGGCGAGGCAGCCGCAAGCACGGCGCCAATCACGCCGATGCCGAGCATCCTCGGGCCATTTGCGAATTGGAAAGAGCGGAAGGGTTGCATCTTGGTATCCCCCGGTTCGCCAGGCAGGCGCGCGACTGGTAAGAATTTGTTAGCCATAGAGATACCACCGCCGCAACCGTTCGGCCAAGCTGACTCGGCGATGCTGTCTCGTTTCGGGGCGCTGTTCGGGCAAACACTTTCGCCTGTGGCCCCTCAGCCGATCCCTGAGCGGATCCCGGAGCGGGCGCTCAGATGCGTTCAGCGATCAGCCTGGCCAAATCCCCGATCCCGGTTGCATCCGCTTCGACAAAGCGCGACGGCGTGGGGCTGTCGAGATCGATCACGCCGATCACCCGCCCCTCGCGCACGATCGGGACGACAAGCTCCGACCGGCTCGCCGCATCGCACGCGATGTGGCCGGGGAATGCATGCACGTCCTCGACCAGTTGGACCGCCCCCGTCTCGGCTGCGGTCCCGCACACGCCCTGGCCGAAGGGAATGCGGATGCAGGCCGGGCGGCCGACGAACGGGCCGAGGACAAGTTCGTCTCCCCCGCCCGACTTGGCGGGCGCAATCCGATAAAATCCCGCCCAATTGAGATCAGGCACGAACTCCCACATCAGCGCGGCGACATTCGCCATGTTCGCCACTGCATCCGGCTCATCCGCGGTCAGAGCATCGGCCGCGGCGCACAATTCGCGGTAAAGCGCTTCCGGCTCGCTTCCTGCGTCCGGCTTGAAATCGAACATCGCTGATCCTTCCTCGCGCGCCTTGTTCCCGCGATGCGTGGTATCTTGCCGGAGCTATCGCGCTCTTCTAACGGAGCCTTATGGGAATCATTCGCAAGCTCGCAATCGCTTTTGTCGTTTTTCTGGTCGTCGCCGGGGGCGCGCTGTTCTTCCTGACGCGCGGAGACCAGGCCCAACTCGCGGTTGCCGAGGTGACCGGGACGGACCCGACACTGGCCGAGCCCGACCCGCAATCGATCCCGACGGTGCAGATCGCCGAGCCCGTTGGCTGGGCGACAGGCGAAGTGCCCGATGCGGCCGAGGGGCTGCGGGTCAATCGCTTCGCCGCGGGGCTCGAGCATCCGCGGGTGCTCTATGCCCTGCCCAATGGCGATATCCTCGTCACGCTCACGCGGGCCCCGGCCAAGCCCAAGGATCGCGACGGCGGGATCATGGCGACGGTCACAGCCTGGGTCGAAAACTATCTGATGAGCGCAGCGGGCGCGACCGGACAGTCCCCCAACCAGATCGTCCTGCTGCGCGACGGCGATGGCGACGGCGTTGCCGAAACCCGCCAGACCCTGCTCGCCGAAGGGCTCGATTCGCCCTCGGGGATGAGCTGGCACGAGGGCACGCTGTTCGTTGCCAATCACGATGAAGTCCTCGCCTTCGATTACGAGCTCGGCAGCGATGCGATCACCTCCGCGCCGCGCAAGCTGATGGATCTGCCGCCCGGCGGCGGGCATTGGATGCGCAATCTCGAGGTACACCCCGATGGCAACAGGTTCTATGTCGCGGTCGGCTCGGTCAGCAATATCGGCGATCAGGGGATGGAGGTCGAGGCCGGGCGCGCGATGATCTGGGAATACGATCTCGCAGCGGGCCGGCAAAGGCAGTTTGCCGCTGGCTTGCGCAATCCCAACGGGCTCGATTTCAGCCCCTGGACGGGCGAATTGTGGACCACCGTCAACGAGCGCGACATGCTCGGCTCGGACCTGGTGCCCGATTATCTCACCAATGTGCCCGTGGGCGCGCAATACGGCTGGCCGTGGCTTTACTTCAAGGACAACATCGATCGCCGGGTGAAGGCGCCGATGCCGGCTTATCTCATGGAATACACGCGCAAGCCCGAATATGCGCTCGGACCCCATGTCGCGGCGCTGGGGTTCGTCTTCAGCGAGGGCGGGCACCGCATGGGCGAGGGCTTCGCGAGCGGCGCCTTCATCGCCCGGCACGGCTCGTGGAACCGCAAGCCGCCCTCGGGCTATGATGTGGTCTATGTCGCATTCGACGCGCGCGGCAATCCAACCGGCAAGCCTGTCCCGGTGCTCGGCGGGTTTCTGAACGCTGACGGGACCACGCGCGGGCGGCCGACCTGGGTCGAATGGGGGGGCGATGGCTCGCTGCTGGTTTCGGACGATACCGCCGGGATCATCTGGCGGGTTCTTGCACCGGATGCCGAGCCCGGCGCGCAGATTGCGCGGCTGACCAGCGAGCGTCTGCCCCCGCCGCGCGAATTGCGCGATCCGCGTGCGACCTTCGAGGAAGACTTCTTGCGCCGCCAAGCGGGTCAGGAAATCGAGTAGACCCGGTCGATCAATCCGTTCGACTAGAGCGCCAGCCCCGCGCGTCCGGCCAATTCCACCGCGAACTGATAGGCCGTGCGCCCCGAGCGGTTGCCGCGCGCGATCGCGAAGGCGAGCGCCTCCTCCTCGTCGAACGGCAACCCGCGCGGCTCGGTATAGCCCCGCAGGATCGCAAGGTAATCCGCCCGGTTGCAGGGGTGGAAGCCGAGCGTGAGCCCGAACCGATCGGCGAGCGCGAGAGCATCATCGCGCGCGTCGCGCTCGTGCAGCGCTGCGCTCTCGCCCGCAGCGGTGCGCGCGACGATCGAGCGCTGGTTGGCGGTCACCGCGAAACGCACATTCGCCGGTCGCGCGAGCAGCCCGCCATCAAGCATGCTGCGCAGCGCGAGCACATCGCTCTGCTGGCCTTCGCCAAAGCCGAGATCATCGATGTAGAGAACAAACCCGCGCCGCACGCGCCCGAGCGCTGAAAACAACGTGGGCACGCTTGCAAGCGCGCCAGGCTGGACCTGGATCAGCGCCAGCGTTCCCGGGAAGCGCGGCTCGAGCGCGGCGACGGCCGCGCGGATGAGCGCCGATTTGCCCATGCCGCGCGCGCCCCACAGCAGAATATCGTGCGACGCCGCGCCCGAGGCGAGCCGGACGAGGTTCTCGACCACCGCAACCTTCTGTTCGTCGATGGCGCGCAGACCATCGAGCGGCAGGGCATCGATCGCCTCAAGGCCAAGGACATTCTTGCCGTCCCACACGAACCCCGCCGCATCGCTCCAGTCCACTTGACGCTCCGGAGGAGGCGCGAGCCGCTCGAGCGCGGCAGCGATCCGCTCGAAGACCTCGCCCTCAGCGCCCATGCGCGGGATCAGCCTGCAAGCTTTTCGGCAGACAAGGCGTAAAGCAGGTCCGCGCCTGCGACCGCCCCCGCCTTCAGGCCAAGCGCCTCGGGGGCGATCCGGTCGAGGAAGAAGCGCACCGTTACAGGCTTGCTCTGGACCAGCGCCGGCGCCGCGCCCTCGGCCACCGCGCTGGCCTGGCGCATGAGCTGCCAACCGGCCACCGCCACCGCGGCCATCGTGCAAAAGGCGGTGCTCCCAGCCAGGCGATCATCGAGGCTTGCCTCGCTCTGCATCCACCGCGCAATTCCGGCGCATTCACCGGCGAGCGCTGCGAGCGTCGGTTCGGCAGCAGCTTCGCGCGCAATCTCCTCGAACAGGCTGACCATCGCCTCGCCGCCGTCCATTCCCAGCTTGCGGGTGACCAGATCGGCTGCCTGGATACCGTTGGTGCCTTCGTAGATCGGGGCGATGCGCGAATCGCGCCAGTGCTGCGCCGCGCCCGTTTCCTCGACGAAGCCCATCCCGCCATGGACCTGGATCCCGATCCCGGCGACCTCGACCCCGACATCGGTTCCCCACGCCTTGATCAGCGGCACGAGGATCTCCGCCCGGTTCTTCGCCGCCGC
The DNA here is from genome assembly GCA_036835265.1 of Erythrobacter sp. Taxonomy (GTDB): domain Bacteria; phylum Pseudomonadota; class Alphaproteobacteria; order Sphingomonadales; family Sphingomonadaceae; genus Erythrobacter. Next base: position 63,060 of record DAITMG010000002.1, on the reverse strand, counting down.
TTCGCCGATCGTCCCGCGGTCGACCTGTCCGGCGCAATAGTAAAGCAGCGCGCGCACGCCTTCGGTCAGCGCCTTCATGCGCACGATCATGCGCCGCACATCAGGATGCTCGATGATCGCGACCGGGGCTCTGTCGGGCGAGCCGGCGCGGGCGGACTGGACCCGGTCCCTCGCAAACGCCATTGCCTGCTGCGTTGCACGCTCGGCGATCTGCACGCCCTGGCTGCCGACATTGATCCGGGCGTTGTTCATCATGGTGAACATCGCGGCAAGGCCGCGGTTCTCCTCGCCGACGAGTTCGCCGATGCATTCGCCATTGTCGCCATAGGACATGACGCAGGTGGGCGAGGCGTTGATGCCGAGCTTGTGCTCGAGGCTGACGCAGCGCAGGTCGTTATGCGGCCCGAGCGAACCATCGTCCTTCACGTGATATTTCGGCACGAGGAACAGCGAGATCCCGCGCGAGCCTTCGGGCGCGCCGGGGAGCCGCGCGAGAACGAGGTGGATGATGTTTTCCGCAAGATCGTGTTCGCCCCAGGTGATGTAGATTTTCTGCCCGGCGATGCGGTATCTGCCGGCGTGTTCTCCTTCGATAATCGGCTCGGCGGTCGAACGCAGCGCGCCGACATCGCTTCCGGCCGCGGGCTCGGTCAGGTTCATCGTGCCCGACCACTTGCCGCTGACCAGATCAGGGAGATATTTCGCCTGCTGGTCCTTGCTCCCATGGTGCTCGATCGCTTCGATCGCACCGACCGAGAGCATCGGCAGAAGGGTGAACGCCATGTTGGCAGCGCCCAGGTTTTCAAGCACGTTGCAGGCAAGCGTGAAGGGCAGGCCCTGTCCGCCGAACTCGGCCGGGCTCGCAATCGCGTTCCAGCCCTGTTCGACATAGGCATCATAGGCGCTGGCGAACCCTTCGGGCAAACGCACCACGCCGTTTTCGAGCCGCGCGCCCTCGACATCGCCCACCCGGTTGAGCGGCGCGAATTCACCTGCGGCAAACTGGCCCACACCCGCAACGATCGCCTCGACCAGATCGGCCTCGGCATGCGCGAACCGCTCCGAGCCCGCAAGCTCCGCGATCCCGGCATTGACCCTGATGGCGAGGAGCTGGTCTTGCGTCGGCGGCGTAAAGGCGTTCACGGCGGTTCGATCCCTTGAAATGCTGCGATGAGTGGGGCTTGGTGGCAGGGCTGGCGGCGCAAGCTTGGCATTGCGCCCCACCACCTATACCGCAAGGCCATGCGCGACAAGATCAATACCCGGGTGCGACTTGCAGATCAGGCTGGTGTCGATGAGGCGGCTGCAATCCTCGCGGGCGGAGGACTGGTCGCGGTGCCGACCGAGACGGTTTTCGGACTTGCCGCCCGAGCGGACAGCGAAGAGGCGGTCGCCCGGATTTACGCTGCCAAGGGTCGGCCTTCGTTCAACCCGCTGATCGTGCATGTGAAGAGCCTCGCGCGTGCGAGGGAGCTGGCGCATTTCCCGCCCTTCGCGCTCCACCTCGCCGAACGCCATTGGCCCGGCCCGTTGACGCTGGTGCTCGAGCGGCGCGGCGATGCGCGTGTGGCCTCGGCCGTGAGCGCGGGCCTGCCGACGATCGCGCTGCGCCATCCGGCGCACCCGGTCATGGCCGCGCTGCTCGCGCGCGTCCCGTTCGAGCTTGCCGCCCCTTCCGCCAATCGCAGCGGCTCCATCAGCCCGACCCTGGCGGCGCATGTGCTCGCCTCGCTCGAGGGCCGGATCGAACTGGTGCTAGATCACGGCGCGGCCTGCGAAAGCGGGATCGAATCGACCATTCTTGCAGTCCGCCGCGATGATAGCTGGGACGAGTTGCGCCCCGGCCCGCTCGATTCGGCACTGCTCGCGGCCTCCTACGAGCGTGCGCAAGCGGCTGGCGCGGCCTCGCGCGGGATCGAAGCCCCGGGTCAGCTCGCCAGCCATTATGCGCCGGGAAAGCCCGTCCGGCTCGATGCAACATCTGCGCGGCCAGACGAATTTCATATCGGCTTCGGCAAGCTTGCAGGCGATTGCAATCTCTCGTCCGGAGCCGACCTCGCCGAGGCGGCTTCGCGGCTTTATGCAGCGCTGCACCAGGCGGCCGCCGACAGCCGCCCCGCCATCGCGGTCGCGCCGATACCGGACACAGGCATCGGGCGAGCGATCAATGATCGGTTGCGACGCGCCGCAACCCCGCCCGACTAAGCCTCCTCGGGCTCGACCGGGATTGTCGGGATCAGTTGCTGCATCTCGCTATAGGTCTCACGCGCGCGGAGGCATTCGCGGCGGTCGCCCTCGCGGCAATTCTTGAGCTCTTTGACATAGCGCCGCTCAAGCTTTGCGAGCGCTTCCTCGCGCCGGCGGATCTCGCGACCGCGTTTCTCGTCAGCCTCTGACTGGCTGGTGGTTGCAAGGTCAACGCCTTTGCTCACCACCTTGATCGGTGCAGTGACGATCGCCGCTGCCGTTCGCGCCACGCAGCCCGAAAGCGCCGTAGTTGAAAGGACAACACCGAGGGCGAGGAGCAGGAAGCGACGCATCGTTTCCTTGTCTCCGGTCCTGCGCGGCTTGGCAACCGGTTTGCGGCGAGCAGCCAGCCGGCTTTGCGCGATCTACTCCGCCTCAGTGACCTGACCCGGGGATCCTGCGGCCTCTCCCGCGTCCGGAGCTTCCGAGGCCGCCGTTTGGGCGGCGGAGGGTGTGCAGGTCAGCTTGCCCGAACCCATCGAGGAAAGGTTGCACTTGGCATTGCCGGCGACCCTAACATCGCCCGAGCCGGCGATCGATGCCGTGACCGTTCCGTCGGAGGCAAGCTGGACATCGCCCGAGCCCGCGATCGAGACTTCAACGTTGTCGGCGACCAGATCAGCGAGGTTGACATCACCCGAGCCCGCGACGTTGACCTCGAGCGTGCTCGCCTTACCCGCGCCCGTTACCTTCCCTGAGCCGCCGATACTGACCTCGAGGCGTTCAGCTTCGATGCTCGCCACCTCGATCGAGCCGGAGCCGGCGATATTGAGTTCGGCATCCTTCGCTACCGCTTGAGCCGTTATGCTTCCGCTCCCTGCAACCGCAATCTCGCTTGGCGCAGGCATGGTCACGCGGATTGTGGCTTTCGAGGTGGTGTCCGAACGCTCGCCCTCGCGGCCGATCTTCAAATCATCGCCGTCGAGCTTGAAGCGCAGCCGGGCGGTCGCCGCAGCATCGCCTTCGACCGTGATATCAAGCACTTCCCCTTCGGTGAGGATAACCGTGTCGAGGCCCGCCAGCTTGATCACGGTGGGAGCAGCGCCGCTCATGTCGAGTTCAGCGAGCGGCACACCGTCCGTCATCCCATCTTCATCATCGAAATCGATGAACGCGCACGCGCTCAGCATGGTGGCCGCAGCCAAGAGGGCGGCAGTGGCACCGATGCGGCGCAAGGTCTTGGCGAACATGAGCAGGCTCTCCTTCGGAACAATCGAGTGTGTTGGCGTTATAATACAGCAAAAGGGCCGATGCAAGCGATGCATTGCGCATGCAGCGCGCAGGTCAGAAAAAAGGCCGCTGTCGCCCCGAAGGAGACAGCGGCCTATTCGACATCCGATCAGGGCCTGGCCGGTTCAGCCTTCATCGACCCCGTCATAATATTGCGGCGCATGCTCGCGCAGGACCATGAGGATCTTCTCGAGCGCTGCGGGCTCGTCGGTTTCCTCCATTGCCGCCAATTCGCGCGCCAGCCTGCTCGAGGCGGCCTCGAAGATCTGGCGCTCTGAATAGCTCTGTTCGGGCTGATCTTCAGGTCGGAACAGATCGCGCGTCACTTCCGCAATCGACACGAGATCGCCCGAGTTGATCTTCGCCTCATATTCCTGAGCGCGGCGGGACCACATGGTGCGCTTGACGCGCGGCTTGCCTTTCAGCGTCTCCATCGCCTCCTTGAGTGTCTTGTCTGAGGAAAGCTTGCGCATTCCGTTCGATTCGACCTTGTTGAAAGGCACGCGCAAGGTCATGCGCTCCTTCTCGAAGCGAAGCACATAAAGGTCGAGCGGCATACCGGCGATCTCGTCCTTCTGGACCTCGATCACGCGGCCAACGCCGTGCTTGGGATAGACAACATAATCGCCAACTGTGAAGGCATTTGCGCTCGAAGGCATTCGAATTCCTTTCATTCTTGCACCGCTAGGCGAGAGGCAAGGGTATGCAATCTGCGGGCTCTCTCGAGCCCGGGAGAGCGGATCTGCCGGAGAAGCTTGCTGCTGCGCTCAACGCCCTGCATGGCACAATGCCGCGAGGCTTCGCGCCAAACCCTTGCGTTTATCGCTGCTGGTAAGAGGCCTTTCCTTGTGCATTCGATCCGGCAGCGGGATCAACCGACCGGATTGCACCATTATATAACAGCTTCGCAACAAAATTGCGAGTCAGATATGTTGCAATTCGCAACCAAGTGTCATCGCTGTTTCAAACGGATAGCGGCGCAGGCCACGCATAGGCCACGCTCAGCCGCCACGCAGCCCACATCAAGCCCTGGGAACGCCCTTCCCAGGTAAGCTCAGTCGCCTTCACCGGGCTCGGGGCTGAAATATTTCTCGAACTTGCCCTTTTCGCCTTTGAAATCATCCGCATCGGACGGCGGCGTCTTCTGGCTGGTGATGTTGGGCCACTGGGCGGAGAACTTGGTGTTGAGTTCGAGCCACTTTTCCAGCCCGTCCTCGGTATCGGGCAAGATTGCCTCGGCCGGGCATTCCGGCTCGCACACGCCGCAATCGATGCATTCGCTGGGATTGATCACCAGCATGTTCTCGCCTTCATAAAAGCAATCAACCGGGCACACCTCGACGCAATCGGTGTACTTGCACTTGATGCAATCATCGGTGACGACGTAAGTCATGAATCAGCTTTCATCCAAGGTGTAAGTTCAGCCTGACACGGATCAGCGCGGCCCAGCTACGGCAAACTCGCAATACGGGTCAAGCTAATGCCGCGCGAGCTCGCGATAAAACGACCTTGCCGCTGCCGGTGAGACCCGCCGCTCGGGCAGCGAGGTAACCTCGAGCACCCGCACCTCGTCCCCCACCACAATCGTGAGGACATCGCCGATACTCACATTCTCGCTCACACGCTGCACATGTTTTCTATTGCGGCGCAAAGCGCGGCGCTCGATCATCTCGCGGGCAATTGAACGAGTCCTGGCAAAGCGCAGATAGACGAGCAGCCGGTCGACCCGGATGCTCTGGCCCTGCGCTTCGTTCATTTGCGCAGGAGGTCCGCCAGTACATCGAACGCACCGCCGCTTCGGGCGGGGCCGGTATCGGAGACGACGCGCGGCTTGTCGTGGGGGCGCTTGGGATGGGGCCGCTTGTCAGCGCGCGGGGGTTTGGCACCTTTTCGGTCAGTGTCAGTTTTTCTGTCAGGGCCCGGGACCGGCCGCTGGCGATCCTTCGCCTCGGCCCCGCCGGCCTTCTCGCCGCCCGTGCGCCTCGCGCCCTGCTGCTGCGCCCGCGCTGGCTGGTGGCCCTTTCGCTGCTGCCCGGGGCGGCCACGTCCGCGTTCGTCGGCACGGCGAGGGCGCCAAGTCCAGATCTCGGGCGCTTCGGGACCGAGCGCTCCCTCGGCGAGCTTGCGCCCGCGGTGAAGGCGAAAGCCGGCGCTCGCGAGGAGGCGCCGGGTGTTATCCTCTTCGAGCCCGATCGAAACCGCCAGCGCCAGATCAAGCCGGAAGCGGGCATTCCGATCCGGCTGAGCCCGCCCTCTGCGTTTCCGCGAGAGTTTCGGACCTTGCTTGATCTCGGGTGTTGCCGGTTCTGAGGGGGCCGGAGGTGTTTCTGCCTCCGCGTGCGGCTCGGTCGGCGGGGCTGCCGCCAGGGTCTCCTCCTCCATCGCCGGTGCAGGCGGCTCAATGGGCGCCTCCACCTTTACCTCTGGCGCGCGGGGCGGCCTCAGCGCAGCCTTCATCCGCGTATCGAATGCAGCGCGCAAGATCTTCTCGGCGAGATCCACGCGGATCAATTGCTCGCCCGCCGGACGATAGCCCGCCGGCAGCCGGTCGCGCCGGGAAATGACCGGGAGCATCGCAGGCTCGAGCGGGCGGTTGTCGAGCCCAAGCGCATGGAGGAGCCGCCGCGGCGCGGGCTTGAGGAGCGCTGCTGCAAAGATATCGAGCGAGCCGAACGTGACGCCGAGCTTGCGCAGGAAGGGGCGCATCTCCTTGGGCAGATGCTCGAGCCCGGCATTCTCGCGGCTTACGACGCCGCGCGCATCGATCAAGGTGATCAGCAGCGCGCGCGCCTGGCTCCCGGCATCGGGGTCGCGCGCCGCTGCGGCGAGCTTGCGCAAGGGCGCGAGGGGCTCGAGCTCCCGCGCGAGCCATTCCGCGAGCCCCTGTTCAAGCGCGCCGCGCGCGCCCTCGGGCAAGAGCGAAATTTCGCGCGCCATCGTCAGCCGAGGCTTGGCGAAATCCTCGGGCATGGTGATTTCGGCGAGTGGACGGCCTTGCCAGCAGATCGCACCCCCCGCGATCTCGAGCTCGGCGAGACCTTCTGCAACCAGCCACTGCGCGCGCTGCGCCAGCAGCCCCGGCAGCGCCTTCTCGCCCGCAGCCAGCAGCATCTTGCGATCGGCCACGCCCGCATCGGGATCAACCGCGAAGCGGAATCCCTCGAGCCGCCCGATCACCTCGCCCTCGACCGTCAGCCGCTGATCGGGTTCGAGCGTGACCGGCAGAGCGCTGGCATCGGCACCGAGCGATTTCATCAAGATGGTCGTCCTTCGATTAACAAACCGCTCTGTCAGCCGCGCATGGAGCGCATCCGAGAGCTTGGCCTCGACGCTGCGCGCCCGCGCCGCCATCTCGTCGCGCGCCAGCACCCAATCCGGCCGCTGACAGATATAGGCCCATGAACGGATCGCCGCGATCCGTCCCTGCAGCGTATCGATGTCGCCGACTGTGCGGTCAAGCTCGGCGATGCGGGCCGCAACGAAATCCGCGCCGAGATAACCCGTTTTCAAGTCGTCCCACAGCCGCGCGACAAACCGGGCATGCGGATCTAGCCCGACCTGCCTGAAATCGGGCAGCGAGCACACTTCCCAGAATCGCCGCACCGCGCCCGGCCCGGCGATCCCTTGCGCCAGCGGTTCGCTCGCGAGCCGCTTGAGCACGGCGAGATCGATCGCTTGCGGAGCGGGCCTGAGCACCTCGTCGCGCGGCGGCTGTTCAAGATCGGCGATCAGCATCTCAAGGCTGTCGAACCGCGGCTCAGCCTCGCGCCAGTAAAGCTTGGTGAGCGGGGCGAACTTGTGCTCCTCGATCGCGAAGACTTCCTCGTCGGTGAATTCAAGCGGTGCGCCCGAGCGCGATCCACCGCCCGCCAATGTGCCGAACGAGCCGTCGCGATGATGCCGCCCGGCCCGCCCGGCGATCTGAGCCATCTCGGCCGGGGTAAGCCGCCGCTTGTGCTTGCCGTCGTATTTGCTGAGCGCGCCGAAGGCGACATGGTTGAGATCAAGATTGAGCCCCATCCCGATCGCATCGGTCGCAACGATGTAGTCGACGTCGCCGTTCTGGAAGAGCTCGACCTGCTTGTTGCGCGTCTCGGGCGACAACGCCCCCATCACCACCGCTGCGCCTCCGCGAAACCGCCGCAGCGCCTCGGCCATGGCATAGACCTGCTCGACCGAAAAGGCGACGACGGCGCTGCGCGGCATCAGCCGCGAGAGCTTGGCGCTTCCGGCATGAGTGAGCGTCGAAAAACGTGGGCGCTCGATCAGCTCTGCTCGCGGGATCAGCGCCTCGACCATTGGCCTCAGCGTCGCCGAACCCAGGATCATCGTCTCGTCGCGGCCGCGCGCATGGAGCAGCCGATCGGTGAAGATGTGCCCGCGTTCGGGGTCTGCGCCGATCTGCGCCTCGTCGAGCGCGACGAAGGCATGCGGCCCGTCTTTTCCCGCGCCCAGCCGGTCCATCGCCTCGGCCGTGCAGCAGAAATAGCGCGCGCCCGGCGGCTCGATCCGCTGCTCGCCCGTGATCAGCGCCACCGCATCGTCGCCCTTGATCGCGCGAACCCGGTCATAGACCTCGCGCGCAAGCAGGCGCAGCGGAAAGCCGATCATCCCGCTTGAATGCGCGCACATACGCTCGATCGCGAGGTGCGTCTTGCCGGTGTTGGTCGGCCCGAGCACCGCCTTTACACGGCCTCGCTCCCCGTGCCCGGGGCGCGTGATCATCGCGCTTTTGCTGTAAGGAGAGGTCACGCTGTGCCTTGTGTCAGGCCTGCACCCCGGGAGCAACCCGCGCCGCCCTGCAAAGGGGCCGCGGCGCGCCGAAGCGTGCAGCACCTGGTATTGCCCTTATGCTTGACCCCACTAGGGAAAACTCCCTAATCATGCACCGAGCAAAGTGGATCGTGCTTAAGCCCGCCTTAACCATAGTGCTGGATAATGGCGAGTTAGAGCGGCGGTGCTTTTGCGGCAAAGCGCCGCCCAGCTGCCTGCAGCACCAGCGTGTCGGATGGAACATGAGACCCTTGTATCGCGCACGCGACATCGTTGAGGCTGAATTGCCCCCCGCCGATGAGCACGGTGATCCCGCTGCAATTGCGCTCGTGTTCCGCAACGCCCGCACTCATGCCACGCCCGGACCGGCCGCGCGCCGCCGCCGCCAGGTGGTCGGCCGCGTCCAGGGTTGGTCGGCGCGGTATGACGAGTGGAAGCTCGCAGCGGGCACCTGGTTCGACCGGCTGGATCTGACTCCCGACCTCGCCGAGAATATCGGCAGCGGGCGCTGGTTTCGCGGGCTTGTGACAATGTCCGGCCTTGGTGCAGTGGCGCTGATGTTCTGGCCCGACATCACCCCGCTCGAAGCGCGCGCCGCAATGCCTCAAGCACCCGATATCCGCGACGAGTTTCGCAGCCAGGCGATCATGCCGCTCGCGCTCGGCGCCGATACCGGCCGCCGGATGGCGCCCAGCGATGCAGTGATCCCGCTTGAAAACGCCCCCGAGCGTCCCCGGATCGAACTCGTGTCGACCCTTGCCCCCGGCGACAGCTTTGCCAGCATGCTGCGGCGCGCTGGGGTCTTGGCCTCCGACATCAGCCGGGCTGGCGAACTCATCTCGCAGGCCATGCCGCTGGGCGAAATCGCGCCGGGCACAAAGCTGGACATCGTCCTTGGCCGCCGCCCTGAGCCCGGTGCTGCCCGTCCGCTCGATGCGCTAGCCTTTCGGGCGCGGTTCGATCTTGCGCTCGAGCTTGGGCGAGAGGGCATCGATGACCTCGGCAATCCGGTGGGCGCGCTGTCGCTCACCCGCAAGGTGATCGAGGTCGACGATACGCCGCTGCGCGTGCGCGGGCGGGTTGGATCGGGGCTCTATCGCTCGATGCGCCAGGCGGGGGTTCCGGCGAGCGCGGTGCAGGATTATCTCAAGGCGATTGACGAACATATCGATCTCGACAGCGAAGTGCGCTCCTCGGACGAATTCGACATCGTTCTCGCTTACCGCCGCGCCGCAACCGGGGAGCGCCAGGCGGGCCAGCTGCTCTATGCCGGGATCGATCGCGGCGGCAAGCCGAAGACCCAGCTGATGCGTTGGGGCCGCGAAGGTCGCTTTTTCGAGGCTTCCGGGGTGGGCGAGCAGCGCAACGGGCTGGTCGCTCCGGTGCCGGGGCCGATCTCGTCGAGCTATGGCATGCGCCGTCACCCGATCCTGGGCTATCGCCGGATGCATTCCGGGCTCGATTTCCGCGCGCGCCATGGCACCCCTATCGTTGCGGTGACCGACGGGCGCATCGTCTCGGCGGGCCGGGCCGGCGGGTGCGGCAACGCGGTCAGGATCCAGCATGATGGCGGCCTTGCCACGCGCTATTGCCACATGAGCCGGATGGCAGTTGGCCCCGGCCAGACCGTCCGCCGCGGGCAGGTGATCGGCTATGTCGGCTCGACCGGCCTTTCGACCGGCGCGCATCTCCACTACGAGATGTATCGCGGCGGGCGCCCGATCAATCCCGCCTCGGTGCAGTACGTCACGCGCGCGCAGCTGAGCGGCACCGAGCTGCTCGATTTCCGGCGCAAGCTGATCGAGCTGCGGATGGTCGAGCCTGGCGCTGCGCTCAAGGAGATGCAGCCCTCGGTGGAACTGCCCGAAGAGCCCGAGCGCGAGATCGAGAAGATCGCCACGACCCCGGTTACACTTTAGAGGGTCATGCTGTAACGGTTACTTGCCCGCGATGGGGGTGAGCCCCTGATCGGTGAGGGCAAGGCTGCGCAGGTCGAGATCGAGCGTAGCGAGCGCTTGCTGGTGGATCTGGTCCGAGATCGATCGCCGCAAAGCCGGATCGGCCGCCGTCGCCTCGAACGAGACCGCCATCGCAACCGAGGTCAGGAACAGGACATCGCTCAATTGCTGGCGCGCGGCCGGCTCGGTCGGGATCTGGCCGGGTGAAAGCAGGAGCAGCTTGGCGACCTGGCCCCGCAGCCCGCGCGCCTGCTGCGGTGTCGGCTCGGTCAAGTTGCCATTGGCGATATCGTGCAGCCCGGAAATGAACACGGCAACCACATCGGCCAGATTGTTGGCGCTCATGCCGTAGGCATTGAGGCTCTCCTGCTGGATCACGCCGAAAATGTCGTTTTGCTTGAACAGGAACGAGAGCACGGTGAACATCTCGGGGCTGCCTTCGCTCATCTGGATGATGACCTGATCCTTGGTGGATTCGCGGACCAGCGGATTGGGGGTGAAGGCGAACTGGCGCAGCACCTCCTCATCGGTGCGGATCTGCGCGGCGGGCGAACCGGCTCCCGCGCCAATCACATTTTTGAAGCTCGCAAACGAGACATCGGTGCCGGGCAGGGTAGCGGGCGGGGCGGTGATGCGCTCGATGTTCTGCTGGGCCAGGCCTGCAAAACGCCCTCGCGGATATTGCTCGAGATACGCGCGATAGGCGCCTTCCGTGTTGGCGTTGACCGCACCTTGCCAATAGAGCGCCTCGCTCGTCTCGGCATTGATCGATGGCGCGGCGATCGCTGGCGCGGCGCTCGCCAGAGTGGTGACGGGCTGCTCCGCTACCACTCCCGGCACGAAATAGAAGGCGTTGCCCGAAAGCGAGCCATAGGTGAAAGGCTCCTGATTGCCGCCGGTCTTGACGAGGACATCATCGCGCACCTTGCGGAACAGCAGGCTGATCTCGAGCCCGCGTTCGGTCAGCCGCTGGGCCAGCGCCTCGGCGAAGGGGCTGTTCTGCCCCTCGCCGTCCGACGCGGTCGCCCCGGCCTTCGCGGCATAGACCACCAGCGTTTCGCCCTCGGGCTCTACCGCGGCGAGCCCGCGCCCGATCGCGCGGGTCTTGAAGGTGCGCACCATCCGGCTGGTGAAGGGATTGTTGCGGCAGGCATCGAGGATGACGATCTTGAGCTGTCCGCCGGCGACCATCGTCAAGGCGGTGTCCAGCCGAGTCGCTTCGATCTCGAGATCGCGATCACGCTCGAGCCGGGCATCGACCGGGATCAGATAGTTCTGCCCGCCCGCCTCGATCCCGTGGCCCGCGAAATAGATCAGCGCGACGTCCGCGCCCTCTGCCTTGATGCCGAAATCGCGCAGCCGCCGCTCGAGTTCCATCTTGCCCAGATCATAGGCGATATCGACGCTCTCGAACCCGGCCGCGCCGAGCGTCTCGCCGATCAGCCGGGCATCGGTCGCCGGGTTGTTGAGCTGGCCCGCGTGAGCGTAATCGCTGTTGCCGATGACCAGCGCCACGCGCTTGGCGCTGGCGGGCGCGCCGGAGGCAAGCGCCACCGCTGCAAGCATCACGGCAAGCCCGAAAGTGAACCAACGCATCAAGACCCCGACCCCTTTCGCGGCGCGATTGCCCAACCGCTTGCATCCTTCGATATTCTGCCACAGACGCTCGGGCATGACCATAGGAAGCTACCCCCGAACCCGCCTTCGCCGCACCCGCGCCCATGCCTGGAGCCGCGCGCTCCACCGTGAGACCGTGCTGACGCCCGCAGACCTCATCTGGCCGCTGTTCGTGACCGACGGAACCGGGGTGGAAGAGCCGATCGCAAGCCTGCCCGGCGTCTCGCGCTGGTCGGTCGACGGGATTGTCGCCAAGGCCAAGGAAGCGGTCAGCCTCGGGGTGCCAGTGGTCGCGCTCTTCCCCAACACGCCTGCGGGCAAGCGCAGCGACGATGGCGCCGAAGCGCTCAATCCCGATAACCTGATGTGCCGAGCGATTCGCGCGATCAAGGATGCCTGCGGCGACGAGATCGGCGTACTCACTGACGTGGCGCTCGATCCCTACACCGCCCACGGGCAGGACGGCCTGCTCGACGATGCTGGCTACGTCACCAATGATCACACCGTCGCGGTCCTCGTCGACCAGTCGCTCAACCAGGCCGAGGCCGGCGCGGACATCATCGCCCCCTCCGACATGATGGACGGGCGCATCGGCGCGATCCGCATGGCGCTCGAGATGAGCGGGCACCACAATGTCCAGATCATGAGCTATGCCGCCAAATATGCGAGCGCCTTCTATGGCCCGTTCCGCGATGCGGTGGGTTCTGGCGGGCTGCTCAAGGGCGACAAGAAGAGCTACCAGATGGACCCCGCCAACGGCGATGAGGCGCTGCGAGAAGTCGCGCTCGACATCGCAGAGGGGGCCGACAGCGTGATGGTCAAGCCCGGCCTCGCCTATCTCGACATCATCTACCGCGTGCGCGCCGAGTTCGGCATTCCGGTCTTCGCCTACCAGGTGAGCGGCGAATATGCGATGATCGAGGCGGCGCAAAGCGTTGGCGCGGGAAGCCGCGATGCGCTGCTGATGGAACAGCTGATCGCCTTCAAGCGCGCCGGCTGCAACGGTATCCTGACCTATCACGCGCCGGTCGCCGCACGCCTCCTCAATGGCTGAATTCCGCTGCGAGACCGAGCGGCTCACCTTGCGCGATTGGCGCGAGGAGGATTGGGAGCCGTTCTGGCAGGGCACGAATACGCCGGCCGTCATGCGCTGGCTCGGCGGCGTCGCGGATGCAGCGACGATGACGGCGGCGCGCGCGCGGCTGGAGCGCTACAAGGCCGATTTCGGTCACACCTTCTGGGTGGTCGAACGCCGCGAGGATGGCGCGATCCTGGGTTTTTGCGGCCTCAAGCGCTGCACCGACGAGAACGGCCCGTTCGGCATGATGGAAGTGGGCTGGCGCCTGACCGAAACCGCGTGGGGCAAGGGCTATGCCAAGGAAGCCGCAATCGCTGCGCTCGAGGCGGGCTTCACCCGGTTCGGCGCGGACGAGATCATCGCGCTGACGGTCGAAGGCAATGCGGCGAGCTGGGGCCTGATGCGGCGGCTCGGCATGCGGCGGCGGCCCGAGCTCGATTTTCGGGAGACGGCGTGGAACAGAGGGCTTGGCGAGGTCATCGTCCATGCGATCACCCGCGCCCAGTGGGACGAGCGCGATGAGTGACACCGTGCTTTCAACCGAGCGGCTGATCCTGCGCAAACCTGCTGGAGGCGACGCCGCCCTGCAGCACCGGGTGCTCAATTCGCCTGTGCTGATGGAGCATCTCGGCGGGATGAAACAGCTGCACGAGATCGAGGCCAAGCACGCGAAGACGAGGGCGCTATTTGCCCGCGAGGGGTTTGGCTTCATGATGGTGATCGAACAAGCGACCGGCGAGCTCGTCGGCCACGCGGGGCTCAAGCGCGTCGACAATCCGCTTGCAAGCAACCAGGGCGATCACGAGATCGGCTGGCTGGTGCGCGAGGATCGCTGGCGGCGCGGCTATGCGTCAGAGGCGATCCGCGCGGTGATCGACTGGGCGTTCGGCCCGATCGCTGCGCCGCACCTTGTCGCGCTCACCAGCGCGCGCAATGTCGCAAGCTGGCGCCTGATGGAGAAACTCGGCATGCAGCGGCGCGAGGATCTCGACTTCACCGACCCCGCCTTTGCGCCACAGGATAATCCGACGATCCAGTATTCGCTCACCAAGCAGCAATGGGAGCACACCCGATGAACCATCACCCGCAACACTCCCCCAGACACCCCGGCGTCAACATCATCCCGATCCACGGCAAGACCCCGAAGATCCACGAGACCGCCTTCATCGCTCCGGGCTCGACCATCATCGGCGATGTCGAAATCGGGGCGGGATCCTCGATCTGGTACAATTGCGTCCTGCGCGCCGACGTGTTCACGATCCGGATCGGCGAGCGCACCAATGTCCAGGATGGCAGCATCCTGCATTGCGACCCGCCGCGCCCCGACGATCCCGAGGGCTCTCCGCTCGTGATCGGCGATGATGTCCTGATCGGCCACATGGCGATGGTCCACGGCTGCACGATCCACGACCGCGGCTTTGTCGGCCTGGGCGCGATTGTCATGAACAAGGCAGTGATCGGCTCGGACGCGATGCTCGCTGCCGGCGCGATGCTGACCGAGCGCAAGGTGATGAACGAGCGCGAGCTGTGGGCCGGGCGCCCGGCCAAGAAGTTGAAAGACCTCAGCGATGCAGCGATCGCGGGCATGCGGATGGGCGTTGCGCATTATGCGCAGAATGCCAAGCACCACGCAGCGGCGGCGGCGGCGGCTGCGATCGGCTGATGGCGCGTCCCCGCGCGGTCCTGCCGGAGGCAGGCGCCTTGCGAGCCTGCATCGGCGCAAACGGCTGCATCGCGGTCAAGGCGAGGCCCGGTGCGCGCGAACAGTCGGTCAGCCTGAGCGACGGGGTCGTGCTGGTCAAGGTCCGCGCACCGGCTGACAAGGGCGCAGCCAACGCCGCCATAGCGGAACTGCTGGCCGAGGCGCTCGGTTTGCCGCTTTCGCAGCTAACGCTGGTGCGCGGCGGCGCCTCACGGCAGAAACTGTTTCGGATCGATCGGCCTTAGCCGATCTCGCGATGGCGTCTTTCAGCGCGGGGCGGTCTCCACCCGGAAGGCAAAGCCCCATAGCACCAGCGCCGCGGCAAACCCAGCGCCCGCCGCCAGCGACCGATCGAACACGCACAATGCCCCGCCCGCCGCCGCGCCGAGCGCCAGCGCGCTCCATAGCAAACCATAGCCGCGCGTCGCTGGCAAGGCCTGCCCGTGCAGCCGTGCCGCCGCCCCTTGACCAAAGCGCACCAGTGCGCCGGTCATGTAGGTGACCCCGACCGTCACCTCGCCATCGCGCGAAAACACATTGTTCGAGACGCCCATCGCGATGGCCGAAAACGCGAGAAATGACGCCACCCACCCAGCTGCCAGCGCTGCTGCGGCGAGGCCCAGCAATGCGGTCACCAGCCCGAGCAGCACCCGCTTGTGCCGCCCTGCCACCCGCCGCAGCACCAGCGCGCCGCCGATCACGCCGCCAAGGAAACAGCCGATGAGCCCCAATGGCACCAGCGCCAGCGCGGGTGCCTCGACCAGATCGACACCCATCCGCGTGGTGTTGCCCGACATGAACGAGGTGAAATAACCGCCCGCCACCACGAACCCGGTTGCATCGACCAGCCCGGCCAACCCGGCAAGGCCGAGCGCAAGCCGTTGGCGCGCAGGATCATAGCGGTGCATCACCACCGTCTTGGCCCAGCCGGGGAGGAGGTCAATCCTTGATCAACGCTCGCAGCGTCTCGATCCGGTCGGCCTCGTGAACTGGCTTGTCCCAGCGGATGCGATGAATGCGCGGAAAGCGCATGGCCAAGCCCGACTTGTGGCGCTTGGAGGAATGCACGCTGTCGAAGGCGACTTCGAAAACGAGCGTGCGCTCGACTTCGCGCACCGGGCCGAAGCGATTGATCGTCGTCTGGCGCACCAATTTGTCGAGCTTCTTGAGCTCTGCATCGGTGAAGCCCGAATAGGCCTTGCCTACCGGCAGGAGCTCCGCGCCTCCAAGTCCATCGGAGTCCGGATCGCCGTCCCAGCAACCGAAGGTGTAGTCCGAATAGAAACTCGAGCGCTTGCCGCTTCCGCGTTGGGCATACATCAGCACGCAATCGACGAGCAGCGGATCGCGCTTCCACTTGTACCACAGCCCGACCTTGCGCCCGGCTATATAGCGGCTGTCGCGGCGCTTGAGCATCAGGCCTTCGATCGCCTCGTCACGCGCGGTTTCGCGGATCTGTGCCAGATGCTCGAAATTGCGCGCCTCGACGATCTGCGAAAGGTCGAAATGCGAGCCCGGCAGCCGTTCCACCAGCCGCTCCAGCGCCGCACGGCGCTGCGTCCAAGGTCGCTCGCGCCAGTCCTCGCCCTCGATGATCAGCGCATCGTAGAGCCGCACGAAGGCGGGCGCTTCCTTGAGCATCCTGGCCGAGACGGTCTTGCGCCCGAGCCGCTGCTGCAGCGCGTTGAAGCTCGCCGCGCCGCCGGCATCGCCGCCCTGGACATTGCCGCGCACCAGCAACTCACCATCGAGCACCGCATCGAACCCCATCAGATCGAGCAATTCGGGAAAGCTCGCCGAGATATCGTCGCCCGAGCGCGAATAGAGCCGCGTCTTGCCCGCGATCCGCACCAGCTGGACGCGGATGCCATCCCACTTCCACTCCGCCGCATAATCGGCCAGGTCGACTTTGCCATCCTCGAGCGGGTGCGCGAGCATGAACGGACGAAAGCGCGGGGTGTTCGATACGTCCGGTGGATCCTCGCCATCAGCCGCCCATGCGAACAGGCTCGCATAGGGCGGCGCCAGCGCGTGCCAGTATTCCTCGACCTCCTCGATTGCGACGTCAAACGCCTGCGCAAACGCGGTCTTGGCGAGCCGCGCCGAGATCCCGATCCGCATACCCCCGGTGGCAAGCTTGATGAGGGCAAAGCGGCCATTGGCATCGAGCCGGTCGAGCAGGCCGGGCAATTCGCGCGGCGCGGTGGTGCGATTGAGCCCGGCAAGCAAATCGACCACTTCGGCCAGGCTCGCCGGCTCGCCCTCAAGCGCTGCGTTTTGCGGCCACAAGAGGCTCGCCGTTTCGGCCGTATCGCCGACGAAATCGCGGCTCAGCGTCCAGAGCACCGGATCGATCCGCTCCATCATCAGGGTGCGGATGGTCGAGCTTTTGACCGCGGGAAAATCGAGCTCGCCCGTAAGCGCCGCGAGCGCCCAACCGCGATCAGGGTCGGGCGTCTCGCGCAGATAATCCGCGATCAGCATGAGCTTGCGATTGCGGCTGCTTGTGTAGACCAGTGTATCGAGGAGCGCTGCAAACCGCTTCATCGTGCCTCTCCGATTGGCGCTTCATCGAGGAGACATTTAGGAGCTATAGAGGGGCGCGGATGACCGCCGAGCGGAATTCGCAAAACCGTAATCACAAAGGATGACTGTTGATGAGAACAACTGCTTTTGCCGCAGCCCTGCTTGTTGCGGGCACGTTTGGTGTCGCCGCTCAACCAGCTTTTGCCCAGGAAGAGGCGGCAACGACCCAAACCCCTGCCGCGCTTTCGATCGATTCGACGATCGAGACGCTCATGGCCAACGAAGCGGCCGCCGCGATCCTCGAAAAGCATTTTCCCGGCATTGCCGCTCATCCCGCCTACGACCAGTTCAAGATGATGAGCCTGGTCCAGCTCCAGCCCTGGTCGGAAGGCATGATCACCGACGAGAGCATCGCCATGGTCAAGGACGAGCTCGCGGCGATCTCGCAGGCCTGAGGCGCAGCGCGCCTGCATGCGCACAGGGGCAGGGCTCAGCCAGCTCATGCCCTGGGCTTCCAGACGGATGGGTCCATCCCTGCAGCGCAGGCGGCGACTATGCGCGCGATCCGCTCCGTGCCGGTCGCGTCGCGCCTGGCCGTGATCAGGTATTCGAGCGCCCGTCGACGGGTGGCGAGCGACAGCGCGTTCCAACCCTCTGTCGCTTCGCCCCGGTCGAGCGCCTCGGAAAGATCGCGCGGAGCGATCCCTTCCTCGGTAGGCTTCAACGCGCCCCAAGATCCGTCCTGCTGCGCGCGGGCGACCGCTGCCCGCCCGCCTGGCGCCATCCGCCCCTCGCGCTCGAGCTTGGCGATCCGCTCGCGATTGTCCTTCGACCAGACGCTGCCGGGTTTGCGCGGGGTGATGAGGTGCGCCGTGCGGGTCCCGTCGATTGCGCGAGGACGGCTGTCGACCCAGCCGAACGCCAGCAGTTCCTCGACCATTGCGCCATAGGGCAGATAGTCCGTGCCTGCAGTCTTCTTACCGTGGATCAGCCAATGCGAGCCGGCTTCGGCCGATTGCGCTGCGAGCCAGCCGCGCAACTCGGCTGCATTACGGACCTCGATCTCGGGCCATTCACTCATCCTCGTCCTCCCGCCCGACCAGAGCAAGCGCGCGGGCGCGGCGCTGAGTGAGTTCGCACCAGCGCAATAGCGCTTCCTCGCGGCCATGGGTGATCCAGGTCTCGCACGGATTGACCTGTTCGATCGTCGCGATCAGTTCGTTCCAATCGGCATGGTCGGAAATGATCAGCGGCAGTTCGACCCCGCGCTGGCGTGCGCGCTGGCGCACCCGCATCCAGCCCGAGGCCATCGCCGTGATCGGCGCGGGCAGGCGGCGCGACCAGCGATCGTTGAGGGCGCTGGGCGGTGCGATGACGATGTGTCCGCGCATCTCCTCCTTGGCGTGATCGGCCACGAGCCGCAAGCGTCCCAGGTCGACCCCGTGCTCTTCATAGAGGCGGCACATCTTCTCCATCGCGCCGTGAAGATAGATTGGCTCGCGGTGCCCTGCCTGCCGCAATTCCGCGATCACCCGCTGCGCCTTGCCAAGCGCATAGGCGCCCACCAGCACGCATCGTTCGGGATGCGCCGCAAGCGCGCCGAGCAGCTTGGCGATCTCGTCATCGATCGGCGGGTGCGCGAAGACGGGAAGTCCGAAGGTCGCCTCGGTGATGAAAACGTCGCAAGGAGTGACTTCGAAGGGCGCGCAGGTCGGATCGGGGCGGCGCTTGTAGTCGCCGGTGATGACGACCCGTTCGCCAGCATGTTCGAGCAGGATCTGCGCCGAACCCAGCACATGCCCCGCCGGAACGAAGGTCGCGTCGACTTCGCCTGAAAGCCGGATCGTCTCGCCATATTCGGCCCCGCGTGCACCTTCGCGGGTGTTGTAACGCAGGTCCATGATCGCGAGCGTTGCCGGTGTGGCGATGGTCTCGCCATGACCGCCGCGCGCATGATCCGCGTGGCCATGCGTGACCAGCGCCCGGTTGACGGCCCGCCCCGGGTCGATCCAGCAATCCGCAGGCGCGATGTAGACGCCCCACGGCTCGGGCCGGATCCAGGAAAAAGGCGCGCGCATCGAAGGCCTTAACCCCTCGCGGTGCGCGCCTGTTCCCGTGCGCCCGAAAGCTTACTCGGAAGCGGCGTCCATGACTGGCGGGGCTGAGGGCCGGGTGCCCTTGTCGGTCCGGTATTTCTCGAACCAGGCAATCACGCTGTCGGTCCTCGCGGCCTGTTGGCTAGGCGATTGGGTGAGGTTGCTGTGGCTCGAATCCGGGGTCACGACCAGCGCGGTGTCGACCCCCACCAGTTTGAGCGCGCCGTAGAACTGCTCGGCCTCGGAGCGCGGAGTGCGGTAATCGTTCTCGCCCACCAGCACGAGGGTCGGCGTCTTGACGTTGTTGACGATGCTCAGCGGCCCGCGCTCCCAATATTGCTCGGGCCGCTCCCACGGCTGCCCGCCCAGCCAGTAGCGCCCGAAATAGGGCACGGCATCGGCCATCAGCGCCTGGCTGACCCAGTTGATCACCGGCTTGTGCGCCGCGGCCGCCTTGAACCGGTCGGTTTTGCCAACCACCCAGGCAGTGAGGATCCCGCCGCCGGAGCCGCCGGTGACAAACAGGTTGTCCGGATCGGCAAAGCCTTGCGCGATCGCCGCATCGACGACCGCCATCAACTCGTCATGGTTGCTGATCGGGTAATTGTCCTCGATCCGGTCGGCAAAGGCTTCGCCATAGCCGGTCGACCCGCCCGGATTGGAGAACACGACGGCATAGCCCGCAGCGCCATAGAGCTGATAATCTGCCGAGAATTCAGGGCCATAAGACGCATAGGGGCCGCCGTGCATCTCGAGGATGGTCGGCACCTTGTCGCCGGCCCGATAGCCCGGCGGCAGCATGATCCAGGCCGGGATCGTGGTCCCATCGGGCGCGGTCACGTCGAGTTCGCGCGTCTGGCCAAGCTCCTTGCCTGCAAACTTCACGGCATTCAACGCAGTCAGCGTGCGAGTGCCGCGGCGGTTCTCGATCCCGACATCGGGCGGCGAAACCGCGCTTGCGGTTGTGAAGGCGAGCGCACCATCCTTGCTCACCGACCATTCGCCGCCGGTATAGGGGAGCGCGTAATAAGTGCTGCCGATCCGCGCATCGAGCGGCTGGGGCTGTGCCGCGTTGAGGCCGATCCGCGCCACGCGGTGTGTGCCATCATCTTCATAGCTGGCGAACAGCCCGGCCTCGTTCCATTCGAGCCCGTCGAAACCGCGATCGAACCCGGGGACCAGCTGGCGCGAGTCGCTGCCATCGGCGTTCATCACGTAAAGCTTGGTCTGGTCGAACGCGTTGCCGACATCGTCGAACCCGAGATAGGCGATCTGGCGGCCATCGGGCGAGACCTGCGGCGATTGGTCCGGGCCGACCCGGTCAGTGAGCGCCGCGATGGCGCCGCTGGCGATGTCGAGCCGGTAAATGTCCGAGCGCAGCGGCTCCACCTCCCAGTCGGCGCGCCGATTGGCGGAGAAATACAGCGCCGTGCCGTCGGGCGACCACTCGACCGCGCCGCCATTCGAGTATTCGCCGAAGGTCAGCTGGCGCGGCGCTCCGCCCGTGGCGCTCACCACGAACAGCTGGTTGGTTCCCGGCTTCACATACGAGCCGCCATCGCGGCGATAGGTGACGCGGTCGATCACCTGGAGCGGCTTGCCCCATTCAGCGCCCTCGGGCTTGGCGGGCGGCTTGCCCAGTTTCAGGCCTTCGCCGGGCACGCGCGCGGTGTAGGCGATCTGCTTGCCGTCGGGCGACCACGCGATGCCGCTCGGGCTCTCGGCGAGCGCGGTGATGTTGGCGCTCGTGCCGCTGGCCATCCAGCGCACGTGCAGTTCGGGCCCGCCGCCGCTCTGGGTCGAGATGTAAGCGAGCCTGTCGCCCGTGGGCGACCAGCGCGGGCTCGCATGGGTGCCCTCTCCGGTGACCAGCGGGCTCTCGGCACCGCTCGCCACGTCGATCAGCCAAATCGAGCTCACCGCGCGATCGGTCATGATGTCGTTGGTGCGCCTCACATAGGCGATCCTGCCGCCATCGGGGCTGATCTGCGGGTCGGCCGCGACGCTCAGGCCGAACAGGTCCGCGCCGGTGAAATGGCGCTCAGGGCCGGCTTCCTCGGCCGCGCCGCCGGCGTCCATTTCCGCCGGATCGCGGTCCTGGGCTGCAAGGGGGCTCGCGAAAAGCAGGGCGGCGGAGGCGAGGAAAAGTGTTTTCATGATCGGTCCCGGTTGTTCTATTCCCGGGACTGCTCAATCACATTTCGCCGACAATGGCCAGCCTCAGTTCGAGCACAGCTCGCCTTGTGAGCGGCGCGCCACTCACACAGTGGACCGGGTCAGCTTTCCGCGTCGCTTCCTGAAGCCTCGGGCTTGGGATCGCTTGCATCCGCTTCCGGGGGCGCCTTGCTCGCCGCCGGCTTCCTGCGCGGCTTGCGCTTGGGTTTGACCTTGGGCGGGGCAGGCGTCATCTCGAAGACGGGCTTGCCTTCCTTGACGCTGACATGAACCTCGCCGCCATCGGCGAGCTTGCCGAACAACAATTCTTCGGCCAGCGGTTGCTTGATGCGGTCCTGGATCAGGCGGCCCATCGGCCGCGCGCCGTAGAGCTTGTCATAGCCCTTGTCCGCCAGCCAGGTGCGCGCTTCGGTGTCGAACTGGATGTGGACGTTCTGCTCGGCAAGCTGCAGCTCGAGCTCGAGGATGAACTTGTCGACCACCCGCGCCACGGTGCCCTTGCCGAGATAGGCGAACGGCACGATCGCATCGAGGCGATTGCGGAATTCGGGCGTGAACATCTTCTGCACCGCCTCGGTTCCGGCGTCTTCCTTGGACACATCGCCAAAGCCGATCCCGCTGCGCGCCATGTCGGACGCGCCGGCATTGGTGGTCATGATCAGGACCACGTTGCGGAAATCGACCGTCTTGCCGTGGTGATCGGTGAGCCGGCCATTGTCCATCACCTGAAGGAGGATGTTGAAGAGGTCCGGGTGGGCCTTCTCGATCTCGTCAAGCAGCAGCACGCAATGCGGGTTCTGGTCGATCGCATCGGTGAGCAGCCCGCCCTGATCGTAGCCGACATATCCCGGAGGCGCGCCGATCAGGCGCGAGACGCTGTGGCGTTCCATGTATTCGGACATGTCGAACCGCTTGAGTTCGATCCCCATGATGCTGGCGAGCTGGCGCGCGACCTCGGTCTTGCCGACGCCGGTCGGGCCGGAGAACAGGAACGAGCCGATCGGCTTTTCCGGATCGCGCAAGCCCGCGCGCGACAGCTTCATCGCGGTCGACAGGCGCTGGATCGCCTCGTCCTGGCCGAACACGACATGCTTGAGGTCGCGCTCGAGGTTCTCGAGCGCCCGCTTGTCGTCCTTCGAGACCGATTTGGGCGGAATGCGCGCCATCGTGGCGATTACCGCTTCGATCTCCTTGGAGGTGATCTTCTTTTTGCGGCGGCTCGGCGGCACGAGCATCTGCATCGCGCCGACTTCATCGATCACGTCGATCGCCTTGTCGGGCAGCTTGCGATCGTTGATGTAACGCGCCGAAAGCTCGACTGCGGTCTTGATTGCATCGGGAGTGTACTTGACCTTGTGGTGCGCCTCGAAGGCGCTGCGCAGGCCGCGCAGGATCTTGACCGTATCCTCGATCGTCGGCTCGTTGACGTCGATCTTCTGGAACCGGCGCAGGAGCGCGCGGTCCTTCTCGAAGTGGTTGCGGAATTCCTTGTAGGTGGTCGAGCCGATGCAGCGGATCGCGCCCGAGGACAGCGCCGGCTTCAACAGGTTCGAGGCGTCCATCGCCCCGCCGCTGGTTGCGCCCGCGCCGATCACGGTGTGGATCTCGTCGATGAACAGGACCGCATGGGGCATGCCTTCGAGCTCGGAGACGACCTGCTTCAGACGCTCCTCGAAATCTCCGCGATAGCGTGTCCCCGCGAGCAGCGCGCCCATATCGAGCGAATAGATCACCGCTTCGGCAAGCACCTCGGGCACCTCGCCCTCGACGATCTTGCGCGCGAGCCCTTCCGCGATCGCGGTCTTGCCGACGCCGGGATCGCCGACATAGAGCGGGTTGTTCTTCGAGCGGCGGCACAGGATCTGGATCGTACGATCGACCTCCGGCCCGCGACCGATCAGCGGATCGATGCGGCCGGCTTCAGCCTTGAGGTTGAGGTTGACCGTGAATTGGTCGAGCGCGGTCTCCTTCTTGTTGCCCTCTTTGGTCTTTTCGCCCGCTTCCTCGGCGGCCTCTTCGCTGCCTTGCGGCGTCTTGCTCTCGATCTGGCGGCCGCCCTTGCCGATGCCGTGGCTGATATAGCTCACCGCATCCAGTCGGCTCATGTCCTGCTGCTGGAGAAAATAGACCGCATACGAATCGCGCTCGGAAAACAGCGCGACCAGCACGTTGGCGCCTGTCACCGTATCCTTGCCCGAGGATTGCACATGCAGGATCGCGCGCTGGATCACCCGCTGGAAGCCGGCGGTGGGCTGCGGATCGGCGTTCTCCTCGGTCTTCAGGGACTGGTATTCGTGATCGAGATATTGCTTCACAACATCCCCAAGCTCGGCCAGATCGACCCCGCACGCGGCCATCACCTGGGCTGCATCCTCGTCATCGATCAACGCGAGCAGCAGGTGCTCCAGCGTTGCGTATTCGTGACGGCGCTCGGAGGCGTTGCCGAGCGCATTGTGGAGGGTCCGTTCAAGATTCTGGGCAAAACTGGGCATGAGAATGGCCTGCTTGGAAGGGTCAGAAGATCGCCCGGCAAGAGAGGGCGAGGCGGGAGAGGTGGTCACTATGTAGGACGCAGGAGCGTGATTGCGAATCCGCTCGTCGCATGGGGTGCGAGGCGATCATCGCCTGGTTGCGCCGAACAGGGCATCGGCTGCGGATCGCGTCGCGCCAGCTTTGTCGAGATGAGTTCTGACCCTGGCGATTTCCGCTTCGAGCAGCCCTATGCGGGTCGCCAGTTCATCCCGCGAGTACGGGTCGAGATCCTCGCTCGCAAGCGCCTCGGCAGCGTCCCTGGCCAGACTCGGGCTTGGATAATCATCCATCGGTGTCAACCATCTCGCGCAGGTCGCTTGCTGTCAATCCACGAGATGGCTATTCGCACACGCCTAATGGCTAACTACAAGTAACGCTGCGGGGATATTCGGGGCCAATGAGCAAGCGCGATATCGATCCAAGGATGGAGGCCATTGCAATGAGCTCTCCCGGCGGCCCCGAAGTGCTCGCACTTGAAGAGATGGCAACACCTGCGGCGGGAGCCGATGATGTCCTGATCAAGGTGGCCTATGCAGGAGTGAACCGGCCCGACTGTATCCAGCGCGCCGGACACTATCCCGCGCCGGCGGGTGCCTCGCCGATCCTCGGGCTCGAGGTTGCCGGCGAAGTGGTCGCTGTGGGGAGCGATGTTCCCGCCGAAATGCTCGGGCGCCGCGTCGCCGCGCTGACGCCCGGCGGGGGATACGCGCAATATTGCAAGGCGCCGTGGAAACATTGCCTCGATGTTCCCGACGCGATGGCACTCAAGGCGGCTGCTGCCCTGCCCGAAACATTGTTCACCGTGTGGCACAACGTGTTCGAGCGCGGCATGGCGCGCGACGGCGATACTCTGCTCGTCCATGGCGGAACGAGCGGGATCGGCACGATGGCGATCATGCTCGCCAAAGCCTTCGATCTCACCTGCATCACGACCTGCGGCGATGAAGCGAAATGCGAAGCGGCGCGCGCCCTCGGCGCCGATCTGGCGATCAATTATCGCGAGGCCGATTTCGTCGAAGCGGTCAGCGCGTTCACCAACGGCAAGGGCGTCGACATCGTGCTCGACATGGTGTCGGGCGACTATGTTGCGCGCAATCTCAAGTGCCTTGCCGAAGATGGCCGCCATGTCACCATCGCGGTGCTTGGGGGGGCCAAGGCCGAGCTGTTCATGCCGATGGTGATGATCCGCCGGCTGACGCTGACGGGATCGACCCTGCGTCCGCGCTCGGATGCGTTCAAGGCTGCGCTCGCCGACGAAATCGCCGCCAATGCCTGGCCGCTTTTCACCGAAGGCACGCTTGCACCGGTCATCGACGAGACGTTCCCGCTTGCCGAGGCCGCCGCAGCGCACGCCCGGATGGAGGCGGGCGCGCATATCGGCAAGATTGTCCTCGAAGTGGCGGGCGAGGGCTGAAGGCCCGCCCTCGCCACTCGAGGGAGCTCACTCCGCGGGCGCGCCCTCGCTCGCCCGGGCAGCGTATTCGTCGCGCAGTTCGCGTTTGTAGAGCTTGCCATTGGCCTCGCGAGGCAGCTCGGGGCGAAAATCGAACTGCCTGGGCAGCTTGATCCGGGCCAGGCTGGGGGCGAGGAAAGCGCGCAGCTCCTCCTCGAGCTGCGGCCCCGCATCGGCCATGCTGATCGGTTGGACCACCGCCACCACCCGCTCGCCCAGATCCTCGTCCGGCGCGCCGATGACGGCGGCATCCATCACCTTCTCGTGCGTGACCAGCAGGTTCTCTATCTCCTGAGGATAGATATTGACCCCCCCTGAGATGATCATGTGGCTCATGCGGTCGGTGAGGAACAGGAAGCCCTCCTCGTTGACATGGCCGATATCGCCCAGCGTCATCCAGCCTTTGGGATGCATCGCTTCGGCGGTCTTGGCGGGATCGTTGTGATAGGTCGGCAGCAGCGCGTTCTCGAAATAGATCAGGCCGTCCTCGCCCGGCGGCAGTTCTTCGCCCTGTGGGCCGCAGACATGGAGCGAGCCGTAAATCGCCTTGCCGACCGTCCCCGGGTGCCCGAGCCACGCTTCGCTTGTCGCGAAGGTCATTCCGATGCTTTCGGAACCTGCGTAATATTCGTTCACAATCGGGCCCCACCACTCAATCATCGCCTGCTTGATCGGCACCGGGCATGGGGCCGCAGCGTGAAGCGCGCGGCGGTGGCTCGAGAGATCGTAGCGCGCGCGGATCGCGGGATCGAGCTTGAGGAAGCGCACGAAATGGGTGGGCACCCACTGGCTGTCCGTCACGCGGTAGCGCTCGATCGCTTTCAGCGCCTCTTCGGGATCGAACTTCTCCATCACCACCACCGTTGCACCAAGGCGATGCGCGGTCAGCGTCCAACCCAGCGGTGCGGCGTGATAGAGCGGCGCGGGCGAGAGGTAGATCATCGAGCCATCGGACGGCATGCCGGCGCCCATGGTCGCCAGGCCCACCAACGGGACGATCGCCTGCGGATCGGGATCGGCCGGCGGCGCGGGCTTGACCCCCTTGGGCCGCCCGGTCGTGCCCGAGGAATAGAGCATGATGAGCCCGGCATGCGGGTGTTCGACCGGCTCGTCGCTGTGCCTTGCCAGCTCGGCGGCAAAATCGCGCTCGCCGCCTTCATCGAGCACGAGGATCTCCAGCCCGGGGCATTGCGCACGCACGGCCTCGATCGCGTCGGCAAACCTGGTCGAGGTGATCAGCAGCCGGGCCTCGCAGTCCTTGAGGATATAGACGATTTCGGGACCGGTCAGCCGGGTCGAGATCGGCACCAGCATCGTCCCCACCCTTTGCGAGCCCCAATTGAGGGTGTAGACCTCGGGCCGGTTCTCGAGCAGCATCGCGAAAGCATCCCCGCCATCTGCATGGGGGCCAAGCCGGCGCGCGCGCAGCAAGTGTGCGAACCGGTTGGCGCGGTGCTCCATCTCGCGATAGCTCACCTGTTCGCCGCTGCCCGCCATGATGATCGCGGGATGATCGGGACGCCTGGCGGCATGCGCGGTCGGATGCAGGCTCATGGTTCTCTCCCTCGTAGCGCAGCCTGCGCGCCCGCTTCGGGGGCAAGGAACAGCTGCGCTTTATCGCTCTTATTCAGCTGCAAAACCTAGCGCGCAACCGATCGCACTCAAGCGAAATCGCAATCTCCACGGGCGGCGGGCGAATCAAAAAAAGGCGGTGGGGATTGCCCCACCGCCCATGCTCGGACATCCTCTCCTATGTCCGTCCCGCTGTCGCGGGCAATCAAACTCCTGAACGCGCCGCCAGACGCGCAGCGGCTGCTTTAGCCGCCGGGACGCACGCGCCCTTCGATCCCCGCGCTGCGCGCCTCGCTCATGTCGAGATCAGCGAACTGCACCTCGGGAACCGCCCCTTTCATATAGGGATTAGGATTGACCGCAACCCCGTCCACGCGAACCTCATAATGCAGGTGGGGTCCGGTCGAACGCCCGGTCGAGCCGACAAAGCCGATGAGGTCACCCTTTTTGACGCGCTGGCCGTCGCGCACGTTCAGACCGGAGAGATGCGCGTAGCGCGTCTGCAGATCCGACCCATGATCAAGATAGATCACATTGCCGTAGGAACCCGAATATTCCGCCCGCTCGACCATGCCGTCAGCCGTGGCATAGACCGGGGTTCCCGTTGGCGCGGCAATGTCGATGCCGCTATGATGCCTGCGGCCACCGAGAACCGGATGCGCGCGGTAGCCGTAATTGCTCGAGACATAGCCGCCATTGGTGGGGTGGCGCGAAGGGACCGAGATGACCGGCTGTTGGAGGAGCTGCTCGGGGCTGGTCTGGCTGAGGCTCCCGACCGGATCAACGACCACATCGTCAAGCGCGGTCCAGCTGGCGAAGAGCTCGCGGAAACGGACATCGGTGCCGGTTTTCGCAGCGGCGGCGGAAACGGAGGTGGCCCGCTCGGTCCGGCCGATCTCCTTGGGGAATTCGCGAGTGGTTTCCATGACCGCGACCATATCATTGATCTTGGTATCAGCCAGGGCAGGCGTTGTCCCTGCGAGCGAAACGATGGCGGCCACTGACCACTGCTTGACGGAGCCCCTGAAATTCATGCGTTATGACCCAATCTGTTGGTTGCCCAGCGCCATCTTTGGCTTGACTGATTGTTGCGCGATCAAATGCGTTCCAGTTAACTTATGTTCTTGCGGGAACCCGTTTGCGCTTTAGGTCTTTCGGGTCTCCCGGAAGCGCGATCAAAGTGCAACGGCTTCGTAGAACTCTCGCGACAAACCGGCTGCAAGACGCGCTGAGTCGTTAAACGGCGGCTTAACCGAGCCGCGAAAGTGTTTCCGAACGAGCGACTTCCAAAGAATTGCGGGCGATTCACCGCTCGCTTCGGCGTGCGCGACAAAGTGCTTGGTGCCAACGCGGACGTGGCGGATCTCGTCGTCAAGGACGCGTGCGAGGATCCTTGCGCCGTGCTCGTCGCCGGCGGCCCTGACCCGCTCGAGCGTTGCGGGTGTCACGTCAAGCCCGCGCGCCTCGAGTACCATCGGCACGATCGCGAGGCGCGCGGCGACATCGCGGCGCGTTTCATGGGCGGCCTGCCACAGCCCGCCATGCGCGGGCAGCGCGCCATAATGGCTGCCGAGCCGCTCAAGCTTGCGCGCCAGCAGTGCAAAATGCATCGCCTCGTCGGCCGCGACATCGAGGAAATCGCTCACGAATTCCTCCCCCATCTCGTTGCCGAACCGCCCCGCCATATCAAGCGCGAGATCGATCGCGACAAACTCGATATGCGCAAGGCTGTGCCACAGGGCGATCCGCGCGCGCTCCGATCCGCCGCGCCCGCGCTTGGGCATCATCGCGGGCGCGAGGAGCTCGGGCCGCTCGGGGCGCGCAGGGTGATCGGGCATGGCCTGATCGAAGACGAACGCGAGCTTGCCCCGGCGCCACCTGCGCGCCACATCGCGCGCCGCGAAACATTTCGCGCGCGGATCGCTGGTCATCAGCGCTAAGCGAATCGCGTGAGCGAGGGTCTGCATCAGCTCAGCGCCCCTCGGGCGGTCCGCGCCTCACAGCGCCGTGGCGGCGGCCAGCACTTCTTGCGCATGGCCCTTGACCTTCACCTTGGGCCAGATCCCCGCGATCTTTCCGTCTGCATCCACCAGATAGGTCGCGCGCACCATGCCCATATAGGTCTTCCCGTACATCTGCTTTTCGGTCCAGATGCCGAGCGCATCGGACAGCCCGCCTTCCTCGGCATCGGTCGCGAGGGGGGTGGTCAGATCGTGCTTGGCGATGAAGTTCTGGTGCTTCTTGGCCGAATCCTTGCTCACCCCGAGGAGCGCAATCCCGGCCGCATCGAATTCGCTCTTGAGCGCGGAGAAATCCTTCGCCTCGGTGGTGCAGCCCGGAGTGTTGTCCTTGGGGTAAAAAAAGATCACCAGCTTCCTGCCCTTGAAGTCGCCGGGCTTCACTGCGCCGCCATCCGGCGTTTCCATTGCGATATCGGGCATTGCATCGCCTACCTGAGGAAAATCGCTCATCCTTGGTGCTCCTTGGCTTGCTCGGCGATCGGGCTGCCGAGAATAGTGGTCCAGACTTCGCGCACCCTTTGCCGTGCTTTGGCAAAGGCTTGCAAGAGGCCTTCGTAATCGGGCTGGCCACAGGCGCGGGCGAACGCCGTGGCGGCGCAGGCGGGGGGCTCGCCCTCGCCCGGATTGAGCAGCCGCCCGGCAACCAGCATCCGGCTCATCAGGTCATAATCATCGAGGAAAGGCCGCGGCAGCAGCCCCGCCTCGCTCAGCGCCGGGATCGCGCGGGCAAGATCGGGCGCATAGGCCTCGGGGAACGACGTGCTCAGCGCAGAGCCATCGCGCGCAGTGCCGCGCAGCTGCAGGAAATGGACCAGAAACTCGCAATCAACCAACCCGCCGCGCAACCGCTTCACATCGAGCCGTCCCGCCGGCGCCTTATGGTGCGCCATTTGCGCCCGCATAGCGGTCACCTCGTCGCGCACGGTGCGCGCATCGCGCACGCGCTGGAGGACCTTGCGAAAGATCGCCTCGAGCTCCCCGCGCACAGCGCCCGAGCCTTCGAGGACGCGCGCGCGGGCGAGCGCCATGTGCTCCCATGTCCAGGCCGCTTCGCGCTGATATTTCTCGAACGCCTCGAGGCTCACCGCGAGCGGACCTTGCGCGCCTTGTGGCCGCAGGCGCGTATCGACCTCGTAGAGCGTGCCTTGTGCCGTCGGCACGCTGAGCGCTGCGCTCACGCGGCTTGCCAGACGGTTGAAGTAACGGGTCGCGCCAAGCGGGCGTGGGCCATCCGACTGCTGGGTGTGGTCGCCGCTGAACAGGAAAACGATATCGAGATCCGAGGCATGGGTGAGCGCGCCGCCGCCCAATCGGCCAAGCCCTAGCACCACCAGTTCGCTCCCCTCGATCCGGCCATGAGTCTTGGCAAATTCGGCTTTGGCGCCGCGCATCGCTGCGCGCAACGCACCTTCGGCAACCCGCGAGAGCGCCGCACCGATCGCAAGCGGGTCGGCCAGCCCTTCGATCAGTTGCACGCCCAGCGCAAACCGCAATTCGCCCGTTACCCGCCTGATCGCATCGAGCAGGGCCTCGTAATCGTCGCGCACAGCGCAGCGCGCGATTTGCCGGGCAATATCGTCGGGCGTGCCGGGAAGCGCGAACGCGTCGGCATCGAGCATGATGTCCATCAGCCCGGGCTGCCGCGCGAGCTCGTCCGAAAGCATGGGCGCCAGGGTGAGCGTGGCGACCAGCCGATCGAGCAGATCGGGGCGCACCTGGAGCAGGCGGAACAGCGTGATCGCGGACGCGCTGCGGTCGAGAATGGTTTCCCAGCGGGCGAGCGCACGCGCGGGATCATCGCTTCTGGCTATCGCGGTGAGGAGCGCGGGCGTCAGCGCATCGAACGCCGCGATCGCCGCGTTGCTGCGCAGCGCCTGAAAGCGTCCGTCGCGCCACCCGGCGATGCGGGTGCACAGCCGCAGGGGTTCCTCGAAGCCCAGCTTCGCAAGAAAGGCGGCGAAAGGTTCCTCGGTGCTGATCGGGGCCGCTGGCATGGGGGAGGCCGGATTGACGGCAGGCTCGCCAATCAGCTGCTCATAGATCTGCGCGGTGCTGTGGGTCACCTGCTGCAGGTCGACGAGCAGTGCCTTGCCATCTGCAAGCCCATCAAGCTGCGCCACGTGGTCGAGCGCCTCGCCACCTGGAAGCGCATGGGTCTGGCGGTCGTTCATCATCTGCAGCCGGTGTTCGACCGTGCGCAGGCGCTCGTAATTCTCGCCGAGCGTGGCGGCGTGTTCGGGCGGGATCCTCCCCGCTTTCGCCAGCGCATCAAGCGCCGCGCGCGTCCCGCGCACGCGCAGCGAGCGATCGCGCCCGCCGTGGATCAGCTGATGCGTCTGGGCATAAAACTCAATCTCGCGGATGCCGCCACGCCCGCGCTTGACGTCGAAACCGGGAGCGGGTGCAGCCGGGCCGCTTTGCGAATCGCGAATGCGGCAGGTGAGCTGGCGGATCTCGTCGATCGCGCCGAAATCGAGCGTCCGGCGCCAGACGAACGGGCGGATCGCGGCGAGGAACGCCTCCCCGCCCGCGATGTCGCCCGCCGCCGCTCGTGCCCTGGTAAAGGCAGCGCGCTCCCAGGCGACGGCAAGGCTCTGATAATGCGCGAGCGCCGCGTGCCGCGAGACGGCGAGCGGACTGATCTCGCTGGCGGGGCGAAGCCTGAGATCGACCCGCAGCACGTAGCCATCGGCAGTGTTCTCCGACAGCAGCTTGACGATCCGCCGGGTGTAGCGCTGGGCCGCCTCGCCCGGATCATCGCCCGGCCGACACGCCAGAAGCTCTGGGTCGTAGAGCAGGATCGGATCGATGTCGGAGGAATAGTTGAGTTCGCCCGCGCCCTGTTTGCCCAGCGCCAAGGCGATGAACCCTGCCGCGCGATCTTCGCCGGTGCGCTCGGCGATGGCGGTGCGCATCGCCTCGTCGAGCGCGCGGTCCGCAAAGTCGGTGAGCTCTGCAACGACGCGCGCGAGGGGAAAGGCACCGGCGAGATCGCCGATCGCGATCGCGGTTGCCAGCGCCAGCCGTTCTTGCCGGAGCGCCTTGTCGATATCGCCCGCTTCTCTTGGGCTCGCGCCTTGCTGCCGCGCGAAGGCGAGCGCTTCCTCGCCCTGCCCCGCCGCCAACAGCTCGGCCAGCGCGCCCTGGCGATCGAGTGCGCGCGCAAGAAACGGCGCATGGCGGCGCGCGCGCGTCAGGGCATTCGTCCAGGCGGCTTGATCGACCATCGCAGCGGCCAGCCTTGGCGGTGCAGCAGCCTTGTCGCAAGAGGCAAGACCTGCCAGATGCGCCCCGCTCCCCCTCAGCCGATTGATCGAAGGCCGGTTTATGACAGCACTGATGCCGCCGGAATGGGCCCCGCAGGACTGGCTGTGGATCGGCTTTCCGCACCTCGCCGAGGAATGGCCGGGCTGGCTCGAACCCGCGCAAGAGCAGATCGCGGCCTTTGCCAATGCGGTCGCGCAGAGCGGGCAGGAAGTTCGCCTGCTGGTGCGCGATGCGGCGAACGAAGCCCGCGCACGCGAGCTGGTGAGTGAGCGCGTCCAGCTCGAGCGGCGCGTCTTCGGCGATATCTGGCTGCGCGATACCGGCCCGCTGGTGGTTCGCGAAGGGCCTGCGCGCGCGGCGCGGATTTTCGCGTTCAACGGGTGGGGCGGCAAATACCAGATGCCGGGCGACGAGACGATCGGGGAGGAGCTTGCACGCGATGCGGGGCTGGTGAGCCGCGGAAGCGCGATGATCCTCGAAGGCGGGGCGATCGACGGCGATGGCACCGGCACCGCGATCACCACCGAGCAATGCCTGCTCAATCCCAACCGCAATCCGGGCCTCGACCGAGCGGCGATAGAGCGAGCGTTGGAGACCGAGCTCGGGTTCACGCGCATGGTGTGGCTTGGCGAGGGCCTTGTGAACGATCACACCGACGGACATGTCGACAATCTTGCGCGGTTCGTCAGCGAGGGGCGCGTTGTTCTCCCACACGCCTCCGGGGCCGATGATCCCAATGCCGCGATCTACGAGGATGCCGCGCGCCGGCTCGACGCCGCCGGGCTCGAGATCGTTCGCATCCCGTCCCCCGGCCTCGTGCTGCGCGGCGGTGCGGTCGAACCGGCCAGCTATGTCAATTTCGCCATCACCACGCATCTGGTGGTGGTCCCGACCTTCGGCTCGCCGCATGATGCGGCGGGTGTGAAAGCGATCGCCGCGCTCTTTCCCGATCGCGCGACCATCGGCCTTGCCGCCGATGCAGTGCTCGCGGGCGGCGGCGGGTTCCACTGTGCAAGCCAGCAGATGCCCGCGCTGGTTTAACGACCTGTTAGGATTTTTGCGACAAATCTGCGGGCATGCTCAAAGCCAAAGCCCTTGCCCGCGCAGCCATGATCGCTCGCAAGCAGCAGGCGGAACTCGCCGGCAGCGTGATCGTGCTCGGCTGCGCTGCGGCGCTGATCCTGGCAGGGCTCCCCGCGCCGCTCGCGCTCTGATCACATCAGCCGCCACACAGCTGCGGCGGCCGCGCCTCCCAGCACCACTCCGACACAGGCCCGCCACAGCGGATCGCTGACCATCCCGCTCGAGCGCGCGCCCAGCCAATTGCCCAGCATCACCGCGGGAAACAGCAGCAGCGAAAGCGTGACGAGCCGCCATTCCATCACCCCCATCACCGTGCCCGAGGCAAGCCCCGCACCAGCAGCGATGGTGAAGATCAGCATCATCGAGGCCTTCGCCGTCTCGCGCGCCAAATTGCGCCCGACATAATAGGGCACCACGGGCGGCCCAGGCATCCCGGCATAGCCCGTCATCAGCCCGCTGACGATCCCCACGCCGCCGGTCGTCAGCGGACCGGGCGCCTCAAGGCGGCGCGGCAACAGCACCGCGATGAAAGCGCTGAAGGCGATCAGCGCGATCACCAACCGGGCAATGTCCGCGCCGGTCGCGGCGAGCGCGAGCAGGCCCAGCGGGGTCGCCAGGACGCAGATCGCGCTGATGACGAAGGCCGACCGCTCCGCGCCGCGCACCAGCCGGCGAATTTCGATCAGGCCGATCAGCACCGATAGCCCGTTGCCCACCAGCACCGCCTCGATTGGCGCGAGCGCGAGCGCGAGGATCGGGACCAGCAGGATCGCCATGCCGAACCCGGTGAGGCCGCGCACGAAGGAAGCGCCCAGCGCCGCCGCCAGTGCGACCGCGAGCTGTGCTGCCGTGAACCCTGCCGTGAACTCTGCTAGAATCTCCATCTACTGCCCCACCCCAAGCATGATCGCTGCGTTTCATCACGCCGCGTTACGTGCGCAATTCGATCCGCAGGCGCTTTGTCCGGGAACCGGCGCTTCCATCAAATGTTCATGTTTCTAGCGGAGGAGATGAATAATGACCGATGAACGCACCACCATAACGCGCGACGATGCCGGCAACAGCCATTCCACCACCACCATCGTCAGCGACGACAGGCGCAGCGGCGGCTCAGGCATGTGGTTGATCGGCATTCTCGTCCTCGCGGCCCTGGGAGCGATCGCCTACTTTGTCGCACAAGGCACGGCCGCTGAAACCGCCAAGGACAATGCCATCGGCGATGCCGCGGCGCAAGTCGGCAGTGCAGCCGAACAAGTGGGCGAAACGGTTGAGAATGTCGGCAATTCGGTCGCAGACGAATAGATCAGTCGACCACACCTGAGCCGCATGCGGCGGTCGACTCCCCCCTCTCCAGGGGTGGAGCCGACCGCGAAACGATCCCCAGGAACGGGTCAGTTGCCGCGCAGATCGGGCGGCGTTGCCGCCTCGGACAGCATGGCGATCGCCTCCTCGAGCGGAAGAACCCGTTGGTCCTTCTCGCCCAGCGTGCGGACCGCGACGGTGCCCTCCTCGGCCTCGCGCTTGCCGACCACCAGCATGTGCGGAACCTTCGCGAGGCTGTGTTCGCGCACCTTGTAGTTGATCTTTTCATTGCGGACATCCAGCGCGGCGCGAATGCCCGCCGCCTTGAGCGCCGCCGCCACCGCGCGCGCATAATCATCGGCATCAGAGGTGATCGTCGCCACCACCGCCTGCACCGGTGCCAGCCAGGTAGGAAAGCGCCCGGCATAATGTTCGATCAAAATGCCGGTAAAGCGCTCCAGCGAGCCAAACAGCGCGCGGTGCAGCATGATCGGGCGGTGGCGCGCGCCATCCTCGCCAATATAACCAATGTCAAACGCCTCTGGCAGGTTCATGTCCACCTGTAAAGTGCCGCATTGCCAGTCGCGGCCGATCGCATCGCGCAGCACAAATTCCAGCTTTGGCCCGTAAAAGGCTCCCTCGCCGGGGTTGACGCCATAACTTAGCCCCATATCGTCCAGCACCGCAGACAATGTGCTCTCCAGCATATCCCAATCACCATCGGACCCCATCCGGTTTTCGGGGCGGGTGGACAATTTGATGCTGACCTCATCAAAGCCAAATTCGCCGTAGATATCGAGCACCAGCGCGATGACGTCGCGGCATTCCGCCTCCAACTGGCTGGCCATACAGAAAATATGGGCATCATCCTGGGTAAAGTGCCTCACCCGCATCAGCCCGTGCAGCGCACCCGACGGCTCATAGCGGTGGACCTTGCCAAATTCCGCCATCCGCACCGGCAGATCGCGATAGCTTTTCAGGCCGTGGGCAAACAGCGACACCCCGCCTGGGCAGTTCATGGGTTTCAGGGCAAAGACCCGCTCATCCTCGGTCGTCGTGGTGAACATATGGTCGTGATAATTATACCAATGGCCAGACGTTTCCCACAGGCTGCGGTCCATCACGTCCGGGGTGTTGACCTCGACATAGCCCGCCCGGTCCTGCCGCCGCCGCATATAGGCGATCAGCCCCTGAAACAGCGTCCAGCCCGCCGGATGCCAGAACACCGCGCCGGGGGCATTGTCCTGAAAATGAAACAGGTCCAGCTCGCGCCCCAGCCGCCGGTGGTCGCGCCTGGCCGCTTCCTCCAGCCGGGTGAGATGGGCGTTCAGCTGCTTCTTGTTGAGCCAGCCGGTGCCATAAATGCGCGTCAATTGCGCGTTGTTCTGGTCGCCGCGCCAATAGGCGCCGGCGGTGCGCATCAGCTTGAAGGCATCGGGATCGAGCTTGCCGGTCGAAGCCAGATGCGGCCCGCGGCACATGTCGAGCCAGGCGCCTTGCGACCCCGGCTCACCCGACCAGTAGACCGTCAACTCCTCGCCCTCGGGCAGCTCCCTGGCCCACTCAGCCTTGAAGCGCTCGCCCTCGGCCTCCCACTTCGCAATCAGCTGTTCGCGGGTCCACACCTCGCGCACCAGCGGCTTGTCGGCGCGGATGATCTCGCGCATCTTTTCCTCGATCGCGGGCAGATCCTCGAGCCCGAACGGCTCGCGCGAAGCGGGGGCCATCACGTCGTAATAGAAGCCATCGTCGGTCGAGGGGCCGAAGGTGATCTGCGTGCCCGGCCACAGCGACTGCACCGCCTCGGCGAGGACATGGGCATAATCGTGGCGCACCAGTTCGAGTGCATCTGCCTCGTCCCTGGCGGTGATGAGGGCGAGCTGGGCATCGCCCTCGAACGGCCGGTTGAGATCGCGCACTTCGCCATCAACTCGAGCAGCCAGCGCGGCCTTGGCAAGCCCCGGCCCGATTGCGGCGGCGACATCGGCCGGGGTAGCGCCGGGCTCGAGTTCGCGTACGGAACCGTCAGGCAGGCTGATCTTGAGCAATTCGGTCATCATTCCAATTCCGTATCCTGAGGCCGCGCCCTGCCACAAGCGGGCGCGCACCGGAAGAGCGGTGTTTTCGGGTTCGGACGATTTCGGGAAGACACCGCGCCACCCGAAACCGGGTGGCGGATGCGCCGGCTCAGACCAGCAGCGACCGCCCCCGGAGACCCGAGGATGTGGTGGTTGTGGCAGTCGCGGCGCAGAGCTTGAGCATGGCAGCGGACTTAGCCGCGCAAGATGGCCCTGTCACGCGCTAGTTGAGCAAGTACACACGCGAGGCAGATTTCCGCAGCAGGGGCATATGGAAAGCGTGCTTGACAAAAGCCGACTCGCGGTTGTAAAGCTCCCTTGTCATTATGAAAAAGGAGCTTTCCATGGTGCGCTATCGTTCTCCTGCCATGCAGCGCTATCTGCGGCGGCTTGCGGGATTCATGGTGGTCTATGTTGCGCTGATCTTCGCGGTTGGCACCGTGTTTCGCACTGCCCCACCGACTGGCGCGCTGGCGTGGGGTTTGGCGGTGCTCCCGGCACTGCCGATCCTCGGCGTGTTCTGGACGATTGCTCGTCTGCTGACCGAAGAAAGCGATGAATATGTCCGGATGATGTTCGTGCGCCAGACGCTGATCGCCACCGCGTTCTGCCTGTCGATCACGACTGTTTGGCAGTTCCTCCAGAATTACGAGCTTGTGCCACCGGGCAATGGCGGGTTCGGCGCGGCGTTTTTCTGGTTCGTCGGGCTGGGCCTCGGCGGGGCGTGGAACGCGCTCGCCAATCGGCCTGCGGCAGACGAATGAACAACCGCCTCAAGGTCTTGCGGGCGGAGCGCAGCTGGAGCCAGCAGGACCTTGCCGACCGGCTCGGCGTCTCGCGCCAGAGCGTCAACGCGATCGAAACGGGCCGCTACGATCCCTCGCTGCCGCTCGCGTTCAGGATTGCCGAACTGTTCGACCTCGCCATCGAGGAGATTTTCATGAACGACGGAGACCCGAATTGATGCTTGCCCCCGATTTTGCCCGCCCGCTGTTCACCGCGCTTGCCGCGCTGATCCTGCCGACCGCCGCGCTCGCCGATGATGCGACCTGCCCCGGATTTGAAGTGATCGGCAGCGGCCCTGATTTGGTGCTGGTCCCCGGCCTCGCTTCACCGCCGGCGGTGTGGGATGGCGTGCGCGACAGCCTCGCCAGGGATTACCGCTTGCACCTCGTCCACGTCGCCGGTTTTGCCGGGCGTGCGCCGGTGGATGATCCCGCAAATCTGATCGACGACGCAGGCGCCGAGATGATCCGCCATCTCGATTGCGAGAAGGTCACCCGCGCCGCCTATGCAGGCCATTCGATGGGCGGGTTCCTCGGCCTCAAACTCGCCGCCGAACATCCCGAGCGGATTGCGCGGGTGGTGGTGGTCGATTCGCTGCCGTTCTATCCGCTGATTTTCAACCCCGCCGCCACCATCGACCTCGCCGCCCCGCAGGCCGAGGCCGTGCGCACGCAAATCATCGCGCAGGATGACGCAAGCTTTGCCGCAAGCCAGCGCATGGGTGTCACCTCGCTGGTGCGCAATCCGGACTTTCACG
The DNA here is from genome assembly GCA_036835265.1 of Erythrobacter sp. Taxonomy (GTDB): domain Bacteria; phylum Pseudomonadota; class Alphaproteobacteria; order Sphingomonadales; family Sphingomonadaceae; genus Erythrobacter. Next base: position 24,807 of record DAITMG010000002.1, on the reverse strand, counting down.
AACTGGTCGCAAGCTGGTCCGTCGCCAGCGACCGGGCGAGCTTTGCCAGCGCTGTCCACACCGTGATGACGACCGACCTGCGCCCTCTCCTCGGCGCGATCACCGCGCCGGTGTCGGTGCTCCTCGCCGCCAACCCCTATGCCCCGCGCGCGCGATTGGAACCGCTGTACAGGGCCGCCTATGCGGGGCTCGAAAGTGTGACGCTGACCGTGATCGAGGACAGCTATCACTTCATCATGTTCGACCAGCCCGAAGCTTTCGAAGCGGCGCTGCGCGAGGGGCTGGCGGATTAAGCCGCCAGCGTGCCCGAACCCTTTTCCGTCGCGATCCGCTTGGTGCCTGCCAGCCGCGTCGAGCGCTGCTTGATGCCTTCGACGAAGCGCCACTCGTTGGTCACGCGGGCGGGCGTCAGCTCGACGGTCATGTAGCCGCGCTGCGCGGTGTCGGCCCAGATCAGCTCGGGGTTGGCCTCGACCGTGAGCCGCGCCAGATCGGCCGGGGGGACCATTGCGAGATAGCTCTCGAAGCCCGGCGAGCTGACCGAGGAGACACCGAATTCGACGCCCACCTTGGCGTTGTCCTGCGCCAGATCGAACGCCCAGGCGTTGTGCGTATCGCCCGCCAGCACGACGAGGTTGGCATCGGCTTCGAGCGCGCCCTTGAACAAGCGCTCGCGCGCGGCGGGATAGCCGTCCCATGCGTCCATGTTGAGCGGCAGGCCCGCCTGGCTCGCCATCGCGGCTGCCATCAGGCGCTGCTGGATGAACGGCGGAAGCCCATCGCCGAGCAGATCGAGCATCGCTGTGGGCGATGAGACCTTGCCGATCAGCACCTGCTGGACCAGCACCTGCCAGGTCGCGCCGCGCGATCTCGAGCCGGCCATCGCCTCGATCAGCCAGCGCTCCTGCGCGGCGCCGAGGATCTGGCGCGCAGGATCGGACCATTCGCCATCGCGAAACGCGGCGAGCGCCTGCACCATCGCCTCCGGGCTGCTTTTGCCTTCGAGCACCTTGGCGAGATCGAACTGCTCGTCGCGCCCCTCGAGCCGCGTGTCGAGCCGGAACAGGGTGGCAAGATCGCCGATGTCATACGCCGCGTAAGGCTGATCCGAGACGGGCAACCACTCGCGATAGGCGCGCTTGGCTGCTTCCTTGCGAACCTGCCAGTCGCCTTCGGTCTCGGGCTGATGATTTTCCGCACCGCCCGTCCAGCTGTCATTGGCGCTTTCGTGATCGTCCCACACCGCGATCATCGGGAGCACCTGGTGGAGCCGCTGGAGATCGGGATCGGCGCGGTAGGTCGCGTAGCGCAGGCGATAATCGGCGAGAGCGATGATCTCGGTCGCGGGCGCTACGTCGCGCTCGGGATGCTTCTGGGCTGGCGAAGGATAAGTGGCGCCGCCATATTCGTAGATGTAATCGCCGAGATGGACCGCGAGGTCGCAATCGTTGGCCTCGACCGCGTGGGCATAGGCGTTGAACCAGCCGAAGCCGTAATTCGAGCAGGAGAACACCGCCAAGCGGAACTGCGAGGTTGGGCCGACCGGCAGCGTGCGCGTGCGGCCGACCGGCGAGGTGGTGCCATCGGGTGCGACGAAGCGGTAGAAATACCATTTGTCGGGCGCGAGCCCGGTGGCGATCGCCTTTGCGCACCAGTCGCGCTCGGGGGTTGCCGCGACGCTGCCCTCGGCGACGGGGCGGGCGAAATCCTCGCTGGCGGAAATCTGCCATTCAAGTTGCGTCTGCGCATCCGCGACATAGCGCGTCCACAGCAGCACGGTGTCAGCGCCCGGCTCGCCGCTGGCGACGCTGTGGGTGAAGCCGGTGCCGAAGCTGCGCGCAATCGCGGGGCTTGCCGCCAGCGCGGCCGAAGCGCCCGCTAGGCCGAACAGGCCGCGACGCGAAAGGCTGGTTGCGGGACGGGCGGGCTGGGGAATGCTGTCGGTTTTGATCATGGCGCAGCGCTTATAATGGATCCATTGCGCATCCGTGACAATACTTGCGTTGGCGCGGGCCTTGGAGGCACAATGGCGCAAATGACCAAGACCCGTTTTCATGCAATGCCCGATGGTCGCCGGATCGCTTTTTGCCTGACCGCTGGGGCAGGTCCGACGCTGGTTTTCCTGCCCGGCTACATGTCCGACATGGCCGGCAGCAAGGCGAGCGCGCTGTTCGAGGACGCGGTGAAGGACGGGCGAGGGTGTCTGTTGCTCGATTATTCGGGGTGCGGGGAAAGCTCGGGCGAGTTTGCCGATGGCACGCTGTCGCGCTGGTGCGACGAGGTCTGCGCGCTGATCGAGGCTCATGTCGATGGGCCGATCGTGCTGGTCGGCTCATCAATGGGCGGTTGGTTGATGCTGCTCGTCGCAGCGCGGCTAGGAGAGCGCCTTCAAGGCATGATCGGGATCGCCGCCGCCCCGGATTTCACCCGTTGGGGCTACAGCACGGCGCAGCGCGCGGCGCTGGCGGCCGGAGAGACGGTTTACGAGGACAACCCCTATGGTCTGGATCCCACGCCCACCTTCCCCGGCTTCTTCGCCGATGCCGAACGCCAGCTATGCCTCGATGGATCGATCGCGATCGCCTGCCCGGTCGACCTGCTGCATGGCCAGCGCGATGGCGATGTGCCGTTCGAGATCAGCCTGAGGCTGGCCGCCGCGCTCAAGACAGACCAGGTACAGGTGACGCTGGTTAAGGACGGCGATCACCGCCTCTCGCGCCCGCAAGACATCGCGTTGCTCAAACGCATCGCGCGCACCCACTGGAACCGAAACTCTCCGCCATGATGCTGCTCCAAACCTTGCTTCCCCTCGCCCTCATGCAGGTTGGCGCCAATCCCAATGCGCCCGATCCGCTCGACCTTGCCGGGGAGCTGCGCAATCGCCCGCCGCGCCGCGACGCGCCCGCTTCCGAGCTCGTCAGCCCCACCTCTGCCTGGCTCGCCGATTGTCTTGAGCTGATCGAAACCGACCCGGCCCGCGCGCATGCGCAGGCGCAGATCAGGGCAACCGAGGCGAGCGGTCCGGACCGGGTGATGGCGCAGCATTGCCTCGGGCTTGCGGCAACGCAGCTTGGCCTGTGGAGCGATGCGACGAGCGCCTTCATCGCCGCGCGCGCGGGAACCCCGCCGGACGAGGCGCGCGCGCGCGCCCGCTTTTCAGCGATGGCCGGCAATGCCGCGCTGGCCGGCGGCGAGCCGGCGCGCGCGCTCGGCCTGCTGAGCGGCGCCCGCAGCGAAGCCGCCGCGGCCGCATCGGCCGACCTCGAAGCGATTGCCGCGATCGATGAAGCGCGCGCGCTGGTCGCGCTCCAGCGGCCCGAGGAGGCGCTCGCAGCGCTCGATGCCGCGATCAGGCTCACCCCGCAGGCGAGCGAAGGCTGGCTGCTCAAGGCAACGCTGCTGCGCCGGCTCGATCGGCTGGCCGAAGCGCAAACCGCGATCGAGACCGCCGCGGGGCTGGCCCCGCTCGACATCGCGATCGGGCTCGAGGCGGGCGTGATCGCGGTGCTGGGCGGGCGCGAGGATGCCGCGCGGGCAAGCTGGCAATCGGTGATCGACACCCAACCCGATAGCCTCGCGGCCCAGACCGCGCGCGAGTATCTGGCGCAGCTGGCGCCCGAGCAGCCGGCAGCCAACGAGGAGGGCTGAGCCATGACATCCTTTTCGGTGCTCGATCTGGTCCCCGTGCGCGAGGGCGCGAGCCTTGGCGATGCCTTCGCCGCTTCGAGCGCACTGGCGCAGGCGGCCGAACGGCTGGGCGCCAAGCGGTTCTGGGTCGCCGAACACCACGCGATGAGCGGGATTGCGGGCGGAGCGACCTCGGTCGTGCTCGCGCATATCGGCAATGCGACGCGCCGTATCCGGATCGGCGCCGGCGGGATCATGCTGCCCAACCACACCCCGTTCCAGATCGCCGAGCAATTCGGCACGCTCGATGCGCTGTTCCCGGGGCGGATCGACCTCGGGCTCGGCCGCGCGCCGGGCGCAGGCCCCGAGCTCCAGCGGGCCTTGCGCAAGAACCTTGCGGCGGCCTCGGAATATTTCCCGCAGGACGTGCTCGAGCTGCGCGCGCTGCTGACCGGCGATGTCGAGCTGCCGATCACCGCGACGCCGGGCCTTGGCGCCGATGTGCAGCTGTGGATGCTGGGCTCGAGCCTGTTCGGTGCACAGCTCGCCGCACGGCTTGGCCTGCCCTATGCCTTTGCCGCGCACTTCGCGCCCGATCATCTCGATGCGGCGCTCGAGCTCTATCGCCGCCGGTTCGAGCCGAGCGCTGCACTCGCCCAGCCGCATGTGATGGTGGCGATGAACGTCTTTGCGGCGCACAGCGAGGCGGAGGCCGCGCTGATCGCCTCGAGCCAGCAACAGGCGTTCGTGGCCCTGCGCACGGGCAATCCCGGGCGGTTGCAGCCGCCGATCCGCGATTACGAGGCGAGCCTGCCGGCGCCCGCGCGCGCGATGCTCGCGCATGTCGGGCAGGCGAGCGCAGTCGGAACCGTGGCCAGCGTGCGCGAGCAGCTTGCCGCGTTCATCAAGCGCACCGGCGCCGATGAGATCCTCCTGTGCGGCTCGACCTACGATCCCGAAGCGCGGATCCGCTCGCTCGAACTCACCTTCGAGGCGATCGGCGAACGGCTTGCCGCTTAACCGACCGAGACGCGCGGGGACCGTAGTCACCCGGGGGCGATAGGACTTGCACTCGGCTTGCGCTTGGCTGTACGCAGGGATGGATAAGTTCACACACTGGACATATTGTTGCAACGTTTCTGCAGCGCCCGGGAGAGCTCCGCGTGTCGACCACAGCTCCGCATGTTTCCGATCCGAATCCCATGAGCGAGGCGCTGCGGCCGCATCTCGTTCATGCGCTGCTCCCCGGCGAGCCAGCCTTCGATGCAGCGACGCTGGCCGAGGCGGCCGACTTTCTCGCGCAAACCGCCGCGCAGCGCACGGCCGGATCGAGCGCGCTCAGGCTCGAATCCTCGACCACCGGAAGGCGCAGGCTGAGCCTAGCGATCATCAACGAGGACATGCCGTTCCTGGTCGATTCGGTCTGTGCGAGCATCGCTGCCGCTGGCCTGAGCATTGACCGGCTGATCCACCCGGTGGTCGCGGTCCGCCGCGACGGCGCAGGCGCGCTCGAGGCGATCGCGCCGCCGGGCGAGGGCGGCGAAGGGTTCGCGGCCGAATCGATGATCTATGTCGAAACCCCGCGCGCCGATGCGCGCCAGCGCCGCGAACTGATCGCGCAACTGGAAGTGACGCTGGGCGACGTGCGCGCAGCGGTGGCCGACTGGCCGCAATTGCAGGCAGCGATGGCAAGCGATGCGAAGAACCTCGCCCAGCGCGGCGAGCCGGCCGCGCTCGAGAACGCCGCGCTGCTCGAGTGGCTCAACGCCGGCATGTTGACCGAGCTTGGCCATGTCACCCGCACCCGCACCGGCGAGGTCAGGAACCCGCTCGGCGTCTGCCGCAACAGCCTCAGCGAAGTGCTCGCCCCGGCCTCGTTCGATCGGGCGTTCGAGTGGTTCGAGCAGGCCGGGCCCGATGGCGCGCCAAGATCGCTGCTGATCATCAAAGCCAACCACCTCTCCAACGTCCATCGCCGCGCCGCGCTCGATCTGTTCATTGTGCCGCATCACGAAGGCGGCGCGATCACCGAGCTCAGCATCCATGCCGGGCTGTGGACCAGCGCTGCCCTCGCGACCGCGCCTGCGGACGTTCCGATCCTGCGCGCGCGGGTCGAAAAACTCGCGCGCCAATTCGGGTTCAGCGCGCGCGGCCATGCCGGCAAGGCCCTGATCCACGCCTTCACCACGCTCCCGCACGATCTGCTCGTCGCCTTCAGCGAAGAGGATGTGTGTGTCCTCACGACCACGCTGATGAGCCTCGTTGATCGCCCGCGCACGCGGCTGGTGCTGGTCGGTTCGCCGCTGCAGCGCCATGTCTATGCGTTCGTGTGGCTGGCGCGCGACATGCTTTCGACCGGTGTCAGGGTTGCGGTGCGCGATCTGCTCCTCGAGATCGAAGGCAGCGCGCTGCTCGATTGGAGCGTCGAGGTCGAGGGCAGTTCCGCCCTGCTCCAGTTCCTGATCGACACGCGCGCCTCGCCGGCAATTCCGGACGCCAGCCTGTTCGAACAGCGGCTCGAGGATCTCCTGCGCGGCTGGAGCGAAGCGGTCGAACGCGCGCTTGCGCAAAAGGACGAAGGCAGCCGCGCGGCCGCGATCGCGCAGCGTTATGCCGATGCCTTCCCGCAAGCCTATCGCAGCCTGTATGGCCCTGACGAAGCGGCGACCGACATCACCCGGCTGCGCGCGCTGGCGGCCGAGCATGGCCGCAGCGACCCCGCCTGCGATGCGCGGCTCTATCGCATGCAGGGGGATGATCCGCGCGCGCTGCGGCTCAAGATCTATTACAATGCGGGCGAGATGGCGCTGTCCGATACCGTGCCCGGGCTCGAGAATTTCGGCTTTCGCGTGATCGGCGAGCAGACCACGCGCCTGGCCGAGGGCGCGCTCGGGACGGTCCACGATTTCCACCTCGAACTCCCCGCGCTCGCCGACATCGATGATCTGCTGGAGCGGGCAGGCGCAATCGAGACCGCGATCGCCGAGGTCATCAACGCGCATGCCGAAGACGATGCGTTCAATCGGCTGGTGATCGACACCCGCCTCACCGCGCGCGAGACCGAGTGGCTGCGCGCGATCTATCGCTATCTGCGCCAGACGGGGCTAGCCTACACGATCTACACGGTCGTCGATGCCCTCGCGCGCGCGCCGCAAGTGACCGCCGCGATGATCGCGCTGTTCAAGGCGCGCCACGATCCCGCTTTCGAGGGCGACCGCGACGCGGAGGCGATCCGCGCTGAGCTGCTCTATAACGAGGGCCTCGCGCAGGTCTCCGCGATCAACGACGATCGGCTGCTGCGGCAATATCGCACGGTGATCGATGCGTGCCTGCGCACCAACGCGTTTGCTGCGGCGGGCAAGCTCGCGCTCGCTTTCAAGATCGATTCCGCGAAAATGCCCGGCTTGCCGAGCCCGGTGCCGTGGCGCGAGATTTTCGTCTATTCGCGCCGGGTCGAGGGGATCCACCTGCGCTCCGGCCCGGTCGCGCGCGGGGGCCTTAGATGGTCCGACCGGCGCGACGATTTCCGCACCGAGATCCTCGGCCTGATGAAGGCCCAGCGGGTCAAGAACGCGGTGATCGTGCCGAGCGGGGCGAAGGGCGGGTTCTACCCCAAGCAATTGCCCGATCCCGCCACCAACCGCGATGGCTGGGCCGCCGAAGGCCAGGCGAGCTACGAGATCTTCATCGCGACCCTCCTCTCGATCACCGACAACATCGTCGAGAACCGCGTCGTCCATCCCCATGGCGTGCGCATTCTCGATGGCGAGGATCCCTATTTCGTCGTCGCCGCCGACAAGGGCACCGCGCGCTTCTCCGACATCGCCAACCGCATCGCGATCGAGCACGGTTTCTGGCTCGATGATGCCTTCGCGAGCGGCGGCTCGAACGGCTATGACCACAAGGCGATGGGGATCACCGCGAAGGGCGCCTGGGTCAGCGTCCAGCGCCATTTCCGCGAGATGGGCATCGACGTTCAGCGCGAGAGCGTGCGCGTCGCGGGCTGCGGCGACATGTCGGGCGACGTGTTCGGCAACGGCATGCTGCTCAGCCAAGCGATCAAGCTCGTTGCCGCGTTCGACCATCGCCACATCTTCCTCGATCCCGACCCCGACCCCGCGGCAAGCTGGGCCGAGCGCCAGCGGATGTTCGAATTGCCGCGCTCGAGCTGGGAGGACTATGACGCCACGCTGCTCTCGAAGGGCGGCGGCGTCTATGCGCGCAGCCTCAAACGTATCACCATCTCCGAGGAAGCGCGCGCGATGCTGGGGCTCGGATCGTGCGAGCTCGAGCCCGACGCGCTGATCTCCGCGATCCTCAAGGCCGAGGTCGATCTGCTCTGGTTCGGCGGCATCGGGACGTACATCAAGGCGGCGCACGAAAGCCACGGCGATGTCGGCGATCCGGCCAATGACAGCTTGCGGGTGGATGCCTCGCAGGTGCGCGCGCAAGTGATCGGCGAGGGCGCCAATCTCGGCGTCACGCAAGCGGGGCGGATCGCCTTTGCGCTGCATGGCGCGGGCGGCCAGGGCGGCCGGATCAACACCGATTTCATCGACAATTCCGCCGGGGTCGATTGCTCGGACAACGAGGTCAACATCAAGATCGCGCTCGCTGCGGCGCGGCGCGCGGGCGAGCTGGGCGAGGCAGAACGCAACGCCCTGCTCGAGGAGATGACCGGCGAGGTGGCCGAGATGGTGCTCGAGGACAATCGCCTGCAGGCGCTCGCGCTGTCGATCGCCGAGACAGCGGGCCCGGCGAGCACGCCCAGTTTCGTGCGCCTGATCGAGCGGCTCGAGGAAACCGGCGAACTCGACCGCGCGACCGAGGGTCTCGCACCCAGCGAGGCGCTGCTGCGCCGCGCGGGCGAAGGCGCAGGCCTCACCCGGCCCGAGCTCGCGGTGCTGCTGTCCTCGGCCAAGCTGGTGCTTCAAGGCGCGATCGAGGCGAGCGCGCTGCCCGATGATCCGCTGCTCGAGGAAGACCTCCTCGCGATGTTCCCTTGCGCGATGCGCGAGAGCCATAAGCCCCACATCCAGCAACACCGCCTGCGCCGCGAGCTCATCGCGACCGATCTCGCCAATCGCATCGTCAACCGGCTCGGCCTGTTCCATGCCTTCGAACTGGCCGAGGAGGAAGGCGTGAGCCTTGCCGAAGTCGCCTCGGCGTTCGTGGTGACCGAGCGGTTGTTCGATATCCCGGCGATCTGGGATGCGCTCGACCAGCAGGCGATGCCCGAACAAGCGCGGCTGGCGCTGTTCGATCGGCTGAGCGCGGCGCAGGGCAACCTCATGTCCGATGCGCTGCGCACCGGCGCGGGCCAGATTGCCGCCTCGCGGATGATCGCCTCGCTCGAGCCGGGGATCGGCCGCCTGATCGCGGCGCGCGATGCGCTGATCTCGGGCGAGACGCGCTCGCGCACCACGCAGCTCAGTGACACCATTGTGGCGCTCGGCGCGCCGAGCGCGCTGGCGCAGCAGGTCGCCTGGCTGTTCGATCTCGATGGCTCGATCGGGCTGGCCGACCTTGCATGCGACACAGGGATTGCGCCCGAGCGATTGACGCAGGCTTTCACCGATATCGGCACGCGGATCGGGCTCGATTGGGCGCAGGGGACCGCTGCGCACATGTCGCCTTCCGATATCTGGGAGCGGCTGCTGGTGAGCGGGCTCGCTCGCGATTTCCAGCAGATGCGGCTCGAATTCCTGCGGCGGCAGGTGCGTGCGGCGCAGGGCGGTGAGGTCACGCCGCATGACCCCCTCGAGGCAGTCGCCCGCTGGGCCGCGATCCACGCCGATGCCATCGCGCAATTCGACCGCATGATCGCGCGCGCGCAGAGCCACCAGTCGATCGCTCCTGCCATGCTTGCCCAGATCGCAGGCCAAGCGCGCAACCTGCTCGAGCGCTGATCCGTATCGCCTGTGATGAACAGCACACCGGACCACACCGATATCGCGATCGTCGGCACCGGCCATGCCGGCGCGCAGGCGGCGATCGCGCTGCGGCAGGCGGGCCACACCGAGCGGATCGTGCTGATCGGGCGCGAGGACATCGCGCCCTACGAACGGCCGCCGCTCTCCAAGGAATATCTCGGCGGCGAGAAACCGTTCGAACGCATCATGATCCGCCCGGAAAAGTTCTGGGAGGACAAGGGCATCGACCTGCTGCTCGGCCGCAATGTCACCGCGATCAATCCGGTCGCTCACACGCTGGCGCTGAGCGATGGTGCGAGCATCGGCTATCGCAAGCTCATCTGGGCAGCGGGCGGCGATCCGCGCCGCCTGTCATGCCCCGGGGCGAACCTGACCGGCGTGTTCTATGTGCGCAGCCGGTCGGATGCCGATGCAATGCGCGAGGCGCTTGATCGGGGCGCACGGCGCGCGCTCGTGATCGGCGGGGGCTATATCGGGCTCGAGGCGGCCGCCGTGCTGCGCAAGCTCGATTGCGATGTCACCCTCGTCGAGACCCAGCAGCGCCTGCTTGCGCGGGTGGCGGGCGAGGAGCTGTCGGCGTTTTTCCTCGACGAGCACCGCGCGCACGGCGTCGATGTGCGGCTCGAATGCGGGGTGAGCGAGATCCTCGGGCCGGATGGCGCGGTCAGCGGCGCGCGGCTCGAGACCGGCGAGGAGGTGCCTTGCGACATGGTGATCGCCGGGATCGGCATCGTGCCCGCGGTCGCCCCGCTGATCGCGGCCGGCGCGGCGGGCTCGAACGGGGTCGATGTCGATTTTTGCTGCCGCACCACGCTCGATGACATCTACGCGGTCGGCGATTGCGCCGCGCACGCCAATCGATACGCAGACAGCGCCGTGATCCGGCTCGAATCGGTCCAGAACGCGCACGACATGGCCAATACCGCCGCGCGCGCGATCATGGGCGACAAGGAGCCTTACGATGCGCTGCCGTGGTTCTGGTCGAACCAGTATGATCTCAAGCTGCAGACTGCGGGGCTCAATATCGGGTTTGACCAGACCGTTCTGCGCGGCGATCCGGCGCAGCGCCGCTTCACGGTGGTCTATCTCAAGGATGGCCGCCCGATCGCGTTCGATTGCGTCAACGCGATGAAGGATTATGTCCAGGGGCGAAAGCTGCTCGAGGGCGGCGTCGGCAAGGTCGATCCGGCGCTGCTGGCCGATCCCGAAATTCCGCTCAAGGACCACCTCTAAGCCGCGCTGCTGCCCATCGCGCGGCATCGGCGACCACCGGGTCCGCATCCGCGATCAGCGCACTCACGGCGGGCAAAAGCGCGGCATCGCCGCTGTTGCCCGCGGAATAAAGGCAATTGCGCACAAACCGGTCCCGTCCGATCCGCTTGATCGGCGAGCCGGAAAACAGCGCGCGAAAGCCTGCATCATCGAGGCTGAGCAGTTCGGCGAGGCGCGGCGCTGCAAGTTCGGCGCGCGGCAGGAACTGGCGCTGCGCTTGCGCAGCCGCTGCAAACTTGTTCCACGGGCACACCGCGAGGCAATCATCGCAGCCATAGATCCGGTTGCCGAGCCCCTCGCGCAGATCCTCGGGCACCGGCCCCTTGTGCTCGATCGTGAGATACGAGATGCACCGCCGCGCATCGAGCCGATAGGGCGCGGGGAACGCAGCGGTCGGGCAGATATCGAGGCAGGCGGTGCATGATCCGCACTGGTCGAGATGCGCTGCTTCGACCGGCAGATCGAGCGTCGTCATGATCGCGCCCAGGAACAGCCATGAGCCGAAGTCGCGGCTGACGAGATTGGTGTGCTTGCCCTGCCAGCCGATCCCCGCCGCCTCGCCGAGCGGTTTTTCCATCACCGGCGCTGTATCGACGAACACCTTGACCTGCGCCTCGGGGTGCTGCGCGACGAGCCAGCGGGCGAGCGCCTTCAGCCGCTTCTTGACGACATCGTGATAATCCTGCCCCTGCGCATAGACCGAGATGCGCGCACGGCTCGGCGCGGCCTCGAGCGCCATCGGATCGCTCGCCGGGGCATAGCTCATGCCCAGCGCGATCACCGTTTGCGCCTCGCCCCACAACCCTTGGGGCGAACGGCGGTGGTGCGCGCGCGCTTCCATCCACTCCATTGTGCCGTGATGCCCTTCGCCGAGCCACTGCTCGAGCCGTGCGCTGCGCAAGGGATCCTCGGCCGCGCTGGCAAAGCCGCAGGAGGCAAACCCGAGGCGGGTTGCCTCGGCCCTGATCCGGTCGGCGAGAACTGCCTGTTTCTCTTTGGTCAACGGTGCGTTAACCATGCTTGGGGTTACTCCCGTTTAGTCTCGCCCGTTAACCCTCGCGCGCATGGATATGGCACTAGGCGACCTTCGCCCCTCCGGCAATTCGGCAAGCCCTTGCACCCTTCGGGTGGCGGCGAGCGATTCGCAGAATGATCCCGGCAGCGATCACAGCAAAGATACACGGCCGCTGGCGATCGAGGCGCGCGGCCTCGTCAAGAGCTTCGATGGCACACTAGCGGTCGATGGGATCGATCTCAGCGTGCCCGAAGGCGCGATCTACGGCATACTCGGCCCCAACGGCGCGGGCAAGACCACGACCTTGCGCATGCTGCTCGGCATCATCGATCCCGACAAGGGCGTGCGGCGGGTGTTCGGCCATGATCGCCCGCACGAGATCGGCCGGCTGATCGGTTATCTTCCGGAGGAGCGCGGGCTTTACCCCGCGATGAAGGCGATCGAGGCGATCGCGTTCATGGGCGCGCTGCGCGGCCTGCCGCTCGCCGAGGGGCGCAAGCGCGGGCTCGAACTGCTCGAGCGCCACGATCTGGGCTATGCCGCAACGCGCACGATCCGCCAGCTCTCCAAAGGCATGGCGCAGACCGTCCAGCTGCTCGGCACGCTGGTCCACCGCCCGCGTCTGGTGGTGCTCGATGAACCCTTCTCGGGGCTCGATGCGATCAACCAGGGCAAGCTCGAGGGCATGATCCGCAGCCTGGCCGAAGCCGGCGTTACCGTTATCTTCTCAACCCACGTCATTCACCATGCCGAGCGCCTGTGCGAAGGGGTCGCGATCATCGCCGGCGGCAAGGTGCCTTATGCCGGCAGCGTCGAGACCGCGCGCGACCGGATTCCGGCGCAGGTCCGCTTGGAGACGCGCGCGCGCGAGGGCGGATGGATGGCCGCGCTGCCCGCAGAAGCGCGGCACGAGGGCGATTTCTTCCATTTCGCGCTCCCTGAAACCGGCGTCGAGCCGCTGCTGCGCACGCTGATCGAAGGCGATGCGGGCATACTCTCGCTTTCGATCGAGCGCGCCGGGCTGCACGATGCGTTCGTCGCGATCGCCGGCGAGGCCGCCGCCCGCCAGCTCGAAGCCGATGCGCAAAGGACGAAGTGATGGACGCATACGATCAGAGGCAGGATCAGGCCGCCGTCCATGCCCGGCCCCGGCTCACCCGGATCGAGGCCGCCTGGGTGATCGCCCGGCGCGATTTCGTCGCGGTCCTGTTCAGCCGGGCGTTCCTGTTCTTCCTCGTCGGGCCACTGTTTCCCGTGCTGGTGGGTGGGCTGGCGGGCTCGATCGGCAAGCAGGTTTCGCAGCAGGCGATCAGCGTCGAGATCGGGATCGCGATGAGCGCTGCCGACAATGCCGCGATGATCGAGGCGACGCGAACGCTGCGCCCGCGCCTTGGCGGCATCATCCCGATGCTCACCGAGGTCGCCGTCGCCGATGCCCAGCCCGAGTTCGACGCGCGCGCGTTTCTCGATGCGCGGCGCGGCAATTACGCGGTGATCCTCACCGGCTCGCTCGCCGCGCCGCAGCTGGTCGGGACGCAAGGGCAGATCGATCGCTGGCGCGGCCCGGTCGAACTGATCGCCGCGACCGCCGCGGGCACCTCGCCCACGGCCTTTCCGCGCAGCACGTCCGAAGCGGTCGCCAGCTCTGGCGCATCCGAGCGCGCCAACCGGGTGCGCACCGCGCAAGCCGCGCAGATGGTGCTGTTCCTGCTGACGATGCTGCTTGCAGGCATGGTACTCTCCAACCTCGCGGAGGAAAAAGGCAACAAGATCATCGAGATCCTCGCCGCCGCCGTGCCTATGGACGCGGTTTTCATGGGCAAGCTGTTTGCGATGCTCGGCGTCTCGTTCGTCGGGATCGCGGTGTGGGGCGCGCTGGGCTGGGGGTTCTGGGCGATCGCGGAGGATGCTATCGTCACCGTCACGCAAACCAATTTTCGCGAGCTGCCCGGCCCCGCGGTCGGCTGGCCACTGTTCCTGGTGCTGGGCGTGCTCTATTTCTCGATGGCCTATTTGCTGCTGGGCGCGCTGTTCCTGACGATCGGGGCGATGGCAAACACCGTGCGCGAGGTGCAGACGATGTCGATGCCGGTCACCATGCTGCAATTGATGGTGTTCTTCCTGTCGGCGGCCAATATCGGCCAGACCGGAACCCCGCTCGAGATCGCCTCGGTAATCTTCCCGCTGTCCTCGCCCTTCGCGATGCTGGCGCGCGCGGCGCTCGAGGAGACCTTGTGGGTCCACGCCGCAGCGCTGGTTTGGCAGGGCGCCGCGGTGATCGCGCTGGTCAAGGGCGGCTCGATGCTGTTCCGCAAGCGGGTGATGAAATCGGGCGGTGCAGGACGCGAGCGCAAAGCCTGGTTCGCGCGGCCGGGCAGGGATATCGCCCATCAGGGTGTGGCCGAACCCGCTGAATAGGTGGCAGAACGCAACTGACTATTGACAGGGCTGTCAGTTAGGGCAGGATATCGCTTGCGCAAAGGGCATACGAGATGCGGGGATTCGAACACACCGTACGGCCCTTTGTTCGCAAGGAGAGAGAGACCGATGGCCACGATTGCTCCCGATAGCCCGACTGCGCCCCCGCAATGGCGCACCTCGCCCACCGCGCACCAGGCGCTCAAGGACCATTACGCAGCCCATCCCGAAGCAATGCCGCAGCATCCCCACAAGTGGGATGTCAGCCGCTCGGACATCTATTACGAGAACACTTGGCAGCCGATCTTCGCCGAGATGCAGGCAGCGGGCCCGCTGCATTACATCGATCAGAGCCCGTTCGGGCCTTACTGGGCCGTCGTCGGCCACAAGGCGATCCAGCATATCGAGGCGCTCCCGGAAGTGTTTTCGTCGAGCTGGGAATATGGCGGGATCACGATCCTCGAGACCCCCGAAGACGAAATGGCCAAGCCGCCCGAAGAGCGCTTCGAGCTCCCCATGTTCATCGCGATGGACCGGCCCAAGCACACCGGGCAGCGCCGCACCGTCGCGCCCAAGTTCACCCCTTCCGCGATGGCCGCGATGGAGCCCGAAATTCGCGCCCGCACCGGCGAAGTGCTCGACAAGCTACCGCGTGGCGAGGTGTTCGACTGGGTCGAGACGGTCTCGATCGAGCTCACCACCGGTATGCTAGCGCTGCTGTTCGATTTTCCGTGGGAAGACCGGCGGCTGCTCACCTTCTGGTCCGACTGGTCGGGCGATACCGAACTTGCAACCGTGCGCGAGCTCGACGAATTTCGCCGCGGCATCCTCTACGAGATGGCGGCCTATTTCCAGCAGCTGTGGGTCAAGAAGACGCAAGAGGAGCCCGGCAGCGATCTCATCAGCATGATGATCCATTCCGATGCGATGAACCAGATGAGCCCGCAGGAATTCATGGGCAATCTCATCCTGCTGATCGTCGGCGGCAACGATACGACGCGCAACACGATGAGCGGGATCGTCCACTCGTTCGACCAGTTTCCCGATCAGCGCAAACTGTTCGAGGAGAACCCTGCGCTGATCCCCAACGCGGTGCAGGAATGCCTGCGCTACCAGACCCCGCTGGCGCACATGCGCCGGACCTGCACCGAAGACACCGAGGTGTTCGGGCAGATGATCCGCAAGGGCGACAAGGTCGTGCTGTGGTATCTCGGCGCCAATCGCGAAGAAAGCGTGTTCCCCGATCCGCACAAGCTCGACATCACCCGCGAGAACGCCAAGCGCCACATCGCCTTTGGCTACGGCATTCACCGCTGCGTCGGCGCGCGGCTGGCCGAGTTGCAGCTGCGCGTGCTGCTTGAGGAGATGCACAAGCGCCGGATGCGGGTGCATGTCGCGGGCGATGTCGAGCGGGTGCGCGCGAATTTCGTGCACGGCTTCCGCAAGCTCGAAGTCGAGATCACCGAGTTCTAGGCTGGTGAAACTTTTGCACGCTCCGCCGCGTATTGCTTCACATGACACATGATCTCAACACTGGATCGCGCCGCCGCTTTCTCGGCCTCGGCGCGCTTGTCGGCCTGATCCAGTTGCTCGGCGCGTGCGGCTCGGGCCCGGCGCAGGCCAAGGGCTCGTTCAAGGTGGTGCGCAGCGAAGCCGAATGGCGCCGCCGGCTGACCAAGATGGAATATTACGTCCTGCGCGAGGAGGGCACCGAGCGGGCCTTCACCTCGCCGCTCGACAAGGAGAAGCGCAAGGGCAGCTTTGCGTGCGCAGGCTGCGGCAACAAGGTCTATTCCTCGGCGCACAAATATGACAGCGGGACCGGCTGGCCCAGCTTCTACAAGCCGATAGAGAAGGGCGCGGTCGGCACCTCGACCGATTACAAGATCGGGATCCCGCGCACCGAGGTCCACTGCGCCGATTGCGGCGGGCATCTGGGCCATATCTTCGGCGACGGCCCGGCGCCCACCGGCGAGCGGCACTGCATCAACGGCGCCGCGCTCGATTTCACTCCGGCCTGAACTCGGGCTTGAACTCGGGCCTGATCCTGAACAGGCGCAAGGTCGTGCCCGGCGCTGTCGGAATGGGCTCGAGCCAGGCCAGCGTTTCCTCTGCCATGAGATCGGCGATGAAGCCGCCGCGGGCTCGCTTCAGGTAGATGTTGGTCTCGGGCAGGTTGGGGCAGAGCGCGACATAAGCCGTATCGCGCCCGGCCAGCGTCTGGCGCGCGGCTTCACTCGATCCGAGTGCGGTTTCGATCACGAGCTTCATCGCCGAGTTGCCGCGATGGTGACCAGTGGCGATGACGCTGTGGTGGCTATCCACCATCAAACCCGGTGAAATATCGAGCGGAGCGAAAACTTCGCCGGCGGGCAAGGCGTTCAGGATCTGGGCATTCTCCGGAATGCCGCACCTGGACGCTTTCACAACCTGAAGCGGTTGGACACCGGTCGTCTGGCTCACCGACTCGGGCAAGACCGCTGCGAGGAGGATCAGCGGGAACGCCGGCAGCAGCGCAAACACGACGCCCACCATCGCCAGCATCCGCTTCCACGATTGCTCGAAGGTGCGGATCGCGCGCAGCCACGTGCGGACCTGCCAGGCCAGCGGGGCAACCGCGAGCGCACAGGCGGCGCATCCGGCTCGCGCGACGAACAGCGAAATCAGCAGCGCCGCACCCAGGATCAGCGCATAGTCCCGCCAGAACGCCGCGAATGGCGTGCCGGGCCGGCGCGCGAGGCGGATGCTCGCGAGGATCGCAAGGGTGGGCGCAACGACGAACTGCAGGGCCACATCGGGCTGCTGGTGCCAGAGCGGCAGGCCCTCGCGGACCTGCGGATACCAGAATTGCGCGACGAGCGGATCAAGCGCGGCAAAGCCCCCCCCGGTCACGCATTGAGGCGCAGTGCCGAGCAGCAGCGCGAGCGCCCCGCCGCCGGCCACCGCAAAGCCGGCGACGATTGCCATCAGCGGCGCGCGCTGTAATTGGCCGAGGACTGACAGCACGATCGCGCCCCACGCAAACATGGCGAGGTGCACCGGGTTCACGGCATCACAATGCAGCGCCAGATCCCCGGTGCCGCGGGTCAGCAGGAACAGCGCGATGCTGGTCGCCGCGAGCGCCTGGATCGCGCTGACCAGCCAGAGGCGCTGTTCAGGATCGCGCAGCCAGCGCAGCGCGAGGACGGCAAAGATTGCCGCTGCCAGCGGCAGCCCTTCGATCGAGATCGACAGCCAGGTCGCAAGGCTCGCGCCGATGATCCAGCCGCCGCGCCGCGCCGCGCTCGCCAGCAGCCCGTTCACCGCGGCCAGCGCGCAGACGATCTGCCAGCCGTGGTGATCGATCCGCATCGGGCTCAATTGGAACAGCGCCGGCACTGCGATCGCCAGCAGCGCGCAGGTCAGCAAGGTTTCTTCAGCGCCGATCGTGCGCCACGCAATCCGCGCCGCTAGCCCCATCGCGCATAGCATTGTCAGCATGGGCACGAGCACCAGCGCCGCCAGCTCCGCCGCCGCAGCGCCGAGGACGGGCGTCAACAGCGAGATCACCGCGAGCAGCGGCAGATCGACCAGCCGCGACCAATGCATCAGCACCCCGCCTCCCGGAGCATCGATGCGATATTGCGTAAGGTCGAACCAGCTTTGTCCCGCGAGCAGATCGCGCACCTGAATGAGGCGCATTGTGTCGTCTGGATCGGGAAAGCGCATGGTCGCGATCGCGCTCGAATTCACTCCGAGCTGGATCAGGCTCACCACGATCCAGGCGATACCAACATGCCACACAAAGCCCCGCCGGGCCGCGCTGTCACGGTTGATCGATTGATGCATGAGCTGCAAGGCTTGCGCCAGGCCCCCTTAAGCCGCTTGCCGCCCGGTCAGGCGCTTTTCGCGGGGTGAAACACAACCGTGCTGCGGATGAGCCAGGTCACAGCGAAGCTGACGATGACCGCTATGCCCTTGGCGATCAAGGGATCGAGCCCGGCCCAATCGCCGATCCCAACGATCCCAGTCGTCAGGCCGAGCCCGATCAGCGCGCTGATGACGAACAGCGCCTTTTGCCGGGTGCGCGCAAGGCCGCGTTCGGCCACTGCATCCTGGAACACCGCGCGGCTCGACATCAGCCAGTGCGCGACGATGCCGAGCGAATAGCCGAGCGCCGCTGAAGGTTCGGGCGCGAAGCCGAGCGAGAGCAGCGCGAGAAACGCGCCGACATCGACCGCGAGCGCGCCCACGCTCGCAAGGACATAGCGCAACAGGCGGGTGTCGGTGAGCTTGCTTGCGAGAAGCCCCATGCCGCCGACCGATCGTCCCCTCATGCCTCCACCTCGCGATCCGCGAAAACAAACAGCAGCCGCCCCAGCCACACGCTCGTGAACGCAGCGCACATCGCGGCGAGTTTGGCAGCGCCCGGCGCGAGGCCCGCTTGCACCCCGAGCGACACGATCAGCGTCGTCAGCGCAAGGCCAAGGAGGGCCGAGGCCGCAAACAGCGCCTGCTGGCGCGCGCGGCCCTCGCCGGGCTCGCGGGTGCGATCGGCAAACACCATGCGGCTCGAGATCTGCCAGTGCCACAAGGTGCCCAGCGCATAGCCGATCGCCGCAGCGATCCATGCCGGGGCCGCGCCCCACACGAGGAGCGCAAATGCGGCCAGATCGATCGCGGTCCCGCTGGCGCTGGCAAAGCCATAGCGCACGAAGCGCCCCGCCAGCGTGTCGGGTGCGAACATCCGGCTTGCCAGCCTCGATGAGCGCGCCGTCTCGAGCATCAGGCGCGCTTCCGCACGTCTTGCTCGCCCGCCACCTTCGGTGCGTCCTCGGGCTTGAGGCGCCCCGGCACACCGCGCATTGAAGTCAGCGCGGCGACCTGATCTTCGCTCAGCGGCCTGGCCTCGCTTTCAACCTCGCGCGCCGCGATCCGCTCCTGAGCGCCCTCATCGCCCGCCTCGTGATATTCGGCGTCCTCGTTGACGCACCACGTATCGTAGACCCGCTGCCCGGCGAGAATGTTCTCCACCGTGAGCATCGCGGTCATCATCGCGTGGTCTTGGTTGTTGTAGCGGTGCATCCCGTTGCGCCCGACGAGGTGCAGGCTCGGGTGCTTGTCCTCGAGTTCGCTGCGCATCGCCTGGACATTGGTCTCGTAGTCGTCGTCATAGACCGGATAGGCCTTTTCCTGTCGCACGACCGCGCCTTTGACGACCTTGGCCGGATCGCACAGGCCGAGGATCTGCATCTCGCGAGTGGCCTGCGCGACGAGATCCTCATCGCTCGAGGACCACAGCCCGTCGCCTTCGAAGCAGAAATATTCGAGCCCGACGCAGGCCATGTCGTCCTCCGGCACCATTTCGGGCGACCAGCTGCGGAAATTCTGGACCCGGCCGACCTGGACCCGCTCGTCGTGGATGTAGATCCAGTTGTCGGGGAATAGGTCGTCGGATTTCACCATCAGCGCGACGGTCAGGAAGTCGCGGTAGCGCAGCTTGCTCGCCTCGAGCGTCGATTGCGGCAGCGGGTGGATGCGCCGCGAAAGTTCGCGCATCGGCGCAGAGCTGATCGTGTGGCGGGCGCGGATCTGGACGCTGCCCTCGCTGCTCTTTGCAGTCATCGACCAGTTGAAGCCCTCGTCGTTGGGTCCGATCGCCGCGAGCTGTTCGAGCGCGTGGCCCATCAGCACATTGCCGCGCCCGGTGGCGAGGATCTTGTCGCGCGCCGCGTCCCACATCATGCCCGGGCCGAGCCGGGGATAGCGGAAGGTTTCGAGCAGCGTCTTGGCGGCCATCCCGTCATTGGGCTTCTTGTTGAGGCCAAGGCTGCGCTTGAGCCCGTCGCTCACCGCGCCCCACAGCGAGAGCCCCTTGATGCGCTGCGCCGCCCAGTCCGCGCTCATCTCGTTGCAGGGCATGCCCCACACCTTCTCGGTGTAGGTCTTGAAGAAGATCGAATAGAGCTTGTGGCCGAACTGGTTGGTGGTCCAGTCCTCGAAGCTGCGCACATCCTTGATCGGGAAGGCCTTGTACCAGAAATAGCTCGCCATGCAGGCGGTCGAGCGCAGGATGCCCAGATTGCCGAGCGCCTCGAAGGCGCGCAGCGGATAGGAATAGAACTTGCCCTCGTAATAGATGCGGCTCATGCGCGGCCGCTGGATGAAGTCGTCGGGCAGGATCTCGTTCCACAGATCGACGACCGCTTTCGACTTCGAGAAGAAGCGGTGACCGCCGATATCGAAGCGGTAGCCCTCGTGTTCCACCGTGCGGCTGATTCCGCCGACGTAAACCTCGTCCTTCTCGATGATCGCCACCGACTTGCCCGCCTTGGTGAGAAGGTAGCCAGCAGTGAGGCCAGCGGGCCCGGCGCCGATGATCGCGACATCGACATCGCGAATGCCGCTGGTCCTGGCTGCGATCGAAGGAGAGGAGTTAAGCGTCATCAAGGCCCCCGTTGGTCCGACACATGGTTTGCCTGGCGCCTTGATCATGCGCCGCGGTGTCGGGGCCGGGAATGAAGGAAATTGGTTAGCGGCCGGTAAACAGCTGGCGGGAAAGCCGGAGAAATCTTGTAAATTTTCCGTGTTCGCGCACCCGGCGATGCTCTGGAGCGCGCCGGATGCCGGGGGGCGGCGGTTCAGTCGGTCAGCAATCCGGGAGCCTGGAGCCGGGCTGCCAGCCGCGCGAAACTGCCCAGCGAGAAAGTGTCATCGAACACCACCCCGTATTCGCTGCCGCGCCGCCAGCGGATCTTGGCGCGCACCTCGTCGAATTCGGCCAAGGCAACGCTGGGTGCGATGCGCAAGGATTGCTCGATTGCGAAGATGCAATCGCTCTCGAAGCGCCCGCCCTGCTGCGAGAGATTGACGATGACCGCCTCGCAGGTCTTCGTCAGCGTGCGCAGCTCCACCGGGAAGCACAGGTCAAGCCGCAGGCCGCGTTTGGGATATTCGCCCGCTTCGTTGATTAGCCGCGTGACATCGACCCGGTCGATGAACCGCATGCCCGCTTCATTGTCGCGCCGCCACACCGGTTCGACTTCGTAGGCTGCCCCGCTCGGGAGCTGGATTTCGAGCGGCGCGCCGGTCGGCAAAGCGTGAAAGAGGCGCAGGCTTACCCCGGTTTCCGAGACATCGCGGATGACGCAGACGAATTCGCCATGCGGCGAGACGAGCTTGGCGGCGCGGATCAGAAGCGTGAAGCGCGGCGCGCGGCGCTGCTCGTCCGCCGGATTCTGGTCGCCCGCGGTGCTGGCGGTGACGCTGGCTTCGGGGCCGGCTGCGGTGCCGGTTACGGGGCCAATTGTGGGAGCAAATTCCGGGGCTGGGTCAAGGCCAGTGTCAGGAGCCGAGCGCGGTTCGGCCCCAACGAGGGGCGAATGCGTAACCCCCGCCGGATCGCCCGCGCTTGCCGCAAATCTTGGCATTGCATCCTGGTTCATGCTTTACTGCCTCGCGAGGCCTGACGCGCCTTTTTCGAAGGCACGCGTGCCACAATTGGACCCACTCAATCAGGCTTGGCCTAGCGAACCACGAGTTAAAGCAGAGATAACGGGTCACTAGCGTTCCGCGATGCACCGCTCATGCTACGCGTCGCGCCGCAGGGCCCGGGGTTCTGGGCCAAAGGCACAAATTGCGAGCAATGGTGCGGGTGGCGGGACTCGAACCCGCACGAGCATAGGCTCAGGGGATTTTAAGTCCCCGGCGTCTACCATTCCGCCACACCCGCCTGATGAAGTTTCGCGATAGACCTCTCGCCCGGGGCTCGCAATCCATCGGGCATGCGCTAGCCCCCGCTTACGGAGCCCCCTCTCGTGCAGCCCGTCTCGCGGACCGACCGCACCCTTGCAACGGCGCTCCACAAGCGGCATCTGAACATTGGTGCGAGCGGGCGCATGATCGACCCGCGCGCGCCGGGTGGCCGGAGCAAGGCCGAGAACAGGGGAAAGCATGGCAGCCGACAGCGTTCATGATGCCCACTCGGTCGTCGCGACGATTCAGCCCGCGATCATGCTGCTGGGGCTTGGCATTGTCGCAGCGTTGGTCTCGCGCGCCGTCCGGCTCAATCCGATTGTGGGCTATCTCGGGCTGGGCCTTGGCCTTGCCGTGCTCGGCTTTGCCGAGGATTTCGATTCGCCCGTGGTCGAGGCGATGGCCGAGGCCGGGGTGATGTTCCTTCTGTTCAATCTGGGGCTGCACTTCTCGCTCGGGCGGATCCGGGCCGAGGCCGCCAACATCTTCGGCTTCGGCAGCCTGCAGATGCTGGTCGCGGGCGGCGCTTTTGCCGCGCTCTTTGCTGTTGTCGGGCTGCCGCTTGCGTTTGCGTTGATCGGCGGCTTCGCGATGGGTCTGTCCTCGACCGCCGTGGTCATCGGGCTGGTGCGCGAGCGACACCAGGAGGATTGTCCGGTCGGCCGCGCGGCGCAATCGATCCTGATCTTTCAGGATATCGCCGCGATCGTGCTGCTGGTGGCGGCCGGAGCGCTCGCCAGCGGCGGCGCGATCGCGCCCGCGCTGGGGATGGCGGGGATCAAGGCGCTGGCCGCTTTCGCGGTGGCTGTGCTGTTCGCGCGCTACCTGACCAAGCCGCTGTTTCGCCTGATCGCGCGGGCGGGCTCGAGCGAGGTCTACACCGCCACCGCGCTGTTCATTGCGCTGGCCGCCGGCTGGGCGACGGGGATCATCGGGCTCTCGCTCACTCTGGGGGCGTTTCTGGGCGGGATGGCGGTCGCGGATTCGCGCTATCGCATCATGGTGCAGACCGAGATCGACGCCTTTCGCGGCCTGTTCCTGAGCTTTTTCTTCATGACCGTCGGGCTCAGTATCGATCCAGCGCTGCTGGTGCAGAACTGGGTGCTCGTCCTGCTCGCGGCCGCGGGCCTGATCGTGCTCAAATGCGCGCTCAACGTTGCTGCCGGGCTGGCCAATCGCTGGTCGGTTCCAGGGTCGATCCAGCTCGGATTTTTGCTCGGACAGGGCAGCGAATTCGCGCTGGTGCTGTTTGCCCTGCCGGCCGTTGCCGGGCTGGTCGAGCCGCGGCTGATCTCGATCCTGGTCACCGCGATCGCGATCAGCCTCGCGGTCACGCCGCTGGTCTCGAATGTCGGACGCAAGCTCGCGGGCAAGCTGCGCCAGGGTCCGGCTGACGAGAAGCTTGCGGGCGATGATGCCCCGGTCGTCATTATCGGCCTCTCTGACGCCGGGCGCGCGCTGGCCGATGCGCTGCGGTTCAACGACGTGTCGTATCTCGCGATCGAGAGCGATCTTGCCCGGTTCGAGCGCGGGCTCGCCGATGGCTACCACGTCTACAACGCCAACCCCGCCGATCCGCGCAGCTGGGATCCGATCGGGATGGCAAACCGCAAGGTGCTGGTGGTGGCGACCGGCAATATTGCGGCCTCGCGCGAGCTCACCCCGCTGGCCAACGAGCGCTTGCCCGCGATCACCCGCGTGGTCGCGGTGCCCAGCGCCGATGTGCTCGAGGAATTCTCCGCAATGGGTGTCCTGCCGATCGACATGTCGCACAAGGGCGGCACCGAACGCCTGATCGACGCGGTGTTCCAGACGCTCGGGCTCGAGCGGCGCTTGCCCGCCCCAAGCCTCGCGAGCGAGGAGGATCGGGCCCTGGAATATGCCTGAGGCGGGCTGAGCCTCTGCCCAACCCCTGCCCAGCCTCTGCTCAGCCGCCGATCAGGACCGGATCAGTGCCCGTTGAGACGGTGGCGGATTTCCTTACCCGCCTTGAAATAGGGCACGCGCTTCGCCGGGACCTCGACCGCCTCGCCCGTGCGCGGATTGCGCCCGGTGCGCGGTTCGCGCTCGCGGGTCGAGAAGGCGCCGAAGCCGCGCAGTTCGACCCGGCCGCCTTCGGCAAGACGGCGCGCGATTTCCTCGAAGAAGATGTCGACGACCTGCTCGATTTCCTCTGCGCGCAAGTCAGGATTGGCCTTGTGCAATTCGCTCAGCAATTCAGACCGTATCATGGCGCATTCCCCCAGTTGCTCTCCCGCGCACGAGAACGGTCAGCCGATCGCTTTGTGCAAGGGTTTGTCGCCGCATCCCCAACGACGGGACACGAATGTGCCAGAGTGCGCCATTTTGAGCAAGCCAGCCGGAACATTCCCGTCCCATTGCGGGGCGAGCGGTGTTTCAGGCCGGATCAGTTGTGCTCGATCAGGTCGACCGGATCGAGCCCCAGCCGCGCCATCCGCTCCCTGATTTCCGGCCACTCGGTCTGGATGAAATGCTCGCGCTGGCGTGCGCGCAAGGTCTCGGCCGCGCCTTTGACGACATACATGCCGACCCCGCGCTGGACCTCGACGAGGCCGTCATTCTGAAATTGCTGATAAGCCTTGGCGACGGTCAGCGGGTTGGCGCCCTGCTCGGCGGCGAGCGCGCGCACCGAGGGCAGCATCTCGCCTTCGCGATATGTTCCCTCGATGATCGCTGCCGAAATCTGATCGCGCAGCTTGAGATAGACCGGTCTTGATTGGCTCACTGGCTAAGGGATCCTTCGCATAAGGTGCATCAGTGCCATAATACAGCCACGCGCGTCAAGCT
>DAITMG010000001.1:138425-152147 GCA_036835265.1 Erythrobacter sp. | reverse complement strand
TTGCAGGAGCAGGATCCCTACAACAACGTCATCCGCACCACGATCGAGGCGCTCGCGGCCACGCTCGGCGGGACACAGTCGCTCCACACCAACGCGCTCGACGAAGCGATCGCGCTCCCCACCGATTTCTCCGCCCGCATCGCGCGCAACACGCAGCTGGTGCTGCAGGAGGAAAGCGGCATCTGCAACGTGGTCGATCCGCTCGGCGGCTCGCACTATATCGAGGCGCTGACCGCAACGCTGGTGGACGAAGCCGAGAAGCTCATTGCCGAGGTCGATGCGGCGGGCGGGATGACCGCGTATGTCGCCACCGGCGCGCCCAAGGCCGCGATCGAGCGCGCGGCGGCGCAAAAGCAGACCGGCATCGACAAGGGCGAGACGGTGATCGTCGGGGTCAACAAGTATCGCAAGGCAGAGGAAGACCCGATCGAGACGCTCGACATCGATAACGCGAAGGTCCGCAAAGGGCAGATCGCGCGGATCGAACGGGTCCGCAGCGAACGCGACGAGGCCGCGTGCCGCGCCGCGCTTGCGCGGTTGACACAAGGGTGCAGCAACGGGGGCAACGTCCTCGAACTCGCCGTCGATGCGGCGCGCGCGGACGCGACCCTCGGCGAGATTTCCAGCGCGATGGAAGAGGTTTTCGGCCGTCACGATGCGACGCCGCAGCCGGTCTCGGGCGTTTACAAGACCGCCTACGAATTCGACCGTCGCTGGGCGCAGGTGACCGATGGCGTCGCGGCGGTCGGGCGGCGGATGGGCCGCGCACCGCGCATCATGGTCGCCAAGATGGGGCAGGACGGGCACGATCGCGGCGCGAACGTGATCGCATCCGCTTTTTCCGACATGGGCTTCGAGGTGATCTCCGGCCCATTATTCCAGACGCCAGAGGAGGCACGCGACGTGGCGCTCGAGCGCGAGGTCGATGTGGTCGGCTGCTCGAGCCTTGCAGCGGGCCACAAGACGCTGATCCCCGAGCTCATCCGGCTGCTGCGCGAAGCGGGCCGGGCGGACATCAAGGTTACCGCCGGCGGCGTGATCCCGGCGGCCGACTATGATTTCCTGCGCGAGGCAGGGGTGCAGGGGATCTATGGGCCGGGCTCGAACGTGGTCGAGTGCGCGGCGGATATTCTGGTGCTGCTCGGCCACAACATGCCGCCTCTGGGGGAAGGGCTGGACGAGGCGGCGGAATGATCGCAGGCTGTCTGTGTCCGGAGATAGAAATTGGAAAAGCATTCTATGACCCACCCCCGCACCAACTGGACCCGCCCCGAGATCGCCGCCCTGTTCGACCTGCCCTTCACCGAACTGCTGTTCCAGGCCGTCAGCGTGCACAGCGAATACCACCCTCCCAGCGAGGTCCAGCTGTGCACCCTGCTCAGCATCAAGACCGGCGGGTGCCCTGAGGATTGCGGCTATTGCTCGCAGTCGGTGCATGCCGACAGCGGCGTCGAGGCGACCAAGCTCATGGATGTGCAGGCGGTGCTCCAGCGCGCGGCGCAGGCCAAGGATGCAGGCTCGCAGCGGTTCTGCATGGGCGCGGCGTGGCGCAATCCCAAGGACCGCGACATGCCCGCGATTGTCGAGATCGTGAAGGGCGTGCGCGACATGGGCCTTGAGACCTGCATGACGCTGGGGATGCTCGAGCCGCATCAGGCGGACATGCTGGCCGAGGCGGGGCTGGATTACTACAATCACAATATCGATAGCTCGCCCGAATATTACGAGCGCGTCATCTCCACCCGCGATTTCCAGTGTCGCCTGGATACGCTGGACCACGTGCGCAAGGCAGGGATCAATGTGTGCTCGGGCGGGATCGTCGGCATGGGGGAGACGAGGCAGGACCGGGTCGGTTTCATCCACACGCTCGCCACACTGCCGCAGCATCCCGAAAGCGTGCCGGTCAACGCACTGGTGCCGGTCAAGGGCACAGTGCTGGGCGATATGCTGGCCGATACCCCGCTCGCCAAGATCGACGATATCGAGTTTGTCCGCACCGTCGCAGCGGCGCGGATCACCATGCCGCTGAGCATGGTGCGGCTGAGCGCGGGCCGCGAATCGATGTCCGAGGCGACGCAGGCGCTGTGCTTCCTTGCGGGCGCCAATTCGATCTTCACCGGCGACAAGCTGCTCACCGCGCCCAATGCGGGCGATGACAAGGACGGCGCGCTGTTGGCGAAGCTTGGCCTCACACCCTTGCAAGGCGAGGAGCCCCAACGGCAGGCAAGGCGGGTGGGCAAGGCGACGGTGGCAGCGGGGTGACCCTCGGCTTCTGCGTCGACACCCTGCTCCCCAAGGCCCGCAGCGGGGGGCGTCTGCGCATGGGGCTGGTGAAGCTTGCCGAACATGAATGGCTGCAGCCCGAGCCGGATCTGGCGGCGCGCGCGCAGGGTTTTGCCGAATTTCCCGAGGGGGTGCAGTTGACGAGCGATGCCGAGGCGCCGGGGCGCGAGCTTGCGCTGATGCTTGGCGCCGAGGGCGGGCTCGCGAGTGCCGCTGCCTGCGCACATGAGGATATGTGCCTGCTTGTGCGGCGAGCGGACGAGCGGCAATTTCGCCTGGTGGGAACAGCGGTCGCCTGGCCGACCGATTGGCACCCCGCGGACAAGCTGGGGCTGGGCCTGCGCGCGCTGCACGCGCCGATTGCGGGCTATGAAGACCAGCTCGCCAGCGGTGTCGACCGGTTCATGGCGAAGCTCCAGCCCGGTCCGATCTTCGGGCGCTGCAACTGGTTCATTGCGCCCACCGGTGCCCGGCGCTGGCTCGCCGAGGCGCCGCCGGAGCAGGCCTTCGCTCACGTCACACCCGCCAATGCCGGAGAGACGCTGTTCGTGCGCTCCGAGCGCCAGACGCTGCGCCGCCTGCCCGAGACGGGGGCGATCCTGTTCACGATCGGGGTTTATGTCGAACCCTTGGGGGCGCTTCCGCCTGCGCAGATTGCGGTGCTGGCAGATGCGATGGCGGAGCTTGTTTCGGGCGAAGGCGAACGCCGCGGCACGCCTGCCTTTGCCGCGGCGCTGTGCGAATATGCCGCGAGGGAGATCGCTTGATGCTGAATGGTGTGATCGTCATTGCCGGGCTTGTGATGCAGGCAGCAACCGAGGTGCCGCCTGGGACGGACTGGAACTGCGATAATCCGATGCAGCAGCAGGAGATGAACTGGTGCGCCGCGCGCGAATTCGAGGAGGCAGACCGGCTGCTGAACCTCGCCTGGAGCAAGGCGCGCGCACACACGCTGGAGCAGGATGCGCAATTCGCGCAGTATCAGCCTGATGGCGATGGCCGCCCGGGACATTTCGCGAGCCTCCTCGAAGCGCAGCGCGCATGGCTCACCTATCGCGATGCGCATTGCCGCCTCGATGGCTACAGCGCGCGCGGCGGCACGCTCGAGCCACTGCTCGCTTCGACCTGCAAGACCGCTTTGACCAAGGCGCGCACCGTCGAGCTCGAAGCGATTGCCGAGGCGCCGCACTGATGGCTCCGGTTGCCGATCGCTGCGCTTGGCGGCATAGGCTTGGCCAAACTGCACGCTGTTGAGCCGGAGAGACCTGTCTTGTTCACAAAGATTCTGATTGCCAATCGCGGCGAAATCGCCTGCCGCGTGATCCAGACCGCGCAGCGGATGGGGATCGCCACGGTCGCGGTTTATTCGGACGCCGATCGTAATGCGCCGTTTGTGCGAATGGCGGACGAAGCGGTGCATATCGGCCCATCGCCTGCGGCCGAAAGCTATCTGCTGCCCGAGAAGATCATCGCTGCGTGCAAGGCGACGGGGGCGCAGGCGGTTCATCCGGGCTACGGTTTTCTCTCCGAACGCGCGAGCTTCGTTGAGGCGCTGGGGGCTGCGGACATCGCCTTTATCGGCCCGCCCGCAAGCGCGATCGCGGCGATGGGGGACAAGATCGAATCAAAGAAGCTCGCCAAGCAAGCTGGCGTCAACGTCGTCCCAGGCTTTCTCGGCGAGATCCGCGATACCGATCACGCGGTCGAGATCTCCAGCGACATCGGCTTCCCGGTGATGATGAAGGCCTCGGCCGGGGGCGGGGGCAAGGGGATGCGCCTGGCCTGGAGCGAAAAGGATGTGCGCGAGGGGTTCGAGGCGACCAAGCGCGAGGGGCTGAGCTCGTTCGGGGATGACCGCGTGTTCATCGAGAAATTTATCGAAAACCCGCGCCACATAGAGATCCAGCTCCTCGGCGACCAGCACGGCAACATCCTTTATCTCAACGAGCGCGAATGCTCGATCCAGCGCCGCCATCAAAAGGTGGTCGAGGAAGCGCCGTCGCCCTTCGTCACGCCCAAGATGCGCAAGGCCATGGGCGAGCAATGCGTCGCGCTGGCCCGCGCGGTTGGATATCATTCGGCCGGAACGGTCGAGTTGATTGTCAGCGGCGCTGATCCGACCGGCGAAAGCTTCTATTTCCTCGAAATGAACACCCGCCTCCAGGTCGAACACCCCGTGACCGAGGCGATCACCGGGATCGACCTCGTCGAGCAGATGATCCGCGTCGCAGCCGGCGAGGCGCTGCCTTTTGCGCAAGGCGAGATCGGGATCGATGGCTGGTCGATCGAGAACCGGGTCTATGCCGAAGACCCTTATCGCGGCTTTCTCCCTTCGACAGGCCGCCTCTCGCACTATTCGCCCACCATTCCCGGGTGGACGCAGGACGAGCAAGTCGCGGGCAAGGGACGGCGCGGAGTCGCGCACGGGGCAGGCTCGGTGCGGGTCGATGACGGGGTGTACGAGGGCGGCGAGGTCTCGCTGTTCTACGATCCGATGATTGCCAAGCTCGTCACCTGGGCGCCGACGCGCGAGGAGGCGATCGACCTCCAGATCGAGGCGCTCGACCGGTTCCGGATCAAGGGGCTTGGCCACAATGTCGATTTCCTATCCGCGATCATGCAGCACCAGCGCTTTCGCGCAGGCGAGCTCACAACCGGCTTCATCGCGGAGGAATATCCGCAAGGCTTCACCGGCGCACCGATCTCGCAGGACTTCCAGCGCATGCTGGCCGCGATCTGTGCCGGCAACGAGTTCACCTGGCAAAGCCGAGCACGGCGGATCTCGGGGCAGCTCGATGGCGATGACGGGCGGCCCGGTGTGCTGCGCGTCACCACCGACTGGATGGTGCGGATCGGCGATACGCGCCACGAGGTGATCCTGGGCGAAGGACACGCGCTGGTCGACGGGATCAAGGTCGAGGGCAATTGCGACTGGCTGCCCGGTATGGCCACGGCCACCGCAAGCGATGGCGAAGGCCGGCGCTATGGCTTGATCGTCGAGCGCAACGGGGCGCATTGGGTGATCACCACCCGCGGGGCGAGCACACGCGCGCTGGTCCTGCCGCTCGCCCTTGCGCGCCACGAGAGCATCATGATCGACAAGGAGCCGCCCGATTTCTCGAAGCTGCTGATCTGTCCGATGCCCGGCGTGCTGGTCAAATTGCATGTCGGCGCGGGCGACGTGGTGCAGCCGGGTCAGCCGCTGGCGACGGTCGAAGCAATGAAGATGGAGAACATCCTGCGCGCCGAGAAGGACGGCACAATCGCGAAGGTCAACGCCGATGAAGGCGAGAGTCTTGCGGTGGATGCGGTGATTCTCGAGTTCGAATAGCCCCGCTGCACCGAGAAGTTACTTGCTGGTAAACCAATTGCACTGGTTAATTGTTGGCAAATGACAGCTAAGCCCAAGATCGGACGCGTCTGGTTTGACGCTGCAATTCGGTGAGATCGATCATGGCTAGGGCAGGTACAGGATTCTTCGACAACAGCGGCAACTTCTTCAAGTCCGCTGACGATGCAACGGTCAGCGATCTTGCGTCGCTGTTCGGGCCGATTGGCGAGGGTGAGAACGCCGCCTATATTGCTGCGCGCATCGTTCTCGAACGGCGCGCCGAGATCGCCAAGGTGCTGGCCGAGCATGACTCGCTGGTGAGCGCTTCGCGCGCCAACGGCCTTAGCGCCAACGGCTTTGACGGCGGCCATGGCCCCGAGCGGGAGGGCAAACCGGGAATGCGCCTCAGCGACATCACGCCCAAACTCGCGCGCATGCCGACTTTGCCGGCGGGTTGAGCCACGGCATCAGGCAAACGCAAGCGCGGCGAGTATCTCGGCTGCGCACTCATCGGGCTGCCATCTTAGGCCCCGCGCAGTTCCACATCGAGAAACGCCGCAACATCCGCGAGCTCGACATCGCGTGCAAGGTAGGCCTCGCCGATCCCCTTCAGGAGGAGGAACGGCAAGGTGGCGCCTTCCATCTTCTTGTCGTGGCGCATGTGGTCGACCAGCTTTGCCCCGTTGCAATCGAGCCCCAGCGCAGGCAGCGCGGCGGGCAAGCCGCTCGCCTCGATCAGCGCATGGACCCGCGCCGCTTCGTCAGCGCCAAGATCGCCGCGCCGCGCGGAATAGCGCGCGGCGAGCACCATGCCGGTCGCCACCGCTTCGCCGTGCAGCAAACGGTGTGAAAAACCGGTCTCGGCCTCCAGCGCGTGCGCAAAGGTGTGGCCAAGGTTCAAAAGCGCGCGCACGCCGCTGGTCTCGCGCTCGTCTTCGGCGACGATGCTTGCCTTGGCGCGGATGCTGGTCGCGATCGCATGACCGAGCGCGGCCTGATCGTGGGCGAGGACATCGCGCGCATGCTCCTCGAGCCAGGCGAAAAAGCCCGCATCGCCAAGCAGGCCGTATTTGATCACCTCGGCCAGCCCAGCGCCCATTTCGCGCGGCGGCAGGCTTTCAAGCACCAGCGGGTCGATCAGAACCGCCGCGGGCTGGTGAAAGGCGCCGATCAGGTTCTTGCCTGCGCCGGTGTTGATCGCGGTCTTGCCGCCGACCGAACTGTCGACCTGAGCGAGCAAAGTGGTCGGGATCTGGACGAAGCCGCAGCCGCGCTTGGTGATCGCGCAGGCAAACCCGGCAAGATCGCCGACCACGCCTCCGCCCAGAGCAAAGACGTGATCTGTGCGGGTGATCCCGAGGCGTAACAGCCAGTCGGTCAAGCGCTCGAGATTGGCCCAGCTTTTGGCGCCTTCCCCGACTTCGACGACGAACCAGTCCCCACGGCACCCGGCGCGGGCCAGCGCGGCGCTGATGGGTTGCTCGAACAGGCGGTGGGTGTTCTCGTCCGCCACGATCGGCACTGCTCGGCCGCTCTGGTAGCTCGTTAGAAACGGCCCCGCCGCCTCTTCGAACCGCGCAAGGAGGCCGGGCTCGATCGTCACGTCGTAGCTGCGGCCGCCGAGCGCGACCTTTATGACCTGGCGCATGGTCATGCGAGCCATTCTCCGATCCGGGCAATGATCGCCCGGGCGGTGTCGGCGTGCGGGCTTTGCTCGCTCTCGACCCGGATGTGGGCCTGGCTGTAAAAGGGTGTGCGCTCGGCCAGCAGGCGCCCGAGAATTTCGCGCCGGTTCCCGGTCTTCAGGAGCGGGCGATGATCGCGGCGCGAGGTGCGCTCGACCAGGGTGTCGATATCGCAATCGATCCACACCGCGATGCATCGCGCGAGAATGAGCGAGCGCGTCTCATCGTCGACAAACGCGCCGCCGCCGGTCGCGATGACCCCGCCGTGCTCGCTGATCAGCCGCGCAATCACGCGCCGCTCGCCATCGCGAAAATAGGCCTCGCCGAAGGTTTCGAAGATTTCGGGGATGCTACGCTGCGCCGCGTCCTCGATTTCGTCATCGGCATCGACAAACGGGCATTCGAGCAAGGCGGCAAGCCGCTTGCCCACGGTGGATTTGCCCGCCCCCATCAGCCCGACAAGCACCACCGGCCGATCAATTCGCCGAGCGACTTCAGCGATTTCGGCCGCTGTGGGCAGTTTGTCTGAGCTTCTTTTCTCGGTCATTGCTCGTCCGCCTATAGATGGGCTAGAGCGTGCGCAATATGCAGGTCTCATCGGCTCCACCTTCCCGGCGATTGCGCCAGCCGCTCGGTCGCAGGCCCGGGCGCCGGGCGAACAGCGGCGCAAGGCGGCTATGGCTGGTGCTCGCTGGTGTGCTGGTCGCGGTGCTTGGGCTCGCATGGTTCGATGGCGGTGAAGAGCCGATCCGTCCGATCGCCGAGCCGGTCAGCCTTCCGGTTGCGCAGGAAAGATGACGATGAATCCAGCGAAGCGAGAGGCAGGCCGCCGTTCGCGCGCGACTGCTGCAATCCTGGCCGCCGCCGGGCTGGGCGCGCTGTTTGCCGGGCTGGCCACCGCTCAGGACCAGCGCGCAGCGCCGGAATCCCTGCTTCCGCCCGGCTTTGACGATCCGGCGCCCACGCCAGCGCCTGCGCCGCGCCCCGGCGGCGCGCCCGCAGAAACGCCTGCGAATCGGCCAGGCAACGCGTCGCCCGCCCCCTCGAACGCTCCGCAGCCTTCGCTGCGCGGGCCCGATGTTTCCGCCGATGAACTGGCCCGGCTTCCTTCCCTTGAGGAACTCGAAGACCTCTCGACCGAAGAGCTCGACGCGCTGCTCGGGCTCAAGCCGAAATACGATATTCCGCCCGCCGCGCGGCGCTCGCTAACGCAAGTGGGCCTGCTCGCGCCTTCAGAGGGAGGATTGCCGACGCGCAGCCTTGCGCGCCAGCCCCGGCAGCTCGTGCGCGCGATGCTGGCGGGAACGCAAGGCGCGCTCGTTTCGCGCTGGGGGCATATCCTCGTGCGCCGTGCGCTGGTTAGCCGGCTGACAGCGCCGCGCGGGATGAACCCTGTGAACTTCGTCGCGTTGCGAGCGGGCGTGCTCAACCGGATGGGCGAGTACGTTGCCGCGCGCGCGCTGGTGCAGGATGTCGATACCGAGAATTGGAACGAGGCGCTCGGCAACGAGGCGATCACGGCCTTTATCGGAGCTGGCGATCCGGTCGGCGCTTGCCCTTATGTCAGGCTACAGGGACTGTCGCGTGAGGAGCTCGACGCCGATCCGCGAAGGACCATGCTCAGCGCGATCTGCAACGCCTATGCCGGGGAAAGCGCGCGAGCCGTCTCGCTGCTCGATGCAGCGCTCAACAACGAGATCGCACCGGCCATCGATATCCTACTGGCGCGGCGTTATGCCGGTGCGGCAGGCAGCGGCCAGCGCGGGGTCGAGATCGAATGGGACGGGGTCGACGAGCTCAATCCCTGGCGCTTCGCGCTCGCCAACGCGGTCGGCGAGCCGATCCCCGAACGCTTGTTTGACGATGCTCCCCCTTATTTCGCGCGGGCCGGGGCGACGATGGCGATGGCGCCGCTCGGATCGCGCGGCGAATTCTCCGCGCGCGCGGCGAGCGAGGGCATCCTTTCGGCGCGAGCGATGATCGACCTTTACAGCGCGATTTACGCCGACGAGGGGATCGGAGGCGACATCAACGACCGTGCACGCCAATTGCGCACGGCTTATATCGCGACGGATCCCGCGCAGCGTGTCGCCGCGATCACTGCGCTGTGGGACGCGTTCGACGGCAGCGAGCGCTATGCGGGCATGGTGCTGACCGCTTATGCCGCCGCCCGCATTCCTGCTTCGGCCGACTTCGCCGAACAAGCAGATGGGTTGATTGCCTCGATGCTGGCCGCAGGGCTCGATCGCGATGCGGCGCTGTGGGCCGATGTGGTCGACGAGGGAAGCGAGGCCTGGGCGCTCGTTGCGCTGAGCGATCCGAATGGGGGCGAGGCCAGTCTGTCGGCAATCGACAGGTTTGTTGATCAGGACGAAAGCGCCGAGCAAAGGCGCTCGCAGTTTCTCGTCGCGGGGCTCGCCGGGCTTGGCCGGATCGGCAGCGGTGATCTTGGCGCATTCGAGAACCGCCTCTCGCTCGGCCTCGGGCGCCAGACCCGCTGGAGCCGGATGATCGCCCGCGCTGCCGAGGTCGATAATCCGGCGATGGTCGCGCTGCTGGCTGGGCTGGGTATGCAGGGGGACGATTGGTCACAGATGACCCCGTTGCATCTTTATCGCATCACCGCCGCGCTCACGCAGGTGGGCCTGGTGGCCGAAGCGCGCATGATCGCGGCCGAGGCTGTCGCGCGCGGGTGACGGCGGAACGCGCATGATGTCACAAGCGGCGCGTGCGTTTCTCGATATGCTGAGCTCCGAACGCGGGGCTGCGGCAAACACACTCGCCGCTTACGCCCGCGATCTTGCCAGCGCCGAGGAGCTGATCGGCGATCTTGCGCGCGCGGACCGCACAGCCGTTACCACCCTCTCGCAGCATTGGGGCGGGCTTGCCCCTGCAAGCGTCGCACGCAAGGCGTCCGCTCTGCGCCAGTTCTTTGCCTTTGCCCTCGATGAAGGCTGGCGCGAGGATGATCCGTCCTCGGCCTTGCCCAAACCGCAGTCCCGCCGCCCACTGCCCAGGATCATGAGCCATGTCGAGATTGAGGCGCTGTTTGCGCGCGCGCAGCTCGAGGCAGGCTCCGGCCGCGCGGGCCCGATGCGCCTGCTCGCGATGATCGAGCTGCTGTATGGCTCAGGTCTTCGCGCAAGCGAGGTCGTCTCGCTGCCGTGTGTCGTCTTGCCGCGCGATGCGCCCGTCATGACCATCGTGGGCAAGGGCGGGGCGAGCCGGCTCGTCCCCGTGAGCGAGCGCGCGCGCGATGCGGTCCGCGACTGGCTCGTCATTCGCCCAAGCGTGCCCCGCTCGCGCTTTCTGTTTCCCTCGCGCGGCGACAAGCATCTCACCCGCATAAGGCTGTTCCAGCTCCTCAAGGGTCTCGCCGCGCGCGCGGATCTCGATCCTGCGGCGATCAGCCCGCATGTGCTGCGCCATGCCTTTGCAACCCATTTGCTCGAGGGTGGTGCGGGGCTGCGCATGGTGCAGATGCTGCTCGGTCATGCCGATATCGCAACGACCCAGATCTACACGCATGTCGATGCAGCCCGCCTGGTCGAGATCGTCAATGCGCGCCATCCGCTCGGTCCGAATGGGCTTGCCGCGCCGCGTCCCACCGACTAGCGCAGCACGATGATTTCCTATCTCGAGTTCGAGAAGCCCGTCGCCGCTCTGGAAGACCGCATCGCTGAACTGCGCGGGGTCGGCGCGCACCACGCGGTTGACGTCAAGAGCGAGATTGCCCGGCTCGAGGCCAAGTCCGCCGAGCTGCTGGCAAGCACCTACGCCTCGCTCACCCCGTGGCAGAAGACGCAGGTGGCACGGCATCCCTCGCGCCCGCATTTTCGCGATTTCGTGCAACATGCGTTCGCCGAGTTCGTCCCACTGGGCGGCGATCGCACCTTCGGCGATGACCTCGCGATCATGGGCGGCTTTGCCATGCTCGGCGAGCGCCGGGTGATGCTGATCGGCCATGAAAAGGGCAACGACACGCAAAGCCGCATCCGGCACAATTTCGGCATGGGCAAGCCCGAGGGCTATCGCAAGGCTATCCGCCTGATGGAGCTTGCCGGTCGGTTCGGGCTGCCGGTGGTCACGCTGGTGGATACCTCGGGCGCGTTTCCCGGGATCGAGGCGGAAGAGCGCGGCCAGGCCGAGGCGATCGCTCGCTCAACCGAGGCGTGCTTGGCGCTCCCCGTTCCGATGTGCGCGGTGATCGTCGGCGAGGGCGGCTCGGGCGGAGCAGTCGCCCTGGCGAGCGCGGAACGCGTCCTGATGCTTGAGCATGCGGTCTATTCGGTGATCTCGCCCGAGGGCTGCGCATCGATCCTGTGGCGCACGAGCGAAAAGGCACCCGAGGCAGCGCAGGCGATGAAGGTGACCGCGCAGCATCTCAAGCGTTTGAATGTCATCGACAGAATCGTGAAGGAGCCGCTCGGCGGCGCCCATCGCGATCCGGTGGGTGCTGCGAGGAAACTGGGCGAGGCGATCACCGAGGAGCTTGACGCACTTTGCACCCGCTCTGCCGGGGAGCTGTTGCGCATGCGCGAGGAACGGTTCCTGCAGATCGGCGGATGAATGATTGTGACCTTGTCGGAACTCATGCGAGCATCCATGGGTTGATCCGATAAATGTAAAGATTGCAATCGAGAGGACCCGCTGATGCCGAAGCTCAAGAATGACTGGCAAAGCACTGGCAGGCAGATCCGCATTCATGGCAGCATGAAGAAACCCCGGTTCGGCCGACTTGGTCGCCTTGGTGCGGTATCTGCAGGCGCGTTGGTGATGACCGCTTGCGTTGCAGGCGGTGCAATCCCGTCGGCTTCGACGCCCATCACCCCCTCCGAAGCGCAGCAGGGTGCTGAATTCCATCCGCAATTGCTCGCCCAGTTCGGCGGCGCGATGACCGGACCACAGGCCGATTACGTCAAATCGGTCACCCAAAATGTCGCGGTCCATTCAGGCCTTGGCGGTGCACGCGACAGTTTCACCGTAAGCCTGCTCAATTCGCCAGCTCACAATGCGTTCGCGGTCCCAGGCGGCTATGTCTACACCACCCGGCAACTCGTCACCCTCATGAACAACGAGGCTGAGCTCGCCGCAGTGATGGGACACGAGGTCGGCCATGTCGCCGCGCGGCACTCCCAGCGGCGCCAGCAGACAGCGCAGCGCAATTCGATCCTGGGTGTGCTTGGCGCGATCGGCAGCTCGATCCTGCTGGGCGACAGCGGGATCAGCGAGACGCTGTCGCGCACTTTCCTGCAGGGCTCGCAGCTGCTCACCTTGAGCTTTTCGCGTAGCCAGGAGCTCGAAGCCGATGATCTGGGCATCTTGTACCTGACGCGCGCCGGCTACGATCCGCGCGCCATGGGGACGGTCCTTGCGAGCCTTGCTGCGCAAAATTCGCTTGATGCACGGGTTCAGGGGCGCAACGCAGGCGTTCCGGAGTGGGCCTCGACCCACCCCGATCCTGCCAGC
The DNA here is from genome assembly GCA_036835265.1 of Erythrobacter sp. GTDB lineage: Bacteria > Pseudomonadota > Alphaproteobacteria > Sphingomonadales > Sphingomonadaceae > Erythrobacter. The sequence continues at coordinate 139,379 of DAITMG010000001.1, read as the reverse complement.
CGCGTCCAGTCCGCGCTGAGCAAGGCGCAAGGGCTGGGGACCGGCAGGACCGAGCGCGACATCTTTCTCAGCCGGATCGACGGGCTGCTTTATGGCGATGATCCGCAGCAGGGCGTGATCGAGGGCAGCGAGTTCCTGCATCCGGACCTGCGATTGGCGTTCAGCGCGCCGCAGGGCTTTTATATGGTCAATTCGCCCCGCGCAGTCAGCATCAACGGCCAAAGCGGGCAGGCACAGTTTACCCTGGCTCCCTATGCGGGCGATCTAGCGGTTTATGTCCGTCAGCAGTTCACAGCGATTGGCGGGCAGGGCGCGAACCTTGCCCCGCAGCAGTTGGAGCGCACGACGGTGAACAGCCTTCCGGCGATGTATGGAACCGCGCGCGTGCGCAACGGTAATTCGGAAGTCGATGTGGTGATCTTCGCCTATGAATTCGCGCGCGACCGGGCATACCATTTTGCCGCGATCGCGCCGGCGGGACGTGTCGGCACCTTCAATGCGATGTTCCAATCGATGCGGCGGATCAGCGCTAGCGAAGCGACTGCGATCATCCCGCGGCGGATCGACGTCGTCACCGTCCAGCCGGGCGATACCGTGAGCGGTCTTGCCCGCCGGATGGCCTACACGTCCGCCCAAGAAGAACGCTTCCGCGTGTTGAACGCGCTGGCTGCGGGCGATGTCTTGCGCGCGGGCACCAAGGTCAAGCTGGTGGTTTCGGGGCGCTAGAGCCCGGTGCATGATCGAGCGGGGCGCGCTGGCTTATCTGTTGAAGCGAAAAAAAAGCGGCGGGGAATCCCCCGCCGCTTTCTCTTTTGGGACAAGTCCCGATAGCCAGTGCGAATTAACCTTCGCTGTTCTGCATCGCAGTGTCGACATCGGTGAAGGTGTTGTTGAGCGTTTCGCCCAGGCTCTGCATCGCAGTGATCGCAGCAACGGCGATCAGAGCAGCGATGA
>DAITMG010000001.1:96588-138325 GCA_036835265.1 Erythrobacter sp. | reverse complement strand
TCGCCCAGGCTCTGCATCGCAGTGATCGCAGCAACGGCGATCAGAGCAGCGATGAGGCCGTATTCGATGGCGGTGGCGCCCTGCTCGTCACGAGCCAGCTTGTTGAAAAACTTCATGTCTAGTCTCCTGGTTTGGTCTTCGATACCCGCGCCCGTTCAAGGCATTGTGAACAGACAAATTGTAGTTACGAGAAGGTTCTTGAAATTTTCCTAATCCGGAACCTTTCAAATTCGTTACTGCGCCCCCTCGCTTGCTTCCACTACGTCAGTCTCGACATCGTTCCACATTTCGGTCGTGGTGTTGGCTACGCTTTGCAACGCGCCGACCATGGCGATGACGATCAGACTTGCGATCAGTCCGTATTCGACGGCGGTGGCACCCTCGTTGTCGCTTCCAATGTGCTTAAGGAATTTCGTCAACATCTTGGGAGCACCCGACTATACGTTCCTGACAACACCAAAATCGCCGCAGGAAATTAAGAAATAGTTGATCGAACCTCGCCTGATGGAAAAAAAACCGACATGATGAACGCGTGGTTACCGGTCGTCGCGGGTGCGATCATGCGTGAGGATGGGCGCTGGCTCATGCACCGGCGGCCGGCGCACAAGCATCATGGCGGGCTTTGGGAATTTCCGGGTGGCAAGGTCGAAGTCTCTGAAAGCCCAGTGGAATCCCTCGTTAGAGAGCTGGCAGAAGAGCTCGGGATTGCCGTTATGCGCGAGGATTGCCAACCGCTCTGCTTCGCCGAGGAGGTCAGCGAGGCTGCCGCGCGCCCGATTGTCATCCTGCTTTACAGTGTAAGCAAGTATACTGGTGAGCCTCGCTCGCTCGAAGGCGGGGAGGTTGGCTGGTTCACGCCTGAAGAAGCGATACTGCTCGAAAAGCCGCCGCTGGACGATGAATTGTGCGGTGTCGTGTTTGCCGAGGCTAGGGGCCATTGCGGATGAGGGCTGATAGCGGGGATGGGCCCGCGGATGGCATCAATCCCGGACATTCAGGGATTGCCAAGCCGACCATGCGCCCCTATGTGCCTGCGCTCACGCGCGCCAGTAGCTCAGCTGGATAGAGTACCTGACTACGAATCAGGCGGCCGGAGGTTCGAATCCTTCCTGGCGCGCCAAGAAAGCCCATCTTCCCCAGCGGAGGTGGGCTTTTTTGTGCTTCCCGCAGGGTCTTGCTGTGAACAATCCGCTTGTGATCCGTCCCGCGGCGACGGCGGCGGGGTGGTTGTTCGAGTGGGTCCTGAAGACGCGGGTTCCTCGCCGCATCGTTGACGGCAGATTTTGACAGAAAAAGATGTAAAGTGGCGCAGTGATCCCCATAATGCCCGGCGGGGCACATCTGCCCGGCGTGTCGTTACGTATCAAGACCGGGGGCAGGGCCTTCCTTTCTGCGGAACTTGATGATGCGCATGAGATAGGGAGGCTTGGGATTTCTGTCGAACCACCAGAGCGCGATGCACCAGGTCCGCCAGGCAGCCAGGGAAGACTAGACCAGATGAATTATGTCAATGTCCATAACGATGCCGAGTTCGATCCGGATAACCCGCTCGGCAAGCCCGATGTGCCCGAGGATGTCCAGGAGGCGGTGCGCACGCTGATCCGCTGGGCGGGTGATGATCCCACCCGCGAGGGGCTGATCGATACCCCCAAGCGCGTGGGCCGCGCCTGGCTTGAATATTGCAGCGGCAACCAGGAGGATCCATCGATCCACCTGACGCGCATCTTCGAGGAAGTGGGCGGCTACGATGAGATCGTGTTGCTGAAGGATATTCCATTTCAATCCCATTGCGAACATCACATGGCGCCGATCACGGGCAGAGCGCATATCGCCTATTTGCCCCACAAGAAGGTGGTGGGTATCTCCAAGCTTGCCCGGGTGCTTCACGGCTTTGCCAATCGGCTGCAAGTTCAGGAACGCCTGACCGCGGAAGTCGCGCAGTGCATCTGGGACAATCTCGAGCCGCGCGGCGTCGCGGTCGTGATCGAAGCTGAACATGGCTGTATGACCGGGCGCGGCGTGAAGGTGCATGGTGTCGGAATGCTCACCAGCCGCATGATGGGGTGCTTCCTTGAAGACAATCGCAGCCGCAAGGAAGTGATGAGCCTGATGGGCTTTTGAACGGCGCGCATCGGCTGATCTTCTCGACGCGTCTTTCTGACTTGCTTGCATTGCGATCGCGCCCTCGCAGGGTTGGATTAACCAGCACGGATTGCTATTTTCCCGTCATCGATGGCCAAAAGGCCAAGACTGTGCAGGAGAGACAATCATGAACAAATTTGCTTTTGTCGGACTGACCCTCGCAGCTTGCCTCGCTTCTCCGGCGCTTGCGCTCGAGCATGAGGTGGTGATCGACCATGCCGGCGGCCCGATCGCGGCCGACTACACAGGCGCAGTGACGATCAAAACCAGACAGGTCGGTGCCGCCGGTGTCGCCGGTCGGCCAAGCACCTTGCGCTGCGTTTGGACCGCATCGCTCGATGTCGAGCGCATCGCCAAGGTCGGCGAGGTGTTGCAGTCGCGTCGTTCGCTGTCGCAGGACAAGGTCACCGGCGGCTCGAAGCCGGGTTGGTGTGAAACCAGTGAAAAGACGATCGACCGGCTCGTCGAGAGCCGCCGCGAGACCTTCCGCGCCGCCATGCTCACGCTGGTCGAACAAGATCGCAGCACGCTCCTTGCCGAGGCCGAAAGCGCCCGCAGCAGCAACCGCGAAGGCTGACCGGGAGCGGCAACCCCAGCGACAGGTGCGGTCCTTTTGACAAGATCTTCCGTCTTTTGGGTTTGCGATCAGCGCTGAAGCGACTTAGTCTGCGTGCGGGATCATTCGAAGACCGCTCGAAGGAAACGCCTGATGCTGCATACACCTGCCCCTCGCTTGTTTGTCGCTGCCACGCTCGCTGCCGTGCTGACCGCCTGTTCCGGTGGGAGTGAGAGCGAGGGCGGTGAGACCGCGGCTGCTGGCGCGGCGCCGCCGGTGATCGGGGAACGGCAGGATAATTTCGAAGCGATCGGCGATTCCTTCAAGGCGATCCGCACGCAGCTCGAAGGCAGCGCCCCCGACGCCGCAATCATCCTCACTGCAGCGACCGACATGAACGCCGCTGCGCAAAAGATCGAAGGCCATTTCCCCGCTGGCACCTCGGTCGATGATGGCTACGATACCGAGGCGCTCGCGACGATCTGGCAAAAGCCGGACGAATTTCGCGCGGCGCACACAATGCTGGTCGAGCGCAGCGCCGAGATGATGAAGCTCGCCGAAGCGGGCGATCCGGCCGCAATCGGTGCTTATGTTCCGGAACTGGGCGGGGCGTGCAAGAACTGCCATGACAACTTCCGGCTCGACACCGACTGATCCAACAGCCGAGCACAAGCCTTCTAGGTTTGCGGCCGGTTCATCGGTCAGGGTCTGGGATCTCCCGGTGCGCCTGACGCACTGGAGCTTTGCGCTTTTGATCCCGGCGATGTGGTTGTCGGCCGAGAACTCGCAATGGGCGTGGCACAAGCGAATGGGCCTTGTCCTGCTCGGCTTGCTGGTGTTTCGTATCCTGTGGGGTTTCTTTGGCACACGCACCGCACGCTTTTCCTCCTTCGTGAAGGGCCCCGGCGCGATCATGGATTACTTTCGCGGTCGCTCCGGCCCGATCATCGGTCATAGTCCGCTCGCCGCGCTCAGCGTCGTCGGCCTGCTCGGCGTCATGCTCGTCCAGGTGGGGGCGGGGCTGTTTGCAGGCGATCCCTATGACGGAGCGACAGGGCCGCTCAATTCGCTCGCGAGCATCCCGCTGGCCGATGCTCTCACGCAATGGCACACATGGTTTTACTGGGTCGTGCTTGGGATGGTTGCACTCCACCTGGCGGCGATCGCCTATTATGGCGTGGTCAAGCAAGACGATCTGGTGAGCCCGATGTTCTCGGGGCAGAAGACCGTCAGGACCGCAGTTGAGGAAAACGACCGCACCAATTGGATCCGGTTTCTGGTCTGTTCCGGGCTCGCGTTTGGCGCGGTGATCTGGGTGGAAAGCGGCGCTCCTCCCCTGGAGTGACAGGCGAAGGCCAAGGGCCGAGCTTGCTGCGGCCTGGCTTGGCGCCTGTTTGTAACGAAAAAGGGCGCCGCAGAAGGGCGCCCTTCTTCATTGTCAGGAATCATGAAGCGTCAGAGTTGCCCCAGCATGTGCTCGGCGCTCGAAACCTTGAAATCGCCCGGAGCCTCGACGTTGAGCTGTTCCACGACGCCATCGTTGATCACCATCGAAAACCGCTGGCCGCGCGTTCCCATGCCGTAGCCCGACCCATCCATGGTCAGGCCAAGCGCTTCGACGAACTCGGCGTTTCCGTCAGCCAGCATGGTGATCTCCTCGCTGCCTGAAGAAGCGTTCCATGCGCCCATCACAAAGGCATCGTTGACTGCGGTGCCGACGATTTCATCGACGCCCTTCGCCTTGATCTCGGCGGCCTTCTCGACAAACCCTGGAAGGTGCTTGGCCGAGCAGGTCGGGGTGAAGGCGCCGGGGACGGAAAAGAGCGCGACCTTCTTGCCCGCGAAGTAGTCGCTGGCCTTGACCGGTTGTGGCCCATCGGGAGTAGCCTTGACCAGATTGGCTTCGGGAAGTTTTTCGCCCACGCTGATTGTCATCGTCGTCTCCTTGAACGAGGTTTGTGCTGTCTTGCAGCTAGGCCTCGATTATTGCGCGATCAAGGCGCGTGTGCGGGCGGTCGGCGCAAGGCTGGCTCGATTTAAGGGAACCGGACCCCGGTGAGTTGGCCATGCCGGGTCTGCCGATCATACTCGATCTGTTGCCACTGCGCCCTTGCCACCACCGCCTCGGCGCGTTCGTGTGCGCCCGCGCACGAGCCGCCGGCAAGCGCTTCCCGGAGCTGGGGCAGAGCCGCATGAGCGATCGCGACATGGCCGAACTCGTGATCGATCAACGCCCAGATGAACTGCTCCCACGCCAATCGCTCGGCTTCGCTGAAGGCCTGCCCACCGATGAGGCGCGGCAGCGTCACGCTGGTTTGGAGCCGAGCATCGGCAATGCACCGACCGCCCCGTTCGTCCCGCAATTCCCACGAGATGCTCCAGCGGGTCTGACCATCGACATGCCCTCCATCGATAGCGACCGGTCCGCGCGCCGCCATCCGGCGTACGACGTCCCACGGGGTTTCGCCGTCGACATCGTAATAGATGATCCGGGTCTCGCTGTAGTGTGGGTAGAGCGCGCGGGGATCGATCTGCGCCGAGGCATTCGTGCACCCCATTGTGGCGCACAAGGCCGCGGCGAAGAGGGAGGCGAGAGGGAGCAGCCCTGGAGGGGTGAGGCTTGCATGGGGCATATCGGGCTCACGCGCAGGTGTGACGAGGCGCGAGATGGAATATCGGCGTGCGGGTTAAGGTTTTGCTGCCGCCTGTGCAAAAAGCGCCGAGATCAACGCGCAAAAGTGCAAAACATCGGGAGAAACGTGATATAAAGAAAACTTTATATTTGCGCCTCGCTGGTCATGCCGCTAGGGCGCGCGGCATAGCTTTACGGAGATGACCATGGCCACCGCGGCGCTCGAACACGAATACATCATCAAGGACATCAGCCTTGCCCAGTACGGCCGCGACGAGATCGCGATCGCGGAAACCGAAATGCCGGGCCTCATGGCGCTGCGCGAGGAATATGGCGCGGCGCAGCCGCTCAAGGGCGCGCGGATCACCGGCTCGCTCCACATGACGATCCAGACCGCTGTGCTGATCGAAACGCTGGTCGCGCTCGGTGCCGAAGTGCGCTGGGCGACCTGCAACATCTTCTCGACGCAGGACCACGCGGCCGCCGCGATCGCCGATCAGGGAATCCCCGTGTTCGCGATCAAGGGCGAGAGCCTCGCCGATTACTGGGATTATGTCGGCCGCATCTTCGACTGGGCGACCGAGGAAGACCGCGATCTCACCGCCAACATGATCCTCGACGATGGCGGCGATGCCACCATGTTCGCGCTGTGGGGCGCGCGGATCGAGGCGGGCGAGGAACTGCCCGCGCCGGGCAATTCCGAGGAAATCGAATTCCAGCGCGCACTCAAGGCCTTCGTCAAGGTCCGGCCCGGTTACCTCACCCGCACCGTCAAGCACATCAAGGGCGTCTCGGAAGAGACCACCACCGGCGTCATGCGGCTTTACCAGATCGCCAAGCAGGGCAAGCTGCCGTTCCCGGCGATCAACGTGAACGACAGCGTGACCAAATCGAAGTTCGACAACCTGTATGGCTGCAAGGAATCGCTGGTCGACGCGATCCGCCGCGCGACCGACGTGATGCTGGCCGGCAAGGTCGCCTGCGTTGCAGGTTATGGCGATGTTGGGAAAGGCTCGGCCGCTTCTCTGCGTGATGGCGGCGCGCGCGTGATGGTCACCGAGATCGACCCGATCTGCGCGCTCCAAGCGGCGATGGACGGGTTCGAGGTCGTCACCATGGAGGACGCGGTCAAGCGCGCTGACATCTTCGTCACCGCCACCGGCAACGAGGACGTCATCACCGCTGAACACATGAAGGCGATGAAGCACATGGCGATCGTCTCCAATATCGGCCACTTCGACAGCGAGATCCAGATCAGCGCGCTCGACAATTACGAGTGGAAGGAAGTCAAGGAAGGCACCGATGTCGTCACCTTCCCCGATGGCAAGTCGATCATCGTGCTCGCCAAGGGCCGGTTGGTGAACCTGGGCTGCGGCACCGGTCACCCCAGCTTCGTGATGAGCGCGAGCTTCACCAACCAGACGCTCGCCCAGATCGAGCTGTTCACCAAGGCGGACGAATACGACAAGGATGTCTACGTCCTGCCCAAGCATCTCGACGAGAAGGTCGCTGCGCTGCATCTCGAAAAGCTCGGAGTGCAGCTGACCCAGCTCAGCCAGAAGCAGGCCAACTATATCGGCGTGCCGCAGGATGGCCCGTTCAAGCCGGATCATTACCGCTACTGAACCGCTATCGATCGCGCGCGTCGCCTCCCCGCAAAACGGGGAATGGTGCGGGGCTTTGTCTTGGCCCCGGTTGCATATGGGGCGGCACCGACATAGCTGATGAGCTATGGTGCTGACCCCGATTGCTGCTGCCCTTGTCGGGCTGGTGCTTGTTGCCTGGACGATTGCAGCCGCAATCCTGGTGCTGCGCGCAGGGGCGAAGACGACCCGCGCCAAGGCGCTGGCGATTTCACTGAAGCGAATGCAGCACCTGCTCGATGCCTCGCCCGCGGTTCCGCTGCTGGTGAGGGTCGATGGCAGGATCGAGGCGCCCGAGCGGCTTGCCCGCTGGCTCGGGCTGGACCGCTTGCCGCAATATCTTTCCGAGCTGGCGAGCGATGAGGGATTGGCAAAGTCCCAGGTCGAGGAGCTATCGGAACGGGTCAGGCTGACCCAGAAGAGCGCCAATCCCTTCAAAATGATGCTGAGCCTGCCCGGATCTTCGCGCAGCCTGGCGCTGTACGGCGCGCTGGCCGATCCGCAGGTTTCGCCCGGCGGCGCTGCGATCGTGTGGGTGTTCGACTTTTCCGAAAGCGAGGACGAGCTCACCGCCCTGCGTCACGAGGCCGCGCGCGCCCGCGCCGATTTCGCAGCGCTGATCGGCCTGATCGAAGCGGCCCCCATGCCGATGTGGTTTCGTAACAGGGACGCAGCGCTGCAGCTCGTTAACAAGGCTTATGTCGAGGCGGTCGGAGCCAACAACGCCGAGGCGGTCGTGCAGGGTCAGATCGAACTGCTCGAGCCGGACGAGGGAATGAACCCTGCCGATATCGCGCGCGTGAGCATGGAAGAACAGGCATCGAACCAGCGGATCGTCGCGGCCACGATCCACGGCGAGCGGCGCACCTTGCGGGTGAGCGATCTGCCGCTCGGCCGCGACGGGGTCGCCGGCTATGCGATCGATATCGAGGAACAGCAGCAGCAGCACCGCGAATTCCGCGCCTATCGCGAGGCGCAGCGCGCCATGCTCGATCAGATCTCGGTCGGGGTTGCGCAGTTCGACCCGCAGGAACAGCTCACCTTCGCCAACCGCCCGTTTCGCCGGCTGTTTGCCCTGGGGCAGGATACCGGCGAAGATATGCCTGGCGGAGCCCTCTCATTTGAGCGTTTCCTGTCCGATGCCCGCGAGAAAGGCCGCACCCCCGAAGTGCGCGATTTTCCCGAATGGCGCGATGAGCACGCCGCCTGGTTCGGCGCTGCGAGCACGCAGGAGGAAGCCTGGCCGCTGCCGGACAGCACGCATCTGCGCATCGTCGCGCAGCCCATGCCCGATGGTGGCCTGGTCATGATCGCAGAGGATCGCACCGAGAGCCTCGCGCTTTCCGCCACCCGCGACACGCTCTTGCGAACCCGCACCGCCACGCTCGACAGCTTGTTCGAAGCGCTCGCGATCTTCGCTCCCGATGGCTCGGTCCAATTGTGGAACCGCAGTTTTGCCGGGACCTGGGGGCTCAAACCTGAATTCCTAGATACACACCCCAGCGCTGAGGGCCTGCTCGATGCGATCGCGGCCAACCTCGTCGAGCCCTTGGAAGCCAAGCAGATCGGCGCCGTGGTGCGCGCAGCGACGCTCGATCGGCGCGAACGTGGTGGCCTTGTCGAATTATCGGACGGGCGGACCCTGCGCTTCGCCGGGGTTCCGCTGCCCGATGGCAATGGCCTGTTGACGGTGCTCGACATCACCGATTCGCAAATGGCCGAGAAGGCGCTGCGCGAACGAGCGATCGCGCTCGAGGAAGCCGATGCGGTCAAGACCCGCTTCCTCGCGAACATGTCCTACGAATTTCGCACCCCTCTCACTAGCATCGGGGGGTTTGCCGAACTCCTTGCAACCGGCGCCGCTGGAGATCTGACTCCGAGCGCCGCTGAATACGTCGATGCCATTCTCACCTCCGTCGTGCGCCTTACCGAGCAGGTCGAGAATGTGCTTGATCTGTCGCAGAGCGAGGCCGGCCTGCTGCCGATCGAGAAGCAGAAGATCGACCTCCTGCCGTTCGTCACCAAAATCGTGCGCGCACGCGAGGCGGACATCGTCGCGCGCGGCATCGGCCTCGATCTCAGGGGCAAGCGCCAGCGCACCGCGCTCGCGGACCCGCGCCAACTGGAGCGTGCCCTCGGGCATCTGCTCGACAACGCCATTGCCGGCACCGCTGAAGGAGGGCAAATCCTGATCGAGCTTCCCCATCTCGGTGAGGATGAGGAATGGCAATCCGCGATCGTCATTTCCGACAACGGGCGCGGAATGAGCAAGGAAGCGCTCGATAAAGCCTTTGCGGGGGCGCCCACCGGCAGGAATGGCACGTTCGAACGGCGTGAGGGGCTCGGCCTGCCACTCGCTCGCCGCCTCGTCGAGGCGCATGACGGTGTACTTGAGATCACCAGCGAGGAAGGGGTTGGCACGAAAGCGGTCATCCTGCTCCCATGAGCCGTGAGACGCGGTTTGGCCTGGCCGACCTTGCGGCGATGCGCCGCTTTGGCGCGGTAATTGCCGAGCACTTGCAGCCGGGTGATGTGGTGGCGCTTACAGGGGGATTGGGCGCCGGCAAGACGACGCTCGCGCGCGCCATAATTGCAGCCCTGGGCTATGCCGGCGAAGTCCCATCGCCCACCTTCACGATCATCGAGACTTATGCCGCGCCGCCGCTGCGCCTGCCGATCGTCCATGCCGATTTCTATCGGCTTCGAGAACCGTTCGAAGCGGTTGAACTGGGGCTTGACGACTACCGCGAAGGCGCAGCGCTGCTCGCCGAATGGCCCGATCATGCCGGCGGCTTTGCGCACGAGGGCGCTTGCCTTTCGATCACGCTCGAGCTTTTCAACGAAGCTGCGGACGGCGGCCGGATTGCGATTGTGAAACCGGGTGCTGATTGGCTAGGGCGTTGGCCATGAGCGATCTTCCGGGCGGGCTTCAATCCTTCATCGATAGCGCAGGCTGGGGCGAGGCGGCGATCGTGCCGCTGCCCGGCGATGCCTCTTTCCGCCGCTATTTCCGGCTGCGCTCCAGCGCTGGCGACACCGCCATGCTGATGCATGCGCCGCCCCCGCACGAGGACCCGCAGCCGTTCATCAGTGTGGCGCAATGGCTGCTCGCGAGCGCCATGCGCGCGCCTCGGATCCTCGCCCAGAACCCGCGCGAGGGCTGGGTGCTGGTCGAGGATTTCGGGGATGACCGGATGCGCGACTGGCTCGACCAGCATCCCGAGGACGAGCTGGCCGCCTATGAGGTCGCGATCGACACGTTGCTGGAGCTTCATCAGCATCCCCCCGGACCGTTTTCGCCCTACGACATTGCGACCTACCAGCGCGAGGCGGCACTGCTGACCGAGTGGTATTGCCCGGCGCAATCGCTCAAGGTCGATGAGGGAGGCTTCGAGGCTGCGTGGGACGAAGTGCTCTCCCCGATGATCGCGCGGCAAAACGATCCGGTGACGGTGCTGCGCGATTACCATGCCGAAAACATCATGTTGCTGGGCAAACCTTTGCAGGGCGCAGCGCCCCACCAATCCCAGGGGCTTATAGACTTCCAGGACGCGCTGGTCGGCCACCGCGCCTATGACCTTGTCTCGCTGCTGCAGGATGCCCGGCGCGATGTTTCGCCCGAACTCGAGGAGGCGATGCTGGCGCGGTATATCGAGCGCGCCCGACCCGGCGAGGATTTCCGTGCCGATTATGCGCGCCTCGGCGCCCAGCGCAACGCCAAGATCGTCGGCATCTTCACGCGGCTCTATCTCCGCGATCACAAGCCCAAATATCTCGCGCTCATTCCGCGTGTCTGGGCAGCGATGGAGCGCGATCTCGAACACCCCGCGCTCGATCCTGTTGCAAAATGGTTCGCGGCCCATATTCCGGACGAGTTGCGGCAAAGCGGCGGAGGAACGATCGCATGATCGCAGAGGAGGGCTTGGCGAGCAACACGGCGATGGTGCTGGCCGCCGGGCTCGGCAAACGGATGCGTCCGCTCACCGCGACGACCCCGAAGCCGCTTGTGCGGGTCGCTGGCAAGGCGCTGATCGACCATGCACTCGATCGGCTCGCCGATGCCGGGATCGAGCAGGCGGTGGTCAACGTGCACTATCTCGCCGATGCGCTCGAAGCGCATGTGCTCGGACGCGCGGTGCCCAAGGTCGCCATCTCGGACGAACGCGAGGAATTGCTGGAGACGGGCGGGGCGCTCATCAAGGCCAGGGACATGCTGCCCGATCCCTTCTTCTGCCTCAACGCCGACAATATCTGGCTCGACGGTCCCAAAAACGCCTTCCGCGAGCTGTCGCAGCGCTGGGATCCTGAACAGATGGATGCGCTCCTGCTGCTGGTCCCGCACATGCGCGCCGCCAACTTCACGGGCGAGGGCGATTTTCACATGGATCCACACGGCCGGCTTTCGCGCCGCCAGCCGGGACGGATCGCGCCGTTCATCTTCACCGGCATTCAACTCACCTCGCGCGCTTTGCTGCGCGATGCGCCGCAGGGCCGGTTTTCGACCAATTTGCTGTGGAACCGCGCGATCGAGGAGGGCCGCCTGTTCGGCGTCTCGTTCACGGGCCTGTGGTTCGAGGTAGGGACGCCGCAGGCGATCGCGCCGACTGAAGATGCGCTCCGGCGTGGGTGATCGGAGCAAGCCCGAAATCTATTCGATCGCCGCTCATCGCGGCTTTGCTGATGCGCTTGTGGCGGGCCTTGTCCCGCGCTTCGGCGAGGCGGAGCTGGGCCTTGCACGGCTGACCCTGCTGCTGCCCAGCACCCGCGCGGCGCGCACGATCAGCGAGGCGTTCACCCGCCAGCTGGGCGATGGCGATGGCGGGAAGCCGGGATTGCTGCTCCCGCGCATGGTCATTGTCGGCGATCTCGATCTCGATGAGGCGCTCGGCAACCTGCTTGATCCGCTGGGCGCTGCCGACATCGCGCGCGCGGTCGATCCGACCCATCGCTGGCTCGAACTTGCAGCGCTGATCGAGGCGGAGCTTCAGGAGGAAGGCAAACCGCCGCTCCCGGGGCCGGCCCGCCTCAGGCTGGCGCGCGAGCTGGCGCGGGCGATGGACCGGTTGCTGGTCGAGGAGAAGTCGCCGCAGGACCTTGTGAGCGAGGCCGTGCTGGGCGAGCTCAAGGAGCTCTCCTCGCATTGGCAGCGCTCGATCCGCCTGTTCGCGCGGGTGCAGGCCCGGTGGCAGGCACAGCTCGAGGCGCGCGGCGAGGTCGATGCGGCGACGCGGCGCAATCTGCTGTTTGAACGCGCGCGCCGGCGTTGGCGCGCGCACCCGCCGACCGATCCGATCATTGCCGCCGGCGTGACCAGCGCCGCCCCGGCGCTCGCGCGGCTGCTGCGCACGATCGCCGAGTTGCCGCAAGGGGCCGTCATCCTGCCCGATCTCGATCTGACGATGAACGAAGATGCCTGGGACGAGCTCGGGCAGGCTGGCGCTGCGAGCGAGGCGGGTGGTCCGATTTTCGGAGCGGGGGATGCGCTTTCACATCCTCAATACCACCTCAAGCTGCTGCTCTCTCGCATGGGGGTTTCTCGCGAAGAGGTCTTGCCGTGGCACCGGCGAGGGCTTGGCGCGGCCGAACCGGCGCGCAGCCGCGCGATCAGCTCGCTCTTCCTCCCGCCGCAGGCCAGCCGCGCCTGGGTGGGGCTCAGCCGGGATCAGCGCCAGCTGACCGGCGTTCGTCTGATGACCACCGGCACGATCGAGGAAGAGGCGCAAGGTATCGCGCTCCTCGTGCGCGAGGCGCTGGAGGTTCCCGGCAAGCGGGTCAGCGTGATCAGCGCGGATCGCATGCTCGCCCGGCGGGTGACGCAGCATCTTGCGCGCTGGAACATCCAGGCTGACGATACGGCAGGCCTCCCGCTCTCGCTGACGCCTGCTGGCCGTCTCGTCCTGTTGCTGGCCGAGATCGCTGCGCACGGCCCGCGCCCGCTCGCCATCATCGCAGCGCTGAGCCACCCGCTGGTCGAGCCGGAGCGGCGCGGCGAATGGCTCTCGAACCTGCGCCGCTTCGAACAGGCGCTGCGCGGTCCAGAGCCCGCGCCGGGCTTCGAGCCGCTGCGAGAGTATGCGGCAAAATCGAAAGTCTCGAAATGGTGGGCGCAGGCAGAAGCGCTGCTGCTCCCGCTTGCAGGGTTTGGCGATCGGGCCGAATTGGCCACAATTCTCGATACCCTCATGACCACCGCCGAGCGATTGGCGGGGACGCGCATCTGGGCCGAGGCCGACGGCCGGGCGCTCGCGGCATTGCTCGAAGACCTGCGCTATCACGCTGGCAATCTCGGGTCCGAAATTGCCCCGCGAGATACAGCCGCGATCCTGCGCGATGCGATGGACGAGATCGCGGTAAGGCCGCCTTATGGCGGGCACCCGCGGGTGGCGATCTATGGCCTGCTCGAATCGCGCATGACGCGCAGCGATCTCGTGATCTGCGCGGGGCTCAACGAGGGAAGCTGGCCGCAAGTCCCCGCGGGCGATGCCTTCCTTGCGCCCGCGATCCTGCGCACTCTGGGCGTTCCGGGCGCTGAGTTTCGGATCGGGCTATCGGCGCACGATCTCGCTGGTGCGATGGGTGCGCCCGAAGTCGTGCTCAGCCGGGCGCAGCGCGATGCGCAGGGGCCCACGCGGCCCTCGCGCTTTCTTCTGCGGGTCGAGGCGCTGCTGGGCGAGTCGCTGGCCGAGAAGCACCGCGAGAAAGCAATCATAGCGATGCTCCCGCTGATCGACCGCGCGCCTGAACCCGCGCCGCGCGCGCGCCGCCCGCAGCCCGATCCCGCGCCCGAGCTGCGCAAGGTCAAGATCAGCGCGACCGCGCTCGACCGGTTGCTGGGCGATCCCTATCAATTCTATGCGCGCGAAATCCTCGGGCTGAGAAAACTGGATCCGCTCGCCGCCGATCCGTTCGAGGATCACGCCCTGCGCGGCACGCTGGTGCACGACATTCTTGACCGCTGGCACAAGCAGCGCCGCCAGACCCCCGATCTCAGGCTCGTGCCCTTCGCCGAGGCCGAGCTCCGCAAGACCAATCCGCACCCGCTGCTGTGGGGGCTGTGGCGGCCGCGCATCATGGCAGCGCTCACGCGGTTCGAGCAGTGGATCGACGAAGCGCAGGCAGAGGGCCGCCAGGTGCTCGTCAGCGAGGCATGGGGCTCGATGAGCTATCGCGGGGTGAACGTCGCGGGAAGAGCCGATCGCATCGACCTGCTGCCCGATGGAACGCTCGCAATGGTCGACTACAAGACCGGCAAGGCCCCCACGAAGAAGGAGACCGCCGCCGGCTATCGCCTGCAACTCGGCGTCCTCGGGCTTATCGCGCGAGAGGGCAGCTTCAAGGACCATGCCGATGACACCGCCGAGACGCTGATCACGGGCGATGCGACCAGGTTCGAATACTGGTCCTTGCGCAAAAAGGACGACCAGTATGGCGAGATCACCGAGCCCCTCAAGCGCTCGCCGCGCGAAGGCGGGCTCGACCCCGCCGAGTTCCTGCCGCTGCACGAGGCGCGCCTCAACGAGGCGATCACGCGCTTCATCCTCGGGCGCGATCCCTTCATCGCCAAGGAAAACCCCGATTACCCGGGTTACACCGACTATGACCAGCTGATGCGCCTCGAGGAGTGGGCTTACGAGGGTGCAGCAGGCGGCGAGGCTGGAGGCGAGCGATGAGAGCCAGGGTCTTTCCGCTGGTCGGCAATCAGCGCGGCGCGGTCGAACCGGGAGACAATGTCTGGCTGTCCGCATCGGCCGGCACGGGCAAGACCCAGGTCCTCTCGGCGCGCGTGCTGCGCCTGCTGCTCTCTCCTGACGTCGATCCTTCGCAGATCCTGTGCCTGACCTTCACCAAGGCCGGCGCGGCCGAGATGGCAAATCGCATCAACGAAGTGCTGGCGCGCTGGGTCCGGCTCGATGCGGGTCGGCTTGCAAGCGAGCTCAGCGCGCTTGGCGCGGCGATCGATCCGGCGACACAGGAACGCGCCCGCTCGCTCTTTGCCAGCGTGCTCGATTGTCCCGGAGGGGGCTTGAGGATCGATACGATCCACGCCTTTTCCCAGTGGCTGCTCGGCAAGTTTCCCGATGAAGCCGGTCTGCCGCCCGGTGCGCGCCCGATGGAGGATCGCGAGCGCGTGCTGCTTTCGCGCGAAGTGATGGCGCACATGCTCACCGAAGCCGAGACGAGCGAGGATCGGCGGCTTCTTGCCGCTACCAACCTGTTCGTCACGCGCAAGGATCCGGCCTCGCTTCAGGCGTGGCTGCTGCGCTGTGCTTCAACGCCGGAGCTGTGGGAAGGCCGCCAAGGTTGGCAAAGCCCGATGGACGCGCGCGTGCGGATGCTGCTCGGCATGCCCCCCTCTGCCGATGAGGAGTGGGCGAAGGCAGCGCTTGATCCCGACATCTTTCCCGATGGCGAATTGCGCCAGATCCTGCCGCTGATGCAGCGCTGGTCGGCCAAGACAGGCGCCGAGATTTCCGCGTTCATCGAGCAATGGTTAGTCCTTGGGCTTGATGACCGCGCCGAGCACATCTGCGGGTTTCTCAAGACAGTGCTCAAACAGGACGGCGAGCCCCGCAAGCTGGACAAGCCTTCCAAGGAAGAGCCGCGCCTCGCGCAATGGCAGCAGGCTGTGGCTGATGCGGTGCGGCTTCATCACGAGCGCCTGGCGCTGCTCGATCTGGCCGAGCTTCTGACTGCAGCGCTCGAACTCGGCCGCGCGTTCGCGATCCGCTGGCAGGAGGCCAAGCAGCAGGAGGGACTGCTCGATTTCGACGACCTCATTCGGCAGGCAGCCCGCCTCCTCGGCAATACCGAGGCATCCGAGTGGATCCGCTACAAGCTCGATCGCCGCTTCGACCACATCCTGATCGACGAAGCGCAGGATACCAACGCCCAGCAGTGGGACATCATCTTCGCGCTGATCGACGATTTCTTCTCGGGCGAAGGCGCGCGCGGCGATACGATCCGCACGATCTTCACGGTGGGCGACTATAAACAGGCGATCTTCGGCTTTCAGGGCACCAGCCCGGAAAACTTTTCGCGGGCCCGCGAGAAGGTCGAACGAGCGATCGCCGATGCCTGCGCCAACGCGGCCACGCTTCGCGAGAACCGCCGCTTGCCGTCCTGGCAACCGTTTGATCTCGGCCAATCGTTTCGCACCTCGCAAACCGTTCTCGAATTCGTGAACAACACGATCGAGGCGCTCGGTCATGAGGCCTTTGGCTTGCCCAGTCCGCCCGAGCCGCACGCGGGCGCGGCGCGTGCGGGGCTCGTCACCTTGTGGCAGCCCGTGACCGTCCCGGCCCGCGAGAGCGACGAACGCGAGGAGGACGACGAGCGCGATTGGCTGGCCGATCACGACACTGCGCTCGCCGAGCGCATCGCCCGGCAGGTGCGGCGCTGGACCTCGCTTGAGGAGCCGTTCGTGCTCGAGAAGGGCAAGCCGCCGCGCCATGCCGGACCGGGCGACATCATGATCCTGGTGCGCAAGCGCCGCGAATTGGCAGCGCAGATCGTTGCGAAGCTCTACGAAAACGGGGTGCCGGTGGCAGGGGTTGATCGGCTGCGCCTGGCAGCGCCGCTGGCGGTGCGCGATGTGATGAGTGCCCTGCGCTTTGCGGCTCTGCCGCTCGACGATCTCGAATGCGCCAATCTGCTGACATCGCCGCTCGTCGGGTGGGACCAGAACGACCTGCTCGATCTGGCGCCGCGTCCGCGCGGCGAAGCCTTGTGGCATCATTTGCGCGACCATGCGGATCCCCGCGCGGCAAGGACTTTCGCCCAATTGGGCCAGCTGCTCGCGCGGGTTGATTTCGACACCCCCCAGGCGCTCATCGCCTGGATTCTCGCGGGTCCGTGGGGCGGGCGAGCCAAGCTCGTCGCGCGGCTTGGGCGCGAGGCCAACGATCCGCTCGATGAGCTGCTCAATGCCGCGACCGCATACGAGACAGCGCATGTGCCAAGCCTTGCAGGCTTCATCGAATGGTTCGACGCGAGCACCGCCGATCTGAAGCGCGACCCCGATGATGCGGCAGGGCAGGTCCGGGTGCTGACCGTGCACGGAGCCAAGGGACTGCAGGCACCGATCGTGATCCTGGCCGATGCGACCGGCGAGCCAGGACAGGGCAGCGATCTGGTGCTGGGAGAAACGGCTCCGGGCGAAGCGGTGCCTGCCCGCTCGATCCCCTTGCCCTCGCTCGCCAAGCGCGAGCGGGTGGGACCGATAAGCGCAGCCGAAAGCGCGGCACTCAAGGCCGACATGCAGGAGCACTGGCGGTTGCTCTACGTCGCGATGACCCGCGCCGAGGAAGCCCTCTTCATTGGCGGAGCGATGAGCGCAAAGCAGGCCAAGAAGGGGGTGCCCGAAGAGAGCTGGTACAAGGTGCTTGAACCCTTGTTCGAGAGCGACGATTGCGAGGATCCGATCTGGGGCTCGCGGCGCGAGTGGGGCTATCGCGCTGCGCCGATCGCGAACACCAGTGCCGGTGCGCCCGGCTCGCCGCCTCCAATCCTGCCGCGCTGGGCGCTTGAGCCGATCGGAGCCGAGCCGCGCCCGCCAAAGCCGCTCGCGCCGAGCAATGCAGGCGAAGACCTGAGCGCCGAGCCGCCGCTTGCATCGGCGATCGAGAGCGGGGTGCTTGCTGCCCGGCGAGGCGTGCTCATCCACAGATTGCTCGAGCGCCTCCCCGAGATCGCGTCCGAGGAGCGCCATCAGGCGGCCGAGCAATGGCTTGCGCGGCAAGCTGGCGATCTCTCGCCAGAGGCGCGATCAGACATCCTCGAGAGCGCGCAAAAGGTGCTCGACATGCCTGAATTTGCCGCCCTTTTTGGACCATCTGCGCTGGCCGAGGTTCCGCTAACGGCGCGGGTCGGCGAGATCGTGGTGACCGGCACGCTCGATCGGCTTTTGATCGAGGCGGATCGGCTGTGGTTCATCGATTTCAAGACCACCCGCCGCCCGCCTGCGCGCGGCGAGGAAGTGCCCCGCGCGACGTTGCGTCAGATGGCCGCTTACTCAGCCGCGCTCGAGGCGATCTATCCCGGGCGCGAAATCCGCGCCGGACTGCTTTACACCCACGCCCCCAGCCTCATTCCGCTGTCGGAGGAAGTCCTTGCGCGCTACAAGCAGGACTTGAGCATGGCGCAGGAAAGCTTTGGGGCACCGGGCGCGGATGCGTATTGAGCCGCAGCGCAGCCCGCTTAAGTAGCACATGAAGAAACCATCAGGAGTTTGCAAAATGCCCACCCTCAACGTCACCGACGACAGCTTCAAGGCCGATGTGCTCGACAGCGACAAGCCTGTCCTCGTCGATTTCTGGGCGGAATGGTGCGGTCCGTGCAAGATGATTGCGCCTGCGCTCGAGGAGATCAGCGAAGAGCTCGGCGAACGCGTCACCATCGCCAAGATGGACATCATGGAGAACCCGGAAACTCCTGGCGAAATCGGCGTTCAGTCGATCCCGCTGATGGTCATCTTCAAGAATGGCCAAGCCGTCGCGCGCAAGGTCGGCGCTGCGCCCAAGAGCCAGCTCAAGGAGTGGATCGAAAGCGAGATCTGATCCTGGCTGCGGTCGCTCAGGGGGCGGGCGCGAGGCCTGCCGCCGCAAGGCGCTCGGCCAGTTCGTCGAACAGCTCGCGGCTTGCAGCGCCGATCAGCCCCTTGCGCGGATCATCGACGCGGTAGGCTGTGCCGTCGGGCCTGAGGCAAGCGCCTCCGGCCTCGTTGAGGAACAGGCAGCCTGCCGCATGGTCCCACGGCATCGTGCGCTCGTAGATCGCGAGGTCATGCCCGCCAAAGGCGGTGAGCGGGTATTGCTCGGCCGCTGCTCCCGGCGCCTCGACCAGCTGGTAATGCGGCTCGACCTCGGTCTCGAACAGCGTGCGCTGCGGGTCTTGCATGAACCGTTTCATCGCGGCGAGATTGGCGGGCGTGCTGCCTGAAGGCTGGGCGAGGAGGCGCTCGCCGTCGACATAGGCGCCTTCGCCGCGCCGCGCGTGGCACAGGCGCTCGCGGCGGGGATCGTAGATCCATCCGGCCACCGCTTCGCCTGCATCGGCGAGCGCGACCATGATCCCGAAATGCCCTTCGCCGCGCGTGAAATTGGCGGTTCCGTCGAGCGGATCAATGATCCAGCAGGGGCCGGAAAGTCGCGCAAGCACGGTCTCGTCCGCCGCCGCTGCCTCTTCGCCGACCACCGCGACGCCGGGCGCTAGCCTGGTCAGCGCGTCTGTAAGGAACTCCTCGACTTCGCGGTCAACGATGGTGACGGGATCGTCCACGCCCTTCAGCTCGATCTCGCTCTCAGCCAGCGCCCGGAAGCGCGGCAGCATCGAGCGGGTCGCGGCAAAGCGCATCAGGTCGCGCATTTCGGCATCGAGCGCGGACATCTCGCTCACGAGCGGTAATCCGCGTTGATCGCGATGTAGCCGTGCGTGAGGTCGCAGGTCCACACGGTGGCGCGGCCTTCGCCAAGGCCAAGTTCAACCGCCAGGTCGATCTCTTCGCCTTTTAGGTGCGATGCGACCGGGGTCTCATCGTAGTCCGACACCGGGAGACCATCGCGCGCCGCCCAGACCCCGCCAAAGGCAACAGAGAGCCTGTCGCGATCGGCCGGCTCTCCCGCCTTGCCGACCGCCATGACGACCCGGCCCCAGTTCGCATCCTCGCCCGCGATCGCGGTCTTGACCAGCGGCGAATTGGCGATCGAGAGCGCGACGCGCCGCGCGCTTTCGTCGCTCACTGCGCCCGTAACCCGGATGGTGATGAATTTCGTCGCGCCTTCGCCATCGCGCACTACCAACTCGGCAAGCTGGCGACAGATGTCGGTCAAGGCCGCGGCGAATGCATCGGCGCCGGAGCTGTCCCAAGTTTCTATCCGCGCATTGCCCGCCTTGCCGGTCGCGAAGGCGAGCACGGTGTCGCTCGTGGAGGTATCGCCATCGACCGTGATGCAGTTGAAGGTCTCGGCGTTGGCGCGGGCAAGCGCTTCCTGGAGGAAGCCGGGCGCAATGTCGGCATCGGTGAAGATGTAGCCGAGCATGGTCGCCATGTCGGGGGCGATCATGCCGCTCCCCTTGATGATCGCGGCGAGTTCGACGCGCGTCTCGCCGATCAGGGCTGCGCTGTGCGCGCCCTTGGCGAAGGTGTCGGTCGTGCCGATCGCCTCGGCGGCCGCGCGCCAGCTGCACGGCTCGGCTGCCAGTGCGGCGCTGATCCCGGCGCGCGCCTTGTCTGCGGGGAGCGGCACGCCGATAACCCCGGTCGAGGAGACGAGCACCTCGTGCGCCTTGCAGCCGAGCGCCTCGCTGACCTGCGCCATGATCGCCTCAACCACCGCGCGCCCGCGATGTCCGGTAAAGGCATTGGAATTGCCGGCATTGACCACAAGCGCGCGCGCCGTGCCTGCCTTTACCTGCTCGCGGCCAAACTCGACTTCGGACGAGGCGCAGGCGCTGCGGGTGAAGACCCCGGCGAGCGCAGTTCCCTCGGCAAGCTCGACCAATGTCAGGTCGCAGCGGTCCCACGGTTTATAATGCGCGCGTGCGACGCGCAGCACGACCCCCTCGATCGGAGGGAGGTCAGGGAAGGGGCGGGCGAGGGGCGATTGCGCGAGGTCCATGGTCAACGCCGCCTTACGGGCCTGATGCGGCCAAGCGCAATGTCCATCTCGCATTCCAGGTTTGAGCCGGATTTTGGGCGCAGCAGGCAGAGTTCTTTACGGATACGCAGCCATACCGGCTTTGTGAGTAGACGAATTGCGACAATGACCCTATCTTGCGCGGAGATGATGCGGCTGTTTTTCGCTTTCCTTGCGCTCTTGTCCGGGCTTGCTGCGGTGCAGGCGCCGGCTCACGCCGCGCGTCACGAACAGCTTGCCTACGATGTGCAATCGCCGTCGCCAGCGTGCAGTCAGCATGGCAACGTCGCCGGCGAAGCGGTGTGCGGCGTCGAACGGTTGCCGGGCGAGGGAATCGATGAGCCTGCGCAGATGCGGCTTTTGCGGCTCGGCGTTGCCGCTCGTCCGGTCCTGATCGGGATCGACAAGGCGCTCGAATAGACGCTGCACGCGGGTAGCACGAGAGCGCTGGCAATGCGCTCTCGCCGCACCGGAGCGAAACCACGCGCGCATCCAAGTAAGGCACTCAAAAAGGCGTCTCCCTCAGGGGAGCCAGATCCGATCTTCCAGCCAACTTTTCCAGCACCGCGCCCGGCCATCTCAGTCCCGCGCACGCGTGCCCCAAATTCCAGGACACAGTCAGATGTTTGACACAGTGATGAAGTCGATCTTCGGATCATCCAACGAACGCTACGTGAAATCGCTCGGCAAGACGGTTGCTGCGATCAACGCGCTCGAGCCGCAGATGCAGGCGCTGAGCGACGACGAGCTCCGCGCGCAGACCGACAAGTTTCGCAAGCTGCTCGATGAAGCCAGCACCCTCGATCAGATCCTGCCCGAAGCCTTCGCGACAGTCAGGGAGGCATCGGTCCGCGTCTTCGGCATGCGCCATTTCGATGTCCAGATGATCGGCGGCATCGTGCTCCATCGCGGCGAGATCGCCGAGATGCGCACCGGCGAGGGCAAGACGCTGATGGCGACGCTGGCGGTCTATCTCAACGCGATCGAGGGCAAGGGCGTCCACGTCATAACGGTCAACGATTATCTCGCGGCGCGCGATGCCGAGTGGATGGGCCAGCTTTACACCTGGCTCGGGCTCAGCGTCGGCACCATCATTCCCAACATGGACGAGTTTTCCAAGCGCGAGGCCTACAGCGCCGACATCACCTACGGCACCAACAACGAATTCGGCTTCGATTATCTGCGTGACAACATGAAGCATGAACGCTCGCAGATGGTGCAGCGTCCATATGCCTTCGCGATCGTCGACGAGGTCGATTCGATCCTGATCGACGAGGCGCGCACGCCGCTGATCATCTCGGGGCCGACCGAGGACAAGTCCGATCTCTATGTCGCGCTCGACGAGGTTGCCAAGGAAATCCCGGCAGAGTGGTACGAGAAGGACGAGAAGTCCAAGAACATCCAGCTCACCGAAGACGGGCTGGAAGAGGTCGAGAAGATCCTCATCGAGAAAGGGCTGCTCCAGACCGACAACCTCTACGATGTCGAGAACACGCAGGTCGTCCACCATCTCGACCAGGCGTTGAAGGCGGTCCACATGTTCCGCCGCGATGATCATTACATCGTCAAGGACGACAAGGTCATCATCATCGACGAATTCACCGGACGCATGATGGATGGCCGGCGCTGGTCGAATGGTCTGCACCAGGCGGTCGAGGCCAAGGAAGGCGTCAAGATCGAGCCCGAGAACCAGACGATGGCCTCGATCACCTTCCAGAATTATTTCCGGATGTATCCCAAGCTTTCGGGCATGACCGGCACGGCGGCGACCGAAGCGGCGGAATTCTGGGACATCTACAAGGTCAGCGTCGTCGAGATCCCGACCAATCTGCCGGTCAAGCGGATTGACGAGGAGGACGAGTTCTACAAGAACACGCAGGACAAGTTCCAGGCGATCGCCCAAACGATCAAGGAGCACAACGAGAAGGGGCAACCGATCCTGGTGGGCACCGTCTCGATCGAGAAATCCGAGCTGCTCTCCAAATTTCTCGACAAGGAGGGCGTCCGCCACGAAGTCCTCAACGCCCGCCAGCACGAGCGCGAGGCGCATATCGTGGCGCAGGCCGGTCGCTTCGGCGCGGTCACGATCGCAACCAACATGGCCGGGCGCGGGACCGACATCCAGCTGGGCGGTAACCTCGAATTCCGCATCAACGACGAACTGCGTGACCTCGATGAAGGGCCCGAGCGCGACGCAGCGATCGAGCAGCTCAAGGCAGAGGTCGCCGCTGAGAAGCAGCAGGTGCTCGAAGCGGGCGGGCTGTTCGTGCTCGGCACCGAGCGCCATGAAAGCCGCCGGATCGACAACCAGCTGCGCGGCCGCTCGGGCCGTCAGGGCGATCCGGGGCTCTCGCGCTTCTATCTGTGCCTCGAGGATGACCTCCTGCGGATCTTCGGGCCGGATACCCTGTTTGCCAAGATGATGAACTCGAACCTTGCCGACGGCGAGGCAATCGGTTCCAAGTGGCTCTCCAAAGCCATTGAAACCGCGCAGAAAAAGGTCGAGGCGCGCAATTACGACACGCGCAAGCAGGTCGTCCAATACGATGACGTGATGAACGACCAGCGCAAGGTCATCTACGAACAGCGCTCCGAGATCATGGATTCAGAAGCGGTCGACGATGTGGTGGTCGATATGCGACATGACACGATCAATTCGATCGTAGGGACAGCATGCCCGCCCGGCTCCTATCCCGAGCAGTGGGACATTGCCGGCCTCAAGGAGAAGATCGACGAGATCTTCGGGCTGCAGCCGCCGATCGACGATTGGCTCGAGGAAGACGCGGTCGAGCCCGAGATCCTCGAAGAGCGCCTGCGCACCATGACCGATGAGATGATGGAGCAGAAGATCGCGGGCTCCGATGCGGCGATCTGGCGGATGGTCGAGAAGGATGCGCTGCTGCGCCAGCTCGATTTCCACTGGAAGGAGCACCTCGCCACGCTCGATGCGCTGCGCCAGGTGATCTGGATGCGCGGCATCGCGCAAAAACAGCCGATCAACGAATACAAGCAGGAAGCGTTCGGACTGTTCGAGACCATGCTCGACACTCTGCGCGAAGAGGTCACCAAGCTGCTGTTCCGCTCCGAATTGCGGATTGCGCAGCCTCAGCCGCGCGCGCTGCCCGATCTCCCCGATTTCCTCACCGGCCATATCGACCCGTTCACCGGGCTCGACAATTCCGACGACGGCGATGGATCGGAGCGCAACCCTGCGCTATTCGGCTCGCTTGCGGGGGCTCCGCGCGCAGAAGTGGGCGCAGGCGGCAAGATCACCGAAAACCCTTACGCCGATCTCGACATCAATCGCAATTCGCCGTGCCCGTGCGGGTCGGGCAAGAAATACAAGCATTGCCACGGTGCTGTCGGCATTCCGCCGGTGGCAGCGCGCGTCTGAGCGGTAACTGAAACGCCCGCGCGATGATCGGCGCGGTTCCGCTTGTCCTCGCGCTGGCCTTTGCGCTGACGGCGCTCCTTTATGCGAGCGTCGGGTTTGGCGGCGGCTCGACCTATGCCGCGCTCCTCGCGCTCTCGGGCCTTGACTATCGGCTGCTGCCGCTGGTGGCGCTCGCGTGCAACATCGTGGTGGTGGCGGGTTCGAGCGTTCGATTTGCGCGCGCGCGGGTGACACCCTGGCGCGGCGCGCTCATGATCACGGCGCTGGCGGCGCCGGCTGCGTTCCTCGGAGGCCTGGTCCCGATCGAGCGCGATGCTTTCCTGGGGCTGCTGGGCGCAAGCCTTGTGCTGACGGCGCTGACGATGCTCATCCCGGTCAGCAAAGGGGCCCAGGATGAGCCTGCCAAGTGGGGAAGGGCAATACCGTTTGCGGCAGCCCCGATCGGCTTTTTGGCCGGGCTGGTCGGCATCGGCGGCGGTATCTTCCTCGCACCGCTCCTCCACCTTGCCCGCTGGGACAGCGCCCGCGCGATCGCGGCGACCGCGAGCTTGTTCATCCTCGTCAATTCGCTGTTCGGGCTGGCCGGCCAACTGGCTAAAAACGGCCCCGCCATGTTCGGCGGCGCGATGGCCGAGGCGCTGCCCTTGTTGCTGGCCGTGGTTGTCGGCGGCCAGATCGGCAGCCTGATGGCGGCGCGCTTCCTGCCCTTGCGCTGGATCAGGTGGCTTACAGCTGTGCTGGTGCTGGTGGTGGGCGTGCGCCTGTTATCCGGCGCTGCATGGTCCTGAGTGCGCTCGATCCCTCGCCAAGGCGCCATCGGCAGCGAAGCAATAAAATGGCTCCCCGAGTTGGATTCGAACCAACGACCAAGTGATTAACAGTCACCTACTCTACCGCTGAGCTATCGGGGAGCAGCACGAACGGGTTTCTCTCCGCGTGCGAGAGCGCGCGTATATGGTTGCGCGGTGCGCATTGCAAGAGGGAGTTTCGGATTTCCCCCTCCTGAGCGCGCCGCCGCTCAATCGGTTGCAAATTGCTCGGCGACTATGCGTTCCTCGAGCGATTGGCCCGGATCGAACAGCAGGTGAAGCTCGCGATCATGATCGATCCTGATCGAGACCTCGGCGATATCACGCAGTTCCTTCTGGTCCGCCACGGCCGACACGGGCCGCTTGTGCGGATCGAGCACGCGCAAGGTGATCGCCATCCGGTCAGGCAGGATCGCGCCGCGCCAGCGCCGGGGGCGAAACGGACTGATCGGCGTAAGCGCGAGAAGTTGGCTGTCGAGCGGCAGGATCGGCCCGTTGGCCGAGAGATTGTAGGCGGTCGAGCCCGCCGGTGTTGCCACCATCACGCCATCGCCCACCAGTTCATGGATCCGCACCCGGCTGCCCACGGTAACCTCGATCTTGGCGGTCTGGCGGGTCTCGCGCAGCAGCGAGACCTCGTTGATCGCCCACAGCTCATGGCGTTCGCCGCTCTGCGTGATCGCTTCCACATGCAGCGGGGCGATCGATTTGGCTTTGCTCTGCGCAAGCCGTTTGCTGATAGAGGCGCGCTTGACATAGGGATTCATCAGGAAGCCGATCGTGCCAAGGTTCATGCCATAGGCCGGGATGACCCGGCGGGCATCGAGCATGGTGTGCAGCGTTTGCAGCATGAACCCATCGCCGCCCAGCACCACGACCGTCTCGGCGTGTTCGAGCGGGACCCAATCGCCGATCTCCAGCAGCGCCCGGTGGGCTTCCTGTGCGCGAGGGGTATCGGAAGCGACCAGCGCCACCCTCTCGCAGGAGGGTTCGATAACCGGGGCGGCAGTGCATTCGCCTGTGCCAGCGTGACCTGTCGTCATGCCTCGCTTCTCCCCTCACCGCGATTATCGCGCGGCATGCCCATACAGGCTTGCCCTGATGTTCCAATTTCGGGCGGATTGCAATTGATGAGAGAGTATCGGGCAAACTGCGGTTAAGGCAACATGATGGATTCGACGCTGACCGATCGGGGGAAATCGCTGCGCCGCGGCTCGCGTGGGGCGTTTCCTGGCGTCAGCCCGGGAGCCATGGAGGCAGACCTTTTGCGTGCGCTCGATCGGACCGAGATCGAAGTGCTGTTTCAACCGCAATTTGCCTGCGCCAGCGGCGCTGTGACGGGTGCAGAGGCCTTGGCGCGGTGGCGGCATCCGACGCTTGGCCAGATTGGTGCGCGCGATCTTTTCGCCATCGCCGAGCGGGCCGCGGTGGTGGCGCCGGTCTCGCGCTATGTCGTCGCGCGCGCGCTCGAGGATGCGAAGAGCTGGCCGACCGAACTGAGTCTGTCGCTCAACATAACGCCCGAGGAAATCGGCGATTCGCGCTTCGCCGCCGATTTCGCCGCGTTGATCGGGCGCGGCACGATCGCGCCCGAGCGCCTGATGCTCGAGATCACCGAAGACCTGCTCGTGCGCAATCTCGACCAGGCCAGTGCCGCGCTCGGAACCCTGCGCAAGCTCGGGTTCAAAACCGCGCTCGACGATTTCGGCGCCGGCTTCTGCAATTTTAGATATCTGCGCGAGTTGCCGCTCGATGCGCTCAAGCTCGACAAGATCATGGTCGACGGAGTACCAAGTGATGCCAAGGCGCTCGCTGTGCTGCGCGCGATCATCGCGCTGGGCCGCGCGCTTGATCTCGATGTCTATGCCGAAGGGATCGAGAGCGAGATCCAGCTGGCGACGATCACGGCGGAGGGGTGCGACTATTGGCAAGGTTTCCTGCGCGCTCAGCCGATGTCGAGCGCTGCGGTGGTCGCGCTTTCACGCACCGCGCGCGGACGCGGCCACGGCTGATCAGTAGAGCGAGGCTGACTGCTAGGCGGCCTTCTTGCCATCGGCGCGGGCAGCTTTTCGTGCGATCCCCGACAGCCCCTTGGTCAGCTGGAACAGGCCGTTCAGCCGGCTTTGCGGATCGCTCCAGACGCGGTTGATCACCAGCTTCATGTCCGGGCGCAGCTTGGCGGTGTCCTTGAGCCGGTCAACATAGGCAATGAGGCCCGGGCCATCGGGAAAGTCGTCCTTGTGGAAGGTCACCAGCGTCCCGCGCGCGCCGACATCGATCTTGGCGATATTGGCTTCGATCGCCTGGTGCTTGATCTCGATCAGCCGGATGAGGTTTTGCGTCGGCGGCGGCAGATCGCCGAACCGGTCGATCATCTCGGCGGCCATCGCCTCGATCTCGGCTTTGTCCTGCGCCTGGTTGAGGCGGCGATAGAGCGCCATGCGCACGCTGAGGTCGGGCACATAATCCTCGGGGATCATGATCGGGGCATCGACCGTGATCTGCGGGCTCACCTTGTCGCGCGCCGGCTCCAGACCCATTTCGCCCGCCTTGGCTGCGAGGATCGCATCCTCGAGCATTGACTGGTAGAGTTCGAAGCCGACTTCGCGGATATGCCCCGATTGCTCGTCGCCCAAGAGGTTGCCGGCGCCGCGGATATCGAGATCGTGGCTGGCGAGCTGGAAGCCTGCGCCAAGGCTGTCGAGATCGCTCAGAACCTTGAGGCGCTTCTCGGCGGTTTCCGAAAGCTGGGTATCCGCAGGCGTCGCAAGATAGGCATAGGCGCGGATCTTCGCGCGGCCCACGCGCCCGCGCAGCTGATACAATTGCGCCAGGCCAAACCGGTCCGCGCGGTGGATGATCATGGTATTGGCGCTCGGCAGATCGAGCCCGGATTCAACGATGGTGGTCGAGAGCAGCACCTCGTACTTGCCCTCGTAGAAGGCGCTCATGCGCTCCTCGATCTCGCCCGCGCTCATCTGACCATGCGCCGCGACGACCTTCACCTCGGGCACATTGTCGCGCAGCCACGCCTCGATATCGGCCATGTCCGCTATCCGGGGCACGACGATGAAGCTCTGCCCGCCGCGATGGTGTTCGCGCAGCAGCGCCTCGCGCATCACCATGTCGTCCCATTCCATCACGTAGGTGCGCACTGCGAGCCGGTCGACCGGCGGGGTCTGGATGGTCGAGAGTTCGCGCAGCCCGCTCATCGCCATCTGCAACGTGCGCGGGATCGGCGTCGCGGTGAGCGTGAGCATGTGGACGTTGGCGCGCAGCTGCTTGAGCTTCTCCTTGTGGGTGACGCCAAAGCGCTGCTCTTCATCGACGACGACGAGGCCGAGATTCTTGAACGTGGTCGACTTGGAGAGGATGGCGTGGGTCCCGATCACGAGGTCCATCGTGCCATCGGCGAGCCCCTCACGCGTCGCCGCTGCCTCTTTCGAGGAGACGAGGCGTGACAGGCGCCCGAGCTTGAGCGGGAAACCTTCGAACCGCTTGCTGAAATTCTCGAAGTGCTGGCGTGCAAGCAGCGTGGTCGGCGCGACCACCGCGACCTGCTGCCCGCTCATCGCCGCGACGAAAGCAGCGCGCAGCGCCACCTCGGTCTTGCCGAAGCCGACATCGCCGCACACGAGCCGGTCCATCGGCTTGCCGCTTTCAAGATCGCGCAGGACATCGCTGATCGCCGCGTCCTGATCGTCGGTCTCCTCCCACGGGAAGCGATCGAGAAACTGGTTGTAGCTCGCCTCCTCCGCTTCGAACACCGGCGCTTGCCTCAGCGCGCGTTCGGCCGCGACCTTCATCAGCTCGCCGGCAATGGCGGTGATGCGCTCCTTGAGCCGGGCGCGGCGTTTCTGCCAGGCTTCGCCGCCAAGCCGATCGAGCGCGACAGCATCCTCGGACGAGCCATAGCGGCTGAGCACGTCGATGTTCTCGACCGGGATAAACAGCTTGTCTCCGCCTGCATATTCGAGCGCAACGCAATCGTGCTGGCTCTTGCCGACGGCGATCGGCTCAAGCCCGAGATACTTGCCGATCCCGTGCTCGATGTGAACCACCAGATCGCCTTTGCCCAATGCTTGGAGTTCGGCGAGGAAGGCTTCGGAGCTCTTGCGCTTCTTCTTGCGGCGCACAAGCCGGTCACCGAGCATATCCTGCTCGGTAACAAGTTCGAGCTCGTCATTGGCAAAGCCTGTTTCGAGCGGCAGCTCGACCACCGCAAGGCTGCCCTTGGCAGCGACGCCGAGCGCTTCCTGCCAGCTGTCGGCGAGCGCGGTCGCAAGCCCCGCTTCGGCCAGAATCGATCCGATGCGCTTGGCAGAGCCTTTCGAGTAGGCCGCCAACAGCGTCTTTCGCCCCTGCTTGGAGACAGCCTTGAGATGCGCGGCCGCGGCTTCGTAGACATTGTCGCCGCGGGCGCGCTCGGGGGAGAAATCGCGCGCTGCCCTGAAGCCGAAATCGACGGCGTTCTCGCTTTCGGGCGCCGCGAAGACCTGCGCCCGGTGCGCGGGAGCCTGCGCGATCGCCGCATCGAACTCAGGTTTTGCCAGATAGAGCGCATCGGTGGCGAGCGGGCGATAGCTGCCGGCCTTGGTGCTGGCGATGCGCTCGCGCTGGTCGTGATAGTCGGCGATCTCGGCGATGCGTTCCTGCGCGGCGGCGAGCGCGCCCTGATCGATCACGACCACGTCCTCGGGCTCGAGATAGTCAAACAGGCTAACAAGGCGCTCTTCGAACAGCGGCAGCCAGTGCTCCATCCCCGCGAGCCGCCGCCCGTCGCTGATCGCCTCATAGAGCGGGTCCTGCGTCGCGTTTGCGCCGAACAACTCGCGATAGCGCGAGCGGAAGCGCTTGATGCTCGCCTCGTCGAGCAAGGCTTCGGACGCGGGCAGCAGCAAGTGCTCGTCCAAGCGCCCGGTCGAGCGCTGCGTGCTGGGATCGAACAGCCGCAGGCTTTCAAGCTCGTCGCCGAAGAAATCGAGCCGCAGGCCTTCGTCGAGCGAGGAGGGGAAAATATCGACGATCGACCCGCGCACCGCAAACTCGCCGTGATCGATCACCGTATCGGTGCGCGAATAGCCCTGCCGCTGGAGCTGCGCTGCGAGACTATCGAGGCCGATCGTGGTGCCGGGCCGAAATTCGCGCACGCTCTCGCGGATCCGGAACGGCGTGAGGACGCGCTGGAGCGCAGCGTTGATTGTCGTGACCAGCAATTGCGACCCGCCCGATCCCTTGCCTGACGGGCTCTGCAGCTTGAACAGCGTGGAAAGCCGCGCAGCGCTGATCGCGAGCGCGGGGCTCGCGCGGTCATAGGGCAGGCAATCCCATGCCGGAAACTCGAGCACCTCGAGCTCGGGCGCGAAGAACCGGGCGGATTGCGCAAGCGAGCGCATCGCCCCGTCGTCTGGCGCGATGAAGACGGCGCGCTTCCTTGCAGCGCGCGCGAGGTCGGCCAGCACGAGCGGCTGGCTGCCGCGCGGCAACGACGTCAAGGTGAGCGCATCGGCGCTTTTCAGAATCCGAGAAAGGTCGGGCATAGGTGCTCTGTCAAACGCCATTGGCGCGCTGCGTTCCCGCAGCGTTGGCCTTGACGCAAAGTCTGGGCGGATCGGGTGCGCGCGGCCTTAGCGCGCGATCGTCACATAATCGAGCTTCATCATCGCATCGATCAGCGGCCCTGCGAACTTTTCGGGGACCTCCTGCGTCTTGAGCGCCCAGGCCATGATCTCGACATCGTCTTCGGCGAGCAGATCCTCGAACCAGGCGAGCTCTTCCTCGGACCAGTCAGCTGCATAGGCATCGAAGAAGCCGCCGATCATGTAGTCTGCCTCGCGCGTTCCACGGTGCCATGCGCGAAATTTGGCACGCGCCATGCGCTCTTCCAGGTTACGCTCTTCGGGAATGGGGCTATCGCTCATGCAACGCGCGGTAAGACACTCGCACTGGCCGCGCAAGCGGGTATAGAGCCAAAGGAAATGCGTCCCGATATTCTAAACGACCTGTTTGCCGACAGCGCGAGCCTTGCAGGAGTGGGCGCCAAGCTGGCAAAGCCGCTCGAACGGCTCGGGCTGACCCGGCTCAAGGATCTCGCCTACCATTTGCCCGAGCGGTTCATCAATCGCAGGGTGATCGCCAACCTCGATGACGGCGAGGAGGGCGAGCAGGTTGTCATCGCGCTCACCGTAACCGAGCATCGCGCTGCACGCGCTTCGGCTCGCGGCCCTTACCGCGTGCTGGCGCAGGACGAAATCGGCAATATCTGCGCGCTCACTTTCTTCGGCCGCGCCTCCTACACCGCCAAGAAAACGCTACCCGTGGGCGAGAAACGCTGGATCGCAGGACGGCTTGATCGCTATGGCGACATGCTGCAGATCGTCCATCCCGATCACATCGAGGCCTCCTCCGCAGCCAATCTGGGGCGGCTCAACGAGCCGGTCTACCGCCTTTCCGAAGGGCTCACGCAGCCGCGCATGATCGCGCTGGTCGAGCAAGCGCTGGCGAGAGTTCCCGAACTGCCGGAATGGATCGATCGCAACCAGCTCGACCGCGAACAGTGGCCCAGTTGGCGCGATGCCCTCCAGCTTGCCCACAAGGGCGAGCACAAGAGCGCGCGCGATCGCCTCGCCTATGACGAACTGCTCGCAAACAGCCTCGCGCTGCTGCTCGTCAAGGCTGAGGGGCGCAGGCGCAAGGGCCAGTCGCTGCGCGGCGATGGGGCGCTCAGAGCCCGGCTGGACCTGCCCTTCGAAATGACCGGCGCCCAGCAGCGCTCGATCGCCGAGATCGAGGGCGACCTGGCGCAGGAGGCGC
Source organism: Erythrobacter sp. (assembly GCA_036835265.1). Lineage (GTDB taxonomy): Bacteria > Pseudomonadota > Alphaproteobacteria > Sphingomonadales > Sphingomonadaceae > Erythrobacter. The sequence continues at coordinate 106,702 of DAITMG010000001.1, read as the reverse complement.
CGATGCTGCGCCTGCTGCAGGGCGATGTCGGGGCGGGCAAAACCGTGGTGGCGCTCGCGGCAATGCTGATCGCGTGCGAGGCTGGCAAACAGGCAGCGATGCTTGCACCCACCGAGATCCTCGCGCGCCAGCATTACGCGACCTTGCGCAAGATGGTCGCGCCCACCGGGCTTGAAGTGGCGCTGTTGACCGGACGCGCAAAGGGACGCGAGCGCGAGGGCATCCTGATGGGCCTTCTGAGCGGCGAGATCGACATTCTGGTGGGGACCCACGCGATCTTTCAGGACAGCGTCGCCTATCGCGATCTGGCGCTTGTGGTGATCGACGAACAGCACCGCTTCGGGGTTGCTCAACGTCTCGCGCTCGCGGCCAAGGGCAAGCGCGCGCCGCACACCCTGGCGATGACGGCAACCCCGATCCCGCGCAGTCTGACGCTGGCGCATTATGGCGAGATGGATGTCAGCCGGCTCGACGAATTGCCGCCAGGCCGGCAGGCGATCGATACGCGCGTCATCGCGCAGGACCGCCTCGAGGATGTCATCGCCGGGCTCGAACGGCACCTTGCGAGCGGGCAACAGGCCTACTGGGTCTGCCCGATGGTGCGCGATCACGAAACCGCCGATATCGCCGCTGCCGAGGCGCGCTATGCCGCACTCAAGGAGCGCTTCGGCGAGGCGGTGGTGCTGGTGCATGGGCAGCTTGCCCCGCCGGTGAAGGATGCTGCGATGGAACGGTTTGCGGGCGGCCCCGCAAAGCTGCTGGTGGCAACGACCGTCATCGAAGTCGGGGTCGACGTGCCCTCGGCGACGCTGATGGTGATTGAACAGGCCGAACGCTTTGGCCTTGCCCAGCTGCACCAGTTGCGCGGGCGGGTCGGCCGCGGCAGCGAAAAGTCGGTCTGCCTGCTGCTGCGCGGAGCCGAACTCTCCGAGACCGGCAAGAAGCGCCTTGCCCTGATGCGCGAGACCCAGGATGGCTTTCGCATCGCCGAAGAAGATCTGACCTTACGCGGCGGGGGCGAATTGCTCGGCACGCGCCAGTCGGGCGAGGCTGCCTTTCGCATCGCCGATCTCGATCAGACCCAGCGACTACTGCCCGCAGCGCATGCCGATGCGCGGCTGATCATCGAGCGCGAAGGGGGCTTGGCGCATGGCCAAGTGAAGGGCCGCGGCGAGGCGGCTCGCACGCTGCTTTACCTATTCGAGCGCGATTGGGGAGTGCAATTGCTGCGCGGTGGTTAGACCACCAGCGTTGGCTAGCCGAACCGGGCGCTCACGCCCTCCTCGCAGAGCCGCTCGACCAATGCGCCCGTCGCCAGTTCAATCTGGCTCCAGGCCAGTTCGAAATCGTCGATATCGCCGTGATAGGGATCCTTGATCGCCGCGCCTTCCTGACCGTCGACAGCGTTCATCAGCAGGCTGATCCGTGCGCGCGCGTTCTGGGGCGAGCGGGACTTGATCCCGGCGAGGTTGGCCTTGTCGAGCGCGAAGATATGACTGAACTTGCGGAAATCATCGACGGCAAGCTGACGGCCGAGCGTCTGGCTGATGTCAACGCCATGAGCCCCGGCAGTAGCGATCGCGCGCGGATCAGGCGGCTCTCCGACATGGTACGACGCGGTCCCTGCCGAATCCACATCGCAATCGAGGCCGGCGCGCTGGGATGCAGCGCGAAATGCTCCCTCCGCCATTGGCGAGCGGCATATATTGCCAAGGCAGACAAAGAGCACTGCCAATCTCGTTTCAACGCGCTGCAACATGAATGCCCTGTACATACAAAGTATCGCCGTGGGCCTATTCTTTATGGTTTGAATACGATTAACGCAAGCCTATCGGTCACCATTCAGGATCTTGGCCAGGGCACAAATGGTGTCTTGCAACGAAAGGCGCGCGCCAGATGATCAAGGTCAGGCGGCGCGCGCTTTCATCGGCGTGGTCGAGGCGAGCACTTCCTCGGTAATCCGCCGAATGTTGACCTTCGCCTTCAACTTTGCACCCAGCAGCGCAATGCCGGAAACCTTGCGTTGCACAAACAGCGTCTCGATCGGAGGAAAGGCCCAGGTGTCCTTGTCCTGCGCGATCTGGTAACCTTCCTCGCGCAACAGCGGGATAAAGCCACGGTCGCCGAAATCGAACGGCGCATCCTCGCGCATCTCGTTGATCACGATATCGATCATCCGATTAACTCGCTCGGGGTGTTTCTCGGCAACGATCGGCATCATGAAGCCGGCATCGATCGTCGCCTTGAGAACTTCTGCCCGGTTGCCCTCGAGCCCGGCCTTGAGCATGTCGCGATAACCATCCGAGACATCCGGGTCGACCTCGCGGCAAGCTCCGAAATCAAGCAGGATGATCTCGCCGGTCTCGCGCCGATAGCGGAAATTGGCAAAGTTGGGATCGGTCTGCATCACGCCGAAATCGAACAATTCGCGCGCGACCAGACGCAGGAGGCGGCCGTAAACCTCGTTGCGGCGCTCGTCGGGTTCGTTTGCCAGTTCCTCGATGCCAACGCCTTCCTCGTAACTCATCGCGAGGATCGAGCCGCGCGTCAGGCCCTTGTGCAGGCGCGGGACAACAAACCCGGGCACATCGGCAAGGCGCTCGCGATACAGCTCCATCTGCAGGCCTTCGCGCTCGTAATCGGCTTCCTCGTGGAGCTGCTTCTTGGCGGCGGCGAGCAGCTTGTCGACCTCGAGTTCGGGCGGGGCAAAGCCCGCAACCCGCAGCAGTGTCATCATGTTGTCGACATCGCTGTCGATGCTCTTGGCAACGCCGGGATACTGGACCTTGATCGCCAGCTCCTCGCCATCCCTGGTCATCGCCTTGTGCACCTGCCCGATCGAGGCAGCAGCAATCGGGCGCGGGTTGAACCATTTGAATTGTTTGCGCCAGTCGTTGCCCCATTCACTCTTGAGGACTTGATCGAGCTGCCGCGTGGGCATGTAGTTCGCCTGATCGCGCAAGGTGGCGATGATCTCGATCAGTTCGGGCGGCAGGAAATCGCCCGAATCAAGGCTGATCATCTGCCCCATCTTCATCGCCGCGCCGCGCAGATGCGAGAGCTTGTTGGTCAGGCGCTGGACATTGCCGGGGGTAAGGATGAGGTCGCGCGTCGAGATGCGCTCGCCGCTCGTCAGCCGCCGCGCCCCTTCCGCCGCCATGCCGCCCGCAACCCCGCCGACCAGGCGCCCAAACGTGCTGAAGCGCGCGAGGCGCCCTGAGGGAACCGCGCGTTCGCGCGACTTGTCGGTGCGGGAGGTATCGTCGAAGTCTTCGGACATGCTGGCCCTTCCGGAGCTGAATTGACGCATCAACGATGGGTACTGGCGTTGTATCCCGCAAGCTTTACTATGGAACCCGTTAGTTCAGAAACGCTTAGGGCTGATATGAAACGAGAGCGCTCGCTCACCCCCGCATCGCGGCTGCTCGGCTATGCAGGGCTGCTCCCCCAGATCATCTGCGTCGCGCTGGTCGTGGCGGCGAGCGAGTACCGCTTCACCGCGCTGTTCATGGGCTTTGTCTATGCCGCGATGATCTTCAGCTTCCTCGGCGGCGTGTGGTGGGGGCAAGCGATCGCTGCTGGCCGCGCGGCGAAGGCAGCGGTCTACATCCTTGCGGTTCTGCCCAGCCTGATCGCTGCGGCGCTGTTCTTTCCGCTCAATATCGGGTGGGAGTGGCCGGGGCCGGCCTTGCTCTATCTCGGTGGCCTGATCGCCTTGAGCCCGATGGTCGACCGAGCGCTCGGCTTCGCCTCGCGCGACTTCATGCAGCTGCGCTGGCAGCTCTCGCTCGGGCTGGGCGGGCTGACGATCCTGCTGGGCGTTCTCGCGACGACCGCGATGGCCCCGACCGTCCCCGCCGATCCGCAAGCCAGCCCGGCGCAGGCAACCCGGATCGTCTAGCGTCCCTCGATTGAAGCGATGCTGGTCGGGGAGAGAGGATTCGAACCTCCGGCCCCTGCCTCCCGAAGACAGTGCTCTACCAGGCTGAGCTACTCCCCGACCGTGTCGACCGCTGGCGCTTGGTGCCGGAGCGGATCGAGGCAAGGCGCGCGCTATAGGTGTGGATAGCGAAGGTGGCAAGCGGGCAATTGCGAACTATGCTTGGCGCCATGGCAACGCTTGATCAGCCCGGCGCGATTCCCTCGCAATTCCAAGCCAGCGAGCATCCCGAACAGCAATATCTCGCACTCATGCGCACGATCTGGGAGACGGGCCTTGAGCGGATCGATCGCACCGGCATCGGCACCCGCTCGATTTTCGGCACGCAGCTTCGATTTAAGCTGACCGACGGCGCCATGCCGCTCATCACCACCAAGCGGGTCTACTGGAAGACCGCGACGCGCGAACTCCTGTGGTTCCTCACCGGCGAGACCAATATCCGCCCGCTGGTGCTGCAGGGGGTGAAGATCTGGAACGAGTGGCCGCATGCGCGCTATGTCAGCGAGACGGGCGAGGCGATCGGCCTTGAGGAGTTCGTCCAGCGCATCGCCGATGACGAGGCTTTCGCGAAGGCCTGGGGCGATTTGGGCCCGGTCTACGGCAAGCAATGGGTCAATTGGCCGACCTGGCGCTATCGCAGGGACGGGCTTTACGAGCCGGGCGAGGGGATCAACCAGGTCGCCGCCGTGGTCGAGAGCCTCAAGACCAATCCGGGCAGCCGGCGCCACATCATCGAGGGCTGGAACGTCGCCGAACTGGAGTCCATGGCGCTCCCGCCGTGCCACAAGACCTATCAATTTCACGTCGCGGGTGCTGAGGGAAGCGAACGCCTCAATTGCCTGCTCTATCAGCGCAGCTGCGATGTCGCGCTCGGCCTGCCGTTCAATCTGTGGTCGGCTGCGCTGCTCACCCGGATGATCGCGCAGCAGACCGGCTATGCGCCGGGCGAACTCGTCTGGATGGGCGGGGATACCCATCTCTATCTCAATCACGCGGGCCTGATCGAGGAGCAGCTCGCCCGCACCCCGCGCGGCGCGCCGCGGCTTGAGATCACCCGCACGCCGGAAACAATTTTCGATTACACAATCGAGGATTTCGTGGTGCATGATTACACCCCGCACCCGCCGATCAAGGCTCCTGTTGCGGTGTGATCCGCGCTGCTTGACCCTCCCTGCAGCGTGCCATAGGCGAGGCCGATACCGCCGCTGCTGGGAGAGCAAGCCAATGGCCGAACCGGCCGACAATCCGACGCAAAAGGGCAATCGTCCAGCGCTCGCCCTGCACGTGCCCGAGCCCAGATACCGGCCCGGCGACAAGGTCGATTTCGGCGATCTCGATATCAGCGAGCCGGGAGCGCAACCGCGACCCGATGAAGGCGTCCACCCAGATCAAATACGCGATCTCGCCTATTCACTCATTCGTGTGCTGGGCGATGACAACCTTGCCCATGGGCCGTGGGACCCCAAGCTCGATCCCGACACCTTGCGCACCATGCTGCGCCACATGGCGATGGTGCGCGCGTTCGATGAGCGCATGTTTCGCGGGCAGCGCCAGGGCAAGACCAGCTTCTACATGAAGTGCACCGGCGAGGAGGCGACCTCGGTTGCGGCCTCGATGGCGCTGGCGAGCGACGACATGGTGTTCCCGTCCTATCGCCAGCAGGGGATTCTGATCGCGCGCGGCTATCCGCTGATCGAGATGATCAACCAGATCTACTCGAACAAGGGCGACAAGCTCAAGGGCCGCCAGCTGCCGATCATGTATTCGAGCCGGGAGCATTCGTTCTTCAGCATCTCGGGCAATCTCGCGACGCAGACCCCGCAGGCGGTTGGCTGGGCGATGGCGAGCGCGATCAAGGGCGACAGCCGGATCGCGGCGACCTGGGTGGGCGAGGGCAGCACTGCGGAGGGAGATTTCCACAGCGCGTGCACCTTTGCCGCGGTGTATAATGCCCCGGTTATCCTCAATGTTATCAACAACCAGTGGGCGATCTCGAGCTTTTCGGGCTTCGCGGGGTCCGAGCGCACCACCTTTGCCGCGCGCGCGCTCGGCCATGGCATCGCCGGGCTCAGGGTCGACGGCAACGATGCGCTCGCCTGCTTTGCCGCGCAGCAATGGGCCGCCACCCGCGCGCGCGCCAATCACGGTCCGACGCTGATTGAATTCTTCACTTACCGCGCCGAAGGCCACTCCACGTCGGACGATCCCAGCGGCTATCGCAGTGCGCAAGAGCGCGAGGAATGGCCGCTGGGCGATCCCGTGATGCGCCTCAAGAACCACCTCATCGCGCTTGGCGAATGGGACGAGGAGCGCCAGGCGCAGATGGACCGGGCGTGCGCCGAAGAGGTCAAGGCCACCACCAAGGAAGCCGAGAAGAATGGCATCCTGGGCCATGGCCTGCACCATCCGTTCCACACCATGTTCGAGGACGTGTTCGAGGAACTGCCCTGGCACCTCAAGGAACAGGCCGCGCAGGCGACCCGCGAGAGGATCGCCAAGTTCGGCAAGGAAAGGCCGTACGAATGAGCGCCGAGACTGACACTCAGGCGGCGCCCGCCGGAGCGAGCGAAACCACCGCCGGGGGCGAGGCCACCGAACGCCGGATCAACATGATCGAGGCGATCAACGAGGCGCTCGACATCATGCTCGCGCGCGATCCCGATGTGATCGTGATGGGCGAGGATGTCGGCTATTTCGGCGGGGTGTTCCGCTGCACTGCGGGCTTGCAGGAGAAACACGGCAAGACGCGGGTGTTCGACACGCCGATCTCCGAATGCGGGATCATCGGGGTCGCGGTGGGGATGGGCGCCTATGGCCTGCGCCCCGTGCCCGAGATCCAGTTCGCCGATTATATCTATCCCGGGCTCGACCAGCTCATCTCGGAGGCGGCGCGGCTGCGCTATCGCTCGGCGACCGAGTATATCGCGCCGATGACGGTGCGCTCGCCGTTTGGCGGAGGGATTTTCGGCGGGCAGACTCATTCGCAAAGCCCCGAGAGCATCTTCACCCACGTCTCGGGTCTCAAGACGGTGATCCCCTCCACCCCCTATGATGCCAAGGGGCTGCTGATCGCGGCGATCGAGGACAATGATCCGGTGATCTTCTTCGAGCCCAAGCGGATCTACAACGGGCCGTTCTCGGGGTTTTACGACAAGCCGGTCGAGCCTTGGAAGAAGCACCCGCAAAGCGTTGTTCCCGAAGGCTATTATCGTATCCCGCTGGGCCAGGCGCGGCACCTCACCCGGGGCGAGGAGCTGACCGTGCTGACCTATGGGACGATGTGCCACGTGGCCGAGGCGGTGTGCCTTGCAAAAGGCGTCGACGCCGAGATCATCGACTTGCGCACGCTCGTGCCGCTCGACATCGAGGCGATCGAAACCTCGGTAAGAAAGACCGGCAAGTGCCTGATTGTCCACGAGGCGACCCGCACCAGCGGGTTTGGCGCCGAACTCTCCGCGCTGGTCACCGAACGCTGCTTTTACCATCTCGAAGCTCCGGTGGAGCGCGTCACCGGGTTCGACACGCCCTATCCCCACAGCCTCGAGTGGGCCTATTTCCCCGGCCCTGTCCGTATCGGCGAGGCGCTCGACAAGATCCTGAAGGACTGACCGCGAACATGGCGAAGTTCACTTTCAAAATGCCCGATGTGGGCGAAGGCGTGGCAGAGGCGGAGATCGTCGAATGGCACGTCAAGGTCGGCGACCAGGTCGAGGAAGACCAGCACCTCGTCGACGTGATGACCGACAAGGCGACGATCGACATCGAGAGCCCGGTTTCGGGCAAGGTGCTCGAGGTCGCAGGCGAACTTGGCGACACGATCGCGATCGGTGCGATGCTGCTGGTGATCGAGGTCGAGGGCGAGGTGGAGGTGGAAGCCGATGCGGCAGAGTCTGCGCTCGCGCCGGCTCCCAAAGCGGAGGCGCTCGAGGAGCGGATCGAGGTTGAGAACTCGGATGCCTCCGATGCCGATGATGCGATGGCCGCCGATCCCGCACCCGCGCCCGCGCAGCCCACGCCGCCTGCGCCCGAGCCTGCGGCGAGCCATGCCAAGGTCCTCGCCTCTCCGGCGGTGCGCAAGCGCGCCAAGGATCTGGGCATCGATCTGGCGCAGGTGAAGCCGGCCGATGATGGCCGGGTGCGCCACGGCGATCTCGACCAGTTTCTCGCCTACAACAGCGGCGGCGGGTTCTCCCAGGCAGGGCAGGCCCGCGCCGACGAGGCGATCAAGGTCATCGGCCTCAGAAAACGCATTGCGCAGAACATGAGCGCCGCCAAGCGCCACATCCCGCATTTCACCTATGTCGAGGAATGCGACGTCACCGAGCTCGAGCGGATGCGCGGTGATCTCAACGGCGCGCGCGGGGACAAGCCCAAGCTCACCCTGCTGCCGCTGCTGATCACCGCGATCTGCCGCAAGCTGCCCGATTACCCGATGATCAACGCGCGCTACGATGACGAGGCGCAGGTCATCACCCGCCACGGCACGGTGCATCTGGGCATGGCGACGCAGACCCCCAATGGCCTGATCGTGCCGGTCATCCGCGATGCGCAAGGCATGAACCTGTGGCAGCTTGCCCGTGAGATCGCCCGGCTCGCCGAGGCCGCTCGCACCGGCAGCGCAAAGTCGGAAGAACTGTCCGGCTCGACCTTGACGATCACCTCGCTCGGCCCGCTGGGCGGGGTCGCGACCACGCCGGTCATCAACCGGCCAGAGGTCGCGATCATCGGCCCCAACCGCATTATCGAGCGCCCGATGTTCGTCACCGACGCGCAAGGCGGCGAGCGGATCGAGAAGCGCAAGCTGATGAACATCTCGATTTCGTGCGATCACCGCGTGGTCGATGGCTACGACGCCGCGAGCTTCATCCAGGAGGTGAAAAGCTTGCTCGAGACGCCGGTTTTGCTGCTGTCGCAATGAGGTGAAAAAAAGCGCTGCCAGCGCAGACGCGGGCGTTGACAGCCCTCCCGCTCTGCCTTAGTGGCCCGGTCTCCCAAGAGGCGCTGACGCGTAAATGCGCGGGTGTAGCTCAGTTGGTTAGAGTATCGGCCTGTCACGCCGAGGGTCGCGGGTTCAAGTCCCGTCACTCGCGCCACTTGGGATCATTTTCCATTATTGTGCACCGCTGCGCCAGCGAGCGCGCGACGGCCGCGATCGGCTCAGGAGCGGCGCGGTCCGATATCACCCGGTCCATCGTCCGACGCCGAGGCAGGGGCAGGGGGTGACCAGCTTCCGGTTTCCATCCAGATCAGGAAGTTGCGCAAGGGCAGTAGCCAGATGAGCCCCAGGATCACATAGACGATCGTCTGGGCCCAGCCCGGCCACGCTCCGATGAGATCGGGCGCATAGCGGGCGATCACGACGGCGTAGATCATCAGCGCCACAAACAGGCCGATGATGCCCACAGGGATCCGCCAGGTCGGTGTCTCGCGCATCACAGGTCTCCGTAAATTCTAGTTGGGGTGATGATCCAATCGAGCCTTGCATCGTGCGGCTCGATCGCGAGGCCGCCTTGCTCTGCGATGAGCTGAACGTCCCATGCGAGGCCAACCGTCATCGTGCCGGGATGTTCCACCAGCCAGCGATCATAATATCCACCGCCTTGGCCGAGCCTGTCGCCGCTCGCGGTGAACCCGACGAGCGGGACGATCAGCACATCGGGTGTCAGCAGGCTCGCCGATTGCGGCGGTTGCGCGATGCCCATGGGGCCGGGAACAAGGTCGCTGAGGGCAAAGGGATCGAGATGCTCGCGAAATGTCATGGCGCTGGGGACGGCGCCAAGGTGAGGCAGGGCAAGGGTGTGGCCCGCCTCCTTGAAGAAGCGTGCATAGCCAGCGGCGGGCGCTTCGTAGTGGGTGGCGGCATAAAGACCGATCACGGCGTCGGTATCGATCGCTGCCAACAATGGCGTTGGCGGGCGGTGAAACAGGAGCGCGCGCACGCTGGCGTGCTGGGCGCGAACATGCTCGCGCCGCGATTTGCGCAAAGTCCGGCGCAGCTCGTCTTTCGTGGTCACGCCGGCGATCGACCCGGGGCCCCGCGCTCAAGCAGCGGAGCGATAGCGCTAAAAACGCCGCGCTCTAGGAGCGCAGCGTTAGCGCAAAAAAGGCCGCGCTCAAGCAGCGCAGCGTTAGCGCAAAAAAGGCCGCGCTCAAGCAGCGCAGCGTTAGCGCAAA
>DAITMG010000001.1:9393-96488 GCA_036835265.1 Erythrobacter sp. | reverse complement strand
GCAGCGTTAGCGCAAAAAAGGCCGCGCTCAAGCAGCGCAGCGTTAGCGCAAAAAAAGCGTGACGGAACCACCATGGGTCGTTTTCCTTGAAATCCTCTGACGCGTGGACGTCAGGTGGGCACCGTGTGCCCCAATCTCCAGGACAAACCCGCAGACCAAGGCAGGGACAGCTCCCATGGATTGCTTATAGCCTCAGGGATGTTCAAACGGCTCGTACCGGGCAGCTCCGCCACCATCAAAGCTAGGCAGTATCGCGCGGCACTTCAAGTCTTGCCGCTTCGAGCGCTTCGGCAGCAATTTTGGCCTGCTCGGCGAGCCGGTCGAGCACCGCTGCGAGCGCGTCTTCGTCGACCTCGCTGCCGAACAGGTCGTGCTGATGACGCTGGGCTTCGCGGAGCTCTGCAAGCTCCTCGCGCAGCGCCTTGCTTTCTTCGCGCGCGCGCGCTTCGGCTTTTCGCAGCGTATCCAGCTCGCGCTGGAGCTCGGCCTTGCGGGCATCGGCCCGCTCGTTCGCCGCCGCCGCAGCCTTCGCGGCCGCCTCTTCGCTGGCAAGGCGCGCCTCCAGTTCGGCCATCTCGTCTGCCATGAACAACGCGGCAAAGACCACGTTGTGCGCCTCCAGCGGCGCGCGCGCGGTCCCCAGGCGATCGTACCGCTCGGCGATCATCGCGCCCAGACGCCTGACGTTGTCCTCTTCGCCATGCCCGCAGGCCACCACATAGGTCTTGGGACCGATCCGGAGCGTGACTTCGGGCACGGCGCGTCAGCCTTCGAGTTCTTCGATCAGCGCATCGAGATCGCGCAGGGTATCCGACACTTCCTCGCGCAATTTCTCGTGGGTGTTGACGAGCGCCATCACCCGCCCGCTGCTCGCGCCAGCGGCAGAGCCTGCCTTGGCAAGTGCCTCGGCGTGCTCATCGAGCAGCCTGGCGCGCGCGGTTTCAATCCGCGCAAGCGCGGCCTCAAGCCGCGCGGCTGCTGCATTGATCCGGCTCGTGCTCATGCCAGGCAGATTATCAAGAGAACAAAGGCTACGCAAAGGATTGGCGCTGCCTGTTGATAATTGTTCTTCATCGCAGGCGTTTGGTCTGCACGCAGGGGCCCAGGCAAGCCGCGGCTTAGCCGGTCCAATTCGCTCTCGCGGTGTTGACCTCCTCTTGTGGCTCGGCAATGGCGGACCAAAGGACGGATTATGGCATCGAATCGCCCGGCTGAGCGGGTTTTGCGGCCTTGCAATTGCGCTTCTGCAACGCAGATTCCCCGTTCAAGAGGCGGGCCGTGCACGCGGCAGACACGAAAGGCAGCTTCGAGGCGATGACTATTGATCCGGCACGCTTGCAGCCGATGGCCAACGCCATCCGCGCGCTTTCGATGGATGCGGTGCAGGCGGCCAATTCTGGCCATCCGGGAATGCCGATGGGCATGGCCGATGTCGCAGCCGTGCTGTTTTCGCGCCATCTCAAGTTCGATCCTGCAAGGCCGGACTGGGCGGATCGTGATCGCTTCGTGCTGTCCGCCGGCCATGGCTCGATGCTGGTCTACGCGCTGTTGCACCTCGCTGGATATGCCCGGCCCACCATGGAAGACATCCGCAATTTCCGCCAGCTGGGCAGCCCGTGCGCAGGCCACCCCGAAAATTTCCTCCTCGAAGCCATTGAATGCACCACCGGACCGCTGGGCCAAGGGCTTGCGATGGCGGTGGGCATGGCGATCGCGGAGCGGCATCTCAACGCGGTCTTCGGCGATGATCTGGTCGATCATCGCACCTTCGTGATTGCGGGCGACGGGTGCCTCATGGAAGGCATCAACCACGAAGCGATCGGACTTGCCGGCCATCTCAAGCTCGGGCGGCTGATCGTCTTGTGGGACGACAATCGCATCACCATCGATGGCGCCACCGAGCTTTCGACCAGCGAAGACATCAGCGCGCGCTACGAAGCAACCGGATGGCACGTCGCCGAGTGCGACGGGCACGATTTCGAAGCAATCGACGCGGCGCTCGAAGCGGCCAAGACGAGCGAGCGCCCCTCGCTGATCGCCTGTCGCACCGTGATCGGCAAGGGCGCGCCCAACAAGCAGGGGACCAGCGCCACCCACGGCTCGCCGCTCGGACCCGACGAGATCGCCAACACCCGCGATGCGCTGGGCTGGCATGTCGATCCGTTCGAAGTTCCCGGTGAGATCCTCGCCGACTGGCGCGCCACCGGCGATGCCGGCAAGGCAGCTTCCGCCGCCTGGGCCGGGCGCCTCGCCCAATCGCCCCACCGCGAAGAATTCGAACGCCGCATGGCCGGCGAATTGCCGCAAACCGATGCGCTCAGCGCGCATATCGCCAGCCTGATCGCCGAACCGCAAAACATCGCCACCCGCAAGGCCAGCGAAATCGCGCTCGCAGTGCTCAATCCGGCGGTGCCCGACCTCCTGGGTGGAAGCGCCGATCTGACCGGTTCGAACAACACCAAGGCGGGCGGGATCGAGCCGCTCACGGCCGACGATCGCGCCGGGCGCTACATCTATTACGGGATCCGCGAATTCGGCATGGCCGCCGCGATGAACGGCATGGCGCTGCACGGCGGGATCATCCCTTATGGCGGCACCTTCCTCGTCTTCACCGATTATGCCCGCGGCGCGATCCGCCTTTCCGCGCTGCAACAGGCGCGCGTGATCTACGTAATGACGCATGACAGCATCGGCCTTGGCGAGGATGGCCCGACCCATCAGCCGGTCGAACATCTTGCGAGCTTGCGCGCCATGCCCAACATTCTGGTGATGCGGCCGGGCGATGCGGTCGAAACGGCGGAATGCTGGCGGATCGCGCTCGAGCAACGAGATCGACCCTCGATCCTAGCGCTCTCGCGCCAGAACCTGCCGCAATATCGCCTCGAGGCTTCAGACGAGAACCTCAGCGCGCGCGGCGCCTACCGTGTCAGGCAAGCGGGCAACGAGCGCCGGGTGGTGATCCTTGCGACCGGGTCCGAGGTAGCGCTTGCGCTCGAGTGCGCCGAGGTGCTCGAAGGCGAGGGAATTGGCGCCGATGTCGTCTCGGTGGTCTGCACCGAATTGTTCGACGAGCAAGGCGCGACCTATCGCGCCGAGCTTCTCCCTGCAGACGCGCTGATCGTCTCGGTCGAGGCGGCAAGCACTTTTGGCTGGGAGCGCTACACCGGCAATGCCGTCTATCCCGCAGGGCTCACGATCGGCATCGACAGCTTCGGCGCGTCTGCCCCGGCCAAGGACCTGTTTGCCCATTTCGGGTTCACCGCCGACGCAATCGTCAGCAAGATCAAGCACAAATTGAACGGATAACAAGGAGTTTGTGACATGGCCACCAAGGTTGCCATCAACGGATTTGGTCGCATCGGCCGGCTCGTGGCGCGCGCGCTGCTCGAGCGCGGCGACCACGATTTCGAACTGGTCTCGATCAACGATCTCGCCGATGCGAAGTCGAATGCGCTGCTGTTCGGCTATGACAGCGTGCATGGCCGGTTTGCAGGCAAGGTGAGCGCGGGCGAGGGCGAGATCCATGTCGACGGGCGCACCATCAAGGTCACCGCCGAGCGCGATCCGGGCAAGCTCCCGCATGGCGAGATGGGCGTCGATATCGTCCTTGAATGCACCGGGTTCTTCCAGTCCGACGAGGCCTCGCGCCCGCACCTTACCGCGGGCGCAAAGCGCGTCCTGATTTCAGCGCCGGCAAAGAATGTTTCCAAGACAGTTGTTTACGGCGTCAATCACGAAACCCTCACAGCTAAAGACGACATCGTTTCCAATGCCAGCTGCACCACCAATTGCCTGGCGCCCGTCGCCAAGGTGCTCAACGATCTGGTCGGGATCGAGCGCGGGTTCATGACCACGATCCACTCCTACACCAACGATCAGCGCATGCTCGATCAGATCCACAGCGATATGCGCCGCGCCCGCGCTGGCGCGATGAACATGATCCCGACGACGACCGGCGCCGCGCGCGCGGTCGGCCTCGTCCTGCCCGAGCTCAACGGCAAGCTCGACGGCTCCTCGGTCCGCGTGCCGACGCCCAATGTGAGCCTCATCGACCTGACCTTCGTGCCGGGCCGCGACACGAGCGCCGAGGAGCTAAACGAGGCGCTCAAGGCAGCCGCGCAAGGGGCGATGAAGGGCGTGCTCGATTACACAGATGAGCCGCTGGTGAGCTCGGATTTCAACCATCAACCGGCCAGCTCCACGGTCGACAGCCTCGAGACGAGCGTCATGGAAGGCAAGCTCGCGCGCGTCGTCAGCTGGTATGACAACGAATGGGGCTTTTCGAACCGGATGATCGACACCGCCGGCGTGATGGCCCGGCTGCTCTGAGCTGATCTGAGACGGGATCCCACCGCATGGCCGCCTTCAAGACCCTCGATGATCTGCCCGCCGATCTCACCGGCAAGGTCGCGCTGGTCCGCGTCGATCTCAACCTGCCGATGCGCGACGGGTCGGCGAGCGATGTCACGCGGGTCGAGGCGATCAAGCCGACCGTGCTCGAGCTCACCGGCAAGGGCGCCAAGGTCCTGCTGCTGGCGCATTTCGGGCGCCCGGGCGGCATGCGCTCGAGCGTGCTCTCAACCAGCTTCATCCAGGGCGATGTCGAGGACGTGCTCGGCAAGGAACTCATGTTCGTCCCCGAACTCGCCGGGCCGATCGTGGCCCAGGCGCTCGGCATCCTGCGCGCTGGCGATATCGGTCTGCTCGACAACACCCGGTTCTGGCCGGGCGAAGAGGCAAACGACCCCAATCTGGCGCAGGCGATCGCCGCGCATGGCGATCTGTATGTCAACGATGCCTTTTCCTGCTCGCACCGCGCGCATGTCTCGACCGAGGGCCTCGCGCATCAGCTTCCGGCCTATGCCGGGCGCTCGATGGCAGCCGAGCTCACCGCGCTGGAGCAGGCGCTGGGCAGCCCGCAGAAGCCGGTTGCCGGGGTGATCGGCGGCGCCAAGGTGTCGACCAAGCTTGCGGTGCTCGAACATCTTGTCGCCAAGGTGCAGCATCTGATCATCGGCGGCGGGATGGCCAACACCTTTCTTGCCGCGCGCGGGGTCGATGTCGGCGCGAGCCTTGCCGAACACGATCTCAAGGCGAGCGCGTCACGGATCATGGACGAGGCCGACAAAGCGGGCTGCACCGTCCATCTGCCCTACGACGTGGTGGTCGCCAAGGAGTTCAGGCCAAACCCGCCCTCTTTGCGCATCTGCAACGTCCACGAGGTCGCTCCCGACGAGATGATCCTCGATATCGGCCCGCAGGCGACCGAGGCGCTCGGCGATGTCCTCAAGACCTGCCGCACGCTGGTGTGGAACGGTCCGCTCGGCGCGTTCGAAACCGAACCGTTCGACACCGCGACGCTGGGCCTTGCGCGGATGGTCGCAGCGCTCACGCAGGAAGGCTCGCTCATCAGCGTGGTCGGCGGCGGCGATACCGTCGCCGCGATGGCCAAGGCCGATGTGCTGGATGACATAACTTATATCTCGACCGCTGGCGGGGCCTTTCTCGAATGGATGGAAGGTCAAGAGCTCCCCGGCGTGCTCGCCCTTGGCCGCGCGCATGGCTGACATCGAGGCGGAGTTCGACACCCGCGCAAATCGGGTGATGGCGGCGTGGCTGCACTGCGATGCCTCGGGATTGAAAACAATCGTGGCTCGCGATTGCCTGTTCCTGTTCGGCTCGACCCCGCCGGTCCTGCTCGACCGACCGAGCTTCGTCGCTGCGATCGAGCGCGATCTGGTCTGCCGGGGCTTCCGCTTTCGCGAGCGAACCGCGCGCCGATACGGGACATATGTATGGTTTTCAGGCCATCTCGAGCTTGAACTGTCGGTCGCCGGCAAGGATTGGTCGGGCCACTTCCTGCTGACGGACCTGTGGCGCAAGTCCCCGCTGCTGCGACGCTGGCAGCTCACCGAGCGCAGCATCGCGCCGCTGATGGGCGATGCGACCTTTGCCGGCGCCATCCGTGCTTTGCAATTGTGGCGCTAGCGGCCGATGTCTGCCCCGCCAGAAAAGGTTGAGCGATGAGCGAGCACAAGACCGAATACGGCTACGGCAACGCGGTCGAATGCCGTGAGGGCGAATTCGCCGGATGGCACCACTGGAACCATGACCCGTTCGAAACCCGTTCGGGCCCGTTCTTCATGCGCCGCGAGACGGACGGTTCCTATGTCAGCGCCTTCCGGGCGGAAGCTCGGCACATGAACGGTGCGGGCGCGATGCACGGCGGGTGCCTCCTCACTTTTGCCGATTTCTCGCTGTTCGCGATCGCAACCGATGCGCTTGGCGGTTCGGATGCGGTGACGCTCAACTTGTCGGGCGATTTTCTCGGCGCGGTCAGACCCGGCGCACTGGTCGAGGCGCGCGGCGAGGTGACGCGCGGCGGAGGCAAGACGATCTTCGTGCGCGGTCTGGTCACCGCCGATGGCGAGCCCGCGCTGAGCTTCACCGGCATCATTCGCAAGTTCGCACCTCGTTGACGTTTTGTCGCGCTGCGATTGCAGGGCGCCAGCGGGCTGGCTAGAGCCGCAGCAAGGAACTGCACACGCCTGGAGGTAACACCGATGAACACAGCGGAGATGACCGCAAAGATCGCGCAAGGCCAGGGTTTCATCGCCGCGCTGGATCAGTCGGGCGGATCGACCCCCAAGGCGCTGCGCGGCTACGGGGTCGATGACAGCGAATGGTCGAGCGAGGACGAGATGTTCGGCGCGATCCACGAAATGCGCAGCCGCATCATCCTCTCGCCGTGCTTCTCGAGCGGGAAGGTCATCGGCGCGATCCTGTTCGAGCGCACGATGGACGGCGAGGTCGCTGGCAAGCCGACCGCCGATGCGCTCAAGGATCGCGGCATCGTCCCGTTCATCAAGGTCGATGAAGGGCTGGCGGATGAGGCGGACGGGGTCCAGCTGATGAAGCCGCTGGGCAAGCTGCCAGCGCTGCTCGAGAAATCGGTCGGTCAGGGCATGTTCGGCACCAAGATGCGCTCGGTCGTCAAGTCGGCCAATGCCGCGGGGATCGCCGCCATCGTCGCTCAGCAATTCGAGGTGGGAGCGCAGATCGGCGAGGCCGGGCTGATGCCGATCCTCGAGCCTGAATACGACATCACCGCCGAGGACCGCGCCGAGGGCGAGGCGCTGTTGCGCGAGGAAATCCTCAAGGCGCTCGGTGCCCTGCCCGAGGGGCGCCAGATCATGCTCAAGCTCTCGATCCCGGTTCAACCGGGCTTTTACACCCCGCTGATCGAGCACCCCCGCGTGCTGCGGGTGGTCGCGCTGTCAGGCGGTTATTCGACCGAGCAGGCCTGCACGCACCTCTCACGCAATCCCGGCATGATCGCCAGCTTCAGCCGCGGGCTGCTGCAGGATCTGCGCAAGGACCAGGACGCCAGCGAATTCGATCGGACGCTCAGCCAAGCGATCGAGCGGATCGAGCAAGCGAGCGTTGCGGGCTGAGGCGCCAGCTCCGTTCATCAATCCTTCGCCGCGAACAAACACCAGTTCAAGCGCGTAGCGCTCAAGCTCGATCGCGCCGTTCGCGCTCGGCGGGGTCCCGGCATTGGCGAGCAGCAGCGTGCCGCCTGGCACATCGGCCGGTTCGCCGAGCCGCAGGATCACTTCGCGCAGACCTTCATCGGTGAACAGGATCACCGAGATAGCCATGTCGCCGCTGGTGAAGCAGAAGGCGGGATCAGCGCAGCGCTGATCGTGGAAGATGTTGGCGGCGCTCATCCTGAGCCCGCCAAGCTCGATCGTCTCGAAGAAGGCAACGCGCGAGGCGATCTCGCGCTCACCGTCACCGGGTGCTGCATGGCTCGGCGTCGGCGCGATTGCGGCGCTGGCGAACGCGAGGCCCACCGCAAGCGAGGCGCGCATCAGGGCACTGTGAACCGTCATCCTCGTCTCCTCGTGGGGCAAGAATAACACGATTGCGCAGCCGATGGAAAAGCTCAGCCTTGCCGTGTCTCAGCCGTGGACACCGATATCTCCATCTGCCGCACCGGCTTCGCGAAACTTTGCCCACCAGCCTTGCAGCGCGTCAATTGCAGCCTTGCGCGCCCAGCGCTAAGGCAGGGCGCATCATGCCCGAGAAGCCGCAAACCCAGCTCTACCTGATCTCCCCGCTCGACGTGAGCGGCGCCTTTCCTGCCCGGCTCGAACGCGCGATCGCGGCGGGCGAGGGGCTGGTCGCCGCCTTCCAGTTCCGCGTCAAGGGCCTGGACAGCCACGCGGCCGCAGCGCTGGCCGAACCGCTCCAGGCGATCTGCGCCGCGCATGATGTCGCCTTCATCGTCAACGACAGCATCGCGCTCGCCAAGCGTCTCAAGGCCGATGGCGTGCATCTCGGACAGGGCGACGGCGATCCGGTCGAAGCGCGCCGCGAACTCGGCAGCGAGGCGCAAATCGGCGTCACCTGCCATGCCTCCCGGCACCTGGCGATGGAGGCCGGCGAAGCGGGGGCGGACTATGTCGCGTTCGGCGCGTTCTTCCCTTCAACCACCAAGGCCATCACCACTGACCGGGGCGAGAATGCAGAGCGCCCCGGCGCCGACATTATCGAGTGGTGGACGGGGCTGTTCGAGCTCCCGGCGGTGGCGATCGGCGGCATCACGCCACAAAACTGCGCCCCGCTGGTCGAGGCCGGAGCGGATTTTCTCGCGGCCTCGGGCGCGGTTTGGAACGGCGACGAGGCAAGCGCGATCAAGGCCTTTCGCGAGGTGCTGGCGGGCTGAGGCTGATCGCGCAGCGACAGTAAAGCGAGAGTGACCCGCGCCCGGTTCGGGGGTATGGACGACGGCATGAACATTCTCGACCGCGCGCTCACCATAGTCGTCACCGCAACGCTGACTTCGGCGATCTGGATCGTCTTTGGCGCGAGCATGATGGAGGCTGCCGATGGCGATGCGCAACCAGTCCCTGCAAGGGCGGAGCTATCAGCAACCGGAAACGAAGGTGCGGCGGGCAACACTCCCGGCGCGCAGGGTGCCATCGCTGGCGCGCCTAATGTCGCCGATGGGAGAGCCGCGCTGCTGATGCCGGTCGCAGGCGTCGCCTCGGGCGCGCTCGTGGACAGCTTTCTGGAGCCGCGCGGGGAAAACGGCGCGCGGCTGCACGAGGCGATCGACATCATGGCGCCCGAGGGGACGGCAGTCGTCGCAGCGGCGCCCGGCACGATCGCCAAGCTCCACAATTCGCCCCGCGGCGGCCAGTCGATCTACGTGCGCTCGTCAGATGGGCTGAGGCTCTATTACTATGCGCACCTTGCAAGCTATGCGAGCAACATCAGCGAAGGCGACAGGGTTGCAGCCGGCGATCTGCTCGGCACGGTGGGCGCGAGCGGCGATGCCGACCCCGCAGCGCCGCACCTCCATTTCGCCGTGCTCGAGACGACCCAAGACGCGGAGTGGTGGGAGCCGGCCAACGCGATCAATCCCTATCCGCTGCTGCGGCAGCAGGATTAGGCATTGCCGGGGCCGCCGCGCGGCACCCTTGCCCGCAAGGCTCAGCCGGTCGAGCCGAGCCTGGTGCACAGCATGCGACCGGGTTCGCCTTTCTCGTTGATCGCCTGGAGCTGGTTGCGGCCCATCCGCTTGAACCGCTCGCCTTTCTTGGGCCCGCGCGTGAAAACGAGTTCGCGGCCCTTCATGAGGTAGACCCCGTCGCCTGCGCGGCTTGAATAGCTCGAGGCCGGGCCGAGCGAAAAGCTCTCCTCGTCAACCACTTCGTAGGCCTCGCCCGCCGCATCGCCCGGCAGCGCGCATTCATAGGTACCATGCGGCATCGTATCGAGCATTCGCCCCTCCTGCGCCAGCAGCGGGCCCGCAGCCGCGATCCCGGCGGCAAGCGCGGTGAGGAGGAGGACATGGCTGAGCTTCATTGGAATCTGACCTTATCAAGCGCTTGCGAATGCCCCTAGCATCGCACAACCGACCAATCCACGCGATTAACCATGGCGCGGCGGGGCTCGTCGCTCTCCCGGCACTCTTGGACCGGCAAGCGGGGGCGGCAGGCGAGCGCGGCATCAGCCCTCGCGCTTGCTGTCAGCCACCCCCTCGGCTATGCGCGCCCATCATGCCACCTCGGTGCGGCCTTGCGGGCGGCGCCGCGCGAGCACCCTCATTTTCACTCATTCACCAGCCAGAAGAGCGCAACCCCATGAAAATCAGCGGCGTCGACATTCGTCCCGGCAACATTCTCGAGTATGAAAAAGGCATCTGGAAGGTCGCCAAGATCCAGCACACCCAGCCCGGCAAGGGCGGCGCCTACATGCAGGTCGAGATGAAAAACCTGCAGGATGGCCGCAAGACCAATGTCCGCTTCCGCAGCGCCGATACGGTCGAGAAGGTGCGGCTCGACACCAAGGATTTCCAGTTCCTCTACGAGGACGGCGACATGCTCGTGTTCATGGATCAGGACACCTACGAGCAGATCAACCTGCCCTCGGACCTGCTCGGCGATGCCCGCGCCTTCCTGCAGGACGGCATGCAGATCAGCCTCGAGTTGTGGGACGAAAAGCCGATCTCGGTCGCGCTCCCGCCGCAGGTCGAGGCGACCATCGTCGAGGCCGACGCGGTGGTGAAGGGGCAGACCGCCTCATCGAGCTACAAGCCCGCCATCCTCGACAACGGCGTTCGCATCATGGTCCCGCCGCATATCGAAAGCGGCACGCGGATCGTGGTCGATGTCTATGAACAGAGCTATGTCGGGAAAGCCGGCTAGACGCCGGGAGTTTTGACATGAGCATGTATTCCGGCCTCATCCGTGTCATGGAGCGCGCCGCGCGCAAGGCGGGGCAGCAGCTGCGGCGCGATTTCGGCGAGGTTGAACATCTGCAGGTGAGCCGCAAGGGCCCGGCTGATTTTGTCTCCAAGGCCGATATGCGCGCCGAGCGCACGATCTATGACGAATTGCTCCACGCCCGGCCCGACTGGGGCTTCCTGATGGAGGAAGCGGGCTCGATCGACGGCGCTCCCGGCAAGCCGCGCTGGATCGTCGACCCGCTCGACGGCACCTCGAATTTCCTCCACGGCATCCCGCATTTCGCGGTCAGCATCGCGGTGCAGGAGCCGCGGCCCGACGGCAAGGGCTGGGGCGAGGTGACCGCAGGCGTGGTCTATCAGCCGATCACCGATGAAACCTTCTGGGCCGAGAAATCGCGCGGCGCCTGGCTGCAGGATGCGCGGCTGCGCGTCTCGGCGCGGCGCGGTTTGTCAGATGCGCTGGTTGCGACCGGCATTCCGTTCCAGGGCGTGGGCGATTTCGATCAATGGATCAGGATCTACCGCGCGATCGGGCCCGAGGTTGCCGGGATCAGGCGGTTCGGCGCGGCGGCGCTCGATCTGGCGTGGGTCGCTGCCGGCCGATTCGATGCGTTCTGGGAGAGTAGTCTGAGCCCGTGGGACACGGCCGCAGGCGGCTTGCTGGTGCGCGAGGCAGGCGGGTTCGTGACCGATTTTCGTGGCCGCTCGCAGCCGGTCCATGACAGCGAGATCATCGCGGCCAACGATGCGCTCCATTCCAAGCTGCACAAGCTGCTTGCGGGCAGCCTGCGTGAAGGGGGCACGGCCGGATCAGCGAACCGGTAACTACTCCGTCCTCAGCGCCTCGATCGGCGAGAGCCGCGAGGCCCTGACCGCCGGGTAGCCGCCGAAGACGAGCCCGATCAGCCCTGAAAAGACCAGCGCTCCCAGCGCCACGCCCAAGCCAACCGGCACCGGGAAATCGGCGAGCGTCTCGAGCGCCCATCCGCTCACCCAGGCGAGCACGATGCCGACGCCTCCGCCCAGCACGCACAGCACCGCCGCCTCCACCAGAAACTGGTTGCGAATATCGCTGCGCCTCGCGCCCAACGCCATGCGCAGGCCGATCTCGCGGGTGCGCTCAGTGACGCTCACGAGCATGATGTTCATGATCCCGATCCCGCCGACCAGCAGCGAGATCGAGGCGATCGACACCAGCAATGCCTGAAGGATGCCGGTGATGAAATTGCTCTGCTCGACGAATTCCTCGGTCGTGCGCACGGTGAAGGGTGTGATCTCGCCCTCCCTTACGCGGTAGCGATCCTTGAGCAGCGCGACGATATCGTCCTTGCCTTGCGCGAGCGATGCGCCCTCTTCGAAGGCGACGAAGGCGAGCGCGAGGTCATAGGGGCCGGGCAGGCTTTCTCCGGTGAAGCGCTGGCGCATGGTGGTGATCGGCATCACGATGATATCGTCGCTGTCATCGCCGAGGCTCGAGCCCTTCTCGTCAAGCAGCCCGATCACCGTGAACGGAACCCCATCCAATCGCACCGTCTCGCCGACGGGATCGAATTCGCCGAACAGGTTGTCCGACACTGTGCGCCCCAGCACCACGACGCGCGCGGCGCTGCGCACGTCGGACTGGGTGAGGTAGCGCCCGCGATCGGCCAGCTGGTTGGTGACGACACCATAGCCGGGCGTCGTCCCGACCGCCTCACTGGTGGCGGACGCACCGGGGACTTCGGCGGTGAGCTGCTGAAGCAATTGCGGCGCAGTCCCGCTGATACGCGGCACCTCGTTGGCGATCGCGCGCACGTCGCGCTCGGTCAGCCGGCCGCGATCGGGGCGGCGGCGCGGCGGGCCGTCCTGCTCGTCATCAGGGCGCGGGATCAAAATCGCCATGTTCGAGCCGAACCGGTTGATCGTCTCGGTCACCGCCTCGGACGCGCCATTGCCGACCGCCACCGCCAGCGTCACGGCGAACACCCCGATCATCACCCCCAGCATGGTGAGGAGCGAGCGCATGAGATTGGTCCTGAGCGCGGTCAGCGCGATCGCGATATTGACCGACCAGCTCGAGAAGATGCTGCGTTTGGGGCTATCGCTGCCGTGCTGGAGGCTCGCCATCAGGCCGCCTCGCTCGGCGCTGCTGCGATCGTGCGCGCTGCCGTCAGCCGATCCTCGATCACCCGCCCGTCACGAAAGGTGATGCGGCGCTTGGCATGATCGGCGATCTCGCTTTCGTGAGTGACGACGATCACGGTGATCCCGGAGGCGTTGAGCTGCTCGAAGATCGCCATGATGTCCTGCCCGGTCCTGGTGTCGAGTGCGCCGGTTGGCTCGTCGGCGAGCAGGATCAGCGGCTCGGTCACCAGCGCGCGGGCGATCGCGACGCGCTGCTGCTGCCCGCCCGAGAGTTTGGCCGGAGTGTTGAGCAGCCGCTCACCCAACCCCATCGCGATGAGCTTTTGCGTCGCGCGCTCGCGCCGGGTCACGGCATCGACGCCGGCATAGATCAGCGGCACCGCGACATTGTCGATCGAGGATGTCCGCGCGAGCAGGTTGAACTGCTGGAAGACAAAGCCGATCTTGCGGTTGCGCAAACCCGCGAGCTCGTCGCTCGACATCGCCTCGGTCGCGGTCCCGTCGATCAGGACCGTACCGCCGGTCGGCACGTCGAGGCAGCCGATCATGTTCATGAAGGTGGACTTGCCCGAACCGCTCGCGCCCATGATCGCGACATATTCGCCGCGCTCGATGCGCAGCGAGACATCGTTGACCGCGTGGATCGTCTCGCCGCCCAGGTGATAGGTCTTCACGAGATTGCGCGTCTCGACGAGGGCCGGTGAGGGGGCCGGTGAGGGGGCCGGTGAGGGGGCCGGGGAGGGGGGCCGGGCGCCGGTCGCCATCACTCCTCCTCGTCGGTGCGCTTTTCTCGCGAGCGCACCAGCACGCGCGCGCCGGGCTCAAGCCCCTTGGTCACCTCGACATAGTCCTCGCCGACCAGCCCCGCCTCGATCACCCGCTTGACCGGCGCATAGGGCTCCTCGCCCGGCAGCCAGACGGAGATTTCCTTGCTCGCTTCATCGTCCTCGTCCGCGCGCGCATTGTCTTCTTGGTCGTCGTCCTCCTGCGGGCGATCCTCGTCGCGCGGCAGGAAGCGCAAAGCGGCGACGGGGATCCGCAGAGCCTGGCGCTTGCGCCCGGTGATGATGTCGACATTGGCGGTCATGCCGGTCAACAGCTTGCCTTCGGGATTGTCGAC
Organism: Erythrobacter sp.; assembly: GCA_036835265.1. GTDB lineage: Bacteria > Pseudomonadota > Alphaproteobacteria > Sphingomonadales > Sphingomonadaceae > Erythrobacter. The sequence goes on along the minus strand of DAITMG010000001.1, from coordinate 82,485 downwards.
ATCGAGGATCACCAGATAACTCACCGCACCCGCGCCTTGCGAAGCCGACTGGCGGATCTGCCCGACCTTGGCGACGAAGGTTTCATCGGGATAACTGTCTACCGTGAAGCGCACCTCCTGGTTGACGCGGACCTCGCCGATGTCGGCCTCGTCGACCGACGCCTCGACCTGCATCCGGCTCGTATCCGCAGCGATGGTGAAGAGGTTGGGGGTCTGGAAATTGGCCGCGACCGTGGTGCCCGGATCGACCAGCTTATCGATCACGACGCCGCTGGTGGGCGCGATGATGCGGGTGCGCGAGAGATCGAGCTGGGCCGATTCGAGCTCGGCGGTGCTTTGCGCGATCTGGGCTGTTGCGCTTTGCGCCTGCGCCTCAGCGGTGCTGAGCGCAGCCTTGGCTGCGCTCAACGCGTTTTCGGCCTGATCGAGCCCGGCGCCCGAGACAAAGCCCTTTTGCGCCAGTTCCACGCGGCGGTCGAACTCGCGGGTTTGCACTTCGACGTCGGTTCTCGAACGAATGATCGCGGCGCGCGCCTGCGCCAGGCTTGCGCGGGCGAGATCGACCTGTGCGCGCGCCTGCGTCACCCGCGCCTGCGGGCGGGTCGGGTCGATCTGCGCGAGCAGCTGTCCTTGTGTGACCGGGCTGTTGAAATCGACATAAACCGCGGTGATCTGCCCCGAGACTTCGGCGCCGACATTGACCGTGTTGAGCGCGCGCAATGTGCCGCTCGCCGAGACCACCCGGATGACCTCGCCGCGGCTCGCCTCCTGGGTGACATACTCGTAATCGCGCACCGATCCGGCCGCGATCGCAAATCCGATGGCCGCCAGAATCAGCAAGCCGAGCCCGCTTATGATCGGATGTCGCCTGATCCAGGCAAAGATTCTCATGCCGCGCCCCAAATAGAAAGCCTTGCGATTGGCTCACTGATCGCGCGCCGCTATCGCATCGGCTTTGCCCGATGGCAATGATGCTTGAAGCGATGCGCGCGCGCGGCTAGGAGCGCGCTTTCCACGCGCTGGTTGCGTGTGCCCCTGTGGTGGAATTGGTAGACGCGAGCGACTCAAAATCGCTTTCCTTTCAGGAGTGCCCGTTCGAGTCGGGCCAGGGGCACCACGCCTCCCGCACCTTGAGGCATTCGCGCTAATTTCAGCCGACCAAGCCCGCGCGCCGCGTCTCGTTCCGGGTCAGCGCCAAGCGCGCCTCAAAGAATGCGATCAGCGCGCTTGCCTCGCCTTTGCCTATGCGGCTAACGTCGATACGTCATTGGTGCATTCATGGGCGAAGGGGGGACCATGATGGCGCGTAACCTTGCCAGCCTGTGTGCATCCGCTTGCGGCGCAGCAGCAATGCTGTTCCTCCTGAGCGCTGCGCCCGCGAGCGCGCAGGTCTATGACGATGCCTGCCGCGCGCCGCGCTCGGCGCTGGGGCAAGCCACGGGAGATGATGCCGCCATCAGGGCGGCGACCACCGCAGCCGAGAGCCTCCTTGCAGCGGATGCGGCGCGGCTGACGCGCGGTTCCGATGCGCTCGCGCTCCTCACAGTCGATCCCGCCGCGCTCGAGCGCGCCCCGCTGCGCACGCTCGCCGCATTCTGCGCAGCGGCAGGGGAGGCGATGCGCTCAAGCGAGCGGGGCAGCGAATTCCAGGCGCGCACCTTCCTCAAGTCCGCCTTCCTGCTGGCCGAAGCGGCGGGCGCCGCCGATCTCGCCGCGCTCGCCGCGCTGCGCCTGGGGCTCGTCTCGGTCAAGGGAACGACCGTGCCCGCAGTCAGGGGCCTGCGCCGCGAGGGGACGCGCAGTGCCGCCGCCGAGCAGACCCGCGCGCAGCTGTTCGGCGAGGGCGTATGCGGCGAGCTGGCGCAGGTCAATCTCGCGCTCGATGCGTCGGAATACGTCTCCGTCCTCTCGTTCGAATGCGCCGCCGAACGGGGGCTTGCAGCAGGCCGTTACGACACTGCGGCGCTCGCGCACTTGCGGCTTGCACGCAACGCGCTCGGGACGATCACTCAGACCGATGCAAACCTGCCCGAACTGCGCGGCGCGATGACAGCGACGATCGAGGACGGGCTTGCAGCAGCGAGCCTGATTCAAGACGCTTCGCTGCGCGTGCAGATGACCGGGCGCCTGATCGAGACCGCGCTCGATGAAGGCTCCATCGCGCATGGCCGGTTTGCTGCGCCGGTGGACGCTCTCACCGATGCGGCGGGTGACGATCCGGGCCTCCAAGCCCTCGCTGAAGCGCTGAGCGCCCGGCTTGCGCTCGCGCGCGGCGATCGCGCGGCGGCGGCAAGAGCAGCCAATCGCGCGATCTTCCTTGAAAGCCAGCGCGCTTTGCCCGTGCGCCTGGCCGATTGGTATCTCATCCTTGCCGAGGCCGAGCCCGAGCAGCGCGCAACCCATACGCTCGCCGCCTATCGCGCGCTTGAGGCGGTGCGGCTGCTCCTGCCACCGACCGATCCGCTGACCGAGGAATCGACCTTTGCGCTGCGCATGCGGCGGGTGTTCGAGCGCGCGGTCGATGTCACGCTCGAGGGCGCGGGCGCGCTCGATCAGGTCGCGATCGCGCAGGCGCAGGCGATCATCGAGACCTATCGCGAGGCCGAAATCCAGAGCGTGTTCGGCAATGAATGCGTGCCGCCGCGCCTCGCGATCACGCCCGGCCAGCTCGGCGCTGACGAGATCCTGCTTTATCCCGTGCTGCTCGAAGACCGGATCGAACTGATCATCACCGAAGACGCCGGCGACGGTTCGGGCGCGCGCTATCGGCGGCTCGAGCCAAATCGCACTTCCAACCGCCAGCAGGTCGCCGGGCTGGTCGAGGAGGTGATCCTGTCGCTGAGCTATGCCGATGACGGCAACTGGCAGGATGCCGCGCGCCGGCTCCATGCGTTGCTGATCGCGCCGGTAAGCGGATCGCTTGACGAGGGAACAACGCTCGTCATCATCCCCGATGGTCCGCTGCGCCCGCTGCCGTTCGCGGCGCTGATCGGGCCGGACGGGCGCTACCTGATCGAACAGACCCGGCTCGGGGTGAGCCCGGCGCTCAACTATTCGCAGCCGGGCAGCGCTGATCGCCGCGCCAGCTTGCGGGTGCTTTCGGTCTCGCTCGAGCGCGCAGTCGAATTGCCCGCGGGCAACTTCCCCGCGCTCACCGGCACCAACGCCGAGGCGCGGATCGCCGCCGCGATCGGCGAGGGCCGGGACAGCGTCATGATCGAGAATTTCGGCCGTGACGACCTGGTGAGCGCGCTGCAGGGCCGCGCGATCGACGTGCTGCACCTCGCCACCCACGCCTCGTTCAACGGCGGCTCGGACCGCAGCTTTATCGTCGCGGATGGCGCTGCGATCTATCTCAGCGAACTGCGCAGCCTGATCGACAACAACCTCGTGCGCGGCGGCACGCTCGATCTCATCGTGCTGAGCGCCTGCGAAACCGCGATCGGTGACGATGAAGCGAGCATGGGCCTCGCGGGCGCGGCGGTGCAGGCCGGCGCGCGCAGCGCGCTCGCCTCGCTCTGGCAGGTTAACGATCTTGGCACCGCTGAACTGATGCGCGAATTCTACGCCCGCTATGCCACCGGCGTGAGCAAGGCCGACGCAATGCGCGGCGCGCAGCTGGCACTGCTCAGGGGCGAGGACGATCTGGCCGATCCCAACATCTGGGCTGCCTTCACCCTGCTGGGAAGCTGGCGATGAGCGCGCGTCTCGGCGCCGCGCTCGCCTGCGCGCTGATGGCGAGCACCGCCGCCGCGCAGGAGAGCGCGATCATCGCCGACGAGAGCCCGCAAGGCTCGGCCGGCACCATCGTCACGAGCAGCGAGGAGCTCACCATCATCGATGGCGGCGCGCTGCGCGGCGGCAATCTCTTCCACTCGTTCGGCCAGTTCGACCTTGCGGGCGGGCAGACCGCGCAGTGGCAGTTCTCGTTCGGCGATCCCGCCTCGATCGCAAACATCGTCAACCGCGTGACCGGTGGCAGCGCCTCGCTGATCGACGGCACGCTCGACAGCACGCTCATCCCCAACGCCAATTTCTACTTCATCAACCCCGCTGGCATCGTGTTCGGCGAGAACGCAGCGGTCAACGTGCCCGCCGCCGCGCATTTCTCGACCGCCTCGCACATCGATTTCGCCGATGGCACGCGCTTTTCCGCCGTCACCCCGGGGGGCGCGGCCTTCACGATGGCGCCGCCATCGAGCTTCGGTTTCCTGGGCAATGAAGGCGCGCTCGCGGTGTTCGGAAACGCCGCGCGGCCGGCGCTGGGCGAGATCGGCGCGCTCGCGCTTTCCGCGAGCGATGTCGAGATCTTCGAGCGCAGCATCGCGGCCGATCTGATCGCGGTGACCGCGACGGGCACGGGCGCGCTCGATGTCGATATTGTGTTCGCCAATGGCAACGCAGCTTTAGGCGATGGGTCGATCCGCGTCAGCGGCTCTGCGCTGACCAATTCGACCGGTGCCGGGATCGGGCTTGCCGCAGGCACGATCGAGATCAGCGAACAGTCCGTTCTGCGCACCGAAGCGGCAGAGGAGACTGGCCCAGCCTTGCTGTTTGCCGCAACCGATTTAGCGCTGCTGGGCGGCTCGGTGCTCGAAACCAACGCTCGCGGCAGCGGCGCTGGTGGGCTGATCCAGGTCGACGTGCTCGGAAATCTGCGCCTTGAAGGCTCCAGGATCAACACCAACGCCTTCGCCAGCGGCGCTGCCGGCAACATTCTGCTCGCAGGTCAGCGCGTCGACCTGCGCGCCGCCGAGGTGATATCTATTTCGGACAACGCCGCAAGCGGGGCCAGCGGGAATATCCAGATCAGCGCGCAGGCGCTCGAACTCACCGAGTTCTCGTTCATCGCGAACAATTCCATGGGCAGCGGCGTCTTGGGAACCATCGGGCTTGTCGCACCCGCGATCACGATCGATTCCAGCACGGTAGGCGCGATCAATTTCGGCGAGTTCGGCCTGAGCACCATTGCGATCCGGGCCGCAGACCTCGCGCTGCGCAACAATGCGCTGATCGTCACCGAAGGCTTCGCGAACGCCGAGGCAGCCAATATCGTGCTCAACGCCGATCGCATCGTCACCCAGGCGAGCACGATCGCGAGCAACACCTCGGGCGCAGGCGATAGTGGCGGGATCCTGATCACCGCCGACAGCGTCGCCCTGCTGCCCGGCTCGCTGATCACCAGCACCACCAGCGGCAGCGGCAATGGCTCGCTCGTCAACATCAGCGCGGCGAGCCTATTTGCCGATTCGGCCGAATTCCTCCAGCGCTCGCTCGACCAAGGCGATTCGGGCGCGGTCAATATCAACGCCACCACGATCGAGGCGATCAATTCGCGCTTCGTGAGCGATGCGGAGGCCAGCGGGAGGGGCGGGCTGATTTTCCTCGCCGCCGAGGACAGCGTCCGGCTCGATGGCAGCCTGCTCACGAGCGCAGCGCTCGGCGCGGGCGATGCCGGGTTCATCCGCGTCAGGGCACCGCTCGTCGAGGGCCCCGGGCTGGTCGTCACCGCTGGCACGCTGGGGGCTGGCGAGGGCGGCCTGTTCACGGTCGAGGCGGACCGGCTGGCGCTCGAAGGAGCGCTCTTCCTGTTCTCCTCGTTCGGCGATGGCGGGGTTGGCGCGGTCCAGTTCAACGCCGGGGAGGTGCTGCTCTCCAACACGGTGTTCATCACCGAGGCATTCGGGGCGGGCTCGGGCGGGCTCAACGCGATCTTCGCCGACAGCGTGACGATCACCGACCAGACGGTGTTCTCGCTCAGCTCCTCGGGCGCGGGCGATGGCGGGTTCCTGCGGATTGACGCGGGCGATCTCGAGCTGGCGGGAGGCTCGGGCTTCCTCGCATTTGCGAACGGCGAAGGCGATGCGGGCGCGGTCCTGATCCAGGCGGGCTCGGCGCGCATTTCGGATAGCCTTGTGCGGCTCGGCACAACGGCAGCGGGCGATGCCGGAGAGTTCATCCTTTCAGCCTCCTCGCTCGCGATCAGCGACTCCACGATCGATTCGAACACCTTCGGTTCAGGGCGCGGCGGCGTCGTCGTGCTTGCGATCGAGGATACGCTCGCGCTCGACCGGACATTGATAACAACGAGCGCGTTTGCGCAAGGCGCGGCAGGTCTCATGGAATTTGCCGCCGCGCGGATCTCGATCAGCGATAGCGAGCTCAACAGCAACAGTTTCGGCCTTGGCGCGGCCGGCTCGATCAACCTCCTGGGCGACCTTATCGAGCTCGACAATGCCATGATCTCGACCGCAGCCGAAATCTCGGATTCAGGCCAGATCGTGCTCAACGCGGCGCGGATCAACGTCACCGGCAGCCTGATCAGTTCGAACGTCGGCGAAGCGGGCGCGAGCGGCCTCATCGGCTTGCTGGCCAGCGAAAGCCTTGCCATCGAGGGCTCGAGCATCGCGAGCGCCACCTTCGGGTCGAGCGCTGGCGGCGATATCGTCCTGTCATCGCCCGACATCCTGCTCTCCGACATCTCAATCGACGCGAACGCCTTCGCGAGCGGCGATGGCGGGCGCGTCCTGATCGGGGGGCAGGACGGGTCGATCCGCCTGGTTGACGGCTCGATCGTCAGCGTGAGCACGATCGGCGAGAGCGATGCAGGGACCATCACGGTCCGAGGTGACGACGTGCTGGTCGAAGACAGCGTCATCGCCAGCGTCATCTTCGGCTCTGGCGATGCGGGCACCGTCCGGCTCGAAGCAGACAGTCTCGTGCTCCGGGCCAGCGCGGTGTCCTCCTCGACCTTCAGCTTCGGGCCGGAGTTCGGCCTCCCAAGCGGCAATGCAGGCTCGATCGCGATCACCGCAGGCACGGCCGAGTTCGACTTCAGCGACGTCACCTCCAGCACGTCGGGCCTCGGGCGCGCAGGCGCGATCGATGTCACCGCCGATGCGCTGAGCCTGAGCCAAAGCGTGATCGTCACCTCGGCAACGCCCGAGGCTTCGGGCGCGGCGGGCAATATCACGATCGGGGTCGCAGGCGGGTTCGACCTCGCCGAAAGGTCCGCCATTGCCTCGACCAATGACGGCAGCAACACCGATATCGGCAGCTCTGGCACAATCACGATCTCGGCGGCGAGCCTCGAGTTGGGTGGGAGTTCGGAAATCACCACCAATTCTGCCGCGGGCCCGGCGGGCAACATCGCGATCACGCTGCCGCCCGAGGGCATCCTCGCGCTGCGCCAAGGGGCGAACGGGCCGAGCATCATCACCACCTCGTCGGGTCCGGGGACGGGCGGGGTCATCTCGATCGCGCAGCCGCTCGCGATCATCTCGCAAGGCGGCGAGATCAGGGCGCTCGGCCAGCAGGGCGGCGCGAATGTGCTGCTGGCGACGCCGTTCTTCATCGAAGCCGCCGATACGCTCGATGCGGTCCTCGTCGATGGCACGCTTACATTCGAAGGCAATCTCGATTATTTCGCGGCCGGCGAGGAAGCGCAGGAGATCAACCCGCTCGATGCAGGCGCGGTGCTTTCGGGACGCTGCCGCAGCGAGCGCGCGAGCGGTTCGGCGAGCCAGTTCAGCGTCTCGCCGACCGGACCGTTTGCGGGCACCGACGAGGGTGAGGCCGCAGCCGACACGCCGCCCGATCCGCGCAGCACCGCGATGGCGGGCGCACCGGGCGCAGCAGCCTGCCGATGATCGCGCGCTTCGTGAACCTTGCCCTGGTGGCCTGGGCCTCGTTGCTGCCCTTCGCTGCACAGGCGCAAGAAGCGCCGGGCGGCGCGCTCCAGCCCGGACCCGACCGGCGCGAAACGCCGCTACCCGAGTTTGCGACCCCGCCCGAGCGCCCGCCCAGCCTCGAGCCGCCGGCGCAGCCGCGCGCGCCTGCCTCGGCGCAAGGCACGGTGGTGCTCAGCGACGTCGTCGTCGAGGGCGACACCGCGCCCGCCGCCGCAATCGCCTGGCCCGAATATCGCGACGAGGCCAGCGGCGTTGCGATCACGCTCGATGAAGGCGAAGCGCTGGGGCCGGTCTGGCTGCGGCGCCAGTTCGAAGCCAATCAGCTGATCGGCACGCCGGTCGACCTCAGCCGCGTCATCGGCCTGATCCAGCTCGTCAACCAGCGCTTCGTCGCGCTTGGCTATGTCAATTCGGGCGTGCTCGTCCCGCCGCAGCCGGTGATCGAGCGCGAAGGCGTGCTTGGGCTGACCCTGGTGCTGGGCCGGATCGCGGGGGGCAGCGCGGTCACGATCGAGCCGCCCGTCAAGGGCCTGGCGCAAAGCTATATCGAACGCCGCCTGCCGGCCGCGCGGGGCGTCCCGTTCAACGCCGCCGCCTTCGAGCGCGAATTCCGCATCCTCGCCGAGGACGACACCCTCGCAACCATCAACGCCGACCTCACGCCCACCGGCCGCGCTGGCGAAGCGGCGCTCGCGATCTCGGCGGTACCCGCGAACCGCTTCGATCTCTACGCCTCGTTCGTCAACAATCGCTCGCCCTCGATCGGCGGCGAGCGGTTGGCGCTCGGCGGCTCGATGCGCAACCTGCTCGGCTCGGGCGACACGCTGTTCGCCGAAGTCGGGACCGGCGATGGGGTCGAGGATGCGACGGTCAGCTATCGCGCGCCGCTCACGCCCTCGCTCGGCGTGTTCGTCAACGGCTTCATCAACGATGCCATCGTCACCGATCCGCTGTTGCGCCCGCTCGATATCCGCACGCAAAGCCACGCGGTGGATGCAGGGATCGAGCGCACCCTCCTGCGCGAGCCGCTGCTGCCGCGCGGCAACGGCACCTTTTCGCCCGCGCAAACGCTCACCGCGCGCCTCAGCGTGACCCACCGCGATACGACCACCTTCCTCCTGGGCGAACGCTTCAGCTTCAGCCCCGGGTCAGAGGACGGCGTCGCACGCTACACCGCCGCGCGGGCGGGGCTCGATTATCTCTCGCGTTCGGTGCGCCAGGTGCTCGCGGGCTCGCTCACCGTCACATTGGGGCTCGATGGGACGCGCAGCGACGTGCCCGGAATTCCGACGCCTGATGAAAACTTCGTGGGCGTGCTCGGCCAGTTCAATTTCGCCCGGCGGCTCGACGACAGCGGGCTAGAACTGCGCGCGCGCGGCGAGGGGCGGTGGCATTCGAGCGTGGTCTATCCGGGCGAGCGCGCGGCGATCGGCGGGATCGCGAGCGTGCGCGGCTTTCGCGAAACGCTGTACCTGGCCGACAACGCACTGCGCGGCAGTCTCGAGCTGGCCCGCTCGTTCAACCTATCGCCCGGCGCGAATGCGCGCGGCGCGGGGCCGGGAGCGATCACCGTCTCGGCCTTCGTCGATGCCGTCGTGTTCGGCAACCGCGCCGATCCGCAACCGCCGCGAGGCTTCCTCGCCGGCACCGGCGGCAGCCTCGCCTGGAGCCCGATCCCCGCGCTCAGCGCGCGCGTCACCTATGCCCACGGCTTCCAGGAGGTGGACGTGGGCGGCGAGCGCGACATTCAGGATGACGGCTTCTATTTCGCGGTGACGTTCTTCCCGCTCAAATTGTAGGCGTTCGCGGCGCAGGCCGGGCGGCACCACCCGGCGCCGCCCGCAAGCCCCAAACCCCAAACCATAAGCCCTAAGCCCTAAGCCGGTGGCGCCTACTTGCCGATCTCGGTCGGATAGGGCGGGGCGGGCCGCACCGGGCTCTGCGCTGTCTCGAGCTGCTGCAAGGCCACCGCGATCGCCGCCTCGAGCTGGGTATCCTGCCCGCGATCGAGCGCGATCGGATCGAGCTCGACCCGGATATCGGGCGCAACGCCTTCGTTCTCGATCGTGTAACGCCCGTCGGTGTCGTAAAACCGGAAGAACGGGACGGTGAGGAAGCCGCCGTCGATCAGGCCGGGATTGGCGCTGATCCCGATCAGCCCGCCCCAGGTGCGCGTGCCGATGAGGGTGCCAAGCCCGCTCTCGCGGAAGGCATAGGGCATCCAGTCCCCGCCCGAACCTGCATCCTGGTCGATCAGCATCACCTTGGGGCCGTAGATCGCGCCGCCGGGCGTTGCCCAATCGAGCCCCTCGCGATCCTTCCAGCCTGAGAGCCATTTGCGGCTGAGGATATCGATGATGTAGTTCGCCGCCTGCCCGCCGCCGTTGGAGCGCTCGTCAAGGATCAGCGCCTGCTTATCGGTCTGGGCGAAGTACATCCGGTTGAACAGGGTGAAGCCCTCGCCCGCGGTGTTGGGCATGTAGACATAGGCGACCCGGCCATTGGTGGCTTCGTCCACCCGGCGGCGATTGTCCTCGATCCACGACCACAGCCGCAGCAGGTTCTCGCTCGCGACCGGCTCGATCGTCGAGGTGCGGCGCGGGCCATCGGGCGTCGCTGCAACCGTCAGCGCGACCTGCGTGCCGAGCGCGCCCGAGAGCGCGGCGTAGATGTTGTCGCGCGCGGTGATCTCGGTGCCGTTGACCGCGATGATGTAATCACCGACCTTGGCATCGACCCCGGGCGCGGCCAGCGGGGCCTTGAGCAGCGGGTTCCACTGCTCGCCGGTGTAGATGCGCTTGATGCGATAGCGCCCGTTCTCGACCGCGAAATCCGCGCCAAGCAGGCCGGGCGAGGCCGCGCTGTTGTTGTAGACATCGCCCCCGCCGATATAATTGTGACCCACGCCCATCTCGCCCGCCATCTCGACGAGCAACTCGTTCAGGTCCTCGCGGCGCCCAAGATGCGGCAGCAACGGCTCGAACTTGGCGCGCACCGCCTGCCAGTCGAGCCCGTGCAAGCCGGGATCGTAGAAGAACGCCTGCTCCATCCGCCAGACATCGCCGAAGATCTGCTTCCACTCCGCCATCGGATCGACCAGCATCCGCGCGCCGCCCAGATCGACCGGCTTGGGCTCGAGCTTCTTGCCCGCATCGCTCGTCAGCAGCTTGCCGTCATGTGTGACCAGCAGGAGCTTGTCGCCATCGCGGTCGGTCGAGATGTCGGTGAAGCCATCGCCGACCTGTTCGACCTTGCGCTCCTCGAAATCGAACCGCATCAGGCGCGCGCGTTCGCCCCCGCTGCCCGGGCCTGTCGCCGCTCCGGGTTGAGGACGCTCTATCGCGAACAGTGCGCCGTCCTTGGCGGTCGCCAGGCTGCCATACCCTGCTTCGGCCATCGGCAGGGCGACGATCCGGCGCTCAAGGCCCTCGGGAGCGACGATGACCGTCTCCTCCTTCTTCCCGGCCTTGTCCCCCTTCTTATCGCCCTTCTTGTCATCGCCCGCTGCTTCTTCGGGCTTTTCGGCTTCCTCGTCGGCAAGGACCGGGCCGAGCGGGGATTTGCCATCGGCCTCGAGCACGGCCGCATAGAGCGCTGCGCGGAACGGGCGATCCTGCGTCGTCATGTCGAGCCCGGAATAGACCGAGCCAGCATTGGTCGAGGCGCCGAAAAACAGCAGCTTGCCGTCCTTGGAGAAGGTCGGCGAGCTGGTGTCGGCAAAGCCTTGGCTGACCGGGTAGGCGCGGCGGGTGTCCAGATCGTAGAGGTTCAGCGAGGCGTTGGAATTGGCGCCGCGGGTGGTGTAGGCAAGCCAGCGGCCCTTGGGCGAGATCACCGCATCGAAATTTCCGTTGCGGCGCGGGCTGGTCGCGATCTGCCAGCTGGTGCCCGCCGCCACGTCGAGCGCGCGCAAGCTCAGCCGGTTGGTCGAATAGACGATGTGCTTGCCCATGTTGCCCCATTCGATGAGCTCGTGGAAATCCTCGCCGAGCGGGATCGTGCGCACCGGCTTGATCCCGCTCTGGTCCTCGATCCTGAGCACCTGGCGCGCGCCGTCATCGGTGATGTAGGCAAGCTGCGTGCCGTCATGCGACCAGATCGCGGTGTAATCGCGAGTGGCCGGGCTGTCCGAGATGTTGCGCGTGGTGCCCTTGTCGGTCGGCACGGTGAAGACCTCGCCGCGCGCGGTGATCGCAACGCGCGCGGCCGACGGGGAGAGCGCCGCGCTGGTCATCTGGTCGCCGACATTGCGCCATTCGGGCCGCCGCGCGGGCAGATCGGCGGTGAGCGTGATCGGCAGGGGCGCAGCGGTGCCACTCGCCACGTCGAGCGCATGGAGCACGCCGCCTGCCTCATAGACGATCCGGCCGCCCTTCGCGGTGATGTTGCGGATATCCCAGTCGGCCTCACGGGTGAGCTGGGTGATCTCCTCGCTTGCGGGATCGTAGCGGAAGATGTTCGAACGGGTGTTCCAGCGGTCGGACAGGAAATAGAGCTGGCCGTCCATCCACACGGGGTCGAACTCGGTCGTGCGATCGCCCGGAATGTCGGTCTTGGTGCCGGCGGCAAAGTCGATCAGCTGGAGCGAGGGGGAGAGCCCGCCGCGATAGCCGCGCCAGCCATTGACGCCGCCGGTGAGCACCGCATTGCCCGAGCCGCTGGGCACATTGGCGAAGATCCGCCCGCTCTCGTCATACGCCCCGCCGCTGACGACCGCTTCGGAAATCTGGCGCGGCGCCGAGCCGTCGAGCGGGACGTGAAAGAGCTGGCCCGCCCGCCCTGAGCGGCGCGCGCGCGTGCTGACCACCGCGATCGCCGAGCCATCGGGCGCCCAGTCGATCGCCTTGTCCATCCCCGGATACCAGGTCAGCCGCCGCGGCTCGCCGCCAGCAACGTCGATCACGAAGACATCGTCATTGCCGTCGTAATTGGCGGTGTAGGCGATTTTGGTGCCATCGGGCGAGAAGATCGGGTCGTGCTCGTCGGCGGGGTGCGAGGTGAGGCGCACAGGGTTGCTGCCATCGGGCGCCGCGATCCAGATGTCGCCGGCATAGACAAAGGCCAGCGCGTTGTCCGACAGGGCCGGATCGCGCAGCAGCTTGGTCTCGGTGTTCTGCGCTGCGGCCATCGGCGCAGCCAGCGCGCTGGTGCCGAGCATGATCGCGGCCAGCCAGACAGTCTTCATCATTCGATACCTCACCCTGTTGTGATTGGAGGCGCGATCGAATGATGCGCCCGGCGTGGCCTAACCGCTTTGATGCGCAAGGGCAAAGCGCGAGTTGCCTCCGACGAAGCGAGCGATTGCATCGACAGACGGAACGATTAAGGTCGGCTCGCTCAATATTACGATCCGAGGAGAGCTTATGATCCGCCACGCCCGCACCGCCATGCTCCTTGCCACCGCCGCTCTTGCGACCACCACCGCGCTTGCTCAGGACGAGACCTTCGGCGGCGCCAAGGGCGCCGACCTCTCGATCGAGGCGATGGAACCCGATGGCGCGGCGGTGACGCTGGGCCGCGCGGGCGAATATCCGGCCGACATCGCACGCTACCTCCTCGCCAGCGGGCCGGGCAGCGCCAATCTCTCGCCCGATGGCCAAACGATCGCCTTCGCCTGGGACGTGACCGGCGAGAACGAGCTGTGGGTGATGCCGGCGACCGGCGGGGTTCCGCAGCAGATCACCTTCAAGACCGGCGTCAACGCCCCCATCTGGACGCCCGATGGCGCGAGCCTGTTCTATTCGGCCGATCGCGACGGCAACGAGCAGCCCGGCTATTTCGCGCTCACCCCCGATGGGATGACCGAGACCGCAATCCTCCCCGCGCAGCGCGGCGATTTCCGCATCTTCGGCGATTTTGCAAGCGATGGCAGCTTCATCTACGCCTCGACCGCTCGCGGCGCGGGGGTGTTCGACATCTATCGCGGCACGCTTGGTGGAACGAGCGAACTGATCGTCCAGAGCGAGCTTGGCCTTGCCGCGCGCTCGATCTCGCCCGACGGCAAATACGCGCTCGTCACCGAGACAGTGGGCGAGGATGCCGACAATCTCTATCTGCTCGATCTTGCCACCCGGCAGATGACCACGATCAGCAAGCCCCCGCTCGAGGACCGCGCGGCGCACGATCTGGGCGGGTTTGAATGGATGCCCAATTCCCAGGGCTTCTATTTCTCCACCAACCGTGACCGCGAATTCGGCACGCTGGCGTTCTACGACCTCGGGCAGGGCTCGTTCGCCCGGGTGTTCGAGACGACGAGCGATGTCGGCAGCCTCGAGCTGTGCGGCCCGGGCAATGGCGGCTCCTACCTGTTCTGGACCCAGAACGAGGACGGCTTCGATGTCCTCAAGGGCTGGCACACCACCGAAAAGCGCCCGATCGCCATGCCGCAGCTGCCCGAGGGCAAATATTCGCTCGATTGCGAGGGGACCGATAATCCCAAGCTGATGGTCAGCGTCAACGGCTGGAAGACGCCGGGCGAGATCTGGATGATCGACGTGGCGAGCGGCGGCGCGGCGCAGCAGGTGTTCGCCGCCAATCTGGCCGGGCTTGACCCTGCGCGCCTCGTTCGCCCGCAAGTGGTGCGGATGGAGGCGCGCGACGGGCTCGAACTGCAGGGCCTGCTGTATCTGCCTCCCGGCTCGGGCACCGGCGAGGACGCCCCGCCGGTGCTGTTCTCGGTCCATGGCGGCCCATCGGGACAATCGCAGGCGAGCTTCAACCCGGTGGCGCAATATCATGTCGCGCGCGGGGTCGCGGTGTTCGCGCCCAATGTGCGCGGCTCCACCGGGCTCGGCCGGACCTATTCGACGCTCGATGACCAGGAAAAGCGGCTCGATTCGGTGCGCGACCTGGTCGACATGCTGGCCGATCTGGGGGCACGCGGGCTGGTCGATGAAAGCCGCGCGGCGGTGCTCGGCGGCTCCTATGGCGGCTACATGGTCAACGCTGTCCTCGCCGAACATCCCGGCGTCTTCAAGGCGGGCGTCTCGCTGTTCGGCGTGGCGGACTGGATCACCGCGATGGAGATCGCCTCACCTTCGCTCAAAGCCTCCGACCGGATCGAATTTGGCGACATCACCGAAGAGCGCTGGCGCGAATTCTACCGCGTCAATTCGCCGATCCGCAAGGCCGACCGGATCACCGTCCCGGTGCTCTATTCGCACGGCGTGATGGATCCGCGGATCGACATCTACGAGACCGAGGTGATGGTGAAAACGCTGCGCGCCAACGGCATCGAGGCCCCCTTCATCCGCATGCCCGACGAGGGCCATGGCTGGCGCAAGCTGTCGAACCAGCTGTTCTACTTCCGCAAGCAGGCTGAATTCGTCGAGCAGCAACTGGGCCTCGCCGACCAGCGGTAAGCGGCGCGCGGCAAACCCCGCGCAGCGTCGCCGTTCGCCTGCCCCGCACTGCCTGAAAAGGCTTGCTTATCGCCCGGGCCTCATCGACAACGCGCGCTGAATGGACGCGACCCTCTCATCGCCCTCCTACCACGCGGTGGCGGCCATGGCTGTCACCGTTGCGATGTTCATCGCCTTTGCGCGCGGACGGATGTCGGTCGAGATCGTCAGCCTACTGACGATCGCGGTGATCGCCGTCGGGCTCTATTTCTTCCCGCTCCCCGGCGCCAATCCCACCTATGGGCTCACGCTCGCCTTTGCCGGCTTTGGTCACTATGCGCTGATCACGATCTGCGCGCTGATGATCATGGGCCGCGGTCTGGTCGTTACCGGCGCGCTCGAGCCGACCGCGCGGTTCCTTGAGAAGGTCTTCAAGTTCAACCTGCAACTCGGCCTCCTAGTCTCGCTCCTGCTTGCCATGTTCCTCTCGATGGCGGTCAACGATACGCCGGTGCTTGTCCTGCTCTTGCCGATCTTCGTCGCACTTGCGGCCAAGGGCGCAATGCCAGCGTCCAAGACGCTCATTCCTCTGAACGCGGCGGTGCTGATCGGCGGAATGGCGACCACGATCGGCACGTCGACCAACATCCTCGTCACCAGCATCGCGTCCGATCTGGGGATGCGCACGATCGGCGTGTTCGACTATACCCCGATCGTGCTGATCGCGGCGGCGGTCGCGCTCCCCTATCTCTGGCTCGTCATGCCCCGCTTGCTGAACGACAACAGCATCGAGGCCGATGGCACGCGGCGCCGGTTCCACAATCGCCTGGTGGTTGCGCCCGAGAGCTTTCTGGTCGGCAAGGAGCGGGCTTCGCTCACGAGCAAGCTGCCGGGGATCGAGTTCCACCCGCCCGAAGGCGGACCGCTGCAGCCGCAGCAGCGCGTGAGCATTTCGGGCACGCACGAGGCGTTCGAGGAAGCGATGCGCGTGCTCAAAGGCGAGCTCGCGCCAAGCTGGGTGCTCGATCGGATCCGCCGCACCGCTGCGGCACGCTCGGAAGACATCGTGGTGGTCGAGATGACCGTTACGGCGGATTCGCGCCTCGTCACGCGCACGCTGCCCGGCTCGGGGATCGCCGATCTCTACAGCGTCGCCGTCCTCGGGATCCATCGACCCCAGCGGGTGCTGGGCGAGAAGGAGCAGTATTCCGAAGGCGGCGACCTCAAGATCAGCGAAGGCGACGTGCTGCTGGTGATGGGTCTTGCCGAAGACCTCCACAGCTTTGCCCGCAATGACAGTCTCCTGCTGCTCGAAGGCGCGCGCGAGCTGCCACGGCGCTCCAAGGCGCTGCTGGCGGCCGGGATTATGGGCGGCTCGGTTGCGGTCGCCTCGTTCGGCCTCGTCCCGATCGCGATCAGCGCGCTGGCGGGCGCAATCCTGATGTTCGTGACGGGCTGCGTGAAATTCGATCGGGTGGGCCGCGCGCTGTCGGCCAAGGTGATCGTGCTGGTGGCTGCCAGCATCACGGTCGGCCGGATCGTTCTCGAAAGCGGGGCGGCGGCATGGCTTGGCGAAGCGCTTTCGCTGGGGCTTGGCTATCTTCCGCCGGCGCTGGTGCTGGCAGCGATCATGGCGTTCGTCACCCTGCTCACCAATTTTGCCTCCAACGCAACCGCGGCAACCGTGGGTACGCCGATCGCGTTCAACATTGCGACCGAGCTTGGCCTGCCGCCCGAGCCTTTGATCCTCGCTGTCCTGTTCGGCTGCAATCTGTGCTACGCGACCCCGATCGCTTATCAGACCAACATGCTGATCATGGCCGAAGGCTCCTACGAATTCGCCGACTATATCCGCACCGGCGTCCCGCTGGTGCTGCTGATGGTGACGACGCTCTCGATCCTGCTGGTGTTGTTCTACGGCTTGTGAGCCGGGGCGGGGCGGAGCGGCTGAGACGCTTTCCTACACCGGGTGGATTGCGGCATGGTGGAGCGCATGACCTGCTCTGTCCTCTTTCCCCGTCATCTGCTTCGCACGCCCGCTTTATCTGCGTCAGAAGCTCGATCAGTCAGGGCGGAGTTTTTTGCTTCTGGACTGTGTAACAGGCGGTTCAAGCGTTCTCTGGCTGCGATGAAGCGAAGCACCATGAAGTCACGGAGCACAACGGGTAACGACCGCCAAAGCGCCGTCTTGCGGGCGCGATGGCGGCCGTCTTCTCCTCCCCAGGAGAACCGGGTGATGAGCGCTGGTTGCAGAAGGCCTCAAGCGGCGCCGGGGGGGCCATGCGGGCAAACCGCTTTCCTATTCAGCTGCTTGGAACGTAAGTCCCCAAGCGGTGGTGCAGCGCGTTGATCTTGGCGAGTTCCTCGCGATCCTCGGTGGTGCGGGCATGGCTCTCGAGCGCACGGCGCAGGAGCTTCATGTCGGCGGTGGAAAGCAGCGCGCGGGCGCGCGCAGGCTCGGTCTTGGGAAGTTCGGTGTCGCTCATGGTGTCTCTCCCTCTCCTGGCATCATGTCCCGGTTACCGGGTGACCATAGCACAGGAAACTACGGTTTCGCCTAAGGTTCCCACGGGGTTGCGAGTTACGCAACCCCGAAAGGCGCTTCGGATGGCAAGGATTACGCAGCCTCGAACTGGTTCATCGTGTTGTCCTTGCCGCCCGCCTTCAAGGCGGCTTCGCCGGCGAAGTACTCCTTGTGATCATCGCCGATGTCGGAGCCGGCCATGTTCTGGTGCTTGACGCAGGCGATGCCCTGGCGGATCTCCTCGCGCTGGACGTGACGGACATAGCCGAGCATGGCCTCCTCGCCGAAATAGCGTTTGGCCAGGTTGTCGGTCGAGAGAGCGGCGGTGTGGTAGGTCGGCAGGGTGATGAGGTGGTGGAAGATGCCGGCGCGCTGCGCGGCATCGCGCTGGAAGGTTCGGATCCGCTCATCGGCCTCGGCGGCAAGCTCGGTGCCGTCGTAGTCGACGCTCATCAGGCGATCGCGGTCATAGGCTGAGACGTCCTGGCCCGCCTCGGCATAAGCATCGAACACCTGCTGGCGGAAGCTCAGCGTCCAGTTGAACGAGGGCGAGTTGTTGTAGACCAGCTTGGCGTTTGGCACGACTTCGCGGATCCGGTCGACCATGCTGGCGATCTGCTCGACATGCGGCTTCTCGGTCTCGATCCACAGCAGGTCCGCGCCGTTCTGGAGCGAGGTGATGCAGTCGAGCACGACGCGGTCGACGCCGGTGCCGGGGCGGAACTGGTAGAGGTTGGAGGGCAGGCGCTTGGGGGCGAGCAGCTTGCCCTCGCGGCTGATGAAGACCTGACCGTTGGTGACGTTCGCAGGATCAACCTCGTCGCAATCGAGGAAGGAATTGTACTGATCGCCCAGATCGCCCGGCTGGGTCGAATAGGCGATCTGCTTGGTGAGGCCTGCGCCGAGCGAATCGGTGCGGGCAACGATGATGCCATCGTCGACCCCGAGCTCAAGGAACGCATGGCGGCAGGCGCGGATCTTCTGGATGAAATCCTCGTGCGGGACCGTCACCTTGCCGTCCTGGTGGCCGCACTGCTTCTCGTCGGACACCTGGTTTTCGATCTGGAGCGCGCAGGCGCCCGCCTCGATCATCTTCTTGGCGAGAAGATAGGTCGCTTCCGCATTACCGAAGCCCGCATCGATATCGGCGATGATCGGCACGACGTGGGTCTCGTAACTGTCGATCCGGTTCATGACGTCTTTGGCCTTGACCTCGTCGCCTGCCTCGCGCGCCTTGTCGAGCTCACGGAACAGGAGGCTAAGCTCGCGCGCATCGGCCTGTTTGAGGAAGGTGTAGAGCTCCTCGATCAGCGCAGGGACCGAGGTCTTCTCGTGCATCGACTGGTCGGGCAGGGGGCCGAATTCGCTGCGCAAGGCGGCGACCATCCAGCCCGAGAGGTAGAGATAACGGCGTTTGGTCGAGCCGAAATGCTTCTTGATCGCGATCATCTTCTGCTGCGCAATAAAGCCGTGCCAGCAGCCCAGCGACTGGGTGTATTGCGCAGGGTCGGCGTCATAGGCCGCCATGTCCTCGCGCATGATCTTCGCTGTATACTTCGCGATGTCGAGCCCGGTGGCGAAGCGGTTCTGCAGGACCATGCGCGCAGCGCTCTCGGGGTCGATCGCAGCCCAGGAGGCGCCATTGGCGGCGACAAGGCCGCGCATGTGGGTGATGGTATCGTGATAGAGCACTGGTGTTCTCCTGAAGAGCATGGCCTGCGATCGGCCGGGGAGGAATGGGTTCGCGATTGCATATTGCATTGCACCATAACAGGAAAATTTCCGCACTTTCGTGTCGCTATGGGTGATCTCGCGAAAGCCGTTGTGTCAATCAGTAAAGATATTTACAAGCGTGCCCATGTCTGAAGTCAGCCTCCTCGCCGGACCCTCGCTGCGCCGATTGCGCAAGCGCGAAGGCCTCACTCAGGCCGCGATGGCCGCCTCGCTCGGGATCTCGCCGTCCTATCTCAACCTGATCGAGCGCAACCAGCGCCCGCTCTCCGCGCGCGTGCTGGTGCAGGTGATCGAGCGGTTCGACTTCGATCCGAGCCAGCTGCGCGAGGACGAGGCGATCGGCGGGGTCGATGGGCTCGCCCGGCGCATGGCCGACAAGCGCTTCGCCGATCTCGGGATCGACCGCGAGGAGCTCCAGGAATTCCTCGCCTCTGCCCCGCAGGCCGCCGCCGCCTTTGCCCGGCTGTACGACAATTCTGGTGCGAAAAATGCGCGCGAGGAGGACCCGGCAGGCGATGCAAGGCGTGCAGCCGAGCGCTGGCAGAACCACTTCGCCGATCTCGACCATGCCTGCGAGGAGCTCGCCGATGAGCTGCGCCTCTCGCGCTCGGATGCGAGCGCCGCGCTGGGCGAGCGGCTGCGCGAGCGCCACCAGCTCCAGGTTCGTATCCTTCCAGCGGAGGTCATGCCGGGCATCGTCCACCGGCTCGATCTGCACAACCGGCAATTGCAGCTCTCCGAGATGCTGCCTGGCGCTGCCCGCCGGTTCCAGATCGCGCGCCAGGTCGCCAGCCTTGAACTGCGCGATGCGATCACGCGCCAGGTCGAAGGGGCGGGGCTGGCGAGCAGCGAGGCACGCGAGCTTTTCCGCGAGCATGTCACCGAATATTGCGCAGGCGCGGTCCAGATGCCCTATCGCCGGTTCCTGCGCGCCTGCGAGCAGACCGGCTACGATCTCGCCGTGCTCCAGCGCCGCTTCGCCTCGAGCTTCGACCAGGTCGCCCAGCGCCTGACCACCCTCCAACGCGTCGGCGAGCGCGGCCTGCCCTTCTTCAGCGCGCGGTTTGGCCGGACCGGGCGGATGGTTGCGTTCACCGCCGGGGCGAGCGGCGCGATCCACCCGCTCGATGGCGCGCGCTGGCCCGCCTGGGTCGCTTACGCCGCATTCGAGAACCGCGGGCAGATGCTCACCCAGGCGGTCACCTTCGGCGAGGGCGAGGGCGCGCCGCGCCATTGGCTGACGATCGCGCGCACTGTCGAGGTCGACGGGGTCGCTTGCTCGGCGCGCAAGGCGATCGTGCTCGGCCTCGAGGCACGGTTCGCGCGCGATCTCGCGCAGGCGCGCGGGGTCTCGCTCGATCCGGCCGATGCAACGCCGCTGGGCACGCCTTGCCCGCGCTGCGGCCGGGCCGATTGCCTGACGCCTGCGAGCGCGCGGCTGGCCGGTTCGCCCGCCGCATGAGCCTTGCCGGTAATGCCTGCTTTACCATCCAACCTCGCGCAGACCGCGAGCTTGAGAAACTGATGTAAAATTTACCGACACTTAAACTGTCGGACCTAGATTGACGCTCTAACCCGTCTCTGACGCTGCGATTGCCCATCTTTCATGATCCGCCTGTTCAAGCACTACATTCCGCACGCGGTCCTCCTCTTGGGCCTGTTGGATCTTGCGCTGCTGGTGCTGGCGAGCGAACTGGCCTGGCAATTGCGCGCCTCGCAGATTGGGTTCGATCCGGGTCCGGTCGAGACGCGCTGGTTGCCTTTGTTCGGCTCGGCCATGGTGGTGTGGCTGGCGATGATCTCGGTCGGGGTCTACGGTCCGATGGCCTTGCGCTCGCTCCGGTTTGCGGGCGCGCGGCTGCTGGTTGCGATCAGCCTTGGCATCATTGCGCTCGCGTTCATCGACTTTCTCCTCGGGTCAGCGACCTTTTGGCGCTCGACCCTGCTCTTCTCGATGGGCTTCTCGATCCTGGTGCTGGTCGCTGACCGGCTGCTCCTCAACAGCTTCCTTGGCTCTTCGGCGTTTCGCAGGCGGGTCATGGTGCTGGGCGCAGGCGACCGAGCGCAGCGCCTGCGCGAACTGGGCGAGCGGCCCGAGAGCGGCTTCGTGATCGTTTCCTACATCGCGATGAACGAGCCCCAGCGCGTCGTCGAAGAGGCGATCGCGCGCGAGGCGATCCACGATCTTGGCCGGTTCGTCGAAAATCTCGGGGTGAGTGAAGTGGTCCTGGCCTTGCAGGAGCGGCGCAACTCGCTCCCGCTGGGCGACCTTCTGCGGATGAAGACCAAGGGCGTCCACGTCAACGATTTCTCGAGCTTCATGGAGCGCGAGACGGGCCGGGTCGATCTCGATACGGTCAATCCCAGCTGGCTGATCTTTTCCGACGGCTTTTCGAGCGGGCGGATATTCTCGAGCGCGATCAAGCGGATCTTCGACATCACCGCCAGCGTGCTGCTGCTGTGCTTCACCTTGCCGATCATCGCGCTGTTCGCGTTGCTGGTGAAGCTCGACAGCAAGGGCCCCGCCTTCTTCCGCCAGCAGCGCGTCGGGCTCTATGGCCAGCCCTTCTGGCTCGTAAAGCTGCGCTCGATGCGGACCGATGCCGAGAAGAACGGGGCGAAATGGGCGCAAAAGGACGACCCGCGCGTCACCCGCATCGGCCGCTTCATCCGCAAGGTGCGGATCGACGAACTGCCGCAGACATGGTGCGTCTTGCTGGGTCATATGAGCTTTGTCGGCCCGCGCCCCGAAGTGCCCCAATTCGTCGACGATCTCCAGGAGGAGATCCCGTTTTATGGCGAACGCCACATGGTCAAGCCCGGCATCACTGGCTGGGCGCAGATCAACTATCCTTATGGCGCCTCGATCGAAGATAGCCGCAAGAAGCTCGAATACGATCTGTATTACGCCAAGAACTACACGCCCTTTCTCGATCTGGTGATCCTGCTGCAGACGGTCCGCGTGATCCTGTGGCCCGAGGGGGCGCGATGATGGACGCAGGTTTGGTTACCCAGCACCTGTGGGTCTATGTGGCGTTTGCCTGCTATTTCGCAGGGGCTGCGCTCAGCGCGGGCGCGGCGGTCTGGATCGCGCGTTCGGGCGATCGGGCGCGCCCCGATCGGCGCGCTTCGCTCATCGCTGCGGCTTTCACCGCGATCTGGTGCACCATCGCTGCCTCGCACGGACCTTCGCATTTCGCCAGCGAGCTTGCCGCCACCGCGCGCAATCTCGCCTTCATCTACGTCATCTTCCGCCTGTTCAGCGCTGATGGGCGCGATGCAAGCCTGCGCCCGACCAGGCCCGTCATCCTAACGCTCGCGCTGGTGGAGCTGTTTCAGCCGCTCCTGCTCCTGATCGATGCGCGCGTCGGGTTCATGCCCAAGCTCGCCGTGCTGACCTTCGAAGTCTCGAGCGTCCTCGCCATGCTTGTCGCGGTCGGTGCGCTGGTGCTGCTCCACAACCTGTATGCCGGCGCTGCCGCAGCCTCGCGCGAGATCCTGCGCTGGAGCACGGTCGCACTGGCCGGCCTGTTTGCCTACGATCTCAACCTCTTCACGATCGCCTATCTCGGCGGCGAGGAGCCGGCCGGACTGGTCGCCTTGCGCGGGGCATTCACCGGCATCATGGCCGCGCTGCTCGCGCTTGGCGCCACTTCGGCGAGCGCCGGGCTCCAGTTCCGCCCCTCGCGCGCCGTCACCTTCCAGACCTTGTCGCTGCTCGTCATCGGCAGCTATCTGCTCGCCATGGTGCTGGTCGCGCGCTCGCTGGCGCTGATCGGCGGCGATATCGCGCGCGCGAGCCAGGTCGTCTTTCTCGTCCTCGCGGTTGTGCTCGCGGTGATCTGGCTGCCCTCGCAGCGGGTGCGCGGCTGGCTCAGGGTGACGGCGACCAAACACCTTTTCCAGCACCGCTACGATTACCGCGAGGAATGGCTCGGCTTCACCCGCACGATCGGGCGCAATTCGGGCACGGGGCCGAGCTTTCACGAACGCGCGGTCAAGGCGATCGCCGACATCACCGACAGCCCCGCCGGCCTGCTGCTGCTTCCCAACGAGGAAGCGCAGCTCGAACTGTTCGCGCGCTGGAACTGGCCGATGATCGAGGTGCCTGGGGTGGCGGGGGAATACGCGCTTGCCGGCCTGCTCGAGCAGCACAACCACATCCTCGATCTCGACGAGGTGCGCTCCGGCGTCGATCACCACGGCGAACTTGCGCAAGTCCCGCGCTGGTTGATCGAGGCCGAGGATGCCTGGGCGCTGGTGCCGCTGATCCACTTCGATCGCCTCGTCGGAACGATCGTGCTGGCGCGCCCGCGCATCACCCGGCGGCTCGACTGGGAAGATTTCGACTTGCTGCGCGTGGCCGGCCAGCAGCTCGCGAGCTATCTTTCCGAACAGGCCGGTCAACAGGCGCTGATGGACGCGACCCGGTTCGACGAATTCAACCGGCGCATGGCTTTCGTCATGCACGACATCAAGAACCTGGCAAGCCAGCTCTCGCTGCTTTCGAGCAACGCGCAAAAGCACGCCGACAACCCCGCCTTTCGCGCCGACATGCTGGTGACGCTCAAGAAATCGTCGGAGAAGCTCAACGCGCTGCTCGCGCGGCTCAATCGCTATGGCTCGGGGCAGATCCAGCACGCCGCGCCGCTCGATCTAGGGCGGGTCGCGCACGATCTCGCCCAGCGCTACGCGGCAATCCATCGCATCATCGTCGATGCGCCCGAAACCGTCCCAGCATTCGGCGACCCCGAGGCACTCGAACAGGCGCTCGTCCACCTCGTCCAGAACGCGATCGATGCAAGCGAACCCGAGATGCCGATCACCCTCGTCGCGCGTAAGGACGGGGTCACCGGCCGGCTTGACGTGATCGACAATGGCTGCGGGATGACGCCTGAATTCCTGCGCTCGGGCCTGTTCAAGCCGTTCGTCTCCTCCAAGCAGGGCGGCTTCGGCATCGGCGCCTTCGAGGCGCGCGAGCTGATCAAGGCGATGCGCGGGCGGCTGATGGTGGAGAGCCGCAAGGGCATGGGCACGAGATTTTCAGTGCTGCTGCCGATGCCCGAGGCGGCCCGGATGTTCAATCAATGCGTAAGCGGGGAGCCGGGCGTGGCTCCTCCCCAATCACAAGAGGTGGCCTGATGGCTGACAAGAAACCTACGCTGCTCGTTGTCGAGGACGATGAAGGTCTGCAGGCGCAGCTCAAATGGGCCTACGACGATTTCGAGGTCGTGATCGCAGGCGACCGCGATTCAGCGATCGCGGCGCTGCGCAGCGAAGCGCCCAGCGTCGTGACGCTCGATCTGGGGCTTCCGCCCGATCCCGACGGGACCACCGAAGGTTTTGCCGTGCTCGATGCGATCATGGCATTGAAGCCCGATACCAAGGTCATCGTCGCCAGCGGGCACGGCGCGCGCGAGAGCGCGCTGCAGGCGATCGAGCACGGGGCGTATGATTTCTACCAGAAACCGCTCGATATCGACGCGCTCGGGCTAATCGTGCGTCGCGCCTTCAACCTGCACCAGATCGAGGACGAAAACCGTCGCTTGCTGCGCGCAGCGAGCGAGGACAAGACCGTGCTTGGCCGCCTGATCACCGGCGCTCCTGAAATGGTCAAGGTGGCGCGCACGATCGAGCGGGTCGCCTCGACCAGCGTTTCGGTCATGCTGCTGGGCGCAAGCGGCACCGGCAAGGAATTGCTGGCGCACGGCCTCCACGATGCGAGCAATCGCGCAGGCGGGCCGTTCGTCGCGATCAATTGCGCCGCGATCCCGGAAAACCTCCTCGAAAGCGAACTGTTCGGACACGAGAAAGGGGCCTTCACCGGCGCAGTCAAGACCACTGAGGGCAAGATCGAGAGCGCGCATGGCGGCACGCTGTTCCTCGACGAGGTCGGCGATATTCCGCTGCCTTTACAGGTCAAGCTGCTGCGCTTCTTGCAGGAACGCACGATCGAACGGATCGGCGGACGCAAAACGATCGCGGTCGACACCCGGATCGTGTGCGCGACGCACCAGGACCTTGAAAGCATGATCACCTCGGGCACGTTTCGCGAAGACCTGTTCTATCGCCTTGCCGAGATCGTCGTCCGCATTCCTGGCTTGGCCGAGCGGCACGGCGATCCGGTGCTGCTCGCCAAGGCGTTCCTCAAGCGTTTTTCCAAGGAGATGAACCCGGCGGTGAGCGGCTTTGCGCCCGATGCATTGGCCGCGATCGATCGCCATGAATGGCCGGGCAATGTGCGCGAGCTTGAAAACAGGGTGAAGCGCGCGGTCATCATGGCCGATGGCAAGCTGGTCTGCGCCGAGGATCTCGATTTCCGGGACGACGAGGCCGAAAGCGTCGAAGTGCTCAACCTCAAGGCCGCACGCGAGCAGGCCGACCGGCGCGTCATCCGCCACGCGCTTGCCCGCTCGGAGGGGAACATCTCGAGCACTGCCAAGCTCCTCGGGATCAGCCGGCCGACGCTGTATGATCTGCTCAAGCAATATGACCTCCATGCCTAAAGCCTCGCTCCTTGCGCCGATGCTGGCGGCCGCTCTGGCCGGCTGCGCCGCGCCGCCCGCGGACAGCGGCGCGGGCGAGGGCCCCGCAGGAGAGGGGAACAAAGAGGTCAACGGCCTGTTGCAAAGCGCGCGCGAGGCGGCCGTCGATGGCGATCTGGCGAGCGCTGAACGCTTGCTCGAACAGGCCCGCGCGCGTGATGCCCAAAATCCTGCCGTGTGGGTCGATACTGCCCGGCTGCGCTTTCGCCGGGGCGAGCATTCAGCCGCGCTCGCGGCCGCCGACCAGGCGCTCGAGCTGGGACCGCGATTTGCCCCGGCGCTCGTGCTGCGTGGACAATTGGCGCGCGATGCTCATGGGCTGGCCGATGCACTGGTCTGGTTCGAGGCAGCGCTCGAGACCGATCCTGAGCACCCGCTCGCGCTGGCCGAATATGCTGCCACGCTGGGCGATGCCGGATACTACACCGAGATGCTTGCTGCCGCGCGCCGACTGGCCAAGCTCGAAGAGCAGAACGGCGATGCGCTCTACCTCAAGGCAGTGCTGGCGGCGCGCGCGCAGATGCCGGTTCTGGCCAAGAGCCTGCTGGCGCGCAGCGGCAAGATCGAGGCCGGCGTGCCCGCCGCGCTCTTGCTTGATGCGCTGGTCGATCTGCTCGAGAGCAATCACGACAGCGCGGCGGAAACGCTTGAAATGCTCGCCGGAATGCAGCCTGGCAATAACCGCGTTGCCGAATTGCTCGCGCGGGCCATGTGGCTTGGCGGGCGCGACGAGGAGCTGATCGCGCGGTTTGCAGCGCCAGCCCGGCGCGAGGCAGCCTCGCCGTATCTCGCGATGCTGGTGGGCCGCGCGTTCGAGCGTCTGGGCGACCGCTCAGGCGCTGCGGTGTATTTGGAGCGTGCCTATGCCGGAAGGCCGCTTGGCTGGACTGCGCTTGATACAGAAGGCCGCAGCGATCTCCCTGCGACGACGGTGCGAATGCGCCAGCTGGTTTCTGCCGGGCAGGTGGGCGCAGCGGCATCCTATGGCGATAGCTTGAGGCGCCGGTTTCGCGGATCGGCTGACGTGGCCGGGCTGGCGGGCGACGCCGCGCTCGCCGCGCGCGATCCACGCGGCGCGCTCGAAGCCTACCGCGATGCAGCGCTGATCCGCCGGGCCTGGCCGCTCACGCGCAAGGCGGCAGCGGCTTACCGGGATCTGGGCGACCCGCTCGCCGCCGATGTGCTCATCGCGCGCCACCTCAGGGGCGAGCCGCGCAACACCGAGGCGCTGCTGCTGTTTGCCGAGCGCAGCGCGCGCGTCGAAGACTGGCTGCGGGCCGCGGTGCTGCTCGACAATGCGATCGAGCTTGGCGCGGGCAACGATCCGCGGCTGCTCAAGCTGCGCGGCATCGCCGCGCGCGCGCTCGGCGATGAGGCGGGCGCTGAACGCTTCGAGCGCATGACCTGGGAACTACACCCGGGAATCATTCCCGGGGCCTGAGCGCCACCACCCGCTCGACTTTGCGCAAGCTTGCAGGCAAGCCGCGAGGCTCCGATGCTCAAGCGCCTCTCGCCTCTTGCTGATCCGATGATCGCTGTGTTGCTGGTGGCCACTGGCCTTGCGCTGCTGCTGCCGGCGCAAGGGGAGTTTCGCACGGCGGCGCAAGGGGTCTCGAGCGCCACGATCTTCATCCTGTTCCTCGTCAACGGCATCCGCATTGCGCGCGGGGAGATCGCAGCAGGGCTCGCCAACTGGCGCTTCTTTGCCCCGCTGCTCGGCTTTGTCTTCGGGGTGATGGCGCTGGGCGGCTTCGGGCTGGCCGCGCTCGCGGCGATGGCGCTGCCCCCGCTTGTCGCATTGGGGTTCGTCTATCTCGGCTGCCTGCCCTCGACGATCCAGTCCGCCACTTCCTACACCACGCTCGCCGGCGGCAATGTCGCGCTCTCGGTCATCGGGGCGGCGCTGATCAACATCGCGGGCGTGTTTGTCTCGGCGCCGCTCTTCGCTCTTCTCGGAGGAGAGGGCGGGGCGGTGGTCAATGCCGAGATGATCGGACGCATCGCGCTCATCCTCGTCTTGCCTTTCATCATCGGCCAGCTGGTCCAGCGCTGGGCGCGCGACTGGGTTGTCGAGCGCCGCGCGCGGATCGTCTGGCTCGATCGGATCGTGATCGGGATCGCGGTCTATGTCGCGTTCTCGGGCGCGGTCGAGGAGGGGCTGTTGGCGCTGTTTACGCTATTCGACTGGGCGGTGCTGCTGGCGCTGGTGATGGCCTTGCTCGTGGCGGCGACGGGGCTTGCCTGGGTGCTGAGCGCGGCGCTCGGCTATCCTCACGCGGACCGGATCGCGTTCCTCTTTGCAGCGGTGCAAAAGAGCGTCGCGATCGGCGCGCCCTTGGCGGCGATCCTTTTTCCGCCCGAGATTGCCGGCTTCATCATCGCGCCGCTCTTGCTCTATCACCTTGCGCAACTGGTCTGGGCCGCCCCGCTCGCGGCCTACTTTGCCGCTAGTCGCGAGGCTCCGGATTGGCGCGGTTGAAGCGCACCGACCACCACAGCGAGAGCCCGATCAGGATCGCACCGATCAGCCCGGTGATTGTCTCGGGGATGTGAAAGCGCGCCGAAACCAGCATGATGACGCCGAGCACGATGATCGCCCAGAACGCGCCATGCTCGAGAAAGCGATACTGGCCCAGCGTCCCTGTGCGCACGAGATGGACCGTCATCGAGCGCACGAACATCGCGCCCACCGATAGCCCCAGCGCGATCACGATCATGTTGTTCGAGAGCGCGAAAGCACCCACGACGCCATCGAAGCTGAAGCTTGCATCAAGCACTTCGAGATAGAGAAACCCGCCAAGTCCCGAGCGCACCATCTCGCCCGCGGCGAGTTTGCGCGCCTCGCGCTGTTCGATGATCTTGCTCAGCGCATGGACCCCGATATAGGTGAGCAGGCCAAGGATGCCGGCGGTCAGGAAAGTCGTCGCCTCGGCCGGGGCAAGCAGCGTCGAAACCCCGTAGATCAGCGCCAGCACGAACGCGATCTCGAGCGAAGGGATGCTTGAGAAGCGCGCCGCAGAGCGCTCGATCATGGCGATCCAGTGAATGTCCTTCTCCTCGTCGAAGAAGAAATTGAGGCCCACCATCAGGAGGAACGCCCCGCCAAATCCGGCAATGCCGATATGGGCGGATGAGACGATGCGCTCATATTCCACCGGGTCGCCCAGCGAGAGCTGCACCGCCTCCCACGGACCGATGCTGGCTGCGATCGAGACGATCGCGATCGGAAACACGATCCGCATTCCGAACACCGCGATGAGGATCCCGATGGTGAGGAAGCGCTGCTGCCAGACCGGGTCCATCTCGCGCAGCACCGTTGCATTGACGACCGCATTGTCGAAACTGAGCGAGACCTCGAGGATCGAGAGCACGAACACGATCCACAGAACCGCGAGCATGCCCGCAATCGTCCCGCTCGACATCCAGCCATACCAGGCCGCAGTGGCGAGCGCGGCCGCAGTGAACAGCAGCGAGAACTTGTAATAGCGCAGAAGCGTTTGCATCGAGGGGTGCTCAATCCTTGGGCTGGTAGGTCTGGTCTTCGCCGGGAAATTCGCGCGTGCGCACTTCCCTGGCGTAGGTTGCGACCGTTTTCTCGATCACCTCGGCGATGTTCTCGTAGCGTTTGACGAAGCGCGGCACCCGCTCGAACATGCCGAGCATGTCCTCGGTGACGAGCACCTGCCCGTCGCACCGGGCCGAGGCGCCGATCCCGATGGTCGGGCAGGAAACCGCCTCGGTCGCGGCGATGGCGATGGGTTCGACCACGCCTTCGATCACGATCGCGAACGCGCCTGCCTGATCGAGCGCGACCGCATCGGACACGATCTTCTCGGCCTCCGCTTCCGAGCGCCCGCGCGCGCCGTATCCGCCCAGCACGTTGACCGCCTGCGGGGTGAGCCCGACATGGCCCATCACCGGGATCCCGCGCGCAATCAGGAATTCGACCGTCGGCGCCATCGCCTCGCCGCCTTCAAGCTTGACCGCCGCAGCGCCCGTTTCCTTCAGCAGGAAGGCGGCGCTCTCGAACGCCTGTTCGGGCGCGGCTTCATATGAGCCGAACGGCATGTCGATCACCACCACGGCATGGTACGAGCCGCGCACCACGGCCGCCCCGTGATTGGCCATCATCTCGAGCGTGACCGGGATCGTCGAAGGCAGCCCGTAGATGACCTGCGCAAGCGAATCCCCCACCAGCAGTAGATCGCAATGGCTATCGAGCAATTGCGCCTGGCGCGCGGTGTAGGCGGTGAGCATGACGAGCGGCTCGGCGATGCTGCCATCGACCTTGCGTTCGCGGATCCGCGGGACGGTGAGGCGGCGCAGCGGTTGCGGCGTGGGATTGGCGCGACTGGTGCTCGTATCGAGCTGATAGGTGGTCGACATGGAGCGCATCTAGCGGCCGGTTTTGGCAAACGCAAAGAATGAGATGGCTTTGACCCTTGGCGCGGCGCGGGTTTTCTTGCAAAAAGGTTTCAGCAGGGCCAGCAGCATGGCGGTGTGATCCAACCTCGATGATCCGATCCTCGAAACGGGCGCAAGCGGGCAAAAGGAACAAGCAGCAGACATGGTCTTATCGACGGGTTCGACGACGCGCGAGGGGTGGTCTTCGCGCAGCGCTTTCATTTTGGCAGCGATCGGTTCGGCCGTGGGGCTGGGCAATCTGGTCCGCTTTCCGGCCGAAGCCGGAGCCAATGGCGGCGGCGCGTTCGTGTTGTTCTACATTGGCTGCATCGTGCTCATCGGGCTTCCGGTCCTCTTGTCCGAGATCTTGATCGGGCGCCACGGCCAGGCGGCCGCGCCCCAGAGCTTTCGCACGGTCGCGCGGGAATCGGGCGCCAGCGGCGCCTGGCAATGGGTTGCCTCACTCGGCGTTTTTTCCGCTTTCCTGATCCTCAGCTTCTACTGCGTGCTGGGGGGCTGGGTGCTCTATTTCATCGGGCTGTTCGTGCAGGATCTCCTCGCGACCGGGATCACCGGCCCCGCCTTTGACGGCCTCTCCTTCGAGGAGGTCGACGCATTCTTCGGGGCGATGGTGAGCGATGGGGCGACGACCAGCGCGCTCCATCTGGTCTTCCTTGCAGTCACGGCCTTCTTCGTTGCGCGCGGCGTCTCGGGCGGGATCGAGAAGGTTTCGGTCTATCTGATGCCGATCTTCTTCGTCCTGCTGGTCGGGATCACGATCTATGGCCTGTTCGGCGGCGCAGTCGCCGAGACGACCGATTATCTCTTCACCTTCGAGCCCGAAAAGCTCACCGGGCCGATTATGCTGGCGGCGGTCGGCCAGGCGTTCTTCTCGCTCTCGCTCGGGGTTGCCGGAATGGTGACCTACGGCGCGTATGTCTCGCGCGATGTGAACCTTGCGGGCACTTCGGTGATCATCGCAGGCGCGGATACCGCGGTCGCGCTGATCGCGGGGCTGTGCATCTTCCCGATCGTGTTTGCCGCAGGGCTTGCACCCAGCGGCGGCCTTGGCCTGATGTTCCAGACCCTGCCGCATGCCTTCCAGGACATCCCGTTCGGCTCGCTCATCGGGCTCGCCTTTTTCGTGATGGTCGCCTTTGCCGCGCTCACCAGCTCGGTCAGCCTGATGGAAGCGCCCACCGCACTGGTCATGAGCTGGCTCAACGTGCCGCGCGGGGGAGCGGCGATGGTGGTGACCGCAGGCGCAGCGGTGCTCGGAGTGCTGTGCGCGCTTTCCACGGGCATGCTCTCGGGATTTCACCCATTGGGGTTCATCTGGCTGTTCGAAGGGCTGGGGATGCTCGATACGCTCGACACGCTGACGAGCCGGCTGACGATGCCGATCGGAGCGCTGCTCACCTCGATCTTCATCGGCTGGATCGCGGACAAGCGGCTGGTCGACAGCGAGATCGGGCTGGATGGGCCGATCTATGCCCTCTGGCGGTTCCTGGTGCGGTGGCTATGCCCGGTGGTGCTGGCGCTGATCCTCATCGCGGGAGTGTTTCCGGAGCTGGTCGGGGCGGCGTGAGGTAGCGCAAGGGCGCTTCCCCCTTGCTGGCTCGGGTTGGAACTTGGCGGAGATTGTGACTTGGCTCTGAAGATCGCGGTCCAGATGGACCCTATCGAACACATCAACATCGCCGGCGACAGCTCGTTTGCGCTGATGCTGGCGGCGCAGGAGCGCGGATACGAGCTGTTCGAATATCACGTCGAAAGCCTGACGCTCGATGCCGATGATCGGCTTTTTGCGCGGTGCTTCCCGGTCAAGGTCCGGCGCGTTGTCGGCGATCATTTCGAGAAGGGCGAGGGCGTCAGGCTCGATCTGGGGCGCGATATCGACGTCGTGCTGATGCGGCAGGACCCACCCTTCCACATGGGTTACATCACCGCGACCCACATGCTCGAGCGCATCGTTCACGAGACGCTGGTGGTCAACGACCCCGCCCATGTCCGCAATGCGCCTGAAAAGGTGATGGTGCTCAATTATCGCCGCTTCATGCCGCCCACGCTCGTCACCCGCAGCGTCGAGGAAGTGCGCCGCTTCATGGCCGAGCACGGCGCGGTGGTGGTCAAGCCGATCCACGGCAATGGCGGCAAGGCGATCTTCCGCGTGCCCGAGACGGGCGACAACCTCACCGCGCTGTTCGAGGTGTTCAACCTGACCTGGCCCGAGCCGCACATGGTCCAGCCCTTCCTCCCCGAAGTGGCGCAAGGCGACAAGCGGATCGTGCTGGTCGATGGCGAGATCGCGGGCGCGATCAACCGGATCCCGGGCGAGGGCGAATTCCGCTCGAACCTCGCGATGGGCGGCTCGGCGCAGGCGACCCGATTGACGCAGCGAGAGCGCGAAATCTGCGAGGCGATGGGCCCGGATTTGAAGCGCCTCGGCCTGACCTTCGTCGGGATCGACGTGATCGGCGGCCAATGGCTGACCGAGATCAACGTCACCTCGCCCACCGGGATCGTCGCCATCTCCAAATTCGACGGCGTTGATGTCGCCGGGATGATCTGGGACGCGATCGAGGCGCGGCTTGCCGCGATCAAGGGGCGGCGCTAATCAATGTATCAGTCGCTACAGTAGTCGCTCGAATGCCCAATCAGCTTGCTATCGAAAAGACCGTGATCGGGGCCATTGCGCTCAAGGATTATGATCGCGCCGTTCCACACTTGACCGAATATGCCGATCTCGGCACGCTGCTGCGGCAATGGCCCGCGCTGGGACAGGCGAGTGCAGCCTAAGCCTTCTTCGCCCGCGGATGCGCGCTGCGATAATCCTTGAGCATCTGCGCTGCATCGACCTGAGTGTATATCTGGGTAGAACCGAGCGAGGCATGGCCGAGCAGCTCTTGCAGGCTGCGCAGATCGACGCCGGCATTGAGCAGGTGCGTCGCGAATGAATGGCGCAGCGCGTGGGGGGTGGCGGTGTCTGGCAGGCCGAGCACGCGCCGCGCCTGCGCCATCGCCCGCTGCACCATTCCGGGCGAGAGCGCTCCGCCCTTGATACCCCTGAACAACGGCTCCCCGGCGGCGAGCGGCCACGGGCAGGCCGCGGCATAGTCGCTCACCGCCTCGCGCGCGATCGGCAGGATCGGCACCACGCGCTGCTTGCCGCCCTTGCCGGTGACGACCAGCGTCTGCCCGAGCGGCGCATCGCGGCCCTTGAGCGAAAGCGCCTCGGCGATGCGCAGGCCCGCGCCATACATGAGCAGCAGCACCGCCCGATCCCTCGCACCGGTCCAATCATCGCCCAACGCCTCGACCAGCTCGGTGAGATTGACCGCTTCATCGGGGGTGACGGGGCGCGGCAGACCCTTCTTGATGCGCGGGCCGCGAAGGCGCGGGGCGGCGGGCTCGGGGTCGCCTGCCTGCTGCCTTGCAAAGGCGATGAAGGCCTTGCAGGCGGAGAGCTCGCGCGCGGCGCTGGCATTGGCGAGGCCCTGCGCGCGCCGATCGGCGAGGAAGCGGCGCAGATGCGGTGCCTCGATCCGGGCGGCTTCGCCGAGCGAGGTGATCGCGCCATGCTCGATGAGACGCCGGGCGGCGGCGACATAGGCGCGCACCGTGTGCGGCGAGCGGCGCCGTGCCTCGCGCAGATACGCCTCCCATGCCGCGATCAGCTCGGCGGTCATGACGCCGCCAGCGCAGCCGGGATCAGCCGATCGTCGACGATTTCGCCCAGCAAGGCATCGAGCAGCGGCCGCCCCGCGCCGGTCACACCGATGCGCGGACCCTCGCGCCAGAGGAGCCCGAGGCCCGCATAGCGCTCGACCTTGGGTGCATCGAGGAGATCTTGCGGGCGCATACCGAAGCGTTCGCCGAGCGCTGCGAGATCCACGCCCTCGACCAGTCGCAAACCCATCAGCAGCGCTTCGGCCGCCTGCTCGGCAGGATCGAGATGGCGTGCCTCGCTGATGCCATGGCCGCGCTCGCTCACGGCCTTGAGGAAGTTTTCGGGCTTCTTGTGGCGGACGGTCGCCATGCCGCCGCGCCGCCCGTGCGCGCCGGGGCCGATGCCGCAATAATCCTGATAGCGCCAGTACACGAGATTGTGCCGGCTTTCCTCGCCGGCGCGTGCGTGGTTGCTGGTCTCGTAGGCCGACAGCCCGGCGCGCTCGGTCAAGCTTTGCGTCAGAGCGAAGAGGTCGGCGGCGGCATCATCATCGAGCGGGTGCAGGCGTCCGCGCCGCACGTCGCTCGCAAAGCGCGTGCCCGGCTCGATCGTGAGCTGGTAGAGTGAGAGGTGGCCGGTGCCGAATGCGAGCGCGCGGGCAAGCTGTGCTTCCCATTGCTCGGGGGTCTGACCGGGCAGGGCATAGATGAGATCGAAGCTCACCCGGCCAAACTGCGCCTGCGCGGTCTCGAGCGCGGCGAGCGCCTCGGCGGCGCCGTGGAGCCGGCCGAGCCAGCGCAGGGTTTGATCCTCGAGCGATTGCACGCCAAGCGAGACACGGTTGATCCCGGCGCGCGCCAGATCGGCGAAGTTCGCGGCTTCGACCGAGGATGGATTGGCCTCGAGCGTGATCTCGATCGCCTCGTAAAACCCCCACAGCGCGCGCGCTTCCTCAAGCAACGCCTCGACCAGCGCCGGCGGCATCAGCGAGGGCGTCCCCCCGCCAAAGAAGATCGAGCGCAGCGGCGCGCCGCCACCCGCTGCCTGCGCTTCGGCGCGCATATCCGCCACCAGCGCCGCGCGCCACCGGGCAATGTCGACCGCGTCGCGCACATGCGAGTTGAAGTCGCAATAAGGGCATTTCTTCGCGCAGAAGGGCCAGTGGATGTAAAGCGCGCGGGCCATCGCTCCCTTCAGTGTTTCTTAAGCGATCAAAGTCAAGCCTTGCGCCCATGCCAAACCGTCTTGCTTTTGCCCTGATCGCCGCCGCGAGCCTGCTTGCAGCGCCCGCCCAAGCGAACGAGCAGGGCTGGATCGAAGCGCACAACGCCGTGCGCGCGCAGTTCGGCGCAGCGCCGCTGGCATGGGACGATGGCCTCGCAGCTGAAGCGCAAGGCTGGGCGAACCAACTCGCCCGCGAAAACCAGCTGCGCCATGCGAGCACCACCCAGCGGCGCGCGCGCGGCGAAAATCTGTGGATGGGCACCCGCGGTGCGTTCTCCCCGCAGTCGATGATCGCGAGCTTTGCGCAGGAGGAGCGGTATTTCGTCCCCGGCGCGTTCCCGAATGTCTCGCGCACCGGCAACTGGGCCGATGTTGGGCACTATACGCAGATCGTCTGGCCCGGCACCCGCAAGGTCGGCTGCGCGCTGGCGAACAATCAGGCTTTCGACGTGCTGGTGTGCCGCTACTGGCCGGCGGGCAATGTCTGGGGCGAGGTGATCGCCGCGCCGCGTGAGCTCGCCCGACGCTAGGCGCCGAACTGATCAGCGACCAGCTTGGCGAAGGCATCGGCGCGGTGGCCGATCGCGTGCTTCACCGAAGGATCGAGCTCGGCGAAGGTGTGCTGGTGGCCCTCGGGAACGAAGATCGGATCATAGCCGAAGCCCATCGTCCCGCGCGGCGGCCAGGTGAGCACTCCCGGGCAGCGCCCTTCGTAGATCGCGTGTTCGCCTTCGGGCCAGGCCAGCGCGAGCGTGCAATGAAAGGTGGCGGCGCGGTTCGCATCGGGGCCGATTTCCTGCAGCAGCCCTTCGACCTTGCCCATCGCCATGTACCAGTCGCGCCCCGGTCTGCCTTCGAACCATTGCCGCTCGGCCCAATCGGCGGTGTAGACGCCCGGCCGTCCATCCAAGGCCGCCACCGCCAGCCCGCTGTCATCGGCCAGCGCGGGCATCTGCGAGGCCTCGGCTGCCGCGCGCGCCTTGAGAAGCGCGTTCTGAGCAAAGCTGGTGCCGGTCTCCTCGGGTTCGGCAAGGCCGAGCGCTCCCGCCGAAAGGCACTTGAGGCCGTAGGGCTCGAGCAGCGCGGCGATTTCCTTGAGCTTGCCGGCATTGTGCGTCGCGATGACCAGCGAGCCGCCGGCAAGCCTGCGCGCCGCCGCCGTCATTTCACCGCCGCCAGCTGCGCCCTGAACACCTCGTCGCAGCCGATCTGCGCCAGGCGCAACAGGCGCAGCATGCTCTCCTCGTCGAAGGTCGCGCCTTCGGCCGTGGCCTGAACTTCGGCGATCTGGCCGCCGTCGATCAGCACGAAATTGGCATCGGCATCGGCCGAGCTGTCTTCGACATAATCGAGATCGAGCACCGGGGTGCCCTGATAGATCCCGCACGAAATCGCCGCCACCTGCCCGGTGATCGGATCTTCCTTGATCTCGTTTGCAGCGATCAGGCCATTGACCGCGAGCCGCAAAGCCACCCACGCGCCCGAGATCGAGGCGGTGCGCGTGCCGCCATCGGCCTGGATCACGTCGCAATCTAGCGTGATCTGGCGCTCGCCCAGTTTGCGCAGGTCGACCACCGCGCGCAAGGACCGCCCGATCAAGCGCTGGATTTCCTGTGTGCGGCCCGATTGGCGCCCCTTGGCCGCCTCGCGCTGGCCGCGCGTGTGCGTGGCGCGTGGAAGCATCGAATATTCGCCCGTCACCCAGCCTTCGCCCTTGCCGCGCATCCACGGCGGCACGCCCTTCTCGATGCTGGCGGTGCACAGCACGCGCGTATCGCCAAAGCTGATGAGGCAGGAGCCCTCGGCGTGCTTGGTGTAGCCGGTCTCGATCGTGATGGCGCGCATTTCATCGGGGGCGCGGGTTGAGGGGCGCATGGGAATGATCTCTCTTCTGGTCAGATGGCGCTTACAAAGCGGGTGGGCCGGGGCGGGTCGCAAGGGCGCCACCTGACATCACCCCCTTGCAGCGGCAAGTGCAAATCTTATGAGGGGGGAAGATGGCTTCACCACCGATCCTTGAGCTGAGCGAACGCGCCCGCGAGATATTTCGCCGGGTGGTCGAGGATTTCATCACGCACGGGACCCCGGTCGGCTCCAAAACGCTGGCCGCGGACGGCACGCTCAATCTCTCGCCCGCCTCGATCCGCTCGGTCCTGGCGGATCTTGAAAAGCTCGGCCTGCTCGAGGCGCCGCACACGAGCGCCGGGCGTCAGCCGACCGATGCGGGCCTCAGGATCTTCGTCGACGGGATGATGCGGGTGGCCGAGCTGACGCAGGAGGAGCGCGCGCTGATCGAGGAAGGGCTGGCCGCAGAGGGCCCGGTCGAGCTCGCGCTGGCCAAAGCGAGCGCGCTGCTCTCCGATCTCTCGGGCGCGGCCGGAATGGTGCTGGTGCCGACCCGCGAGCAGCGCCTTGCCCAATTCAGCCTCGTCAATCTCGGCAAGGGCCCCGAGGGACAGCAGCGCGCGCTCGCGGTGCTGGTGGGCGAGGATGGCGGGATCGAGAACCGCGTGGTCGAGCTTGCAGGGGGCGTCAGCGCAGCCGCGCTCGAACATGCCTCGAACTATATCAGCGCACGGCTGGCCGGGCGGACCTTGAGCGATGCCGTCGCGGCGATGCGCAGCGAGATCGCCGCAGGGGAAAGCCAGCTCGACGAGGCGAGCCGCGATCTGGTCGAGCAAGGGCTTGCGGTGTGGAGCAAGGATGCAGGCGAGCGCCCCGTCCTGATCGTGCGCGGCGCGGCCAACCTGCTCGATGAAACCGCGATGTCCGATATCAGCCGGGTGCGCTCGTTGCTCGATGATCTTGAAGACAAGCAATCGATCGCCGCGCTGCTCGAAAGCGCGCGCGAGGCCGAAGCCACCCGGATCTTCATCGGCAGCGAGAACCGCCTGTTCGGCCTGTCGGGCTCCTCGGTGATCGCCTCGCCCTATCGCGATCGCGAAGGCCGGGTGGTCGGCGTCCTTGGCGTGATCGGGCCGACGCGGTTGAATTACGCGCGCGTGGTCCCCATGGTGGACCTGACCGCGCGCTCGCTTGGGCGATTGATCGCGTAGATCCCGGTATATCCCATCAAGAAACAGGCCATAGCTAGCTGGAAAACCACATGAACGAGAACGATAAGTCGCAGCAAGACGATGCGGTCGAGAAAGAATTGAAGGGCGTTCCCAAGGAATACCTTGAAGGTGATGAGCCGCCCGAGGGTAAGGATTTCAACCAGGCGTTCGACCAATTCGACGATGGCCTTGGCGATGCGATGTCGCTTGCCTCGGAGATGGCGGCGCTGCGCGACAAGCTCGCGAATGCCGAGCAGGAAACGCTCTATGCCCGCGCCGAGACGCAGAACCTGCGGCGCCGGATGGAACGCGAAATGCAGGATGCGCGCAATTATGCGAGCACCGGCTTTGCCCGCGACATTCTTACCGTGTGGGACAATCTCAGCCGCGCGGTCGATGCGATCCCGGAAGATTTGCGCGAGGACGACAAGATGAAGGGCCTTATTACCGGCATCGAGGCGACCAAGCGCGAGCTCGAGAAGGTCTTCAAGAGCCACGGCATCGAGCGGATCGCTGCGACCGGAATGCCGCTCGATCCCAATCAGCACCAAGCGATGATGGAAGTGCCCAGCGATGAGCACGCGCCCGGCACGGTGATCCAGGAGATGCAGAGCGGGTGGATGATCAAGGATCGGCTGCTGCGCCCCGCAATGGTGAGCGTGGCCAAAACGCCGGACTGATCGGGGAAGGACCCTTTAAACCGCTTGGCTTCCGCGACGCACGCTTGATCGGCAAGCAACTGCAAATCGTGGCTTTTTCCGGAACGAAGCACCGGGCAGCTTCGTAGGTTCCCTGAAAGCAGGGGACCGATCAGGAGAAGTTACATGAAAAAGTTGATGACCTCGGCCGCCCTCGCCGCGAGCGCGCTCGGCCTTGGCGCCTGCGCTGACAATTATGCGGTCGAAGGCGCGGGCGTCGGCGCTGCAACCGGCGCTGCAGTCGGCGCGGTGACAGGCGGTAACATCGGAACCGGCGCCGCAATCGGCGCAGCTGCAGGCGGTGCCGGCGGCGCGCTGCTCAAGAAGGACAACGGTGACTGCTACCGCGTCGATGAGCGCGGGCGCGAATACACCGTTCCCTGCCCGAGGTAACATCCCGCAGGCGCGGATTGCAGAACGGCGACTTCGCCGTTCTGCAACCGCGTCATAATCTTCCTTGGTGAAGAGTGTCAGCGCGCCGCGCCTTCGAACCTCACGAGCCAGTCATACGCGGCCTTGTCGGCAAGACCGGCGATCGCGATCCCGCGCCTTGCCCAGAAGGCGTGCTGCACGATCATTGCCTGCTGCTCGATCCCGTAGCGGGTGAGCGGCCATCCGGGCTTGAGCGCATAATCATAGCGGCACCACGGGTGGCGGTTGAGAATGAGATACCATTCCCCGCGCGTCTGGGTCTGCCAGACATGGGTAAGTTCGTGGATGAGCAGCCCTTGGCGCCGCACGCTTTCGCGCGCGAAATCGTCGCAATAGGCGCTGCCCCGGGGATGAAAATGCAGATGACCGCGCGGCGCCATCGTGACGTTCCTGGGCTGGAAGGGAAACCACTTGCGCCGCCTGATCCGCACTGGCTCGTAGTCGATCGCTCCGCCAAAGACGCTGCGAGCGAGAGCGATCTCGCCCGCAGTGAGCGCGCGCTCGCCGCCGACGGGGCACGCCGGTGGGCCTTTCGCCAGCGGCGGGGTGGCTGCGTTCAGCGTTCTTCCCTGGCGGCGCGCACCTCGGCCGCGAAAGTGTGCGTCATCCCGCCCGAGACCGTCAGCGTCACCTGCGCGGTGTCGCCTGGCGCCAGCGCGGCATCAGGCTCCATCACCATCACGTGCAGATCGCCCGGCTTGAACTCGAGCTTGGTGCCCTTGGTCAGCGCAATGGGCACCGCTTCCATCATCTGCACCTTGGATTGGTGCTCGCCATATTGGTGCAGCATCGCGGACTGCGCCTGTGCGACATCGGCC
Source organism: Erythrobacter sp. (assembly GCA_036835265.1). Classification (GTDB taxonomy): domain Bacteria; phylum Pseudomonadota; class Alphaproteobacteria; order Sphingomonadales; family Sphingomonadaceae; genus Erythrobacter. The sequence goes on along the minus strand of DAITMG010000001.1, from coordinate 42,349 downwards.
TTGCGCAAGGTGAGTCCCTTCTCGCCCTCATAGGCGAGGTCGAAATAGATCGCGGCCGGATTGCCCGCGACCGGCGCGAGGACGAGGCGCGCGTTGGAGATGGTCATGCCCGGGATCGTGCCTTGCGCAGCGGCTGCGGCAGCGGCGGCGCTGTCCGCCTCGCCCGCATCGCCCGAGCAAGCGGCGAGCACCACGCTCAACCAGAGCGCTGCGCCCGCGGCAGTCGCGCGCCCGAATTTCCGTGATCCCCGCATCGTATTTTCCTATCCAAAGTCGCATTTTGCTTGGTTGCGTTTTGCTCAAAAGTAGGCCGCCACCTCTCTTGTGCCAAGCGAAACCACACCTATATCCGCTCACAATCGAGCCGCCAAGTCGCTTTGCCCGCAAGGTTCGCCGCAAGGTTCGCCACAGGGGAAGCGCGAGGGCGCGGTGTCCAACTTGATGAAAGATATGGGGAAGCAATGGGTAAAGTAATCGGCATCGACCTTGGTACCACCAACAGCTGTGTTGCTGTAATGGATGCAGGCAAACCCAAGGTGATTGAGAATTCGGAAGGCGCGCGCACGACCCCCTCGATCGTCGCCTTCACCAAGGATGGCGAACGGCTGATCGGCCAGCCGGCCAAGCGCCAGGCAGTGACCAATCCCGACAACACCCTGTTTGCGATCAAGCGCCTGATCGGCCGCCGGTTCGAAGATCCGACGACCAAGAAGGACATGGAGATCGTCCCTTACACCATCGTGAAGGGCAAGAACGGCGATGCCTGGGTCAAGGCGGGCAGCGAGGAATACAGCCCCTCGCAGATCAGCGCTTTCATCCTCCAGAAGATGAAGGAAACCGCCGAGAGCTATCTTGGCGAAACCGTGACGCAGGCGGTGATCACCGTGCCCGCCTACTTCAACGACGCCCAGCGCCAAGCAACCAAGGATGCAGGGCAGATCGCCGGCCTTGAAGTGCTGCGCATCATCAACGAGCCGACCGCGGCTGCGCTCGCCTATGGCATGGACAAGGAGGACGGCAAGACCATCGCGGTCTACGACCTTGGCGGCGGCACGTTCGATGTCTCGATCCTCGAGATCGGCGATGGCGTGTTCGAAGTGAAATCGACCAATGGCGACACCTTCCTGGGCGGCGAGGATTTCGACAACGCGATCGTCGAGCACCTCGCGGAGAGCTTCAAGAAGAAGGAAAACATGGACCTCAGGAGCGACAAGCTCGCGCTGCAGCGTCTCAAGGAAGCCGCCGAAAAGGCCAAGATCGAACTTTCGAGCACGGCCACGACCGAAGTCAACCTGCCCTTCATCACCGCGCGCATGGAAGGCGGCAGCACCACCCCGCTGCACCTGGTCGAAACCATCACCCGCGCCGATCTCGAAAAGCTGGTCGGTCACCTGATCGACCGCACGCTCGATCCGTGCAAGAAGGCGCTCGCCGACGCGGGCGTCTCCAAGGACGAGATCGACGAGGTGATTTTGGTCGGCGGCATGACCCGCATGCCTAGAGTGCGCGAAGTCGTCGAGAAGTTCTTCGAGGCCAAGCCGCACACCGGCGTCAATCCCGATGAAGTCGTCGCGATGGGCGCAGCGATCCAGGCGGGCGTCCTTCAGGGCGACGTCAAGGACGTGCTGCTGCTCGACGTCACCCCGCTCAGCCTCGGCATCGAGACGCTCGGCGGCGTGTTCACCCGCATGATCGATCGCAACACCACGATCCCGACCAAGAAGACCCAGGTCTATTCGACCGCCGAGGACAACCAGAACGCGGTGACGATCAAGGTCTTCCAGGGCGAGCGCGAGATGGCCGCTGACAACAAGCTGCTGGGCAATTTCGACCTCGTCGGCATTCCGCCCGCGCCGCGCGGCGTGCCGCAGATCGAAGTCACCTTCGATATCGACGCCAACGGCATCGTCTCGGTCGCGGCCAAGGACAAGGGCACCGGCAAGGAGCAGACGATCAAGATCCAGGCCTCGGGCGGCCTGTCGGATGCCGATATCGACCAGATGGTCAAGGATGCCGAGAAGTTCGCCGATGAGGACAAGCAGCGCCGCGCCAATGCCGAAGCGCGCAACCAGGCCGAAAGCCTCCTCCACGCGACCGAAAAGCAGCTCGAGGAGCACGCCGACAAGATCGATGCCGAGACCAAGTCGGCGGTCGAGGCCGCGATCGGCGAGCTCAAGACCGCGCTCGAAGGCGACAATGCCGACGAGATCAACGCCAAGGCCCAGAGCCTGACCGAGGCCGCGATGAAGATGGGTCAGCAGATCTACGAACGCGAGCAGGCCTCGGGTGCAGGCAATGCGGCTGGCGATGCGGGCGGTTCGGCGGGCGATGACGCCTCGGGCGAGCCCGACGAAGACGTGGTCGACGCCGAGTTCTCCGAAGTCGACGAAGACAAGAAGGGCTGAGCGATTAACCCTCAAGACCGCCTCGTCCGTCCCGCTGATCACGGGGCGGGCGAGGCAGGTCGAAAGGCAGGATAATGGCTACCCAGACCGACTATTATTCCACGCTCGAAGTCGCGCGCGATGCCGATGGGGCGACGATCAAGTCCGCCTATCGCAAGCTTGCGATGAAATGGCACCCGGATCGCAACCCGGGCGACCCGCAGGCCGAGGCGAAGTTCAAGGCCTGCAACGAGGCCTATGAATGCCTCAAGGATCCGCAAAAGCGCGCCGCCTATGATCGCTTCGGCCACGCCGCCTTTACGCAGGGCATGGGCGGCGGCGGCAGCGGCTTTCACGGCGGGCGCGGCCAGCAGGGCGATTTTGCCGACATCGGCGATATATTCGAGACGATCTTCGGCAGCGCATTTGGCGGCGGAATGGGCGCGCAGCGCCAGCAACAGCGCCGCGGAGCCGATCTGCGCTACGACATGCAGATCACCCTCGAAGAGGCATTCCACGGCAAGGCCACCCAGATCGAGATCGAGGTCAGCCTGGCCTGCAAGACCTGCGATGGCTCAGGCGCGACCCCCGGCACCGCCGAGCGCCAGTGCGATCTGTGCCACGGGCGCGGGGCGGTGCGCGCAAAGCAGGGCCTGTTCGTGATCGAGCGCCCGTGCCCCAATTGCAGCGGACGCGGCGTTGTGCTCGAGGATCCGTGCAAGGACTGCAAGGGCGAGGGACGGGTAGACCGGGCGCAGACGCTCGATGTCGAGATCCCGCCCGGCGTCGATACCGGCACCCGCATCCGCCTATCAGGCAAGGGCGAAGCGGGCGCGCGCGGTGCCCCTCCGGGCGATCTCTACATCTTCATCCACGTCAAGCCGCACTCGTTTTTCGTGCGCGAGGGGACGATGCTCGCAACCCGTGTGCCGGTCAGCTTCACCACCGCAGCGCTTGGCGGCACGGTCGACATTCCCGATCTCGATGGTTCGACCAACACGGTAGAAATCCCGCTCGGCATCCAGTCGGGCAAGCAATTGCGCGTGCGCGGCGCAGGTATGCCGGTGCTCCAGGGGCGCGGGCGGGGCGATCTGGTGGTCGAGATCGTGGTCGAGACCCCGAGCAAGCTTTCGCGCCGCCAGCGCGAACTGCTCGAGGAATTCCGCGCGACCGAGACCGGCGATGAATGCCCCGAAAGCCGCAGCTTCTTTGCCAAGCTGAAGGACGCCTTCGGCTCTTGATGCGATGCGGCGTCGCGGGGGCCTCACCCCATCCGCGTCAGCACCTCGCTGCGCACCGTTTCGACCAGCTCGTTCGCGCACCGACCGATCGCCTGCTCCTCATCCAGTATCGCGAGAAACACCTCACGCTTGGCGGCGCGCACGCGCGCCTCGCCCAGCGGACGGGGAACCGTCGAGGCGACCAGATCGATCATCCGCTCCGCGCCGTGCAGGCGGCCCCACAGATAATCGTTTTCGCGATAGGCGCGGCTGAAGAACGCGCCGAAAGCGTAGAACTCGACCCCGCGCAAGGTCGCGCGCGCACCGCCCTCGCGGATCGAGCGGGCATCGTTGGGCGAGATGCGATCGATCTTGACCGGGTTGTATTCGCTGAAGCCGTCGCGCTGGAACAGCGGCAGCGTCGCCACATCGTAGAACGGAAAACCCACATAGGTGAGCAGCATCCGCCGCCTGAGTTCGCGCGGCATCGCCTCGAGCGCGGCGGCGAGCATGATCTCGGCCGCAAGATCGGTCTTTGGCAACAGCCGCGTTTGCGCGAGATAATCGAGCACCTCGCCCGGGCGCTCCATCACCGTTAGCGCGATCTCCGAGAACTTCTGGGCATCGCGCGCCATGGTGTCGGCGCGCTGATACACCGCGAGGATCGCCTGGATATGCGCGCGCGCGAGATCGAGCGCATCGTCGGGGATCGCCGGGTCCACTTCCCATTCGCGCGAACAGCGCCGGGCGAGCAATTGCAGCCGGCGGATGCGAAAACCGATATCGTGAACGCGGAAGAATTGGATCGCCGCCGCGCTCGCTCGGCCATTTTCATCGACCAGCGTCTCGAGCCCTTCGGCAGCGAGGTGGTCACGCAGCCGGTCGGCGATGAGGCTGCAATCGGCCAGTCCGAGCCGGGGCGCGGCGGCGTGGGTGATCTTCGCCAGCCGCTCGATGATGCTGGCAAACTTGGTCTGGGCATAAGCGTTGAAGGCAAACCCGGAACGCTGCGTTGCGGCATCGTGCGCCTTGGCGCGCCAGTTGGCGAGGCGCCTGGGCGTGGGTTTATCGAGGAAGAAGGTGTAGCCGAACAGCTTTTCGACCGCGCGGTCGATCTCGGGGTGCATGCTCCTGACGATCTGGCGCATTCGCCGCGCATCGCGCGAGAGCCGCTCGATGCGCTCCAGATCGTCACGGATCGGCTGTTCGCGCGGGATGGTCGAGAGCGAACCGAAGATCGCACCGAAGAAGCCGACCGGCGCAGCGGCGTTCTCGGCGAACGGGCCGACGCGGTCGGGGCGGGGATCGATATAGACGATCCGGCGGTCGACCTCGCGCTGCGAAGGGCGCGTCGCGATACTCTCGAGCGCTGCGCCGAAGGGCGCGTTGACCAACACCGATCCATCGATCAGCGAAACGTTGGCAGTCGCCTTGTCGCGGGCGTGGACCGGCATGATCCGCTCGAGAAACGCCTCGCGCGTGTCCCAGGCACGGCCCTCGTGATCCGCCAGCCGGTCGATCTCGGACAGCATCAGCGGGGGAAAGGCGCCGGGAAAGCTCGCGGTGGCGCGCGCGGCGAGGACCAGTTCGAGCGGATCGGCGAGGCTTTGCGCGCGGCTCGCAGCGCTGAAGCCGACCGGCATGCGGTGCTCGGTCTCCTGCGCAATCTCGGGCGAATTGAGCCGCAAAAGCTCCACATGCCCACGAAAGTCGGTCGCCGTCACCGACAGGTCGAGCGGATGAGCGTGCGGCAGCAGCGGCTCGCCTGCGGGGTCATCGGCCATCGCCTGCAGCGCTTCGAACAGCATCGCGGAAAACCGCTCGCCCGAGAAGGGCGGGCTGAACCAGCGCCCGCGCACCAGCCGCGAGACCTTGCGGCGCACTTCGTCGCGCGTTTCGGGCGAGACCGTCTCGCTCACCGCATTGCCGGGCCGCTGGAGAAACCATTCCGCGATCGGCTGCGCCCACAGCTTGCCATAGCGCCACATCGGCTCCGCCCGGGGATCGGTCAGCCGGCTCACATCGGCGTTGCGCAGCCACAATTCGGTCAGCGGTTCGAGCGACTGGCCGGTGTGAACGGCCTGCGCGAGGAACACCGCGTTGATCCCGCCCGCGCTCGCGCCCGTCAGCACGTCGGGCAGGACGCGCAGTCGCAAACCGCGCTTAGCCTCGATCTCGGCCAGCAGCGCACGATAGGCCTCGCCGACCCCGCTCAGCCGCTCATCGCCATCGGCGTGAAACGCCCGGCTCGCGCGCGCAAGGTGCCAGATCTCCTTGGTGACGCCGTGCATGTAGACCGCGAGGCTGACGCCGCCATAGCACACGAGGGCAAGTCTGAGTTCCTTCTGCTGCATCGCGCTCATCCCTATCGTTGAAGGCTGGTTGGATGCAATTGCGTTCAACATCTGTTCTGGTTACAGCCCACGCCATCATGGCAAAGACCAAGCGGCAATATGTGTGCACCAATTGCGGCGGGATCAGCCCGCGCTGGCAGGGGCAATGCCCCGATTGCGGCGAGTGGAACACGCTCACCGAAGACGCCCCGGCGACGGTCTTCTCGCAGAAGCACGATCTCTCGCGCGGCGGGCGCGGCATCCGGTTCGTCGCGCTCAACCAGCCGACCCCGCTGCCGGTCCGCCGATCGACCGGGCTCGCCGAGTTCGACCGCGCGCTGGGCGGCGGGCTGGTGCCCGGCTCGGCGGTGCTGATGGGGGGCGATCCGGGGATCGGCAAGTCGACGCTGCTGCTCCAGACCGCGGCCACCATCGCGCGCGCCAACGCATCAGGCGGCGATAACAAGAGCGGCGGCGATGTCGTCTATGTCAGCGGCGAGGAAGCGGCCGGGCAGGTGCGTCTGCGCGCTGCACGCCTCGGCATTGTCGATGCGCCGATCCGGCTCGCCTCGGAAACCTCGGTGCGCGATATCCTGACAACGCTGGGCCAGGGCGAGCCGCCCGCGCTGCTGATCATCGATTCGATCCAGACCATGCATTCCGACACCATCGAGGGCGCGCCGGGCACGGTCAGCCAGGTGCGTGGCTGCGCGTTCGAGCTGATCCGATTTGCCAAGGCAAGCGGCTGTGCGCTCGTGCTGGTCGGGCATGTCACGAAAGACGGCAGCATTGCTGGCCCGCGCGTGCTCGAACACATGGTCGATGTGGTGATGAGCTTCGAGGGCGAGCGCAGCCACCAGTATCGCATCCTGCGCGCGCTCAAGAACCGCTTCGGCGCGGTCGACGAGATCGGCGTGTTCTCGATGGCGTCCGAGGGGCTGGAGGAGGTCGCCAACCCATCCTTGCTGTTCCTCTCGGGGCGCGATCGGCCGCTGGCGGGGAGCGCGGTCTTCCCCGCGCTCGAAGGAACGCGCCCGGTGCTGGTCGAGATCCAGGCGCTGATCGTGCGGTTGCAATCGGGCGCCACACCGCGCCGAGCGGTGGTGGGCTGGGATACCGGGCGGCTTGCGATGCTGCTCGCGGTGCTCGAATCGCGCTGCGGGCTCAATTTCAGCTCGGCAGAGGTCTATCTCAACATCGCGGGCGGCTATCGCCTCGCTGATCCGGCGGCCGATCTTGCGGTTGCCGCAGCGCTCGTCTCGGCGCTGGCCGACCGGGCCTTGCCGGAGAAATCGATCTGGTTCGGCGAGGTCTCGCTCTCGGGCGAAATCCGCCCCGTGGCCCACGGCGATCTGCGCATGCGCGAGGCGGCCAAGCTGGGCTTTGCGCGGGGCTACGGACCTGCCGATGCCAAGACCGGTTCGGCAAGGCTCGAATATCGCGGGATCGCCCAGATCGCAAACCTCGTTGACCAGGTGATGGGCACAGCATAACTGCGCAACAGGTATGACCGCGTTCGATATCATCGTCCTGATCCTGGTGCTCATCGCGGCGATCGGCGGCTTCATGCGCGGTCTCGTGCAGGAAGTGCTGTCGCTTGCAGCGTGGATCCTCGCCGCCTTTGCGATCCACTATCTTCACGACCCGCTGACCGATGCCTTGCGCGATTTTTACGACGCCGAACCCGCGACCCCGCTGCTTGCGTTCGTGCTGCTGCTGCTGATCCCCTATGCCGCGATGAAGGTCATCGCGGCCAATGCCGGTGAGGCCTCGCGCGGCTCGGTGCTGGGCCCGATCGACCGGGTGCTGGGGTTCGGCTTCGGGGCCATCAAGGGCACGCTGGTCGTGGTCTTCATGTTCTCGGTGCTGGTGCTGGGCTTCGACACGGTTTGGGGCGAGCGGGGGCGGCCAACCTGGATCACCACGGCGCGCTCTTACCCCGCAGTCGATGCGTTCTCGCGCCAGCTCGTGCAAATGCTGGCCGAACGGCGCGCGCAATTGCGCCGCGAGGAAGCGGACGGCGAGGAACTGCAGGGCGAGGAACTGCCGGGCGAGGCGCCATGAGCGCGAGCCCGTCCGCTTCGGTCAAGCTCTACACCCCGCAGCTGCTGGGGCTCGCGGCTTCGCTTGCGCTCTATCCGCTTGACGATGCGTTCGAGCACCGGGCCGAGACGCGCTCGGACGTGTGCGGCAGCACGCTTACCCTCGGGCTCGATCTCGACGACGAGGAGAAGGTGAGCCGCGTGGGCGTGCGGCTCTCGGCCTGCGCGATCGGGCAGGCATCCGCTGCCATCCTCGCATCTGCTATCCCGGGCGCCTCGCGCGCGCGGATGGACGCAGCGCTGAGGGCGCTCGAGGCGTGGCTGGCGGGCGAGGGCGAACTGCCGGACTGGCCGGGCATTCTCGCGCTCGAGCCCGTGCGCGCGCATCCGGGGCGCCGCGGCGCGCTGCTGCTGCCCTGGCGCGCGGCCTGCCTTGCGCTTGGCCCGGGTGACGAAGCGCGCGCGCCGCTTTCCTCGCGCCGCAGCCCGCGCTAACACCGGGGCTTCTTGTCAAGAACACCGCCCGCGTGCAGCGGGAAAATCAGGGGTTGAAGCCAGCACCATGTCACAGGCACCAGCAGCACCGGGAGCAGCAGGCGCAGGCGCACAGGCTGCGCACCGGAGCGAAGCGCAGGCGCTCGCAGACCGCGAACCCAGCGAGCAGGAAATCCGGCTCGTCATCGGCGCCTCCTCGGCCGGCACGATCTTCGAATGGTACGATTTCTTTATCTACGGAACGCTCGCCTACATCCTCAAGGATGCGTTCTACGATGTCGATGATCCCACGCTCGGCCTGCTGCTCGTCTGGTCGACCTTCGCGGTGGGCTTCGCCTTTCGCCCGATCGGCGCGATCCTGTTCGGCTTTCTGGGCGATCGGCTCGGACGCAAATACACCTTCCTCGTCACCGTCACACTGATGGGCATCGCGACCGCCGGGGTCGGCTTCATCCCCACCGTCGACACCATCGGGGTTGCCGCCCCGATCATCGTCATCATCCTGCGCGTCCTGCAAGGCCTTGCGCTGGGCGGCGAATATGGCGGCGCGGCGATCTATGTCGCCGAACACGCGCCGCCCGAAAAGCGCGGATTCTACACCAGCTTCATCCAGGCGAGCGTTGCGGGCGGCTTCGTCCTCTCGATCATCGTTGTGCTGGTCTGCCGGGCGCTGATCCCGGAGGAGGATTTCGCGGCGTGGGGCTGGCGGGTTCCCTTCCTCCTGTCGATCGCGCTGCTCGCGATTTCGCTGTGGATGCGGCTCAAGCTGTCGGAAAGCCCGGTGTTCCAGGCGATGAAGGCGCAAGGACAGATCGCGGGCAACCCGTTTGTCGAAAGCTTCACCTATCCCGGCAATCCCAAGCGCATTTTTGTCGCGCTGTTCGGCATCACCGGCATCCTGACGACGATCTGGTACACCGCGTTCTTCTCCGGGCTCAGCTTCCTGCGCGGGCCGATGAACGTCGAACCCCAGACGGTCGAGATCATGCTCCTAATCGCGGGCCTGATCGCGATGTCGTTTTATCTCATCGTGGGCAAATGGTCCGACCGGGTCGGGCGCAAGCTGCCGATCATCGTCGGCGCGATTCTCACGCTCGCGCTGCTCTTTCCGGCCTTCTGGGCGCTGGGGAGCCTCGCCAATCCGGGCCTTCAGCAAGCCGCCGAGCGCACCGCGATTGCGGTCGAAGGCCCGGCCTGCGTGACCGATCCATTCGCCGAGCTGTTCGACCGCGAGCAGACCGATTGCGGCAAGCTCCTCGAGACGCTGACCGCGGCCGGCGTGCCCTATACTCTGCGCGATGCCAGCATTCTGTCGCTCACCGCCGGGGGCGCGCCAATCGCCATTGCGCCCGAATGGCTCGAAAGCGGCGAGGCACGCGCGAGCGGCTTGCGCGCCGCGCTCGAGCAATACGGGTTCGACTTCTCCAAGCAGCAGCCTGCGCTTGGCAACATCATAGGCATCATCGCCCTTCTGCTGGGCCTGGGCATGCTCTCGGCGCTGACCTACGGCTCAGTCGCTGCGCTGCTCAGCGAGATGTTTCCGCCGCGCATCCGCTATTCCTCGATGTCGATCCCCTACCATATCGGCGCAGGCTATCTCGGCGGGTTCCTGCCGCTGATCGCCAGCGTGATCGTGGCGAGCACGGGGGATATCTATTCGGGCCTGTGGTACACCTGGATCGTCGTCGCGTTTGGCGTGGTGGTCGCGTGGTGGGGCATTCCGGGCGGGCCGCCGCGCGATTTCGGTGAAGACGCTGCCTAATCCCGCGCGCCTCCCCGAGCCCCCTTCGCCGACCCTGCGGCTGCGCATCGACACCGATGCGCTTGGCAGCAACTGGCGCGCGCTCGATCGCCTCTCGGGCAGCGCCAGCGCCGGGGCGGCGGTCAAGGCGGATTGCTATGGCCTCGGGGTCGATGCGTGCGTGCCCACCTTGCGCGATTGCGGAGCGCGATTGTTCTTCGTGGCGCACTGGAGCGAGGTCGCAGCGCTGCTGCCGCATGTCGACCCCGCGCAGATCGCGGTCCTCCACGGCCCGCTGACCCGCGCCGAGGCCGAATACGCCGCCAGCCTCGGCGTGGTCCCGGTGATCAATTCGCAAGCTCAGGCGCGGCTCTGGCTCGATGCGGGCAAGGGTGCGCCGTGCCACCTGATGATCGACACCGGGATCAACCGGCTCGGCATCAGCCCGGCCGAGCTTGGCGAGGAAGCGATCGCCGCGCTCGATGTCGATATCCTGATGTCGCATCTCGCCTGCGCCGATGAAGACAGCTTCGACAATGCCCGCCAGCTCGATCTCTTCCGCCAGTGCACCGGCGGAATCGCGCACAAGCGCCGCAGTCTCGCCAACAGCGCGGGCATCGCTTTGGGCGACATGTTCGCCTTCGACGTGACCCGGCCGGGCCTCGCGCTCTATGGCGGCGTGCCGCGCGACGAACTGGCGCGCGAGATCCGCCCCGTCGCCCGGATCGAGGCCGCGATCCTCCAGACCAGGACAATCAGCCCGGGTGACAAGGTGGGCTACAACGGCGAGTTCACCGCGCCCGGCGAAATGCGCATCGCGGCCGTCTCGATCGGCTATGCCGACGGCTTCCTGCGCGCCCGCGGGCCGGGCGCGGCGCTTGGGCGAGGCGAGGCCACGTTGCCGGTGATCGGCAAGGTTTCGATGGACATGATCGTGGTCGATCTCGCCGAAGCGCCCGATTGCGGCCCGGGGGATTGGCTCGATGTGCCTTTCTTGCTGCCCGATGCTGCGCGGCAAAGCTCTGTTTCGCAATACGAATTGCTCACAACGCTGGGATCGCGGCTAAAGCGCTCGCCAAGCTGATATTGCGCTGCACATTGTGCGAGTGCTAAGGTGGGTGCCCCTAATCAATCAGGACCCCCGTCATGGCCAAGAACAGCGAAACCGCTGACCAGCAAACAGCGCAAGACACCGTCGTCATCAAGAAATACGCCAACCGGCGCCTCTACAACACCCGCTCATCGAGCTACATCACGCTCGATGATATCGCCCGCATGGTGCGCGAGAATATCGATTTTCAGGTGCTTGATGCGAAATCGGGGGACGATATCACGCACGCGATCCTCACTCAGATCATCATGGACGAAGAAGCGAATGGCGGCTCGATGCTTCCGGTAAGTTTTCTGCGCCAGCTGATCGGGATGTATGGCAATTCGATGCAGGTGCTGATGCCATCCTATCTCGAGGCTTCGATGGCGAATTTCCGGCAGAACCAGGCGAATATTCGCGAAGCGTTCGAGAAAGGCCTGTCGAACGGGCCGATCACCGCCATTCACCAGACCAACATGGCGATGATGCGCGCGGCGGCCGAAACCTTCATGCCCAAGGGCGCAGTGGCCAAGCCCGAGGCAGCGCCCCGGGAAACCTCGAGCGACGAGATCGCCGCCTTGCGCGAACAGATGGCCGCGATGCAGAAGAAGCTGGACGAACTGGGCAAATAACGCCACGGCGAGCGCCGTTTACCGATCGCAGCAGGAAGCCTCAGTCAGTGTCGAACACCCGTCCGGAAATCCGGCACGCGCTCTCCTCGAGGCGCGCCGATGATTTTGCCAAATGGTATCAGGAGGTGATCAGCGCGGCCGACATGGCCGAGGAATCGGGTGTGCGCGGCTGCATGGTGATCAAGCCGTGGGGCTATGGCATCTGGGAGCGCATCCAGCGCCTGATGGATGACCGGATCAAAGCCGCAGGCGTCTCCAACACCTATTTCCCGATCTTTATCCCGCTCGCCAATTTCGAGCGCGAGGCGGCGCATGTCGACGGTTTCGCCAAGGAAATGGCGGTGGTCACGCATCACCGGCTGATCGCGGATGGCACAGGACGGCTGATCCCCGATCCCGAGGCGAAGCTCGAGGAGCCGCTGGTGGTGCGGCCCACATCTGAAACGATCATCGGCGATGCGATGGCCCGCTGGATCCAGAGCTGGCGCGATTTGCCGCTCCTGCTCAACCAGTGGTGCAACGTGGTGCGTTGGGAGATGCGCACGCGGATGTTCCTGCGCACCAGCGAGTTTCTTTGGCAAGAGGGCCACACCGCGCACGCGACCCGCGAGGAAGCGCTCACCGAGACCCACCGCGCGCTCGAGATGTACCGCGCCTGCGCCGAGGAAGATCTGGCATTGCCCGTTATCGCGGGCGAAAAACCCGAGAACGAGCGTTTCCCGGGTGCCGAGGAAACCTGGTCGATCGAGGCGATGATGCAGGACGGCAAGGCGCTCCAGGCGGGCACCTCGCATTATCTCGGCACCAATTTCGCGAAGGCTGCAGGGATCCAGTATCAGGACCGCGAAGGCGGCCAGCAATATTGCCACACGACCAGCTGGGGCGTTTCGACCCGGATGGTGGGCGCGGTGATCATGACGCACGGCGATGACGATGGCCTGCGCGTGCCGCCCAGGATCGCGCCGCACCAGATCGTGATCCTGCCGATGCTGCGCGACAAGCCCGAGGACGAGGCGGTGCTCGCCTATTGCGAAGTGCTGCGCGCGATGCTCGCCGCCGCATCAGCGCTGGGTGAGCCGATCCGCGTCCTGCACGACAAGGCACCGGGCAAGGCCAGCGCCAAACGGTGGGACTGGGTGCGCAAAGGTGCCCCGATCATCCTCGAGGTCGGCCCGCGCGACATGGAAGCGGACAAGGTCGCGATGCTGCGCCGCGATGCGGTGTGGGAAGCCGAGACCGGCAAGCCCGCGATCGAGTTTATCGGGCGCGAGGAATTCTGCGCAGCGGCGCCGGGGCTCCTCGGAGCGATCCAGCAAAACCTGTTCGACGAGGCGCGCGCGCGGCGCGATGCCAATATCATCCGCGGCGTGACCGAGTGGAGCGCGGTCGAGGCCCACTTCAAGGACAGCGGCAAGTATCCCGGCTGGCTCGAGGTCGAATGGGCCAAGCCCACCGGCGAGGCTCTCGCCAAGGTGGTCGAACGGTTGAAGTCGCTCCAGTTGACGATCCGCAACGTGCCGCTCGGTGCCGAGCCCGTGACCGGCGCGTGCATCTTTACCGGGGCGCCGGCAACCGAGCGCATCCTGATCGCACGCGCCTACTGATCATCGCCGACCGGGGCACGGCTGCGGCTCGCAATTGCACGGGCCTTGGGCTAAGACTGTTCGCAATGGCAAAACCGACCCACCCCCAAGGCCTGCCCAATGCGGCGCAGGTGCTCGAATTCATCCAGACTTCCGAAACGCCCGCAGGCAAGCGCGAGATCGCCAAGGCCTTCGGATTGAAGGGCCAGGAGCGCATCGCGCTCAAGCGGCTGCTCAAGGACATGGCCGACGAGGGCCTGATCGACGGAAAGAGAACCGCTTACACAAGGCTGGGCGGCGTTCCCAAGGTGACGGTGCTGCGGGTTGTCGAGATCGAGGATGGCGAAGCGATCGCCGTGCCCGACGCTTGGGATCCCGAAGCCCCCGGTGAGCCGCCACGCCTGACGCTGCGCGAGTTCAAGGGGCGCGCCGAGGGCAAGCGGCCGCCTGCGCGTGTGCCTGCGCTGAAGCGCGGCGACCGGGTGCTCGCGCGCACCGAGGAGACCGAGCGCGGCTGGATCGCGCATCCGATGAAGAAGCTGCCCGCGCGCACCGAGGGGCTGATGGGCGTTGTCGAAATCGACATGAGCGGCAAGGCCTGGCTCGCCCCGATCGACAAGCGCATCCGCCATGCACCGCGGATCAACGATCTCGGCGGGGCGGAGGAAGGCCAGCTTGTCCTGGCAGAACGCACCGGGCGCTCGGACCGGGCAGGGGTGCGGGTGACCGAAGTCTATGGCGATCCGCTCGCGCCCGGCGCGTTCAGCCTGATCGCGATCGCCAAGCATGGCATTCCGCACATCTTCCCCGAAGAAGCGCTCGAGGAAGCCCCGCGCGCGGCGCGCCTCGCGCTTTCGGCCAAGACCCGCGAGGACCTGCGCCACCTGCCGATCGTCGCGATCGACCCGGCCGATGCGCGCGACCATGACGATGCGATCTGGGCCGAGCCGGATGGGCAAGGCGGGTTCAACGCCGTGGTCGCGATCGCCGACGTCAGCTTCTACGTCCGCCCCGGCTCGGCGCTTGACCGCGAAGCGCGCAAGCGCGGCAATTCGGTCTATTTTCCCGACCGGGTGGTGCCGATGCTGCCCGAGATCCTTTCGGCCGATGTGTGCTCCTTGAAGGAAGGCGAGGACCGCGCGGCGATGGCGTGTCACCTGCGGATCGACGCGCACGGCAAGGTCACAAGCCACCGCTTCACCCGCGCAGCTGTGCGGATCGCGCACAACATCGCCTATGAGGATGCGCAGAGCGCGGTGGATGGGGGCGAGCCGCCTGAATATCTCGCGCACCTGTGGGCTGCTTGGCGCGCGCTCGCCGCCGCACGAAAAGCGCGCGATCCGCTCGAACTCGAATTGCCCGAGCGTCGCGTGATCTTGGGCGAGGATGGGCGGATCGCCTCTATCGCGCTGCGCGAACGGCTCGATGCGCACCGGGTGGTCGAGGATTTCATGATCGCGGCCAATGTCGCAGCGGCCAAGGCGCTCGAGGCGAAGACCGCCCCGGTGGTCTATCGCAACCACGAGCCGCCCACCCGCGAAAAGCTCCTCGCGCTGCGCGATTACCTTGCCACGCTGGGCCGCAAGCTGGCGCTGGGCCAGGTGATCACGCCGGGGCTGTTCAACGCGATGCTGGGCGATGTCCCCGACGAGGCGGAAAAGGCGCTGCTGATGGAAGCGGTCCTGCGCAGCCAGACGCAGGCCTATTACGGCCCCGCCAACACCGGGCATTTCGGGCTGGCGCTCGGCTCCTATGGGCATTTCACCTCGCCGATCCGGCGCTATTCGGACCTCCTCGTCCACCGCGCGCTGGTCGATGCCTACAAGCTCGAACAGCCAGAGCCGCCGGGCTCGCTTCCGCCGAAATCGGGGCTAGCCGATCGCGACCGCGAGGATCTCCAGGCGATCAGCGACCAGATCAGCGCGACCGAGCGTCGCGCGATGGAAGCCGAGCGCGACACGATCGACCGCTATGTCGCCGCCTGGCTGTCCGAGCGGGTCGGCGAGGTGTTCGAAACGCGGATCACTGGCGTGCAGGGGTTCGGCTTCTTCGCGACGATCGTCGGCCTCGGCGGCGATGGCCTCGTGCCCGTCTCGACGCTGGGCGCCGAATATTTCCGCTTCGATGACGCCGCCAAGGCGCTGATCGGGCAGGACAGCGGCACGCGCTATGCGACCGGCGATCGGTTGAAACTCAAGCTCGCCGAAGCCAACGCGCTGACCGGCGCGCTCAAGTTCGAGCTGCTTCAGAGCGACGGCAGCGCGATCGAACCGCGCGGCGCGCGCGTCGAGCCCAGACCGGGGCAAAAACCGGGCGGCCAAGGAAAACACGTCGCCGGCAAGCGCGGACGCCCGGGCAATATCCGCCACCAGGGCCGCAAGCGCAAATAAGTCCGCGAAACTTCGCGGCTTCGCGAACATTGGTTCAGCAAAGGAGCAAACCATGCTGAAACCAGGACAGACCGTACCCGCCCTCAACCTGCCGCTGACGATCGACGCGCGCTATGATCTTGCCAAGCAACACCCGGAGCACTTCACGCTGATCGTGTTCTATCGCGGCAAGCATTGCCCGATCTGCCGTGGCCAATTGAAGGATCTGGCGGGCAAGCTCGATGAGTTTGCGCAGCGCGGGGTCAATGTCGTGGCCGTCTCGATGGACAAAAAGGAGCGCGCGATGGAGGTCGACGAGAAGTGGGACACGGGCGATGTCCCGCTGGCCTATGATCTGACCGAAGACAGCGCGCGCGAATGGGGGCTTTATCTCACACCCGGACGCGAGGATACCGAAGAGCCTGCGCTGTTCTCGGAGCCCGCCCTGTTTCTCGTGCGTCCCGATGGCACGCTCTATTTCGCGAGCGTCCAGAACGCGCCGTTCACCCGGCCGCCGCTCGATCAACTGCTCAAGGGGATCGATTACGTGGTCGAACACGATTATCCCACCCGCGGCACGCTGACCTGACGAAGCGCGCCACGGCGAGGGGGCCAGCGCTCAGGCTTCGTGATCGCTGTCGGTCTCGTCATAATCGGCCGGGATCACGTAAAGCGGGCAGGGCAGGCTTCCCGCATGCGCCGAGAAGTGGGTGACGAGCGGGCCGGGCGATCCGTCCTTCGCGGCGCCCAGCACGAGCGCTGCAACCTCGGGATGCTCCTCGAGAAAGGCGCTGACGATCTTCTGGCCGTTGCCGATCTTGACCGAGATCGTCGGCATGATTCCGCTCTCGGCGAAGAGATTGCCGGCCACGCCGTGCGCGAGGATCTCGGCCCGGTCGCGCGCTTCCTGCTCGATCGTCGCCTGGACCGCGCCGAAAGCGCTGAAATTCTGCTGTGGCACGAGCGCGAGGACATGCACCGCGCCACCGACCGTAGCCGCCCGCTGCGCGGCAAAACGCAGCGCCGCACCCGCCTCCTCGCTCTCATCGGTGATGACGAGAAATGTCCGCATGCTCTCTCCGCTCGGCCTTGGCGGCGGTGTATCCCGCCAATGCCGCGCGATTGCAAGCCATTGCGCCTTGCCGGGAGTTGGGGCGGGTCTGCGAGGGCTTGCCCGCGTGCCGTGACATGGCCTAACCGAAGTCTTGCGCAGTGTTGCCATGTCCTCCCGGAGTCGCCCCCGCATGCCGATCGAAATCAAGATGCCCGCGCTCTCGCCGACGATGGAAGAAGGGACGCTCGCGAAATGGCTGGTGGCGGTCGGCGACACGGTCAGCTCGGGCGATATCATGGCCGAGATCGAAACCGACAAGGCGACGATGGAGTTCGAGGCGGTCGACGAGGGCGTGATTGCGCAGATCCTCGTCTCCGAAGGCAGCGAGAATGTCGCGGTCGGCACGGTGATCGCGCTGCTCGCGCAAGAGGGCGAGGATGTCGACGATGTGAGCGCGCCAGTAGGCGAGCAGGCGGCGAAGACCGAGGAAGCGCCGAAGCCCGAACCTGCCCCGCCGCCAGCGCCAGCGCCAGCGCCGGCCTCATCGGGCGATGCCGAGCCCAAGGCGAGCCCGCTCGCGCGCCGGATCGCAGAGACGGGCGGGGTCGATCTCGCGCAGATCGAAGGCAGCGGAGCACGCGGCAAGATCACGAAGAGCGATGTCGAAAACGCACTCGGCACCAGCGACAGCGACAGCGGTAGCGGTAGCGCGGGCGCAGCGCCCAGGGGCGACGATGGCGAGCGCCTCATCGCCTCCCCATTGGCGCGCCGCCTCGCGAGCGAGCAAGGCTACGACCTCTCCGAAATCAAAGGCACCGGCCCCAATGGCCGGATCATCGAGGCTGATGTCAAAGCCTTTACCCCGGCTGAAAATGCCACCCCGGCGCCTGCTCCCGCACCCGCACCTACTCCTACGCCAGCCCCCGCTCCCGCGCCCGCGCCCGAACACGGCGCGCCGTTCGAGGAGCACAAGGTCTCCAACATCCGCAAGGTCATCGCGCGGCGCCTCACCGAGAGCAAGCAGACCGTCCCGCATTACTACCTCACGATCGACATCCGGCTCGATCCGCTGCTCGCGCTGCGCAAGGAACTCAACACCGCGCTCGAGGCGGACGGGGTCAAGCTCTCGGTCAACGATCTCTTGATCAAGGCGCTCGCGCGCGCGCTGATCCGCGTGCCGCAATGCAATGTGAGCTTCCACGGCGAGACCATGCGCCACTATTCGCGCGCCGATGTCAGCGTCGCGGTCGCCGCGCCTTCGGGCCTGATCACCCCGGTGATCACCGAGGCCGACACCAAGGGTCTGGCGCAAATCTCGAAAGAGATGAAGGAACTGGCTGGCAAGGCGCGCGATGGCAAGCTGAAACCACACGAATATCAGGGCGGCACCGCGAGCCTTTCCAATCTGGGCATGTTCGGCATCAAGCAGTTCGACGCGGTGATCAACCCGCCGCAGGGCATGATCCTTGCGGTGGGCGCAGGCCAGCAGGCGCCCTACGTGGTGGGCGGCGAGGTCACGGTGGCGACGGTTCTGCACGCCTCGGGCAGCTTCGACCACCGCGCGATCGACGGCGCGGACGGCGCGCAGCTGATGGAAGCGATCAAGCAGCTGTGCGAAAACCCGCTGGGGCTGGTGGTGTGATCTCTCTGCCTCTCCAACTTCGACTAGCGGGCGGGCCCGCAAGTCTGCGTATCCTCTCCGGCAAGCGGAGAGGAAAAGGTGAGTGATCGCACACGCGTCTCCTCTCCCCTTGCGGGAGAGGAAGGGGCCCGCCGCGCAGCGGTGGGAAGGAGAGGGGGCACGCGCAACCTGCTGCCATTTGCAAAGCAGATGCGCGGCGAGCCGACGCAAGCTGAGACGAAGCTCTGGTCGCTGTTGCGCGCAAACCGGCTCGGCGGGCTGAAGTTCAAGCGGCAGGAGCAAGTCGGTGACTACATCGTCGACTTCGTGTGCTTCGGTTCGCGCCTGATCGTCGAGGCAGACGGTGCGCAGCATTTTGAAAACAAGCGCGACGACTTGCGCGATGCATGGATGGAAGAACAGGGCTTCCGTGTCCTGCGGTTCTGGAACAATGATATCCTCGCTAACCCGGAAGGGGTAGCGCGCGTGATCGCGGATGCCTCGCAGCCCCCTCTCCCCAACCCCTCTCCCGTGGAGGGAGAGGGGCTTTGACCTCTCGCGCTGGTTTCGCCCTGTCCTACTCGGGCCTGAACTGGCATAGCGAGGCGGATGAACGCAGCGCCTCTCCTCCTTCGCCACCGCCCCTTCAGGGCGCCTGTGCGGAAGAGAAGTTTTCTTCGCCTGGACTGTGTAACAGGCGGTTCAAGCGTGCTGTATGCGCGATGAGATGAGCGATAGGGAGCCCGGCAATGGCAGCAGAGTATGACGTGATCGTGCTGGGTTCGGGGCCGGGCGGCTATGTCGCCGCGATCCGCGCGGCGCAATTGGGGCTCAAGGTCGGCATCGTCGAGCGCGAGAACCTGGGCGGCATCTGCCTCAACTGGGGCTGCATTCCAACCAAGGCAATGCTGCGCTCGGCCGAGATCAAGCACTACATGGACCATGCCAGCGACTACGGGCTCAAGGTCGCGGGCACGATCGAGGCGGACTTGGACGCAATCGTCAAGCGCTCGCGCGGGGTGGCCAAACAGCTCAATCAGGGCGTTGCCCACCTGATGAAGAAGAACAAGATCACCGTCCACATGGGCGAGGGGCGGCTGACCGGGCCGACCAGCCTTACCGTCAAGAGCGACAAGGGCGAAGAGGAGCTTAGCGCCCGGCACCTGATCGTCGCCACCGGCGCGCGCGCACGCGATCTGCCGTTCGCGCCTGCGGACGGCAAGCGCATCTGGACCTACCGCCACGCGATGACCCCGCCCGAACTGCCAGCCAAGCTGCTGGTGATCGGCTCGGGCGCGATCGGGATCGAGTTTGCCAGCTTCTACAACGACATGGGCACCGAGGTGACCGTCGTCGAGATGCTCGACCGGATCGTGCCGGTCGAGGATGAGGACGTCTCGGCGTTCCTTGCCAAGTCGTTCGCCAAGCAGGGGATCACCATCATGACCGGCGCCGGGGTCGAGGCGCTTGAGGTGGGCGAGCAGGGCGTGCGCGCCACGATCAAGGACGCGGACGGCAAGACCCAGACCGCCGAGTTCAGCCACGTAATCAGCGCGATCGGGATCGTCCCCAACACCGAGGGGATCGGGCTTGAGGACTACGCCGAGATGGACCGCGGCTTCATCCAGATCGACCCCTACGGGCGCACCGGCACCGCCGGGCTATGGGCGATCGGCGATTGCACGCCGGGGCCGTGGCTGGCGCACAAGGCGAGCCACGAGGGCGTGACCTGCGCCGAGGCAATCGCGCAGGAGCTCGGCAACAAGGACGTCCACCCGCACCCGCTCGACCGCAACGCGATCCCGGGCTGCACCTACTGCCACCCGCAGGTCGCCAGCGTTGGGTTGACCGAGGCCAAGGCGCGCGCGGCGGGCCACGAGGTCAAGGTCGGCAACTTCCCCTTCATCGGCAACGGCAAGGCAATCGCGCTGGGCGAGGCGGAGGGCTTCATCAAGACCGTGTTCGACGCCAAGACCGGCGAGCTGCTGGGCGCGCACATGGTCGGCGCCGAAGTGACCGAGCTGATCCAGGGCTACACCGTGGGCAAGGTGCTCGAGACGACCGAGGCGGAGCTGATGCAGACGGTGTTCCCGCATCCCACCTTGTCGGAGATGATGCACGAGAGCGTGCTCCACGCCTATGGCCGCGCGGTGCACTTCTAGGGATCGTCAGGATGCGTCAGGCGAACAGGAAGTCGTCCGCGCCGAGCAGGGCGAGGGTGATATTGAGGATGCGGAAGTGCTCCTCGCCCAGATCGACCACCACATCGGCGCCGTCCTGCCTCATGCGCCCGCTGATCTCGTCGAAGCTGGCGAAGGGGGAGTTGATGAAGGCGATGCGGTCGATGCCGTCCTCGAAATCGGCGATGGTGCCCATGTCGCGGCGGGGCTCGGCGAAGGCATCGAAAGCGGCAAGATCGAAGGCGAAGATGTCCGCCCCGCTGCCGCCGCGCATGTATGCGCTGCGCTCGCGCACGACGATGACATCGTCGCCGGCTTGTGCATCGACATTGAGGTTCCATCCCGAGAGGGTGATGTGGTCATCTCCCGCACCGGTCGAGAGGAAGGTGTTGGAGATGGTGTCTGTCAACACGCGGTCGTTGGCGGGGGTGCCCTCTGAGTAGCTGGTGGCCTGGTAGGTGTTGGTGGTGATGGGATAGGGGACGGTGTCGGTTCCTCGCACCACCGGTGGCGTTTCGGGAGCGCTGGTGATGGGGGGCGCAGCAGCGCCGGTCTGGACCGGGTAAGCGGGAACCTCGATCGCGAGCAAGGCGGCAGCATCGACCCGCACCTCGCCGGGCAGGAAGGCGCCTTGGGCGACATCGTAGAGGCCGTTGGCAAACTGGATGAACTCGAAGGAATAGGCCTGCTCGCCATACTGGCTGACCTCGCGAAGACCGGCGGGCGTCAGCCCGGTGATCGAGATCGAGCCGTCGCCGTTGGCGGTCAGTTCGAAATCGGTGCCGTGGCTGCCGAGATAGACGAGCGTGTCGGTCCCGCTGCCGCCGAACAGGTAGTGGGTATAGCCGTTGCCGCTCAGCGCGATGTCGTCGCCGGGGCCGCCGTTGATCTGGGACCAGCTGTCGGTCGGGAGCTGCGAGCCGAGGAGGATGTCGTTGCCCTCGCCGCCGATCAGGGCGAAGAAGTCGGCACGGCGCGCATCGAGGATGTCGTCGCCATCGCCGCCGTCCATGTAGACGAAGGCGCGAGTGCCCGTAGCCATGGGGCCGACGGTGAGGAAGTCGTTGCCCGCCCCGCCGTGGAGGTTGTCATGGCGGTAGGTGCCCGGAGTGGCCGATCCGGCAAACAGCACGTCATCGCCGTCACCGCCGAACAGCCAGTCGTCGCCTTCGCCGCCCGCGAGGATGTCGTTGCCCGGTCCGCCGATGAGAATATCGAGATCGGGGCTTCCGACGATCACGTCATCGCCAGCGCCGCCATCGATTGCCTGCCACACCTCGCCATCGCGATTGCCTGTCATGCCGGCGAGGAAAAGCTCGTCATCGCCCGCAGTGAGAAGGTTGGCATTGCCGCGCCAGCCGATATCGCGAACCGCGACACCATCGATCCGGTTGCCGACAAAGCTCGCATCGCCAAACAGCAGGTTCGCCTCGAAATTGCCGCTTATGTCGTTGTCAGCGACGATTGCGGTGGTTTCGGAGAGGTTCTTGAGGAGCTTCGTCGTCGCATATCCGTAGGGATCGCTGGTCGAGGTGATCGTGTTGCCCTCGATCCGGATCGATCCGGCAACCCCGTCCTGGCGGACCGTATCGTACTGGATGATGTAGCCGTTGGTGCTCGCGGTGAGCTTGGTGATGGTGTTGTCCCGGATCAGCAGATCGCCGCCACCTCCGATGTCGATCGGCGGGGCTGCGTTAGGCCCGTCGGTGATGGTGTTCCCGAGGATGTGGGTGTAGTCGTAGGTGACGGTCTTGATCGCGTGGCCATAGCCGCTGTTGTCGAACAGGCTGGCCTCGATCCCGACCGCATCGCCTTCCCAGTAGATGTGATGCTCCTGGCCCGCGCCATTGATGCTGCCGTTGTCGACGAAGCTCGAATTGGCCACGTAAAGCACGCCGCCATTGCCCTTGATCGCATTGAAGGTGTTGCCGAATGCGCTGCCGAGCACCGTGATGTCGCCGCCTTCGGCGCGAATGCCGGCATAGTTGGCGTTGCCGGCCTGGTAGCCGAAATTGATCCGCGTGTCGTAGAACCCGATGCGCTCGAAGGTGACATCGGCGCCGGCCCCGGTGACGAAGATGCCCTTTGCGATGTCGAACCCGGCGATGAACTCCGCGCGCTCGCTCGCGCTGGCACTGGCGATTGTCACTTCGCGGTTGACAAAGATGCCGGCCTGACCGTGGAAATAGGCTGGATCGTGCGTGTCGACCAGGTATCGGCCGGGCACAACGAGGATCGTGGCGAAAGCCGGATCGGCGAGCGCGGCTCTGAGTTCGGCAATGCTCGCGACGGTGATCGTCTCGCCCGGCGCAGGCGCTGGAGCGCCACCGCCGCCGACCCCCGCCAGAGCAACCGGCGCGCCCGGATCGATCGCCTGCTCACCCAGCATGACGCTGTTCGTTGCCTGATCGAACCGCAGGACGAACCGCTCGAAATCCTCCCCATCCGCAGAGAGAAATGCAAGCACGATTCCTTGCGCGCCGACCGGGATCACTGCCGTGATCCCCTCGCTTGTCACGATCACGCTCGAACCCGAGCGCTGGATCTCGAAGGCGCTTGCCGGAACGCCAAACTGGATCACATCGCCGCCGGCATTGAACGAGGCATCGAAGCTGACCTCGAGCGTGCCTTGCGCAGGCTCCATCAGGGTCACCGTCTCGCGGCCGTCGGGGGAGCCAAGCAGCCGGTATTTGCCCTCGACCAGCGCAATCTGGGAGCCGGATGTAAGATTGAGCCAATCCATCAACGTGCCCCCTCAAAGGTCGAAGCTATGAGCGCATAAGCCATGTGAAGGGCCACCGGAAGTTCAAGCGCCAAGCTTGGCCCTCGATGACACAGGCCTCGCATAAGCGCAGGAAGCTATTCGAATGGTTAGCCCCTGGACGGGTGGATTTGCTCAGACCCGCTCCAACTGTGCATTCACAAAGGGGGCGTTCGCTGGCCCGCACGTCAGCACGGCCGCTGGGGCTCTCTCCCCGGCTCCTCCTCTATCAGCCGGCTGATCGCGGCGATGAGCTCGGCCGTGCGGTAAGGCTTCCTGAGAAGGTTGAGTTCGCTTGCGGGGTCGATCCCGATCTGTTCGAACGCGTCTGCAGGAAATCCCGAGGTGAAGAGCACTTTCATGTCGGGCGCGATGCTCGCTGCGTCCCGGGCGAGTTCCACCCCGTTCTTCCCGCCAGGCATCAGCACATCGGTGAACAGGACATCGAACGCCGCCTCGCGCCCCAACATTTGCAGCGCTTCGGCGGTATCGGACGCGCTCGCGACCTCGAAGCCGGCTCGCTCGAGCATCTTGGTGACATGGCGGCGAATGTCGGGCTGGTCCTCGACCACCAGCACCCGCCGATCCGACGTGACCGTCTCGGTCTCCGCCTCGGTCTTGGTCGCAGGCTCGTCGCCGGGGCGCTCCGCAGGGGGGAGGGCGCACAAGGGCAGGTACAGGGTAACGGTGGTGCCCTTGCCGGGTTCGCTCTCGATCGTCAGCGCGCCGTGCGACTGGCGGGCAAAGCCATAGACCATGCTGAGGCCGAGCCCGGTGCCTTGCCCCACCGGCTTGGTCGTGAAGAAGGGTTCAAGCGCCTTGGCGAGGACATCTTTGGCCATGCCTTTGCCGTTGTCGATCACCTTGATGCAGGCATAATCGCCCTTGCGCACATCGCCGAGCTCCTGCGCCTGCTGGGACGAAAGGCGGCACGGCGCGCACGCGATACGCACCGTCCCACCCGAAGGCATCGCATCGCGCGAATTGACCGCGAGATTGATGATCGCCTGTTCGAGCGCGGCCTGGTCGATTTCGATAAGGTAGCTTCCCGGCTCGATCGCCAATTCGAGATCGACCGCTTGGGTGAGACCCGAGCGCAGGAGCGGCACCAGCTCGCGCAGCACTTGGGAGAGATCGACATGGGCGAGATTGAGGTGGATCTGGCCCGAGAAGGACAGCAACCGGGCGGTCAGCTGCGCCGAAGAGTTCGCCGCCTTGGCGATCAGGTTGACGCTTTCGGCATCCTCTGCATCGAGCTCGCTCAGCGCGAGCAATTCGGCATTGCCCTGGATGACCGTGAGCAGATTGTTGAAATCATGCGCGATGCCTCCGGTCAGCTGGCCCACCGCCTCGAGCGCGCGCGAGCGCGAGGCGCCTTCGCGGCGGCGCTTTTCGGCGGTCACGTTGCGCAAATTGCCGAGCATCCGGATCGCCCAGCCATCGCGGCGTCGCAGGATCGAGCCTTTGGCCTCGACATCGACCACCCTGCCGTCGCTGCCGACCACGCGATAGTCGCACTCCCACCGATCCGTGTCCGAGGTGATCGCCTCGCGCAGCGTATCCCAAGCGCGCTGACGGTCGTCGGCGTGGACGTGCTCGAGCCAGGCATAAAAGCCGAGCCTGCTGTCATCGACCACGAGCCCCAGCTTCTCGGGCCAGTCGGGCGAAATCCAGACGTTCTTCTCTTCGATCTCGTAATCCCACAGGACATCGCTCACGGTGTCGGCGATGATCCGAAACCGCTCCTCCTGGCGCTTGAGCCTCGCTTGGGCTTCGCTCATCCGGCGTTCGGTCTCGCGCCTTACAAGGGCTGTGCAGATGAGGTCGGCAATGAGCGTCAGGAGGTTGACCTCGCCGGCTGAAAAGGTGCGACGAGAGCGCACCGCATCGAACCCGACAAAGCCGACTGGCTCAAGGGAATCGACCATCGGCACGACGAGCAGCGACTGGATTTCCTGCCGCTCGAGGATCTCGCGCTCGGTCGCCCGTTCCGGCGGGAGCGCCTTGACGTCCGGGACATAGACCGATTGCCCCCTGGCCAACGGCTCGAGCCAGTATTGGACGACATCGCGGGGCATGTTCTGCAGGCTGTCGATTTCCGGCTGGATGCCCGGCGCAACCCACTCGTGGGTGTTGCTCATGAGATCCTCGGGCAGGAACTCGAACACATAGGCGCGGTCAGCGCCGACGAAACGGCCGAGCCGCGCGATGGCGTCATCGATGCTCTCGGGAAGGTCGCGCGATGGACTGTGGAGCAACCGCGCCATCAGGTCAGTGACGAGGCGCTGCATTTCGGTCAGCCGGAGATATGCTGTCTCGATATCCTCGATCGGTCCTGTCATCGGGTCCAGGGGGATTTGCACGCTCGATCTCCCGATTGGACTGCATAGGCAACGCGGCATGTGGCGCGCGTATCGAAAGAGCGGCGCTGGAGGAGCGCTGCGCCCGCCTGTCAACGCACGGATGCGACGCGCATCCAAGCGTGTGCGCAGAGCGTTGCAATCATCGACAAAGATCGATCGTCCGCCCCGGTAATCTCGCAAGCTAGCACGAGGCTGATTAATTTAGCAAGAATTCCACCCCATCGCACGGCCGGCACAAGAAGCCGCAAGCCCCGTCCGACACGGTCAGCCGCCTTGGTTTACGGGTTCGCCCTTAACATGGGTCTCGAACCAGGCGAACATCTCGGCAAGCGTGTGCAGCACTGATTCGCGACCGCGGTAGCCATGCGATTCGTGCGGGAGCATCACCAGCCTCGCCGTCCCGCCCGTGCCCTTGATCGCCGCGAACATCCGTTCGGACTGTTCCGGAAAAGTGCCCGAATTGTTGTCGTTCTCGCCGTGAATGAACAGGATCGGCTCATCGATCCGGTCTGCCACCATGAACGGGCTGAGCTTGTAGTAGGTCTCGGGCGTTTCCCAGAAGGTGCGGCGCTCGGCCTGGAAGCCGAACGGGGTGAGTGTGCGGTTGTAGGCGCCCGAGCGCGCGATGCCGGCCTTGAACAGATCGCTTTGAGCCAGCAGGTGTGCCGTCATGAAAGCGCCATAGCTGTGCCCGCCGATGCCGACGCGAACCCCGTCGCCAAAGCCGCGTTCGATCGTGAAATCGACCGCTGCCTTGGCATTGGCGACGACCTGTTCGATGAAGGTGTCGTTGACCGTTTCAGGGTCAGCGCCGACGACCGGCATCGAGGCCCGGTCGAGCACGGCATAACCCTGCGTCAGGAAGAACAGGTGCGAATAGCCGCCGATGCGGGTGAAGCTGTAGGGCGAATCCCGGTTCTGGCTGGCGGTCGCGGCATCGTTGAATTCGCGCGGGTAGGCCCAGATGACCACCGGCAGCTTGTCGCCCTCGTTGTAATCGATCGGCAGATAGAGCGTCGCGGTGAGCTCTACGCCGTCTGCGCGAGTGTAGGTCACGAGTTCGCGACGGATCCCGGTGAGTTCGGGGTGGGGATCGGGAAAATCGGTGAGGAAGCGTGTTTCGCCCTCGCGGTGGAGCCGGATGTTGCCGGGAATGGTCGGGCTTTCGTAGAGCGTGATGAAATCGGTCGCATCATTGGCGAGCACGTCGACCACATATTCGAGCTGCTCTCCTGAATTGCGCCACAATTCCTGCGTCTCGAGCGTTGCAAGGTCGAACCGGCGCAGGAAGGGGCGCAAACCTTCAGGCGTCGCTCCCGCGCCCGTCAGCAAGAGCTTGCCATCAAGATTGCGCGCGACCGCCACCCCGCGCTTCGTCAGCGTCATCAGCGGACTGCCCGGGTCGTTATAGGCATCCTGGACATTGCGCAGGTTCAGCTGGCGCGGCGCCTTGCCGCCGATCACATCAACCAGCAGTTGGCGCACCTCGCGCGTGTCGCGATCATATTCGTAGACGATGAGATCATCCGAGTTCTCGATCCCGAGCATGCCCGAGGCGCGGTCCTCGAGCCGGGCGAGGACGCGCGGCTTGCCCGTGAACGGCGCGCGAAGGGCAAGGAGGTTGTCGCGATTGTCGGTAGCGACGCGCGGATCGCCGCCATCCTGCGCCTCGACCCACATGAGGAGCGAACCCTCGGTCGGATGCCAGCTGATCTCGCGCCGACCTGTAACGACGCCCTGGACGGGCAGCGCATCGGCCAGCGGCTGCTCGGCAATCGTCGCAACCAACTCGCCCTCGATCGTGTAGACCGCGCTCGTCAGCGCGAAGCGATACCACGGGACCTGATAGGAAAACGGCTCGCTAAGCCATTCCATCAGGAGATAGCGCCCATCGGGCGAAGGCGACACATCCGTGTATATCCGCGGCGCTCCGATGACCCGCCGGTTGGTGCCATCAGCGTTCATCAGCACGGGCTGACTGGTGCCGAGCCATTTGAGCATCGCTTCGTCATGCGGATTGGCCAGCAGATCCTGATAGGTGCGGGTCTGCGCTTCCTGTCCGCCCGCCGCCTCCTGGATTGCGGGTCCGAGCGGGGTCAGCGCTTGGGTCGGCATGGGCCCGCGATCCGGCGGGATGGTGAGGACGAGGAGCGAGCCATCGGGCATCCAGGTGGGATCCTGGAAGATCGGATTGACTCCGGTCATCAGCGTTGCGACCCGCGTGCTCGCGGTGTCGAGCACATGGAGATCGATTCCATCGGCGCGGGTATTGGTGAAGACCACCTTCGATCCATCCGCCGCCCACACGATGTGGGAGAGATCGGGATTGGCCGGGAGGTCGACCTCGCGCACCGTCCCGGTCGCGATATCCTGCAACGCAAGGCCAACGAAATCGCGCGGGGCGTGACGGTCATTGGTAGCGGGATCGAGCCTCAGGCCGGCGAGCTTCTCCATCGGCTTGGCAAGCTCGGCGACGGGCGGCAGCGCCTCGCGCTCCATCAGCAGCATCGTGGATTGATCGGGCGAGACCGATACGCTGGGGCTGGGCGGCCGCGTGACGATATCGGCCACCTCCTGCGGTGGCAGGCGATAGCCGTCCTGCGCTGCGGCGCACGCGGGCAGCGCGATGCCGAGCGCGAAGGCGAACAGAAATGCGGTGCTCAGAAGGCTTGACGAACGCATGGAAGAACTCCCCTTGTCGGCCGGTTCTAGCGCGGCGACGGCGAGCATCAAGCGATCAGGAAAAATTTGTTGGTCGGTTTCAGCGGATTGATCCTGTGCAGAGCAGGAACGCGCGGCGTTGGTCAGTCGATCAGCCCGGCTGTGCGGGCCACCTTGACCACGCCGTCTGCAAGCTCGCGCGGCCGGTCTTCCTGACAGAAGTGCCCGCAGGCAGAGAGCATGCGATGCGGCTGACCCCGGGCGCCCGCGATCCGCTCGATCAGCGGCTGGGCAAGACCGCCCGTGACCGGATCGTCCTCGCCGAACAGCGTGAGGAACGGCTTGTCGAACGCGGCAAGGCCTTCCCAGGCGCGCTCGTTTTGCGCGATCCCGTCCATCCCGTCCTCGACCGGGACGAGCGCGGGAAACGCTCTCGCGCCCGCCTTGGAGGCTTCGTCGGGGAAGGGCGCATCGTAAGCGGCGATCTCCGCGGCGCTGAGCTCGGTGACGGTGGCGCGCTGGAGGAGCTCGCCGATCCTGAATTCGGGTGAGGTCCGCGCAAATTCGCGCCACGCCAGGAAGGCAGGCGAGGGGGTGCCGCCGGTCGGCAGGAAAGTGTTGCTGGCGACGACGCAGGTGAACCGCTCCGGCGCCTCGCCCACCATCCTGAGGCCCAAGAGGCCGCCCCAGTCCTGGCAGAACAGCGCCGCATTCTCGGGCACCACCGCATCGCGCCACTGGCTCAGCCAGTCAACGTGGCGGTCGTAGCTGTAAAAACCGATATCGTCGGGCTTGTCGCTCTTGCCAAAGCCGATGAGATCGGGCGCGAGGCAGCGGAACCCGGCCTCGAGGAGGAGCGGGATCATCTTGCGATAGAGAAAGCTCCAGCTCGGCTCGCCGTGCAGGAGGAGGACGGGAACCGCTTCCTTTGGCCCTTCATCGAGATAGTGCATTCGTCCGACATGCCCATCGCCCAGTTCGACCGCGATCCAGCGTTCCTCGAACGGGTAATCGGGCAGGTCGACAAAGCGGGCGGGGTCGCTGGTCAATATGCGCATGGCACAAATCCTTCGTTCGGAGGCAGCCTAGCAGCCCGGTGCAAATGTGAAACCCCCGGCGATGCGGCAATCGGTCCGGTGGACATCGCCGCGCAAGGCGGGCAATCAGCCGGCGCAATTCGAGATGAGGATCAGGAATGACCGACCACAGCGATGACCTCGCCGAGATCCGCCGCGCCGTGCGCGCCTTGTGCGAGGATTTTCCGGGCGAATACTGGCGCGCCAAGGATGCCGCGCGCGAATATCCGGGCGAGTTCGTCGACGCACTGACCAAGGCGGGCTTTCTCGCCGCCCTGATCCCGGCCGAATATGGCGGGAGCGGGCTCAGCCTCGATGCCGCCGCGATCATCATGGAGGAAATCCAGGCGGCGGGGTGCAACGGCTCTTCCGCACACGCCCAGATGTATATCATGAACACGCTCCTTCGCTATGGCAGCGAGGAACAAAAGGCGCATTACCTGCCCCGCATCGCCAGCGGCGAGCTGCGCCTCCAGGCGTTCGGGGTCTCCGAGCCCGCCAGCGGCACCGACACGTTGAGCCTCACGACCCGCGCGGTGAAGGATGGCGATGAATACGTCATCAACGGCCAGAAGATCTGGACGAGCCGCGCCGAGCATTCCGACCTCATGCTGCTCCTCGCCCGCACCACGCCGCGCGAGCAGGCGGCAAGCAAGACCGAGGGGCTCTCGCTGTTTCTGGTGGAGATGGCGGAGGCGCTGAGCGCGGGCATGACGGTCAAGCCGATCCGCACGATGATGAACCACTCATCGTGCGAGGTGTTTTTCGATGATCTGCGCGTGCCCGCCTCCGCGCTCGTGGGCGAGGAAGGCAAGGGCTTTCGCTACATCCTCTCCGGCCTTAACGCCGAGCGCATCCTGATCGCGGCCGAATGCATCGGTGATGCGAAGTGGTTCATCGAGAAGGCGACCGCCTATGCGAAGGAGCGCCAGGTGTTCGCGCGCCCGATCGGACAGAACCAGGGCGT
This sequence comes from Erythrobacter sp., assembly GCA_036835265.1. GTDB lineage: Bacteria > Pseudomonadota > Alphaproteobacteria > Sphingomonadales > Sphingomonadaceae > Erythrobacter. The sequence continues at coordinate 11,777 of DAITMG010000001.1, read as the reverse complement.
GCAGTTCCCGATCGCGCGCTGCTATGCGCAGATGCGAAGCGCCGAACTGATGGTGCACCACGCCGCGCGGGTCTATGACGAGGGCGGCAATCCGGGCGAGGAGGCGAACATGGCAAAGCTGCTCGCGTCCGAAGCAAGCTGGGCGGCGGCAGACATGTGCGTGCAGACCTTTGGCGGCTTCGGCTTTGCCGAGGAATACGACGTCGAGCGCAAATTCCGCGAGGCGCGGCTCTACACGGTTGCGCCGATCTCGACCAATCTCATCCTGTCCTACCTGGCCGAACACGTCCTGGGCTTGCCCCGCTCCTATTAGGCCGCGCGGGGGTGAGCGCCAGAACGGGTCATTTCGGGAACACTCGCCTCAATTCCGGCAGGTTGCATGGCATAACGCTTGATCGCCCGCGGCAATTGTGATTCTGTCGGAAAATCAACGCGAGGGCACACGATGCGAGGCGATAAGGTGAAGGGCAGGGTGCACTGGACGGATGCGCGGCTGCGCGTGTCTCACCCGGCCGACCAGCTCAAGCTGTGCGGTGCGCTCGTTATCCTCCTCCTGCTGACCGGGCTTGCGATTGCCGGCCCCTGGGGGCTGTTCGCCTGGCGCGAGAGCGCGATTTCCCTGAAGGAGCGCGAGGCCGAGATCGCGATCCTCGAGCAGCGCCGCGATGCGCTGGCGAACAGGGTTCGCCTGCTCGATCCCGACCATGCCGATCCCGATCTTGCAGGAGAGCTCGTGCGCCGCAATCTGGGGGTCGTTCATCCCGATGAAGTGGTGGTGACGCTCCAGGATTGAGCGCTGTGCCGCTTGCGGCCATGAGCGCTTTTGGTTGCGCCCGCGGAAAGCTCGGGACTATAGCCTCGCGAGTATCGATCCGCCTTCCCAGCACGCGAACCAAAGGACTTGTCGCCGTGGCCAAGACCCCCAAAGCCGCCTCATCCGCTTCTCCGAAAGCTGCCAGAAGCAAGTCCCAGGGGAAGTCTGAAGGGAAGCCCCAGGACGAAGCCCCGCTCGCCCCGCCCGAGGATCCCGATTTCATCCTCCACTCGCTGCAGGACGAATTCGAGAAGGCCAAGCGCTATGATGCAAGGCCGGAGGAGATGCTCCACTTCTACGAGCAGATGCTGCTGATCCGCCGGTTCGAGGAAAAGGCGGGCCAGCTTTACGGCCTCGGCCTGATCGGCGGGTTCTGCCACCTCTATATTGGCCAGGAAGCAGTCGCGATCGGGCTGCAATCCGCGCTCGACAACGACCGCGACAGCGTCATCACCGGTTACCGCGACCATGGCCACATGCTGGCCTATGGGCTCGATCCCAACATCATCATGGCCGAACTCACGGGGCGCCAGGCGGGCATCTCCAAGGGCAAGGGCGGATCGATGCACATGTTCTCGACCGAGAAGAAGTTCTATGGCGGGCACGGCATCGTCGGCGCGCAGGTTGCCTTGGGCGGCGGTCTCGCGCTCGCGCACCAGTACAACGAGGATGGCGGCATCTGCCTTGCCTATTTCGGCGATGGGGCAGCCAATCAGGGGCAGGTCTACGAGACCTTTAACATGGCCGCCCTGTGGAAGCTGCCGATGGTCTTCGTGGTGGAGGACAACCAGTATGCCATGGGCACCGCGAGCAAGCGGTCCTCGGCCGAAACCCGGTTCTATCGCCGCGGCACCGCGTTCCGTATTCCGGGGATGGAAGTGAACGGAATGGACGTGCTCGAAGTGCGCGCAGCGGCCGAGGTCGCGTTCGCGCACGTGCGCGAGGGCAAGGGCCCGGTGCTGATGGAGTGCAACACTTATCGCTATCGCGGGCACTCGATGTCCGATCCAGCCAAATATCGCACCCGCGAGGAAGTGCAGGACCAGCGCGATCATCATGATCCGATCGAGCGGCTCAAGCTCACGCTGATCGAGGCGGGCAAGACCGAGGACGAATTGAAAGCCATTGACAAGGCGATCCGCGCGCGCGTCGCCGAAGCGGCCGATTTTGCCGAGAATTCGCCCGAGCCGGGGCCGGACGAGCTCTACAACGATGTGCTCGTGGGGGAGTATTGAGCCATGGCGATCGAACTCAAGATGCCCGCCCTCTCGCCCACCATGGAGGAAGGAACCCTCGCCCGGTGGCTGAAGGCCGAAGGCGATGCGATCGAGCCGGGCGACATCATCGCCGAGATCGAGACCGACAAGGCGACGATGGAGTTCGAGGCGATCGACGAGGGGGTGCTCGCCAAGATCATGGTCGCTGAAGGGACCGAGAACGTAAAGGTCGGCACGGTCATCGCGATGATCGAGGGCGAGGGTGATGGCGCGGGCGAAGACAGCGCGCCTGCCGCTTCACCGGCCCCTGCACCGGCCCCTGCACCGGCCCCTGCACCGGCCCCTGCGCCAAC
>DAITMG010000001.1:7322-9293 GCA_036835265.1 Erythrobacter sp. | reverse complement strand
CACCGGCCCCTGCACCGGCCCCTGCACCGGCCCCTGCACCGGCCCCTGCGCCAACGCCTGCGCCAGCTCCCGCAGCCAGCGCCGACAAGTCGGGCGATGAAGCGGAAGACAAAGCCGAAAACAGCATCGAGCCCTCGAGCGGCTTTTCTGCGCCCAAGGCGAGCTCCTCTCGCAGCGATCCCGCCATCCCTGAAGGCACGAGCTTCACCAGCGTCTCGGTGCGCGAGGCGCTGCGCGATGCGATGGCCGAGGAGATGCGCCGCGACGGCCGCGTCTTCGTGATGGGCGAGGAAGTGGCCGAATACGAGGGCGCCTACAAGGTGACGCAAGGCCTGCTCGATGAATTCGGCCCGCGCCGCGTGATCGATACGCCCATCACCGAATATGGCTTTGCCGGGATCGGCACCGGCGCGGCGATGGGGGGATTGCGGCCGATCGTTGAATTCATGACCTTCAATTTCGCGATGCAGGCGATCGACCACATCGTCAACTCGGCCGCCAAGACCAATTACATGTCGGGCGGGCAGATGCGCTGCCCGGTGGTCTTCCGCGGGCCCAATGGGGCAGCGAGCCGCGTCGGCGCTCAGCACTCGCAGAATTATGGCCCGTGGTATGCAAGCGTCCCCGGCCTCATCGTCATCGCGCCCTACGATGCATCGGACGCCAAGGGCCTCCTCAAGGCCGCGATCCGCTCCGAGGACCCGGTCGTCTTCCTCGAGAACGAGCTGGTCTACGGGCGCAGCTTCGAGGTGCCCGATCTGGACGATCATGTTCTCCCGATCGGGAAGGCGCGGATCGTTCGCGAGGGCGCGGACGTGACGATCGTCACCTATTCGATCGGGGTTGGCATTTCTCTCGAAGCGGCCAGGACGTTGAGCGAGGAGGGGATCGAGGCCGAGGTGATCGATCTTCGCACCCTGCGCCCGCTCGACAAGCAAGCGATCCTCACCAGCCTTGCCAAGACCAACCGGCTGATCGTCGCCGAAGAGGGCTGGCCGACTTGCTCGATCGCAAGCGAGGTGGTCGCGATCTGCATGGAGGAGGGCTTCGACGATCTCGATGCGCCGGTCCTGCGCGTGTGCAACGAGGACGTGCCGCTGCCCTACGCCGCCAATCTCGAGAAGCTGGCGCTGATCGACGCGGCTCGCATTGTCGCTGCGGCGAAGCGGGTTTGCTACGTCTGACCTCGCGTTTACGGGGCCATTTCGGGACTTGGTTAGGAGATTGTAAATCCCTGCCTTTGAGGGTTTGGTAAGGTTCTGTGCTTAGTGCGCTGCGGTGAAAGACCATGCAACCGGAGCGCACAATGGCGGGGCAAAGCACATTTCAGGTAGCGGGCAAAGTGGGCCAAGCGGCATCGTTCGCCCGCCGAAAACTCGCTGCCCTGAAGCACGACACCCAGGCGAGCGTGCTCCCGATCATGGCTGCGGGGCTTGTCCCGTGCATGGCGATGGTCGGTGCGGGGGTCGATTTCGGGCGCGTCTATCTCGCCCAATCCAAGCTGCAAGGCGCCGTTGACGCCGCCGCGCTCGCAGCGGTGCGCGCCAAGCAGGTGACCGACACCTCCGACAGCGCCGCTGAAGGCATCGGCGAGGATTACCTCGCTGCAAACTTCCCCGGCGGCTATCTCGGCTCGACCCTCACCGAGGATGACGTGGACGTTTCCGAAGTCGACGATGTCGTCACCGCCGACGTGACCGCCTCGGGCACGATCAACACGGCCCTTTTGCGGCTGGTCGGCATACCGACGCTCACTTTCTTTGCAGAGGCCCAGGCGCAGGCATCGGACACGCTCCCGAGCGCGGTCGAGGCGCTGCTGGTGCTCGACAACACCGGCTCGATGCGAGGCGGCAACCGCATGCGCGACCTCAAGATCGCGGCAAAGAACTTCGTCAACACGATCTATGGGGCCAATGAAACCCGCAGCGGATTTGGCGTCGGAATCCTGCCCTACAACACGATGGTCAATGT
>DAITMG010000001.1:0-7222 GCA_036835265.1 Erythrobacter sp. | reverse complement strand
CATGCCGAAGCACGAGCCGTTCATATATCCGCCGATCTTTGTCGACTCGTTCCAAGATGTCAACAATCGCTACACCATCCCGATCGATCGTAGCGGGATTCTGGCAATTCCGACAGTCAAGGCAGCGCTGGTACGCCGCGCTGACAACAATATCTGCGTTGACGAAACGGGCTTTGACGCTGGATGCTTTGAATTGAGCGATGGCAAACCCGATTTCAACAAGCCCGTTGACGGCACGCGCGTCAACATCGCCAAGCTGCCTGCCTCTGAAAAGGACCAGTTCGTTGATGCGCGCTTCTACAGTCACAAGTCCGGCGATAGTAACAGCGCATCGCCCAACAACCTGTGGGGTGCATCGCCCAACTATCAGTGTCCGGCCGAAGCATTGCCGATCAATTACAGCGCCACCAAGACAGGGCTGAGGGATTACATCGACAACGAAAACCACGCGCTTTTGCCTGGGACCGGCACCTTTCACAATATCGCGATGACTTGGGCCTATCGCATGATAAGCCGCCGGGACGTGTTCCCGCGCGCTCGGCCCACCAACATCCCCACCAAGAAGGTCGTGATCTTCATGACCGACGGCAACTTCGACAGTCGCGATGATGGCCGGGTCCCGGTCGGCGGCGGCAGCAGAATCTACGACACGGCCTACACCGCCTACAAGACCTATGAGGATCGCATCATCATCCCGGGCACTAGCAAGGATGATACGATCACTCACCTGACGCGACGCTTCTCCAAGACGTGCGAGGCGATGAAGGATGACGGGATCGAGATCTACACGATCGCCTTCGCGCTCTCCAACAACACTGCAGGCAACCGCACGCGCGACATGTTCCGAGCATGCGCGACCGATCAGAACACGCACTTTTTCTCGGCGGCGAACGGGGCCGAACTCAACGAAGCGTTCGTGACGATCGCTGCGGAACTGATCAACCTGAGACTGACGCGATGAGATTGCGCCGCCGCGATCTTGCACGCGACGACAATGGCGTCACCGCGGTCGAATTCGCGTTCGTCTTTCCGGTGATGGCGCTGTTCATCCTCGGCCTGCTCGAAATCGGCTACGTGCTGTTTGCCCGCTCGACGCTTGAAAGCGCGGTTCTCGCCGCCGCTCGCTCGTCACGCGTTGAGGACTGCCCCAACGCGAACGCCGAGGCGATCGAGGCGGGCATTATCGAGCGCATGGCGGTCATCACGAGCTCGGACGGCGAGCCGCCGGTGGTAACTGTCGAGTCCTACGGGCAGGAATTCGGCGATGTCGGCAATCCAGAGCCCTTCGACGACGTCAATGGCAATGGCAAACGCGACGAGGGCGAGAGCTACACCGACATCAACGGCAATGGCGAGTGGGACGAGGACATGGGCGAAGACGGCGATTACGGCTCGTTCGGCGAAGTCGTACGGTTCACCGCGACCTACAACGTCACCTCGCTCGTTCCGTGGATTTCGGACCAGATCAACGATGGCGACAATTTCTACCGGATCCGTTCGGTAACGGTGGTTCGCAACGAACCCTTTGTGGATGCAGAATGCGCGATCTGATGACCATGACAAACACTCTCCTGCGCAAGCTGCGCGAGCTCAAGCGGGACCTCTCGGGTCTGGCCCTGATCGAATTCGCCTACACCTTGCCAATCTTCGTCGGTTTCGGGCTGGTTGGCATCGAATTCACCAATGTCGTGCTGGCCCATCAGAAATCGGAGCGTATCGCCGCAACGATCGCCGATCAGGTGGCGAGCAACCAGGTGCCGCCCAATGAGCGCCAGATCAGGGACATGTTCGAAGCGGTCGAACTGATCGCGGCCCCCTTCGATTTCAGTGACAACGGCAATGTCATCGTGACCGCCGTCGTGGGCGTGCGGGACATCGACGATGACGAAGTCCAGAACAAGGTCGCCTGGCAGCGTTGCAGCGTCAAAGATAGCTACGAAAGCGCGTTCGGCGAAGAGTGGACGGGCTCTGAGGATGTCTCGGAAGGCGATGAGGTGGACCTTCCCAACGACATCCAGCTGACGCAAAACCAGATGGTCGTGATCGCCGAGGTCTTCTTCCCTTATGACCCGATCGTGAGCGCCGATATCGTCAGCAGGTTCCTGCCCCCAAATGCGATTTTCGAAGAACGGGCGATGTACCGGACCCGGGGCGGCGCCCTGATGCGCATAACGCCGGTCACCGGCGTCGACCCCAAGACCTGCTCCTGAGCCCGAAAACTCCTGCTGCGGTCTGCACTGGCCCGGGCTTGACTTGACGAGGAAAAGACCGGCCTAGCCCTTGGGCATGCCCGATCCCGACCCCCGGAGCGACGACGAACTGAGCGAGGAAGCGCGACTGGCGCTGATCCACACGCCCACCCGCCTGCGCGACCCGCTTGCAACGTTTTTCCGGCTGGACCGGCGGCTTGCCCGGATTGTCTCGGCCACAAGCGAAATGATGCTAGGCCAGCTGCGCCTCGCCTGGTGGCGCGAAGCGCTCGGGCGCTCCCCCGAAGAGCGCCCACGCGGCGACCTCGTGCTCGATGGCGTCGGGGAGCATTTGCTGGGCCGCGAGGCGGCCTTGGGTCGCCTCGTCGATGGCTGGGAGCAGCTGCTCAAGGATGGCCCTCTGGCGGCAGAGGACGCGCGGGCATTCGCCGAGGGGCGAGGCGCGGCGCTCACCGCAGTCTATGATGAGGCAACGCAGCTTGACGCGCAAAGCAACGCATTCATGGCGGCAGCGCGATGCTGGGCGTTGGCTGATCTGGCCGCGAACGTCTCGAATGAGGCAGAGCGCGACATGCTGATAATGCTGGGCCTCGAGGCGGGAGCCGAGCGCATTGTCCTGACGCGCGAGGCGCGCGGCCTGGCGGTCCTGGGGGCGCTCGGCCACCGCGCGTTAAAGCGGGGCGCGAGGCCGCTGATGAACGGGCGAGGCGCTGCCCTGACGGCGATGCGGGCTAGCTTGCTGGGCCGCTGAATTGCGCTATCCTTGCACCTGTGCTCCTCGGGCCGACTGGTGCCAAAGCGGAGCGAGCAGACTGTTGGGTCACACCGGGGCGGGGCAAGGATGCGTCAGGCAATTCTAGGGGTTTTTGTAGGGTTGGCGCTCGCGGGCGTTGGCACCTTGTGGTGGCAGGGGCGCGCTCAGGTCGAGGAAAATGCACCGCCGCCTCCTCCGGTAGAGGAGGGCCCTGCGCCAGACGATTTGCCCGAGGTCGACCCCGGCGATCTCAAGGGGCCCGAGCCGCCCACCACCAGCGAGCTTTCGCGCGAGGAAACGCGCTTTTTCCGCTACGATCGCAATCGTGACCGGATCATCACGCGCAACGAAATGCTCTCCACCCGCACCGAGGCATTCCGCAAGCTTGATGTGGACGGGAACAACCTGCTGACCTTCGAGGAATGGGCCGTGACCACGGTCAAGCGCTTCGAGGCCGCTGACAAGAACGGCGATGATCGCCTCACTCCTGCCGAATTCGCCACCACCGCTCCCAAGCCGAAGAAGAAAAAACCCGCCTGCAAGTGCTGACCCGCCGCGCCACGCTCAGGCGGGTACGGTCTCGCGCGCTTCAGCGATCCAGCGCGCAAGATCAGCCTTGGCGCGAGAGGTGTAGGCCTCCTTGCGCACCTTCTTGCCGACCTCGTGAAGCGGGGGAAACAGGCCGAAATTGACGTTCATCGGCTGGAAGGTCTCAGCCTCGGCATCGCCGGTGATGTGGCTCAGCAGCGCGCCGAGCGCGGTCGTCGCAGGCAAAGCGTGCCACTCACGCCCGGCCAGCTCGTTCGCCGCCATCATCCCTGCGACAAGCCCGATCGCGGCGCTTTCGACATAGCCCTCGCATCCGGTCACCTGGCCTGCAAAGCGGATATGCGCCGCCGCCGTCAAGCGCAACTGGCGGTCGAGCACTTGCGGGGAATTCAGGAACGTGTTGCGGTGGAGCCCGCCAAGGCGCGCAAATTCCGCGTTCTCGAGCCCCGGAATGGTGCGAAACAACTCGATCTGCGCACCATATTTGAGCTTGGTCTGGAAGCCGACCATGTTCCACAGCGTGCCAAGCTTGTTGTCCTGCCTCAGTTGAACCACGGCATACGGCCAGCGCCCCTGCGGAAACTCGGGCGTCGTATCGAACGGATTGTCCAGCCCCACGCCCTTCATTGGGCCATAGCGCAAGGTTTCGACCCCGCGCTCGGCCATTACCTCGATCGGCATGCAGCCGTCGAAATAGGGCGTGTCCTTCTCCCACTCCTTAAACTCGGTCTTCTCGCCTGCAATCAGACCGGAGTGGAAGGAGAGATATTGCTCCTTAGTCATCGGGCAATTGATATAGTCGCCGCCTTCGTTCGAGGCTGCGGTGCGCTTGTTCCAGCGCGACTGGATCCAACACTTGGACAGGTCGATCGAATCGCGGTGAATGATTGGAGCGATCGCATCGAAGAAGGCGAGCCGTTCTTCGCCGGTTGCCGCCACGATGCTGCTGGCAAGGCTCGCGGCGGTGAGCGGGCCCGTGGCAACGATGGTGAGCCCGGAGGCCGGCAATTGATCCACGCGCTCGCGCACGATCGTGATGTTGGGATGCTGCGAGAGCGCCTTTTGAACCTCGGCGCTGAACAGGTCGCGATCGACTGCCATCGCGCTTCCGGCAGGGACCCGCGCGATTTCGCCTGCGCGCATGACGAGACTGCCGAGCGCGCGCATCTCGTGGTGCAACAGGCCGACTGCGTTCTTGCAATCATCGTCAGAGCGGAACGAGTTCGAACAGACCAGTTCAGCAAGCCCGTCGGTCTGGTGCGCGGGCGTCATCTCGCCCCCCCATTCCGCCGGGGCGCCGCGCATTTCCGACAGGCGCACCTTGACCCCGCGCGTCGCCAATTGCCAGGCGGCTTCGGAGCCTGCAAGGCCGCCGCCGATGATGTGAACCTGATGAACCATGTTGGCGCCAGACCTAGTTGCGTGTTAGCGGCGCTGCAAGGGCGCGAAGCTCGCGTCGCGACGAACGAGGGAACAGGCTCGCACACATGGCGCATAAAGCACTGATCGAGCACCGCCCGTGGATCGCTGCAAGCATCGCTGCATCCGCGGTATATTATTTCCTCTGGAACAACCCGATCGGCGGAATTTGGCTGATCCTTCTGAAGGGGGCCGGCGTCGGCTTTCTGACGATCTATGCCATGCGGCGCACGCGCGGGCTCGATGGCGCGTTGCTGGTTCTCACGCTGGCATTGGCGGCGGCAGCCGACATGGTGCTGGAGATCAACTTTCGCGTGGGCGGCGCGGTCTTCCTCCTTTCGCACCTGGTCGCCTGCTGCCTCTATTGGCGTCGGCGCGAGTCGCCGCCGGTCGCCACCGATCGCGCGATTGCGCTCGCGCTGCTCGTGCTGACGCCGCTTGTCGCTTATGCGGTGAGCGGTAACCCGTTGATCGCGATCTATGCGCTCAGCCTGGGCCTGATGGGCGCGTTTGCCTGGATGAGCAGCTTTCCCAAGGGGCGGGTCGGGCTGGGTGCGGTGCTGTTCATCTTCAGCGACTGGCTGATCTTCGCGCGCAACGGACCGTTCGATCCGGGCCCGTTTGCCGATGCGCTGATCTGGCCGAGCTATTATCTCGCGCAGTTCCTGATCGCGACCGGAATCGTTCAGACACTTCGCGCAGCCTCGGTAGCGCGCGCGAGCCCCGCCGTTTCGGCCGGAGCCTAGCCGCCGGGTTCGTCCTCGATGTTCTTGTCGGAATGAGCGGTCGTGTCCGGGCTCGTCTCGTCTCCGCCGCCGCGCCGTTCGACGATTTCCTCGATCACCGCGATTTCCGCTTCGTTCTCGGGCTCTTCGGTTTCGTCGATGCGCGCGACGCTGACGATCTGTTCGTTATCGGCGACGTTGAACAGACGCACGCCCGACGAGCCGCGCCCGATGATCGGGAGGCCGAGATTGTCCTCGTAACCACGCTCGACGAGGTGGCGAAAATCGATCGCGAGCCGGATGAGCTTGCCCTGGTCGGTCACCAGCATGACCTGATCGCCATGGCGCACAGGGAAGCTGGCGACGACGGGACCGTTGCGGTTGGGGTCGCTCTCGGGGGCCCCGATATTGACCACGCCTTTGCCGCCGCGCCCGGTCCTGCGGTATTCGTAAGCGGAGCTGATCTTGCCATATCCGCGTGCGCAGATCGTGAGGATGAACTCCTCGCTGTCGGCCAATTCAATCATTCGTTCTGGCGAAAGCTCGGGCTCGGCCGCGTTGTTCTTCCACGGCGCTGCGCGCAGATAGGCTTCGCGCTCGTCAATGCTCGCCCCGGCCGGATTGAGCGCTGCGAGGCTCACCACCTCGATCTTGCCCTTTGGCCCCATACCCTGGACGCCGATCCCGGTGCGGCTCTTGGTCTCGCGCGCGTCTTTCGCGGCAAACCGGATCGCCTTGCCCGTGTTGGAAGCGAGGAAGATCTCCTGGCCTTCATCAAGCAGGGCAACGCCAATGAGCCGGTCGCCCGAGCCCTCGACGAAGCCCATGGCATATTTGCCATTCGAGGGGACATTCGTGAAGGCATCCATCGAATTGCGCCGGATCATGCCCTGGCGCGTCGCGAACACGATGTTGAGCTTTGCCCACAGCGTCTCGTCTTCGGGCAGCGGCAAGACGTTGGTGACATATTCGTCCTCGCCCAGCGGCAGCAGGTTGACCATCGGGCGCCCGCGCGTCTGCGGCCCCCCTTCGGGCAACTTCCAGACCTTGAGGCGATAGACGCGGCCGGTGTTGGTGAAAAACAGCACCGGGTTGTGCGTCGAGGTGACAAACAGTTCGGTGACGGCATCCTCGTTTTTGGTCGCCATGCCTGACCGGCCCTTGCCGCCGCGGCCTTGCGCGCGGAAGGTGACGAGCGCGGTGCGCTTGATGTAGCCGCCGTGCGTGACGGTCACGACCATGTCCTCGCGCTCGATCAGGTCCTCATCTTCGAGCCCATCCCAGGCGGGGGCGATTTCCGATAGGCGCGGCGTCGCATAGGTGGCGCGCACCTCCTCGAGTTCGGCGCGCATCACCGCGTAGAGCTTTACCCGGTCCGCCAGGATCGAGAGCAATTCCTCGATCTGATCCGCCAGCTCCTTGAGTTCGTCGCCGATCTCGTCACGGCCGAGCGCGGTCAGGCGATGAAGCCGCAGATCGAGGATCGCTTTGACCTGCCGTTCGGAGAGGAGATAGGTGCCGCCGGCTTCATCGGAGCTGGGCTCGATCGCCTCGACCAGCGAGAT